>DISW01000007.1 GCA_002422605.1 Bacteriovoracaceae bacterium UBA6200 | reverse complement strand
CATCTCTTCCAACCCCTTTTGTATCAAGTGGCCATGGCGGGTCTGTCACCCGCGGAAATAGCCTATCCTCTTCGGGCCCTTCTGGCAGGTCATTCCAATGTAGATATTCTACTGGGAACTGTGAATGAAATAAATAAAGATGAAAAGTGGATATCTACTGAGATGAATAAAGTTCCGTATGACTATTTGATTCTCGCTTGCGGCTCCACTTATACTTATTTCAATTCACCTCAGTGGGAACCCTTCGCTCCTGGTCTTAAAACGATTCCTCAGGCAACAGAGATCAGACGACGAGTCTTCCTCGCCTTTGAAAAAGCAGAAAGGGAAAACTATCCTGAGGCTAAGGCCATGTATCGCACATTTGTTATTGTAGGTGGCGGACCAACTGGAGTAGAACTCGCCGGAACGTTAGGTGAAATTACTCGCTATACGATTCTAAAAGACTTTAACCATATTCGTACTCATGAAACAAAAATCATTCTCATCGAAGCGGGACCAAGAATTCTCCCCTCTATGACTCCTGAATTATCAGATGAAGCAGTCAGGGAACTAGGTCAATTAGGAGTTGAGGTCAGAGTTAATACTAAAGTTTCTGCGATCAATGAAAAAGGCATTCAGGCAGGTGATGAATTCATTGAATCAGATACAATTCTTTGGGCCGCAGGTGTGGCCGCTAACCCTTTAAATAAAACACTTGGCGTTGAACTCGATCGCCAGGGAAGAATTATCGTCAAAGAAGATCTCACCATCCCAGGACACCCTGAGATCTTTGTCATAGGCGATCAGGCGCATTACAAGTGGGGCGAGAACAACGCTCCCCTTCCAGGTCTTGCTCCTGTGGCCATGCAACAAGGCCGATTTGTGGCGAAACACATTAACAAAGTTCTTATTAATCGTGGGAAGTTTGAGCGATTCAAGTATGTTGATAAAGGACAAATGGCGACGATTGGAAGATCCAGAGCGGTGGCCATGTATAAAGGTTTAAGTTTTTCTGGATTCGTGGCCTGGCTCGCCTGGCTAATTGTGCATATTTACTATCTGATTGGATTTAAGAATAAAATATTTGTGCTTTTCCAATGGGCCTGGACTTACCTCACTTATAGACGTGGTGCCAGACTCATAGTTGAGAAAGATTAATTAACCAACGTTGTAAACAGAGCTAGGTCTCAATACAACAATATTGGCGCGGCTGAATTTATTAAGAAAGCTTGTAAAAGAACTTTCAAAAAGACCGAGGAATCCTCTTCTTTCTTTGGAAGCCGCGATAATCAAGTCAGCTTGAATTGAATCCGCATAATTTAAAAATTCTTGTTTAGCATTTCCTGAGACGATGCATTTGCAGATAACTTTAGTGTGATTTTCAAGTCCAAAGTTTGGTTTCAAAGCTTCCATTTTTTCGGCCATGATCAATTGGATTTTATCCAAATCATCTGGAGAAGGAGGAATTACAATATTGAAATCAAATGATCCAGCTGCATATTCAAAAATATAAACCAAATGGATTTCAGTGTTTGTTGGAATATTTAATTTTTTAATTTGTGATAAAGTTTCGATAGTACTTACGTCCATATCGAGGGCCACTGCGACTTTACTAAATTCCATGATCAATCCTTTGTAAGACTTTTAGTTATTATCAACTTAAAAAGCTTCAAATAGTATGACATGGATCAGGGATTCTACCAATAGTAACCCAACACTGCAGTTGATCTCGATTCATTTCTGCCGGAGAAATTTAAATTACTAAAGTGATGAAGTCTTTGATGGATTAGTTGAAAACTACCTCCCTTGAAATCATAACGAAAACGAACACCAGGTCGAAGATCGTAAGAGGCATCGGAATCTCTTGTTAAGTCAAAAGTATCAACAAAGAACTCATTTAAAATTTCAAAATACTTAAAGAAGCGAAGGCCTTGTCGGGCCCACCCTTGAAAAATAATTCGTTCACCATAAAGTCTCGTATAAAAAAGCGAGTAATAATTCTCAAGAAAGAAAGGACTGTCCCACAACTTTAATCCATAGCCTACAATTCCTCCACGTGCTTCGTATGTTGTTCGAACTCTTTCATTGGGAAATGGTTTCGTTCGATGAACTAAACGAGTTTCAATAAAGCCCCTCGAATACATCCATTCATTTCCAAAAACTTTTGATCGAATACCTGCAAGCGGAGAAACTTGTGCGTCAACATAACTTTCTTTTGCATCGGTTTTATCATCATGTTCGAACCAGACTCCTCCATATGTTTCAAGGGAACCTGTATCTTTAGAAATCGTTAAGAGGTTCTGAGTAACCAGGTTCTTGTACTTATGAAGATAGACATTTTGAGAGTAGAACTCCCTTTGCCAGTCGGCTGCGTTAGCTACACCACAGTATAAGAGAGTGATGAAGGTTCTTAAGAAAAGATTAAAAAAGATACGCTTTATATTCATGTAACCCTCTGTTAGAAAAACGCACGAATTAACTCGGATACTCGTTTATCTTTTTTTAAAACTAATTGGGAACATAAATCTTATGAATCTTTTTGAAACAAGTATTCTTCTGCTCTGTTTTATTTTCCTGTTTGGTTCACTTGATGATCTTATTCTCGATATTGTTCACGCGGTCTTTCGTCTACGCCCGTTAAAGATTTCCGAATCAAAATGGCAAGAGTGGAATCAAAAAGAAGAAGATCCAATTGCCGTCATGATTCCTGCTTGGCAGGAATATGATGTTCTGGAAATGATGGTTAAAACAAATTTAAAACGCATCAAGTATGAAAACTTTCATTGGTTTATTGGTGTCTATCCAAATGATGAAAAAACAACTTCTATCGCTCTTCGGATGCAGGAGCTCTATCCACAAAAGATAACAGTCGTAGTAAACCCTTTGCCAGGTCCAACGTCTAAAGCTCAATGTTTAAACTGCATTTTAGAGATCATGAGAGAAGGGATCAATAGGGCCGAGAGAAATGGAGAAGAACCATGGATTCCACGCTTTATAGCCATTCATGATGCTGAAGATGTTATTCACCCTCTTTCTTTTAAAGCAATCAACGCACAGGATGAAGACATCGACTTCATTCAGGTGCCAATATTCTCATTACCTGTTTCAACGAAAGAATGGGTTGCAGGAACCTATCTGGATGAGTTTTCTGATATTCATTTAAGAGAAATTCCTGTCCGTGAAAAACTCAGAATGCCTATTCCCAGTGCGGGAGTTGGAACCTTCTTTTCTTATCGGATTATGGATGTCCTTGCCCGTAGATTTGGGCACTGGTTTGAAGAAGGCAATCTAACGGAAGACTATGAAGTCTCAATGAAGATTGCCAGGCTCGGTGGAAAGCAAAAGTTCATGTTGCTCCTCGATCCAAAAGGCGATGTGGTTGCAACCAGAGAATATTTCCCCGCCGATTTTGGGAGAAGCATAAGACAAAAAACTCGTTGGACTACCGGCATTGGTTTGCAAACCATGCTTCGTTGGGGAAATTATTCTTCACCGATGCAATCCTTTAGTTGGAAAAATCTCATGGCCCGGTATGGCGTGTGGCGCGATCGAAAAGCATTATGGGCAAACCCCTTAGTTTTTGTAGCATGGGCCGTGGTTATCATTTCCTTATTGGCGACAACTTTTAGTCCTGAAGTCTTTGCAAGGATCTCAAACAATAAACTCATCATGAATCTGATGGTCCTTAACCTCGTTTTGTTTGGTTTGAGGCTTCTTCAGCGTCTACGTTTTACGGCTCAACTTTATGGAATTCGACATGGTTTCCTTACTGTCCCAAGGCTGGCCCTTGCTAGCGTCATCAATGGAACTGCGGCCATACGTGCCATCAGGCAATTCGACGCCGCTAAGAAAGATAATAAACAAGACAAGATCGAATGGGATAAGACAGAACACTTTTTTCCTTCGGAAGAAACGATCTCAGAGAGGAACATTCAATGAAAAAACTCATCTTATTACTCCCCCTGCTCTCGTTCTCAACAACGACTTTCTCTAGCTCCAAATTATCATTTGTTGATAGTTGTTCTAAAAAAGAAGTCAAAGTTGCCACTCCAAATGGAATGAGATTATTGGTCAATATTAGTGAACTCAATCCTGAAGAAGGAATTGAATTAACGGTGACATTCAATCCTGCTCTTTCAGAAGAACGCTTGAAGAAACAAGATAAAAAGACATTTACTCAACGATACGGAACGAATCCAAACTCAAGTTTCAGAGTAAATCGTATTCATGTTAACAACGACGGGGTCTTCAACGGTTATATCAATACGCCGGATACAAACTGGCTTAAACAAGTAGAACAACGTCATAATGGATATCGTATCTGGGAGGCCAATGTTAGATGGCAACAACTTAATTCCAGAAAGTCAGGCACCCTTTCAACCACCTTCTATCATTCTCCAACTAACGGTCCTTACTTCCAGGTTACTTCTCAAGCTCTTTGCCAATGGGAAGGAGATGTTGAAGTTGCTTCAAAGCTTTACGAAAATCCCCACTCTCCAATGGTGACTATATCTCGGGATAGTTATTCAACTTGGGAACAATCAAGCTCGGTAGGAATAAGTTTAGGACCTAATAATTATGAAGGTACTCCCAATCCATTAGAAACAGCACAAATGAATACTTTGGGTTTCCTGGGTTGGTTGTTTGATGATTGGCAAAACCAACTGGGCGATCAGCGAACCTACTCAATGACCAGAGTTTACCGTTTAAATCAATACGAATCGGGAGTTTTCATAAAGAGGCAAAGCTTTAATCGTTACCAGGCCCGTCGATTTGAATGGGACAGGAATGCTGGTCAGTGCGGTGATTTTGTAGCTGAGTCAGAGGGATTCATTGATGTAGGTCAAATGAGTGAAAGTTTTGTTGTGGTTCCTCCAGAATATGTCGGTCATCCAGAACAGCTCAAAGACTTTATCACTAAAACCTATTCATCAATGTCTAATTGTATGGATTCGGCCGGGTTTGGTTCTGTTTATGCAGACGATGTTTTAACTTCAAGTTCAGATGAAATGATTTTTTACTATCGATTATAGATTGGAGGATTTCTATGAAACCGTTAATACTATTAACTTTAAGTCTCTGGTGCTCGGCCAGTTTCGCAGCACTTTCGACTAAAATCGTAGTCGATCGGGTTGAGAACACGGCAGGCAATCAAATAGCGGCCAATACAGAGCGCTATACTAATTGTGATGTTTTCAGAGGAACATTCCATGGTAATACCATCACCTTAAAGCCATGGGCCACAGGCGGTTCAGGAAGGTACTCTCATCGACTTGTTTGGAATTTATCAGAGTCTTATGAAACTTTTGAAGGGCAAAGAACTCAAGAAAGTATAACTCTAAACAATGGCAGAACTTATCGCTTTCAAATTCCGACCTTGAAAAGTGATGTTTCCTTTGTCCAGCAAACCGTTTTTCTTATTACTAAAGATCTAAAAAGTTTAGAAACAGTGACGTCGCAACTAGTATTTAACGTCTCTCGTCCGGTTATTCTTTCTCAAACGATTAATCCTGAAAAAATTAAAAACAACTGTTATCAGGTGATGCCTTCCATGGAATCCGTGGCGGGAATTCTTTCAAATGGTTCTACTAACCCAAGCCAGATCCTTATTCGTCATGGAATCCAAAATCTATGGACGAGGACAAAAGGATCGCAGTGGGGTTTCTACATCTCTCCTCTCGCCTGGACAGTCTTTGCAAACGTGTTCAGCTTTAACAAAAGTTATTTCACACAATACTCCCGGCAAACAACAGAAACCGTGGAAGTTTCAAATGAATATGAAATTGCACCAGGAGACTTCATTCAATTATTTGAACAGCGTACAAGATATATTTCATCCTTTGATGCTTACGAAGTAGATGCCTGCGGTGACAGTAGAGAAATTGAAGGCACCTATTTTCTTCAATGGTGGGGAGTCACCTATCATGCAATCCCTGTTAATCCGTACTCAACAGAGACTATTCCAAGAGAAACAATTGGAGTGGCCCCAATGAATACTTGCCCGGATGAACTTACACCGGAATTTATCAGAGATAATCAAGATTACGTCTTCGCCGGGGCAAATTAATTATGAAAGGTCTATTTTTAATTCTTTTGGCAGCTTGTCCCTTGGTGGGACAAGCCTTTGAATGGGAAGGGGCCATTAGAGAAAATTACATAACGAAAGCTTCCTATTCCTATAACTCGGACTCGTATGCCAGAGTTCTTTATGAACTGGTCCAGAAGGGTCACAAGAAAATTTCTCTTCACCCAAGGCTCGCTTGGGCCGGCGATCAAAAGTCCCTGTTTTATTTTCCAGTCATTAAAACCAGCATGGCCGAGCTTGCTATTTCTAATACAAGAATACTCCAAGCTGATGCGGAAATGACTTTAAAACCTATCCTATTTGAAAACCCCGGAGAGGGAGAAGCTAAACCGGCGACAAGAATTCGTCCTGCACGTCCTGATCTTGCGCTGACTAGCTACAATCAATTGATTGCTCAATTTACAAAGTTAACTCGAAGACATGATGTAGGAACTTTAGTTGTTGGTTCAGGGCTGGTTCATCTACTTGCAAATGAAACACTTATCCCCCGCTTTGAAGCTCTTTTAAAAGACACCAGGAAGAGTAAGGCCCCAGCGACCAAGGTCCTTCTTGAAGTCGTTGGAGACGAAGACCTTGAAGCTTTAAGCCATGCTGTTAAACATGCAAAGAAGCCGCTTCGTTTAGCAGGACTAATAGATGGTATTTCAATGGTCGTGAATCCTGAAACACATTTTCCAAATGGAAATGTTGATATCGACGAACTTAGAAAGACCAGGATGATGTTAGAAGCCTTACTTCCAACGATGCCCATTCACCTGGCAAGAGTTGTTGTTCCTGGTTGTGAGAAACCTTATACTCAGGGGGAAGAATTATACTGTAGTGGTACTAACTTCAAACATCAGTTACAAGTTGAACGTCTTCAAAAGTTAAGACAAGTCCTTCTTACTTTGGAAGAAGAAGGGATGAAGTTTAAAACGGTGGAGATTCTTGAAGCTAATACCTATGCTGAACCTGAAACTCCTGATGCTCGTTATCCCTTTTATAATCCGATAATACCGAAGTTGAACCTCTATGATCTTCCTGTTTCGGATAATATAACTTCTCCCGCGCTCCCCTTGCCAAAGTCCGCTGCCACTAAGACGGCCTGTATCTACTATGACAAAGTTGATACGCTGATCAAGCAGGACAAGATTGGTGAAGTTCATGCAATGATGCTCCAAAGTGTCTTGGGCGCTTTTCCTCAATGGAAAGTCGTTTCGAAAGAAATAGGTAAGTATAAAAAGAAAGAGTACATTAAGTGCCAGGCCATTTTTTATCTTGGTACAAACTTCAATCAAGAGCTTCCAGAAAGTTTTCTGGAGGAAATGGCCAATGCAGTTAAAACGACACCTGTTGCCTGGCTTAACTACAAGATAGCTTCATTCGCTCAGGCAATGAAAGAGCGTGATAAGGATTTAGGCTTCGATGCTCAAATACTGATTCAAGCCGATTCTACTCCCAGTATCAACAATCAGAATCCTGGGTTCTACAGTCAATTTGACTACAAAGGAGAAACATTTTTTAAAGTCTCCAAGTGGAATCCTATCGCTAATACTTTTGAATCAAGTCCAGAAATCCATAAAGTTGAAATTTCTTCCCCTGAGAAAGTAGAAGTTCTTTCTTATGCTCGTCATGATAAGACGGATAAAAAAACTCCTTATGCTGTTAAAAGCGAAAATCTTTGGTACCTCGCTGATAGCCCTTTCAGTTATGTTCATTATGAAGACCGTTTCTATATCTTCTGTGATCTTCTCTGGGACATACTCGGTGAAACAGCACCAAAAGAAAGAATCGCACTGGTCCGTATCGAAGATGTGAATCCTACTTTACCGGATAAAGACTTTAAATGGGTCAGTGATTATCTCGGTTCAAATAAAATTCCTTATTCCATTGCTCTCATCCCTTTCTTATCGAATATTTTCGGAACTCATAACGATTCTCACAAACCAACTTTTAGTCCTATAACAAAATTCCCCAGTTTTGTAGGGCAATTGAAATATGCCATTAATCGAGGAGCAGATATCGTCATGCATGGGACGGCCCATTCTGTGGGATGTCTTATGTCCGGCTATGACGGAATTTCAGGAGCTGACTATGAGTTCTGGCTTTATCCTCAAAATACTCCCCTTCCTTTTGACAGTGTTGATTGGGTAACCCGTCGACTGGAATTAGGAATTAAAGTCCTTCAGGATCTTAAGATTACTCCCGCAGCCTTCGAGGCTCCTCACTACGCGGCCAGTGTCCTCGATTATCTTATCTTCTCCAAGATGTTTAAATGGCACTATCACCGCTCTATCTTCGTTTCCCATGATGTTTTGAAAGACACTGGTCTTCCAAAGCACCTTCAAGCTTTTGAGTGCAAACCTTCAGAATGCGGAGACGAGAGAAGACGTATTCTAAATAACATTCAAGTTAAAGCTGACTACTCATCCTTTAGTGGAATCGCTTCTCCTTTTATCACTCATAAAGATGTTTATGGTCAGGCCATCATTCCTGAAACCTTAGGCATGGTTGATTTTGCTTTCTATCCCAAAGAAACGTGGAGACCGATTAGCACTCCCGACGATATCCTTCGTAGAGCAAAAAAATTAAAAGTCATTCGAGGTGCTGTTGCTTCCTTCTTCTGGCATCCTCTGCTCCTCAATCCGAAAAGCCTTTATTACGTAGAAAATCCTGGTTCTTTCGAAAAGATAGGAGGAAAGCATTCTCTTCCTTACATTATCGAAGGCCTTAAAGAACTTGGCTATGAATTCAAGTCGATTACTGATGAGACTTTATTTCCTAATGAGGTATAAAAATGAGGCTTACCACTCTGTTCGGCACCAGACCGGAAACTATAAAATTTGCTCCACTCATTAAAGAAGGCCGGGATCAAGGTCATGAAGTGAAAGTTGTTTTCACAGGACAACACCGAGAAATGGCCATTCCCCTTTTAGAGTTTTTCGGTATCCAACCCGATGTTGACTTGAACGTTATGCGACCCAATCAAGATCTTACCGCCCTTTCAGGGCACATGCTGAAAATTTTAAATGAGAATCCTGACCTCCGGGAAACTGATGCTTTGATGGTTCAAGGAGATACGACAAGTGCCTATATCGGGGCTTACTGGGCCTTCCTGAATCATATTCCTGTGATCCATC
Source organism: Bacteriovoracaceae bacterium UBA6200 (assembly GCA_002422605.1). Lineage (GTDB taxonomy): Bacteria > Bdellovibrionota > Bacteriovoracia > Bacteriovoracales > Bacteriovoracaceae > Peredibacter. The sequence continues at coordinate 46,400 of DISW01000007.1, read as the reverse complement.
TGGAAGCAGGTCTTAGGACTAGAAATATTCACTCCCCTTTTCCTGAAGAAGCAAATCGTCAGCTTATCTCTCGCCTGGCCGAAATTCATCTTGCTCCAACAGAAGATGCAATGCTTTCTCTCCAAGGGGAAGGAATTGTAAAGAATGTTCATGTGATCGGAAATACTGGTCTAGATGCTTTAAGAACTGTCAGTGAAAAACTCCATGATGCTCACTTACCAGAAAAGGTCAGAACTTTCTTAGGAGGAAGCAAACTTCTCTTAGTAACTGGCCACCGAAGAGAGAACTTTGGCACAGGTATGAAGCAGATTGCTCAGGCCCTAAGACAAATAAGTCAGGAGATCCCTGACGTTAAAATTGTTTACCCTGTTCACTTAAATCCAAATGTAAAAGACATCATGATGTCAGAACTCAAAAATCTTCCAAACCTCCTTCTGACTGACCCTTTAGATTACTTACCATTTGTCGCTTTGATGAAAAGAGCAAGTGTGATTCTTACTGACTCAGGAGGAATTCAAGAAGAAGCACCGACACTTCGAATTCCTGTCATTGTCATGAGGGAATCAACAGAGAGAGCTGAAGGTGTGAGAAGTGGGTTTTGCAAACTGGTAGGAACAAATCCTCAAAGGATTTGTGAAGAAGTTAAAACGGCTTTAAATGAAGGTTGTCAGGGAAAAGGTGACAATCCCTATGGAGACGGATTTAGCTCAAAGAAAGCATGGCGAATATTAACTCATTATAAGGCGGCAAAATGAAACTGATGGTTTTTTTGATTTTCCTGATATGTTCAGGCTTGGCGATGGCAAATCCTGTACCCATGGTACGGGGAATGAATTTAACTCAATGGGGTGAAGACTATATCTACGATGCAGCTCCATCAGGGAAACCCAAAACGCCTGCACAACTTGGTGTAGATAAAATTAAGCAATTAGGTGCGACACATGTGGTTCTTAATCCGCAGGCGCGAATGACAGACCCTCGGGGAAGCGATGTGGTGCCGGAAGTTCCCGTTGCTCAAAGAGTACAAGAGAGGGCCCGTTACAAGCGCTTAATCGATTATATTCACTCCCAAGGAATGACAGTAGGAATTAGACCTATCTTTTTCGTTGTCGGCCCAAACGGGGAATTCCCTTATCATGAAACTCAACCAGATGGTTCGGTCATAACTTGGTGGCATGGAAATATCCAGCCCAAAGATGTTAACCGTTGGTTTGAATCATTTAAACAGTTCCACGATATTTATCTCCTGATTGCAAGGCTTAACAATGTTGCAGAATATACAATCGGGGCAGAACTTTATTCAATGACTGTTGGTATTGAAGATCAGTGGCAAGAATATCCCTTTGGCTTTCCTGGAAAGTGGTTACAGCTTCTTCGTTATACCCGTTCAAAATTAAAACCTAATACTCGAATCATGTATGACATTAATTTCACCGATGACCGTGCCTCAACAAATGGGGAACTGAATGCCTTAGGTGGAGAACTAGAGCGTTGGCGCTACCGTCTGGTTGATCTAGCAGCACCAACAAATCCCGCTGAACATGAAATTTGGCAGGACCTTGTGACTTTCTGGAATGAGTTGGATGCGATAGGAATTGATATCTATCGAAGTCTCGCCTCTAAGACCGATCATATTCCACTTATATATGCTGACCTGGTTTCATTACTCAGAGTTCGAGCTGAAGAGTATGCAGGGCAGATGGATGTGACCTTGGCAGAAATTTCAAGTGTTACTGAAAAAGAGCAAGTCATGATCTTTAAAGAAGTGGGCTTCAGAAGTATTACGAAGGGTTTCATTAATCCATTCGATTACGAAGATGGTCAAGGAACCTATAATGAAGCCCATCAGGCAGCGGCTTATGAAGCTCTCTATTTAAGCTTTTGGGAGCCTAATTTTCCATGGTTCAGAGGAGCAAGCTTCTGGGATGTTTCGGTTTATCCTAACAGAAATCGTGGGATTGGTGATACTGGTTTCAGCCCGGCGGGAAAACCCATGACGATGAAGGTTTTAAAGAAAATTTTTAGTCATCAATAAAAAAAGGCCGGAGCAATCCGGCCATTTTTTACTCGTTATCGAATCTAAGTTGAGAATCAAGCAGTACTTTATTGATGGTGGCAATGCCCATCCCGATTTTTTTCATGAAAGAAGTGTTATTCCTAACGAAATGATAGTTAGGATGCTTAGACCAAATTTCTTGAAGTTTTTCATCTAGCTTTGTTGCTTGTGCTGAATCTTCTGTGCGAAATGGGTTATTGCTTTTTATATTATGTCCTGATGCTGCCGAAGTTTGAAAAAAGATAACAGCATAATATTCAGAAAATTCCTTCTCAAAACTTGTGTTTAAAGTCCGGAAATAATCCTCTTCAGAATCCGGCCAATAGGCCAGTCCATCTAAAGTTCCGCGATCACACAGGAGTAAACTCCCGTGGGCCAAACTCGTAAAAGACTCTTCAAGATTCTTTTGCATTTTATAAATAGCGATCTGTGAGAGTTTAATTTTCTTTATATCCGTCTGCTGTCTGGTCATACCAGCGCTAAACATGAGGCTTGCTGCTTCCGGAACGACATTCAATTGATCTATATACTCACGTCGAAACAAATCCAGAGCAGTGGTTTTTCCACCTCCAGGTCCTCCGGTAACGACAATTTTTAGTGGTTTTTTACTCATGCCTTCCCCTACCAATAAGAATCAAACAATATCTTTATTTATTCTCTATCAGCTGAATGAATTTTGCTATAGGGGAAGGGAATATTCTGGATGCATTTACTGAACAAACCAGCATGAAGGCCTGGGCTGCTCACGCCAACCGGCGAGGAGTGTATCTAAACGACATTGAGCTTTTGGATGACCGTAATTGGTTCTGGTCGCCAGGGAAGTGTCGCAACTATCAAGCTCAGGTTCAACTTGATTACTCACCTGAGCATAAATTTTAGTTAAATTCAAAGCTGCATCCATAAATCGTGCTGAATCGAACTCAAAAGATCTGGCACAAATGCCCGAATAATAATCGGCCTGCCCCTCTGTCGATGACCAGCCATTGCGTGATTTAAGTGGTGGACCGCCCAGCAGGTGACCAATTTCATGACATAAAAGAAGAGTGAACGCATCTGGAGTCATTAGAGGATGACCGAGCATACCTCCCCAGACAGAAACCACTATTTCTGAATCATTTTTTTTAATCTCCGCATTCACCCGAGGATTCTGTGGCTCCAGATTAATAACGAGGTCCTGACCAGTCGGAAGTTCTCTCAGGATCTGCCCTTCAAATTCTGAAGCGGCTTCCTCGATTCCTTTCATATTAAGATTTAGACTCATTAGTCTGGATTTATGATTGAGAAAAGGAGCTTCAGGCAGACAAGCTGCCTGAACACCTATTGAAGAAAAGAGTATACCTATCAAAAGGTTTTTCACTTCACCGATCCAAAATTCAAGATACTGTTGAAGGATTTCCCATCCATAGTTCTGACGTAAATAAGCGGTTCTTTGGATTTAAGTCCTGAAACATCCAGTTTCACTGGGTATGAAACCGGAGTCATTTTCATCGGACAGAAATTAGAAACCTGCTTCATGATTGGCAAGATAGACAGAGTATCTTTTCCATTACTGATCACCTGGATCTTGTCTAGTTCGATACATGGGCTATAACGCCAGCCCTGAAGCATATAGTTGCCGCCACCTAGGCTGTCCAAATTATCGATGGCCGCATAAAGATGATCATCGACAGCGTTGGAATCGGCTTCTCCGATGCTGATTTTATCTTCCAGAACATCGTTGACGGAAATCTGATAATCCCCACCTTGCAAGTTACCGATGGAAACTACTTCTTTAAATGGCACTGCCATGTCTGGACAAGATTTTTTATCGGCCGATAAAAGAGCAGTCACTTCAACTTTGATTCGGTCTTCCACCACATCTACCATAACAGTATTGCGGGAAAAACATGGGTTAGGAAAATGACCAGTTACCACGACCTCAACTGCATCATTGCTATCAAAACCTTGTGGAACATATAGATGTTTCACTGGGGCCAAGCCGATACTTGGGGCAGCAAATGCCATCGGTGAGAGACAAAGAGCAGTAACTAATAAAGACTTTTTCATAGAGGCCTCCTGTTAATGACTGAACGGTATCACTGACAAAACAGAACAAAACTAACGAAAGAGGGCTTAAATTATGATGTTAATCATATTTGTAAAATGATTGGAGCACTTAGAAAAAAAGCAAAAAAAAAAGCTCCGGCGCGAGACGGAGCTTTCTAAAAAATCTTTCACACTTTTTATAACTTGTTCCTTTCGGAAAAAGTTGGTGCCCGGTGAGGGACTCGAACCCCCACGCTCGCGCATTAGGTTCTAAGCCTAACGTGTCTACCAATTCCACCAACCGGGCATCTAGGTATGTGAGAGGAGTTGATTATAAATGGAGTCTAAAGAAATTGGCAAGAATAATTTATGAGGCTTTTCTAGTTGTTTTTTGGGGCGTTGCAGCCTTGGCCTTAGCGACATCCTTTTTTAATTTATCCAGCTGGTTCTGAAGGGCGGTTTTTTCTTGGCGTAATTTATTAGTCTCTTTCTTGGCTTCAGCTAAAAGGTTTTTGTTTTCAACAATATCCTGAGTAAGCTTTTTCACAGAATGTTCTAACTGAGTAAGTTTCACTTTAGAGCCATCATCCGCTCCTACAAGAGTTTTTTGAGGACGCATTAGTTCCTGAATCTTAGCTTCTAGCATACTCATTTTAGAGGAACTCTCTTTAAGCTGATTCTCAAGGATTTGGTTTTGGGCCTGCATGCGCCTCATCTCGGAATCGGTCGGAGGAGATTTCTCGATCGTTTCTTCTTTAGGTTTATTATTTTCCAAGGTTAACTTTTTAATAATTTGCTCAAATCGAACTTTCTCTTGGCGCAAAGTTTGAATTTGAGCATGATCCTGTTGAGTCTTTTTTTCAAATTTGTCTGAGCTTTTCTTGGCCAAATCGAGTTGGTTTTTAAGTTGATTATTAAGCATTTGAAGTTTGCGGGCTTCTTCCTTGGAATCGTCACCATTTGAAGTATTTATTTTTGAAGCGAGGCTGGAGATTTTCACCTTATAAACATCAAGCTGCTTAACAAGGTTGCCATTTTGCTTTTCCAGAAGACGAATTGATTTTTCCTGATTTTGGGCCAATCCTGTTGCAAGTGAGTGGCTTAACTGTTCATTTTTTTGGCGAAGATTAATAATCTCACTTTCTTTTCTTTCAACTAGCTTAGAGAATGTTTCTTTCATCTTAATCAGCATTAAATCCTTGCCTTTTATAAGGCGCTGAGATTTTTCAATTTCCTGATTATATAGATTTTCTTTCTGCACGCTTTCGATATGAAGTTTTCTTGTTTTAAGCTCTTCAGCTTTTATATCGGACATGAGTTTCGATTCACGCTCCAACAGTCCAGAAAGTTTATGTAGTTCAGCTTGGTTGAGTTCCTTTTGCTCTTTTAATTTTTGAGTAAAATGCCTGCGCAAAGCTTCATCTGTATCAATTTTCTCACTTAGATCTTCTTGAGTAGCCGCTTCAATTGCCTTCTGCTGGACTTCGGCCAGCTTATCTCTAGTAGTTTTTAAAACCTGAACCTCTAGTTGCAAGCTCTTGACCTGGGCTCGAAGTCGATCATTATCGTTGGCCATCTTTTTAACCAAGAGATCTGAAGCTTGGACAGGTGAAGGCTTACCTATTGAATGAGATACAATGGCTTCTTCATTTTGCTTCTCAATCAAACCTTGTTTAATGATTTCGGGAAGCCGCTCATGTTGAAAGTTATCGATATCAATATTATCTAATTCATCTACTGGCTTATTAAGGTTTTTAGCAAAGTCGAATAACCCGGTCTTAATGAGAGCAGGAATTTTATCTCCTAAGGAGCGAACCTTTAAATTACTTTCTTTAGTAGAATCATCTACCTTCGCAGCTATTCGATAGGCCACCTTATCGATATCGAGTTTGTTCCCGAAAATACGGATTACTGATTTTTCCTCTTCAAACTTATCTTTAACCACAGTTACAAGTTCATCAAGGTTCAACTCGCCTTTAATAATGCGAATTTCATCTTCTGTATTTTCTTCAGGACCTGAAATTGTCTTCTTTTCTTGGATGGCTTCGGTATCTCCCGGGATCGTTGTCGATTCTTGAGCTTCATCAGGAGTCCCGGGAACCTTAGTCGATTCCAGGGATCCTTCAGGAGTACCAGAAATCATTTCGGATTCCTGCGATTCTTCAGGGGTCCCCGAAATCATTGTCGATTCTTGGGGTACTTCAGGAGTCCCCGCAACGACTGCGACGTCTTCTTCTTTCTCCGTTTTGCCTGCAATTTTTATGGTCTCGACTGGTGAAGGCTTAGTTGAGAAAAAAAGGCGCTCGGTTAAATCCGGAATAGGTCGTGATTCAATAAGAGAAGAAGTAGTCCCTTCGTTTTCATACTTATGTAGTACCAGTCCTTCATCAAGACCAGTGAACATCAATCCTCTATTTTCAAATTTAATCCGGGCATCCTTAGTCCATAAAGCGGTAATAATCACTTTATTCACACTCGGCATATAAGAAAAATCGAAAAAATCTGAAGATTGTACTGCTGTGTTTAGAAAATACTCTTCCGCCTTTTTAGTCAGAACAGATGATAAAGATGTTGTAACATCCAGGATCTCCAAGTGCTCTGAGAAGAAATGCACTTGTAAGGCAAAAACATCCTCGTAAGCACCATAAGTTACTTCAAAAGGAAGACCCGCTTTCTTTTGTTTTTTAAGACCTGCTACATACATCAGAAGATGGTCGAAATAAGTTTTTAAAGTGAGGGCCTCAATACCCGATTCAAAAGCCTTATGAATAAGACGGTCCAGATACTCGCCTGTATTAAACGGATTAGTGATATTAAATGTACCCAATTCCTGGAATGAAGGATAATTGTCTCCAAGAGTTATGCCACCATAACCCTGGAAATATTTATCCATGATAAATGGCCCTAAATTACCTTTAAACCAAACATCATCCAGGACGAGATTCCCATTATTAATCGTGAAATTTTGAAGGTCCTCTACTTGAGAAAGAGAAATGATGTGACGGTCTTTCTTAGTCAGATCATAGGTTTCATTGATGAGATTATAATCGTAAAGATCTTTCGTAATAATATGTGTCCAATCAGCGATAGCGTTACTGACAAGAGGATCAATAACCAGAATATTTCTGGATATAAAATACTCTTTGAGCTCTGAAGACAGTGCCCCTGTGAGGTTAAGAATAGCGAGAGGTCTATTCATTCGATCCATCAGGTTCCTGTCTCCTTCATATTTTCACAATAATTGAAGGCGAGACAAAGCTTCTTATAGACTCTGGCCACAGGAAGATCATTAAGCTTTTTATTTTCAAAATTGACGAGGAAAGAAACAACATTTTCTTCAAAGTCATAGGAGGATAAGATTTCTACCAGAGAATCCGAAAAAATGACCACTGCTTCCCAGCTTGAAACTTGTCCCTTTATGACCCCTCTCGGGAAGCCGGAACCATCACTCAGCTCATGCTGATAAAGACTTACTTCTGCTAATTCAGAGTGAGATAATAATGACGTTTTTTTAAGATACTCATAACTTTTTTTAGGATGGTTTAGGAATAGATCTGTTTCGAACTTAGTGGCATTTTCTATTTTTAAATATCTTTTCCCTGATCCAGGTACCCTGTTTTCTGCATTACAAGCTTCCGCAACGTAGTAGCTATAATTAGATTCACAAAGACCAATGTCCAATGTGAAAGTAAGGATAAAAAAATCCTTAAGCATTAAGTAATTATAAAACTCACTCGCAATACCAGAGATGATTGCGAAGGCTCCTGAATAAAGTGCTTTCCGGAAGAGATGCATATCAGTCTCATGCATCTTCGATTGATCTTCGAGAGGAATACTACAAAATGTTTCATAACAAGCGAGAGCGAAAGTTAAAAAATGTTCTTCTTTACTATAAGCAGAATGAAATTCCTTCATGATCTCAAGGCATTTCATTCGAATATCTTTTTCAAATTGAAGATATTTAAGATCACGAAAAATGCCTTTGAATTTCTCTTTAAGTTCTTCATTCACGACACATTCGTAATCAAAAACGGGATTAGTAGTAGCATATTTTTTTATAAAGACTGGATCAACGAAAACTCCGGGCTTCATTAAATAAAACTTTCTATCGCCAGAGCTCAAATATAGGTTTCCATCGCAAATAATTTTTTTTGCAAAATCCTTAATTGGTAATTTTTGAAGGTCTTGTTTTTTAGTCATTTTTAAAATCTCAAAGTCCACAATATCTATCGGTATTTATTGAGAATTTGTGAGTGAAACAAGCTTAATAAAAACTCGTCTTTATTGGACTGATTTCGTCGGATGTCATAGAGTAAACCTCTCATTATGGAGCCTCTATGGATTTTCAATTAATTGACTGGATTTTTATCCTCGGTTACATCATTTTTGTCTTTTTCCTCGCCTTCAAATCTAAGGAGGATATGCATGAAAGTGATTTGCATAATTCCAAGCAAATTGCTCAATCAAAATTCATGGCCAATAAATCCCTGACTTTTTTTGAATCGATTTGCTCAATTATTGCAACCGAAGTCTCGGCCCTCACCTTCATTGGTATTCCAGCCGTTTCCTTTAAAGGTGATTATACTTTTATCCAAATCTACTTGGGTGCTATTGCAGCTCGTTTTGTCATTGCTTTAGTCTTTCTTCCAAAGGTTTACGATAAAGGCCTTACGGTTTACGAGGTAATGGCAAAAGAAACTGGTCTGCCTTCAGGACAAAGGGCGGTCGCTATTTTTTATTCACTCAGTAAGATTATTTCCATTGGAGTTCGGCTTTTTTCAGGCTCCATTCTGATTGCTACGTTCTTCAAAATTAATATCTACATCGGCTTAAGCACCATAACATTTCTCACTCTCATCTATATACAGATCGGCGGACTGAAGGCCGTGGTTAGAACAGACATTCTTCAAATGTCTCTCTTTATTGGAGGCGGATTACTTGCTCATTACATAATTCCCCAAACCAGCGGTCAAAGCTGGGGCGAAATGATGTCTCTCGCTCAAGCTGCCGGTAAAACCACTTTCCTGGATTTTACTAATCCATGGCCTTTTATCATTGGTATTTTTGGTGGCTTTCTCTTTGATATGTCCACCCATGGAGTTGATCAGGACTTTGCTCAAAGACTTACTGCCAACCGCAAACTCAAGCATGGTCAGTATGCTGTCTTCTTTTCTTCATTCATTTCCATTAGTGTGGGACTTCTCTTTCTCGGAGTAGGTTCACTTCTTTGGGCCTATTATCAATCTCACCCACATCCCTTAGATGTCCCTAATGCCGACTATCTTTTTCCGCATTTCATAGTGAACTATTTCCCACCAGGGCTTAGAGGAATCATGGTTGCAGGAGTGCTGGCGGCAACGATGAGTGTGCTCGATTCAACCATCAATGCTCTATGTGCCAGCTCTTATAACGACATCTTCCCTGATCGTGATCCTAAGAAAATGGAATTCTATAGTCTCGTGGATTCTATTGTTATTGGTTCTTTAATTCTCGGAATTGCCATACTTGCTTCAAAAAATGATGGTCTTCTTTATCTAGGAATCAAGGCCCAATCTTGGACAGGAGGGACATTACTCGGAATTTTCTTAACGAAAATTGTTTTCAAGCGAATCTTTCCTTATCAATTAACAAAATGGAATGTAATTGGGGCCTATGCTGTTGGAACTGCCGGAGTGTATATAAACACCCAGGTTCTCAATTGGAATTGGAACCTGAATGTTTATTGGGGTTGTATTCTTAGTATGATCTTTTTGAAGATCTATTCTCTCATTAAACCAATGCGGAAAGATCTGATTTAACTAAACCTTTAGGAATGGCCGAGAGAAGAGTCCTTGTGTACTCTTCTTTTGGATTTTTATAGATATTACTCGCTTTATCCATCTCGATAATTTTCCCAGCATTCATCACACCGACTTCATCTGCGATAAAATTCACAACAGAGAGATCATGGGAAATGAATACATAAGTAAGACCAAACTCTTGCTGTAAATCTAACAGCAAATTCAGCACCTGGGCCTGAACGGATACGTCTAATGCTGAAACAGATTCGTCACAAACGACAAATTCCGGACGAAGCATGAGGGCACGGGCGATACAAATTCTTTGTCTTTGACCACCTGAGAACTCATGAGGATATCTATTAAGCTGGTTTGCACTCAGCCCAACTTTTTCAAAAAGCTCCCGGGCCATGTCGAGGCGTTCTTTTCTTCCAGAGCCAATATTGTGGATATTAAGTGGCTCTGTTAGAATTTCCGACACTGTCATTCGAGGGTTCAAAGAAGAATAAGGATCCTGGAAAATAATCTGCATCTTACGACGAAGAAGACGAAGCTCTTCGGCATATACATTCGTAATATCTCTCCCACCATAGATGATGCTTCCTGAAGCTGGCTCAACCAGACGTAGGATAGAACGACCAAGCGTTGTTTTACCGCAACCTGACTCACCTACCAGACCGAGTGTTTGTCCTTTTTTTAAAGTAAAACTGACATCATTCACCGCTTTGAAGTGATCTACCGTACGACCGAAGATCCCCCCTTTAATCGGGAATTGAGTCACAAGATTTTTTACTTCTAAAAGGATCTCGCCGCTTTTTTCTTCTTCAGATTCTTTTTCAAAAACCTGAACTCTTTCTGCTGATACATGTTTTTCTGTTCCATCTTCATTCATGAAGTCAGAAACAGTTAAAAGTCTTCTTGGGTTCGCCCCTAATTTAGGTCTGCAAGCAAGAAGTCCTTTGGTATAAGGATGCTGAGCTGTATAAAAAACTTCTTTTGCATTATTTTTTTCAACTACATTTGAGCGATACATTACAACAACGTCATCTGCGATATCACCGATAACACCAAGGTCATGAGTAATGAACATCATACTCATGTTGTATTTTTGCTGAAGACCAAAAAGGAGATCAAGCACTTGCTTTTGAATTGTTACATCCAGAGCAGTTGTTGGCTCATCACAAATAAGAAGTTTCGGCTCACAAGCAATCGCCATTGCAATCATAACACGTTGTTTCTGACCGCCTGACATTTCATGAGGATATTTATGAGCACTGGCCGCAGGACTAGGAATCCCAACCTGGTTCATTAAATCAACAGCACGCTCCCATGCTTCTTTATTTGATACTTGTCTGTGAATGCGAATGGTCTCAGCAATTTGATCGCCCACTTTGAAGACGGGGTTCAAGCTGGTCATTGGTTCCTGGAAAATCATTGAAATCTGATTTCCGCGGATCTGGCGCATTTTATCTTCATTAAACTTTAAAAGGTCCTGACCGTTAAAAAGGATCTCGCCTTGAGGAATATTAGCGGCTGGCTTTTGCAAAAGACCCATGACAGCAAGAGAAGTCACTGACTTTCCTGATCCAGACTCTCCAACGATACCAATCGTTTTCCCGGCGGGGATATCAAATGAAATATTATTCACGGCTCGAGTCACACCTTCGCCAGTGTGAAAGTCAACCACGAGATTTCTTACTGAAAGAAGTGGTGAAGTCATTGCTATTTTCCTTTTAGCTTTGGATCAAGGGAGTCACGAAGAGCATCCCCGAGTAAATTAAATGCAAGTACGACTAAGAACATAGCGAAAGTAGCTCCCGCTAACTGCCACCAAACTCCGCGCGCAAGTTCAAGTTTCGCATCATCAATCATTGTACCCCAACTTGGCTCGCCTTGAACTCCAAGGCCCAGGTAGGAAAGAATAACTTCTGATTTAATCGCAAATTGAAACTGAAGTGAAGTATTGATGATTACAATGTGAGTAACGTTAGGAAGGATGTGAAGGAATAGCTTACGGAAGTGTCCTCCGCCAATCGCTCCTGCTGCCTGAACATATTCACGCTCTTTATGCTTAATGACTTCTCCGCGGATAAGACGACAAAGTGTCACCCAACTGGTTGCACCTAAGGCAATATAAACAGCGAAGATCCCTTTACCCAAGATCATGGTAATGGAAATCAAAAGCATGATATTGGGGATAGACGAGAAAGTGGTATATAGCCAGGTGATAAAGTCATCAACCCACCCACCGAAATACCCGGCAACGGCCCCAAGAATAACACCTATAGGGATAGCAATCAGAGAGGTAAAGAGTCCGACGGACATCGCAATCTGTGTCCCATGGACAACTTTTGCAAAAACATCACGTCCAAAAATATCAGTCCCGAACCAATGATCTATAGATGGAGGAAGATTGGAGGCTCCCACTTCTTTTGCCCAATCAGAGGCAATAAGACCCATCGAAGCTAAAATAGCGACTAATGAATAAACGATAACAATCACCAAAGAGGCCAGGGCCATACGGTCCTGAACAAGTCTCTTAAAGGCGTCTTTCCACAACGAATTCTCTTTCATAATTTCTACTTCTACTTCAATTTCACTCTAGGATCAGCAAACGTATAAAGAACGTCTGTGACTAAACTGAGGATGATATAAAGGACACTTGATAAAATCGCCATTGCCTTAATTACCGGAAAATCCGATGAGTTAAGAGCGTTAAGCGTTATACCGCCGAGACCCGGAATACTAAAAAAGTTCTCTAAAAGGAGTGCACCCAGGATAAGAGTAGGAATTTGGATGACTACATAAGTAATAATCGGAATGAGTGCATTTCTTAAAACGTGTTTAAGTAAGACAACAATTTCCCCTAACCCTTTGGCACGAGCAGTACGAACATAGTCCTGATAAATTTCATCCAGGATAACTGTTCTGAAAAAACGAACATCCGGACCAAGACTTAGAAGAATAAAAATAATGGCCGGTAGAGCGATATAAGGAACGAAGTCCGGAAAACCGAATTCAAATCCTGAGATTTCAAACCACCCAAGTTTATAAGCAAAAAAGTATTGGAAGAAGAGGATGTAGGCCAGAGCAGAAATACTCACGCCTGCAATACATAGAAAACGCACGAACAAGTCGATGCCTTTCCCACGATAGAATGCAACCACCAAGGCCACAATTAACGAAAGGACTGTTGAGATAACAAATGCTGGAACAGTCAGTGCCATTGAAGGGTATGCCCCTTGAATGATCATATGAGAGATTTCCTGCTTTGTTGCCCATGATCTGCCGAAGTCAAAAGTGAAGGCCGATTTAACGACATCTAAATACTGGTCGAATAAGGGCTTGTTAAGTCCTAGCTGTTCTCTAAGTTCCATCATCTGCTTAGCTGTTGCATTTTTTCCCAACAAGACAGCCGTCGGATCACCGGATACCAAGTTAAACAATACAAAGATAATGAAACTCACCCCCAAGAGAACGGGGATGAGATATAAAAGTCGTCTAATAATATACTTGAGCATCTTACCTACTAAAACTTCTTACTAAGTTGTTTTTTAACTTCAAGGTCTACGTTTAAATATTGAAATTGGTTATGGTTAAATTCCATTACTTTAAAGTTCTTTAACCAAGACTGGGTTAAATAAATATCTGTACGGTTAAAACCGTAAACCCATGGAACTTCCAAAGCGGCCATCTCATTTAATTTTTCATAAAGGGCCGTTCTTTCTGGAGAATCCTGCATGATTGTTGCTCTCTCAAAGAGAGCATCAAATTCTGGATTACAGTAGTTGGCACCATTTGAGCCAGGAGATTGGTTTGGACAATAGAGAAGACCAAGGAAGTTTTCTGCATCCGGGTAATCTGCTCCCCAGGCCATAGTGTACATCTGGTGCTGTTTCTTAGTTACTTTATTCACAAGTTCCGGCCACGTGTTCATACCGACTTTAATTTTGATTCCAATTTTTTCCATGCATTTTGCAAAGAACTCAATCTGCTGACGAGCAACGGTCTCGTTTCTTGTTTGAATAGTAATGTCTGGTAAGCCTTTACCTTCCGGATAACCAGCTTCAGCAAGGAGTTTTTTTGCCTGCTCAATATCGAGTTTACTGTAAGGGTTTTTGAAATCTTTTCTATTTCCTGCTAGTCCTGGTGGAACCGGGCCTTGAGCGATAAAAGCAGTATTCTCATGGAAAAGCCTGTTGGCCTCATCACGATCATAAGCAAGGTTGATAGCACGTCTAACTTTAATATTCTTAAAGATAGGATTTTCGTAGTTGAAAGCGAAATAGGCTACATCCAGCATTGGAAGCATGAATAAACGCATGCCTTTTTCTTTATGTTCGGCACGAAGTTCAGTTTTCTCATCCAGAGTTTGTTGGATGTTAACGTCTTTAATTTCAATAATGTCTGTTTTAGCTCTCATGAAGCTCAACCATTTTGGCTGAGATTCTACAGTTATATAGACATTGATTTTATCGACCAAAGGAAGTTTCTTACCGGCATCGGAAAGGAGACCTTTCTTCTCATCCCCTTCTTCACCTTCGGAAGGATAGAACTTTTCACGAAATTTCGGATTACGATTGTAAACGATCATGTTTGATTGATCGAATAGTGGAAGAATAAAAGCACCTGTTCCCACGGGGTGGTTCAAGAACTCTTTTCCAAAGTGATCAACCGCCTCTTTGGCCACAATAAATGTGTAAGGCATAGCGAGCGCATAGAGGAACTGCGGATAAGGCTTTTTAAGTTTGATCTGGATGGTGTAATCATCAACTTTTTTCAAACCTTCAATAGGCTCATCATAATTAGTCGTATCAGCTTGAGCGAATTTTTCTCTCCACTCATTTAGTCCTGCAATCTTATCATCAAGAACCCACCATCCTTTAGCTGTTAGCTTTGGATCAGCAAGTCTTTTATAAGAGTAAAGCACATCATCAGCTTTCATTTCACGGCCGATACCATCTTTAAAGGCCGGGCTGTCGTGAAACAAAACACCTTTCTTAATTTTAAAAGTATATGTAAGACCATCTTTACTGACCTCAGGCATGCTTTCCGCAAGATTCGGAACGAGTACATATGGACGCTTTAAAGGATGAAATTCAAACAGGCCTTCGTAAACTTTGCCCGCTTCATTTCCAGAATATTTGTCAGAAGCGTTAATAGGATCAAAGCCAGATATCTTTTCAGGGGATACAAGATTGATTTCTCTTTCAGTAAAATCATTTTGCTTACTGCATCCAAAAACAAGAGTGAGCATAATGCTCAAAAATACAACCAAACCCTTCATTTACGCTCCTCTCAAAAATAAGCATTAATTATAAGCCATTAGAATTGATTAATCTTTATAAAAACAGTGCGTTCCTGACAAGAGGTGCAATTTGCGACCGATTTTGTCAGAGAATATTACTTCCAGAAAAGTTCTAATGAAAAGGAGGAATTTTTCTGGTGAAAATCCTTATCTGAGGCATACAAGCGTATATTTGACTGTGAAAAGAAAGACTCTGTAAGATTTCTGCCTTCAAGGACAACTCTCCGGCCTTGTCCGAGCCATTTCTGAATAATAAATTCTCCATCTGTGACGCTTATCAAAAAACTTTCTCCATCTAATTCACACTGAAATTCATTTAGACGCGACAAGCACTTTCTTGAAAGACCTAAAGATGAGGCCTGTGCAAAACGGACCAAAGACCGTAATTCGATTAAAAATTTCTCAGCACTCAAAACCTTATCCAGTTTTACTCTTTTAAATTCATGCCGGATTCTTCTTTCAAAAGTCTCAATCTCCGAATCCTGCATCTCTTTTTGCTTTAGATCAGGAAGAATCATCACCTCTTCGCCCTGAAGAGGAATGTTCACGCCAATGATCCAATCATGATTTTCTTTTAAAAGGCTTTCGAAGCTGAACACATACTGATTTTTTCCCAGAGACAGACGACCGCGCCCTTCACCGGAAAATTGGAATGAGTTTATGAGTTGTTCTTTATCTTTATCTTCAATTTTCTCCACTCCCTTGAAGAGAGCACAGGAAGAAACGAAAAATAAAAAGGCCATGCATTTGATAAACATGACCTCATATTGAAATTGTTTTTATTGAAACGCAAGTTCAATCAAGCTTGCCAGAAGCCGGAAGACGAGCTCTGTCCAATTCTTCCATTTGTAGCATGATATCATTTTTATCATTTTCATAGCGCACAAGTTTAAGGGCAGATTCAAGATAGCTTTTAGCGCGAGAATGATCGTTCATTTTCTTATGAAGCGTTGCCAGATGCTTTAAAATCTCCACATCCTCGGGAACTTTTTTGAAAGCGAATTCAAGTTCGGTCAAGGCCTTCTCGTATTGACCTTTTTTAAAATAATACCATCCTAAGGAATCACGGATATAGCCATCGTCCGGACTGATTTTTAATGCTGTCTGGATATATTCAAAGGCTTTATCCGGGTCTTCGCCTCTCACCAGAAGTGAGTATCCTAGAAAATTCCAGGCGTGAGCGTTTTTAGGTTCTTTTTCAATAATGGTCATAATGAGGGAAGTTGATTCCTCATATTTCTTCTCTTTTTCATAGAGATTCGCGAGATAGTATTTATGTTGAGTTGAGAAATTTTTCTCATCCTGAACAACCATCATAGCTTCCATAGCTTCTTTTGACTGTCCTATGCTTTCATAAAACCCAGATTTGATGACACTGAATTCAACTCTCATATCTTTAAATTCATCCAGCTTGGAATTGACGAACTGAACGAAACGATCTTTCCATTTTGCTTCTTTTTTATTTTGATATTCATTCTGAGCAAGAGTAGAGAGCATATTGGCCATCTGAACGGAGCTGTCAGTATAAAGACCGCTTTCAGTTGGAATCTGGTTGAAGTACTCAATCGATTCGGAATACTTTTTCAAATCCTGATGAATCGCTCCCAGATAATAGAGGATTTTATCAGAATGAGGTGCTGCTACCAGTAGATCTCTAAAAACCGAAATCGCTTCGTGATACTTTTTACTATCAGTATAAAGGATACCCAGCTTTACTTTTAAGTTTAGGTTTTCCGGTTCGAGATCACTTAAGCGCTCAGCATAGGGAATCACTTCCTCATACTTTTCTTTTAAAAACAAGGCCTGGACCATTCTCGAAAGAATACCTGTATCATTCGGCTGTTTTTCTAAATATTTTGTATAGATTTTAATTGCGGCTTCGTGCTGTTCTCTTTCTTCCAGGATAATTCCCCGTGCACTCACGGCCTGACCCAGATCAGGCTGACGTTGTGTCGCTTTCTCAAAAGACTTCATGGCCTTGGAAACTTGCCCCATATCGAGGTAAATTTTCCCGGCATAGTAATCATACATTCCGTTTTTCTTATCGTGGCCGGCACATTTCTCAAGTTGTTTAATAGCTTTGGAAGTTTCTTTATTTATGGCCATCGACTTACTTAGAAAGACACAGGCATCCTCATTTTTCGGATTGGCGGCCAAAATCTGACGGTAAACCGACTTGGCCATCTCTTCTTTATCAAGTCCGGTATAGACCCCAGCGAGGATAAGGCCCACTCTTTCGTCCTTACCTTTGAAATAAAGTTTTTCCAGCACTTTCATCGACTCATCCAGGTCGCCGACCCTGATAAGACTGATGGCATATTTCTTTTGAACGAACTCATCATCAGGAACGAGGACTACCAGGTGCTTGAATAAAATAGAGGCCGTTGTGAAATCCCCTTCCATTAAAGACATGTTCCCCTTCAAGAAGAGGTCTGTTGCTAAATAATTTACGGTTGATTGATTGTTCTTAGCTTCGATCACCATTTGTTCAAGTCGTTTGGAGGCAATCAAAAGTGCTTCGCGATTGAGTTCCTCAACTTGTTCAGGAGAGAGATCCGATAGGACTGTCTTTTCTTTTTTCTCATGATGAGCACAGCTCACCATCAGTAAACAAATAAGGAAAAGAGGTAAAAAAGAGGAATGCAATTTCATAAAAGTCCTATGCTTTAGGGGAAGACAAGTTATGACTCGCCCCTCTCTTCTTTTATCGGCTTCTCTTAAGGGATAATTAGAAAATGAAAGTTTTAACGCGGAACAGACAGTGGCCCATCTTGCAAGGATAAGTTATTGAAAAACAAGGACTAAACTCAATCAGAGTAGGAATTTTTTACCCAAAATACCTATTTTTTTTTCATCTTTAGGATTATTTATGACTATCTGGGTTGACAGCCAAGTGCGGTATTAGTAAAACCCAACCGATTTCGAAGGTGATAGCGCGCAAAAACATTTTTCTTTGAGTGCGCTGCCTCTTTCTCTAAACAAGAACTATTAACGACTGTACCTTTAAACGAATTAAAAGGGTATAACCACAAATTAGGGGAACAAAATGAAAGACGTACGTATCATCAAGCGTTACCAGAACCGCAAGCTCTACGACACTTTCCAAAGCTGCTATGTCACTCTCGAAGAGATCGCTCAGATCGTTCGTGAAGGTCATGAAATCCAGGTTATCGACAACAAGTCAAAAAATGACATAACTTATATGACTCAGATCCAACTTCTTTTTGATCAAGAGCGTAAATCACTTAAGCCAGGAAACACTGAACTTCTTAAGCGTGTAATCCGCTCTGAAGAAGGCACTCTTACTGGTTATATCGGCGCTCTAGAAGGTCGTTTGAACCTTACTTTCGATATGCCTGCTGCTGTTGTAGCTGAAGATTTCAAACCAGCTTTTGTTGCTGGTCTAAACTCTTCTATGGAAAATTCTACTACTTTGAACTAATCTTAGTTCATGAGTAACAAAAATTTCAGCACTATACTCATGGCCCTTGTGGCCATGAGTTTTTTTACCCCTTCTACTTCTTTCGCCATTAAAACTCCTGACACTTCCAAGGAACTATCTAAGGAAGAGCCCGCACCTGCTCCCGTTGAGGAAGTAGACAGAAGTAAAAGTTCTCCAGTTAATTCCGCCTCTCAACGCCGGCTACAACAGCACGGTATTGGTTTAGGTCTAGGACAAACCTTTCTCTTTGGTAATTATGGCAAACATGGAAACGATAAGATCACTGTTGATCTACTCTACTCCTATGCGGCCAGTTATTCTTTCGACCTTTTAGTCGATGCTCATATTTCAGAACATAAAGACAAGAATGAAAGAACAAAAGTAATGGGACTTGCGACATCTATTAAAGGTCGTTTGGTAGAATTTGATAACCTCTCTCCATACTTTCTAGGTGGTCTCGGCTTTTACGCTCCAAAAATGAAAAGAGAAGTTAATGGCAAATCAAAATGGTCTGATCAAAAATTAACTTTTGGTTTAAATTTTGGTGGCGGTGTTGATCTTCGCTTGAACGACAATTATGTTGTTGGAGTGATGGGGCAAATGCACTGGCCTTTTAAAGTCCAGCAAAGCGATCAGTCCGATGTTAAAGGTTACTATATGAAACTTCTCATTACAGGAATGTACCTCTTCTGATGGAATCACTACGCCGCCTTTATATATTCACTGGTAAGGGCGGTGTAGGAAAAACTACTCTCAGCAAGGCATTTGTTCGCTACCTCCTTGAGCACGATCATGAAGCCATTTATCTCACTTTTCAGGGCCAATCCATTGGCCCCAATGCAACTCAGAACTTAAACAAAACAGTTAATGGAATAAGAGAAGTCAGCCTCTCTCTCGAGGAGTGCGCACTGGGATATATTGAGCGCAGACTCAATTCCAGAATGATTGCTTCCTGGATTGTAAAAACTCCCTTTTTCCGTGCCCTCATAAATATGGTTCCAGGATTTAGTTATTTGATTTACCTGGGAAAAATCCTGGAAATGGGAAAGGCCAATCCACGCTTGATAGTCGTTCTTGATGCGCCTGCATCGGGTCATGCATTGACCATGATTGAGTCCACGTCAAATTTTAAGCAAATTTTTAAGAGTGGCGCCATCTTTGATGACACAATCAAAATGCTGTCTCGCTTAAATGACCCTGAATACACTAAAATCCATGTAGTCAGTCTACCTAGTCTCATGTCCTGGCAAGAAGCAATGGAACTCAAAAAGGGACTCCAGGAAAGAACTCCTGTTGATGTGGATATTACGATAAATAACTTTCTCTATCCTCTGGTCGAAAACCATATTGATCAGCTGCCAGAAAGCCTGCGGGATAAGGCCATTAATGAAAAAACTCTGATTGAAGAGAACTCTTCAGAGATGCAATGCGTTCTACCCCACTCACTTAGTCGCGATTCTACCGCTATCGAGATGGAATTAGTTGGGTCTCTTTCAAAACTCATATAGAATAGTGGAACTTTCAAAGGGAAAGATGTGACTCTATCCACTAAATCATTCGAGATTTTCTGTGGTACTGGCGGAGTTGGAAAAACAACTCTTGCTACTGCCCGGGCCTTAAGTTTATCCCAAAGCGGGAAACGGGTTCTCCTTGTAACGATTGATCCCGCCCGCAGGCTTAAAGATCTATTAGGTCTTTCCGAGAATGCTATCGGTGAGGTCGTTCCTGTAACGATTGAAAATACCGAACTTCATGCTCTTTTGATGTCGCCTGAAAAAACCATCGGCAGGATGGCTGCAAAATACCAAACACCTGACCTCGCGGATAACCGAATTGTGCAAATACTTTCTAAGCCATATGGAGGAATGAATGAAATTCTCTCAATGGTAGAAGTTCAAATGCAATTTGATAGCGGAAAATTTGATGTAGTGGTTTTAGATACTCCTCCGGGAGCACACTTTTTGGATTTTCTGGAAAGCCTTGGAAAAATCAGGTCTTTTTTCGATCAGAATTTTATTGAGATTTTCAATTACCTCGGTCAAAAATCTGCTAAGGCAGGGAAAAAGCTTTTTAGTTTCAATATCATTAATCGGGTAGTCTCATCCGGAGTGAGAAAACTCCTGGGTTATCTTCAAAATGTCACCGGTGCCCAATTTATTGATGATTTTATCGAGGCCATACAAATTATTTATCGTTCAAGAGATGCTTTCCTGAAGGGACTTTCTCTGCAAGATAAGCTAAAGTCCAAGGCTGAATGCAATTGGTTTTTAGTTACTTCAGTAGAGCAAGGCAAAGCTGAGGAAGCAGTAGAAATGCGGTCTCATGCCAGCCATTTCATCCACCAGGATCATTTCCTGGTGCTGAATAAATGTCTTGAACAGGATCTTGCTAATTGGAATCCAGAAGCAAACACATTGAGTACCGTTAAGGACTCATTGATACAAAAAGAACAAGATTTAAAACAACAACTGCAAGAAGTTTTCCCGGTGGTACTGGAATTTCCAGAAATTATCAGCCTCTCACCGGCAGAACATATCCGACAGCTTACACAAAAATGGACCACATATGGCTCACGAAGTTAATACTAAACAAGAACTAGAATGGTTCTTCTGTCATCATTGGAATGACATTAATCAATGGATCGACAACGAACAATCAAAATTGCCTCAGCCACTTACATCAAGTGTAGACGTTAGGGAAAGTAAAACAAAATATGCTCCTGTCGATCACAATATGTATCCAGCGGGATTCAATAATCTTTGCAGTAAGGATCTCCTGCATTGTGGAGACCATTTCAGAGCAAGATTTGATCAGGTCACAGAAAACATTAAAAGAGTGGGAATTCTGCCTGAATCCCACACAAAAAATCGCTACTATCTAGACCACTTACATTATTTGAAATCAAGCATAGAGATGGCCGAGACCGAAGTTATTATCTTTTCTCCCGATGAAAATCTTTTTGCTGAATCGGGCAAGAACTGCGTAGAACTCGAGTCATTCTCTGGTCATAAACTTTCTATCTATAAGGCAATGGTCCAGGACGGAATGTTTGTATCCGTTGATTCTTCAACAAAATTTGATTTCGATATTATTGTTTTAAATAACGACCAATCTGTTCCTCTAAACGTAAACTGGAAAGAGATTAAAACTCCCGTCCATCCCTCTCCACAAGTAGGTTGGTTCCGTCGTCAAAAAATTCATCATTTTCAAAAATATAGAGAAACTGCAAACCGTTTTTGTGAATTTTTCAAAATCAATCCTGATCTTGTTCAGGCACATTTCTCTTCAGTAGAGAATGTAGATTTTAATACCAAAGAAGGGCTCGACAGCCTTGGGTCAGAAGTTGATAAGCTCCTGGCCGAGCTTCCGGAAGGATCTTCTGTTTTTGTGAAAGCTTCTCAAGGCACCTACGGAATGGGCATTTCGGTCGTCTCAAAAGGCGAAGAGATTGTTGCCATGAACCGAAAGATTCGAAACAAAATGGATGTGGGAAAGAACAACCTGAAATTTACTTCTGTACTCATCCAGGAAGGCATTGAAACGATTGTAAAATATGATGAAGCTCCTGCTGAAGTTACCATTTATTTGATCAACGGGAAAAGCTCAGGTGGATTTATTAGAACCAATCCACTCAAAGGAACCCAGGCCAATTTAAATTCCCAAGGTATGATTTATCAAAAACTATGCCTTTCAGACGTTAAACAAGATTGCGATCACACTATTAAAGAAGCTGTATATTCCGTTATTGCCCGTCTTTCGACTCTGGCCGCAGCGTATGAAACACAAGAGTTATTGGAGTTAAAATGAAAGAAATGAAATTTGAAACTAAAGTTATTCATGTTGGTGGTGAACCAGATCCAGTGACCGGGGCAATCATGCCTCCGATTTTCCAAACTTCTACTTTTGTTCAGAGTTCACCTGGTGAACATAAAGGATATGAGTACACTCGCTCCCATAATCCTACACGCACCCGTCTGGAAACTCTTTTAGCCTCATTAGAAAATGCCAAGCACTGTCTCGTTACTTCAAGCGGTCTGGCAGCTTCTTCTCTTATTATGCATATGCTACCTAAGGGCTCAAAAATCATCTGTGGCGATGATGTCTATGGTGGAACATACCGATTATTCTCTAAAGTGTTTCCGGATATTCACGAGTATAAATTTGTTGATACAACTAATCTTAAAAAACTAGAAGCTGCTATCAATGAATTCAAGCCGGCCCTTGTTTGGCTTGAAACTCCAACCAACCCTCTTCTGAAAATTTCTGATATTGACTCAATTACGGCAATGGCGAAAAAAGTAAATGCCTTAACTGTCGTTGATAATACTTTCATGAGTCCTTTCTTTCAGAACCCGCTTGATCACGGTGCAGACATCGTCATCCATTCAATGACTAAATTCATTAACGGCCACTCAGATGTTGTTGGAGGAGCCGTGATGATGAACTCTCAGGAAATTAAAGATAAGCTCTTTTTCTATCAGAATGCGATTGGCCCATGCCAATCACCGTTTGATTCATGGTTAGTGATCAGAGGGATTAAAACTCTTGCTCTTCGTATGAAAACTCACGCGGCCAATGCGATGAAGGTTGCCACGTATCTTGAAGCTCATCCTAAAGTTGAAAGAGTCATTTACCCGGGCCTTAAATCACATCCACAGTATGAATTAGGTCTGAAACAGATGAAGGGTCCAGGCGGAATGATCACATTCTTCCTTAAAGGCGGTATTAAAGAATCGAGAACCTTCCTTGAGAACGTTCATCTCTTTGCTCTTGCTGAAAGCCTTGGCGGAGTAGAGAGCTTAGTTGATCACCCTGCCATCATGACACATGCTTCGATTCCTCAAAAAGTGAGAGAAGAGTTAGGTATCTTTGATAACCTGATTAGACTTTCGGTGGGGATTGAAGATGCGGATGACCTGATCCAGGATTTAGAAACAGCATTTAGCAAAGTTTAAAAAAAAGGCCCGTAAGGGCCTTTTTTTATGATTACAATGTCGTTGGAGCAACTTCAGTTTCTATGGGAACTTTAACTTCCTGGTTTTCTTTATTCAATTCTACACTGTCTGATGGAAGGTTAATTTTCTTCGGTTCTTTTTTAGCTTTCTCAATAAAGATATCCGGAACTTCTGTGTAACGGCTAAAAACGACTGAATCATTTAAATACTTACGGAGAAGCAAGTAAGCACAATAAGTCTGACCGTGGTCAGAGCTTAAGTTATCACGATCGCCTTCAGCGAAAATAAGTCCATCATCCTGAATCACATCCATGAGTGAAAAATACTGAGAGCAGAAGTCAGAGGTATTTTTTGTCTGATCCTGATTAATACATTCATTCTCTTTTTTAGCGACATCAACTCCTGTGGCAGAAGTGACTTTGATGTGAACAGGTTCACGACAAACATCAATGAACCATTCTTTTGGTAAGTATTTTTTATGAGTGACATGAACAATGCAGGAATCCTTCTTGATGATAAATTCCTGTTTCAAAAGCCCAAAGAGTGGCCCCTTCTGGTGCATTTTCATTTTATAACTAGCGTCCAAACAGCTTTTAGGGCTGAAGCGTGATTGAGCTTCGGCAAAAGATATAGTCACTAAGAGCAGAAGACTAAATTTTATGAATGCCATGTCTATTAACCTCCATCATGACGACAATCGCGTCTTTTTTTAAGAACTGACTTTCTCTTCCCTCTTTCAACTGAAAGAAGAGTTCTGACATCAATTCTCCTGTGGAGTTTCCTCCCTGAAGTTTTAGAAACTCTGATAAATTTTTATCTGGATGTCCTTCATTCCAATTAAAGAGGAATCCTGTAGAGAATACAACGACTTTCTCATTCTTTGCTAGTTGTACCGAGGAACCTTTTTGTAAAATTATTTGCCCCTTCGTCTGACTGCATAACTCGGCTTTAGAGTCAGTTAATTGAGTAAGGATCAAGGTGCTTAAATCAAGCTCAAGCAGCATAAGATCAAAGAAAGGTTTCTTTTTCGTGACATTAAGTGACTCAATTTCATCTTTAATATCTTTCAGAAAGCCTTCAGTGTTAAAACCTTTCTCTCTATAATCAGCTAAAATCCCCATTACAGAACTTGATAACAGGTAAGACTGACTTGAGAAAAGAATCTGGTAGACCTTTGAAGGAGTGGAAACCAGATCATAGAATTCTCCACCGCCTCCTTCTCCTGCACCATATTTGTTAGTGAAAACAATACCTTTAATTTCTTCATTTCTTCGAGGCACGATCGTATTATGAATTTTCTTGGCCCTCACCATCTCCACTTCGGCTTCCTGTAAAACCTGATCGAGCTCAAGGCTAAATTGGGCCATGTGGTGCTGGAGTTTTCTCTGGTCCTCCAGAAGATTCCATAAAAACTGTAATTGGTTGGAAAGAATAGTCCAATTCAGGGGGGCCATAGGAAGAGAATATTCTCCGATAATTTTGTTTAAAAAAGATCCCTCATCACGCACCCAGTTTTGTGCCTTCTCATTACTATGTTCGTGGAAGAATACAGCTCCAAGGAAAGTATTCATCACAGATTTGAAATTTTCCTGAAGGTTAGGGTTATTCAAAACGGTTTGAGTATCTATTAAAAGAAACTCTCCACGTCTTTTCAGGTCGAGTTCAGCAAACTCCTTCATCGAAAGAACTGTTAGATCTTCATAAAAATCAAAGACTTTAAAGCCCTTCTCTTCCAGCTCTTTTTGCAAGAAATTCCGCTCATCCAGAATGATCATATAGTGCCTTTTGGGGAACAAAACCTTGTTTATTCAGTAGTTTACCCGCGGATTAACGATATCACACATTTTACCGTTTATTTTTCTGCAAAACAACCGAAGAGAATCTATCAAGTGAAACGATTTTCACTTCATTTTTAGTTGGAAGAACTATGAAAAAAAACAATGTCTTTGAGCTCCCATCAGTAAACACGGCCCTATCCCTATTGGGTATGGCCTCCCAAGTAGAAACACTCAAAGCAGAAAATAAAAGAATAAGTGAACAGGCTGCCCGTACTATTTTAAAGGCCCTGGACGTTAAGGATAATTATACCTTTGGTCACAGTATGCGTGTTGCTTATTTCTCTTTAGTTACAGGAGCTGAAGCCAATCTGACAGATGAAGAGATGAGTGACCTTGAACTCTCTGCCATTTTTCATGATATCGGAAAAATTGGAACACCAGATGCTGTATTAAATAAACCGTCTCGTTTATCAGAAGAAGAGTTTCAGGTAATGAAACAGCATCCGGAAAAATCATACGAGATTTTAAAAGACTTTCCAAATTTCGAAAAGATTGCCACCAATGCAAGACTTCATCATGAACGCTTTGATGGTAAAGGTTATCCGCTCGGACTTAAAGGGGAAGAAATCCCGGTCGCTGCAAGAATTATTCTCATTGCAGATACCTTTGATGCCATGACCTCCACCAGACCTTACCGAAAAGGCCTTCCTTACGATGTCGCTTTTGATGAACTTCTTCAGTTCTCAGGTTCTCAATTTGATCCACATCTTGTGAAAATGTTCATTCAGGGAATGAAAAAAGAAGCTCTTAAAGGCGAAGACGAATTTTTCATCCCACTTATGGACAGAAGATTCAACAAGAACGCCGCTTAAAAATTATTCGCTACAGAAAGATGTTTTGGCACTGGAAGAAACCATGCGGTTTTGCATGCTCTCACATCCTCTCGTCGTTTCATAAACATTGAAGGGATGGCACTCCACTTTCTTTTTAAGGTATTGGACAGAAGAAGCATTATCTTCACAAGTTTTATAGCTTGGACCATCAATACAGGCCCAGTGTTTTCCAACACAATTATAGACTAAGCCTCTACCACGGTATTCATAATCAGGAGGGGCCACATATTCTTTTTGAGGTTCAGCAGTTGGTTTGTCCTTGGCCTGCTTTTCAAGATCCTGAAGGATCTGATCAGTAAGATTTTCATCTGCACCGGCCCCCATATCCTCACCAGTCATATCTTCACCGACCATATCTTCTCCACCAAAATCCAGAGGAATAGATGAAGCATCATCGGGAGTCTCAGAAGGCATTGTTGGTTCAGAATCAGGCTGATCATCACCTAAAGTGATGACCTCACTATCAAGAGTTCCTGTCGGCTCTTCGCTTGGTATTACAGCAGGAGTTTCTTCCGGTGACGTTGTCACTGTTTCGCTGTCTGGCGGAGTTTCAAGTGGTTCTTCAGTAATAGTTGGCGGAGTTTCCACAGAAGGAGTCTCTACAGGAGTTTCCGCTATTGGAGCTTCTGTAGTGGGCTCAGTAGTTGGAGATGTTTTTTCAGGAACTTCATCAGAGTACTCATCAGGACTTCCTTCAGGAGCTGTTCCCTCTTCATTGAAATCTGATAAGAGGAATAGAACAACGGCCACGCCAATAACAATCTGGATGATTTTGCTTCTCTTCTTTTTAAGAGCTGCAGCTTCATCAACATCTTCTTCACCATCTCCTTCATCTTTTGGAGATGATTTTTTTTGGAAAGATTTTAATTTGTGTTTAATTTTATCAATGATTGAGACAGGAGCTTCGTCTTCATCGTCTTCATCTTCAATTTCTTCTAAATCTTCTTCGTCAATTTGATTTTGAAGTTCAGCAAGGTCAGTAGCATCCGTCGCATCATCTTGTGATGCGTCTTCGTCTTCTTCATATTCGTCTAACTCTTCGGCTTCGCTCTTTCCTTTATTCAAAAAAGGAAGCTTTGCTTTCAAGTCGTTAAGAATTTTATCGAGGATAACCACTCCCGGTGAATTGAGCCTTGTCCATGGGCCATCATGTCCAGTATTCTCATTATAAGTGAGCTTGTGGAGTAATCAAGGACTTATCTGTGAATAGCAATCGTGATGAAGGTATAATAAAGTTCAAACTGACCCTTAAAAGGGCTCCGGCGCCGGAAATGGCCCAGGTCATAGCTCTGGAGAAGTGGCGTGCCCTCTTTTTTAAGCTCAGTTTAATTGGAGAATATCCGATCGATCGAATCGGGTTTGGAAATCTTTCTTGCCGGCTTACTAAACGAACTTTCCTCATTACTGGCAGCCAAACTGGGCACCTTGCCCATCTTCTGGCCCATCACTACACCAAAGTTATGGACTGCGACCTTAGAAAAGGTTCTGTCGTGGCCGAAGGCTTGATACCGCCTTCGAGCGAGTCTTTAACCCATTATGGGATTTATCAAGACAATCCTTCCATTCAATATGTTTTTCACGTTCATCATCCTAAACTCTGGAAGTTACTCCAATTAGAAAACTATGACTTTATTGATGGTAATGTGGCCTATGGCACCCAGGAAATGGCCCAAGCTGCGAAAGAGCTCTTAAAAGGTAAAACCTCCGGAATTTTTGTCATGAAGGGCCATGAAGATGGAATTATTTCATATGGAGAAACGGCCGAAGAAGCTGGAAAAATTATTTTAGATGCCTACCGGAAACTGGGAGTCAGGCAATAATATTTGAAGCTCCTCTAGTAACAATAATCCTTCTTCTTCGTTGAGCGCAGATAGAAAAAACATTTCAAAGCGAACATCCTCGGGCGATAAAAGAATCACTCCCCGAGAAGTATCTTCTTCCCAAGTAATAGGAAGCAGTTTTTCTTTCAGCTCTTTAAACGGAAGCTTGGATTTCCTGGTTAAGAGGAACATTGACCATTTACGGAGTCCACCAAACTTAAGCGAGAGTTCAAAGGCCACTTCCCCCATGGTTCTGCGATAATTTACTTCACTTAAGTAACGAATATGGAGATCATTTTCAATCTGGTGAATGAAGGAATCTACAGAAAAGCCGGAGGAGAGAGCGGGAGCCGCATAGCTCTTAACTATTTCATCAAGGGCCTGATTGAAACGATTCCATTTATCTTGAGAGATATCAGAATAAAATAATAAATTTTGGACACTTGGATTGGTGTAATCCCGAAAAACAGTTCCCTTATATTGGTATTTCTTATCAACAATATTTTGATAAGAAATCCGAGTGCCATTGGGAAAAATGTAATGGGAAAAATCGAAAATCCTATTCAGGAGTGGCTCAGCCACCATAGGATAGCTCTGGGGAGGTTCTTGTTTTGAGACGAAGAGAAAATTTTGTCCAGACATACCATGAGGATTTTTTCCCAAATATTTTATGTCCGGATTCAAAACGTCCAGGTCCTCAGCCCTTTCCAAAAAATGAAGATCTTTTTCCCATCCCATTCTAAGATTCAGTTCGGTACTCATGGCCTTGGAATTAAGCTTTTGCTCCAATGGAATATTTTTTAGTTCTCCCCACCAGTTCTCAAATTCACCTTCACTCTTTATCTCAGGATATCTTTCGGTAAATGCTTCGACATGTTTCAAGTATTCTGAAGAATATTTTTTATTGGAAAGAAGAGGTCTGGGACTCAAAAAGAGAACTAAAAACTCGAGTGCCTGATTAATGACAGGAAGGGAATCTTTTTTACCAAATAAGACAGCCTCGTAA
The DNA here is from genome assembly GCA_002422605.1 of Bacteriovoracaceae bacterium UBA6200. Classification (GTDB taxonomy): domain Bacteria; phylum Bdellovibrionota; class Bacteriovoracia; order Bacteriovoracales; family Bacteriovoracaceae; genus Peredibacter. Next base: position 17,340 of record DISW01000007.1, on the reverse strand, counting down.
TCAGCGTTAACTTTATAGGCTTTCATGGCGCCGTTTGGTGATTCTGAAATCATCATCATAGTTTTTTAGGCTTTCAATAAAATCGGAGTCACTCATGGCCCTTTCATGGAGGGCCGGATCGAAGCCAAGCCCCCTGCTTCTTGCAGGAGTTAAAGGCCAGGGCAACGACTCACGATAGTATTCCCAGAGTGATTTATCATTCCGCCATTTCTTCATCCAGTGCGCTCCAAGAGCAACATGGCCAATTTCATCTTCTAAAACGGTGTCCATGATTTCAGCGGTGACGAGATCTCCGAATTCCCTAAAGATTGCGCCGTAGTGCTGAGCAAAGTCCAAATTGGCCGCTTCAAAAGTAAGAGACATCATGGCCATATATTGGGCAGGGGTTTTAAGCTTTTCCATCTGGCGCCAAAAGAAGTCATTTAAAGGAAAATCTCCGAAAGCATAACCCAATTGATTGATGCGATCGATATAAAGACCCAGATGCTTTTGTTCATCCTTTAAGGCCGTCAAAATGCCCTTTTTGAATCGAATATCTTCTTCGCTATGGTGAGGATATACGAGCAGCGCTGAAGCCATCATTTCGATAGCAAGAAGCTCGTGATTGGCAAAACTATGAAGGGCCATGGCCTTCTTATCATTTTCATTTAGATTCTGGGCTTTAGGAAATTTTATTCGTTTTTCAGAGAAGCTTAGAGCACCACGGCGGCCGGGAGATTTGGGAAGCTCAAACTCCTTAAAAGCCGTCCAATCAATGGGAGTTGATAGGAATTTATCATTCAGATTTTCACCTAATAGGATACTTTGGCAAAATTCAAAATAAGAAATTTTATCTAAATTTTCTGAATGCTTTGGCGGCGTCTCCACTCTTTCCTCCTCCGCTCGGTTTTGAACCGGCAGGTCTTGGTCTTTTTACACCATGTCCGCCAGCTTTTCCAGACTGAGAAGATTGAGATCCATCACCTTTTGGTTTAAAAGACTTATCCCGATTGTCGCTTTTCCCACGGCCGCCCTTGCGGTCATCATCGCGCCCGCGTCCACCACGATCATCGGCCCGTTGAGGTCTACGGCTAAAACGGCGTTTAGAAAAACATTCATCACAGATATTAAAACGAGCATTGGCCGGCATTTTACAACCGCAACTTGAACATGTTTTGCCGATTTTATCGGACAGAAGCTCATTCAAGCGTTCAATCGCCTTGGTTTTATTGGCCAGAAGGTCCTGCTCATCAAAATCAAAATTTTTCTGGTTAAAGTGACGTGATAACCATTGAAACAGTTCCACACACTTAATAGATGTTTCCAGATAATCGATATTATCCGAAGAATCATCAATCGGTTCATTGTAAATACTTTGGTTATCCACATAGTGATTAAGAATCCAAAGGTAGTACTGAACGTGTTCAATTAAACCGAGGTTTACCGGAGCACAGGCAAAACCGAAAATTTCTGCATTGGATAAGGTTCTGTCCTCATCAGCTACTTCTACCATTTCGGCCAGTTCAATCATCTCTTTCATATCCACACAATAAAATGGTTTCTGAAAGGTCATAGTATTGAAGAGGCGCAAAAATTCTGAAAGCTTAAGCGTTGGTAATGAATTAGCAAGAAGAGCATTGTTAACGGAACTGAAAATATCCAGATCCGGTCCAACCATTGCCTTATCACTCTGGCCTAAATGATGGGCCAAAGCATCTTTTAAAGTCCTGAGACCATCTTCCACACGGTTTAAGGTAGTCACTTCCCCTACCGGAAAACGCTTATACCGTCCGGCACGTCCGGCGATCTGCTTTATTTCAGAAAAGGTCAGAGGGTTTTCTCTATCATTAATAAATTTTGAGAGCGCAGAGAATACGATCCTCTTCACAGGGAGATTCATTCCCATGGCGATGGCATCGGTAGAAACCATGATATCAGTTTCACCTTCATCAAATTTTCTTGCTTGTTCACGGCGAACTTCCGGAGAAAGACGTCCATAAACAATCGAAACTTTAAAATCCAGCTCTTCAAGATCTGCTTTGTAACGTAAAGCATTTCGACGAGAGAAAACAATTAAAGCATCGTTTTTTTGCATCTGAGTTAAAGGAATTTGATGATTCAGAACATTGAGTTCAGTCATTCTGGTATATTCTTTAATCTCGAGAGTATCGCCGCAAAGAGCGAGAATCTTTTTCACTAGTTCTAAAACTGAATGGTCACCGCAAAGATGGATTTCATCCGCTTGAATATTAACCAAGGCCCGAGTCCAGGCCCATCCACGTTGAGGATCGGTGAGCATTTGAATTTCATCAATAACACAACAATCAAAACGCTGCTGAAGCTTGGCCATTTCAATGGTGGAAGAAAAATGAGTTGCATCTGGAATTTCCACGACCTCTTCCCCTGTCAGTAAAGTCGTCTTAACTCCTTTACTGTTCATGGTATCGTAGAGTTCAGAAGCCAGGAGTCTTAAAGGAGCAAGGTAGCAACCTTTCTTGGCCGCACACAAGGCTTCTATCGCATGATAAGTCTTACCTGAGTTGGTAGGGCCCATATGGTAAATAATTTTTCGGTTAATTCTTCTGGCATCAGCGTGAAGCCAGAATTGTCCCAGGTAATCTCTTAAGATGGTAGAGGATACGTCTTTTCTTTTAAGCGCCAGAATGGCTTGAGTGAAGCGTTCAAATTCCTTACGGAGAAAAACTTCTCCCTTCCATATATTTGTTTCTAACTGAAGAAAGAATCGCTCATATTCTTCATTGGAAACGAGTTCAGGCTTAAAGCCTTGTTCCACCAGAAGAGTATTGAAAAACACCATAAGTTTTTCTTTATAAACTTTTCCGAGAACGGTATTCGATCCAAATTTAGAACGATAATAGTGCTTAACTTCGTTTTCCAGTTTATTAACTGAAGAACGTTTAAGCTTGTTCCGCATTTGATGAAAGTTTTTATCCAGATTTTTTTTAAGATCAAAAACAGCATTGGAGATATCAGAAATTTTTCTGACTAAAACCCATTCATGAAGCTTATCTTCAGCTTTATCGATGAGAGCGGTTTGCATCTCAAAAACGACTTCTCTCACTTGGGTGCGGTAGTCGCCCATACATTGAACACAATGACAGGAAAGATCCTTGTCATTGATCTTAATATCAAAATTATTCTTAATCGTTTCCTGAGTGGATTCGTGATTAGAAATTTTCTCACTGACCCAGGCACTGAAAGTATCTTTATAAGAAAGAGTCAGCTCTTTACTAAAAGTTCCCTCTACCATCACCGGATAACTGCTGGTCACGGGGAAAAGAAACTCTTCCACCAGACAGGTTTCAACAATGGCTTCCCGATCAAAGACTTCTCTCACTCTTCCAAAATTCTTTTCGAATAAAGATTCCAGAGAAGGATTCTGTTCAAGTAAGTTATGGGCGGTGGCAGCGATGGATTCAAGCGTTTCCAAAATGACTAAGGAGTCTTCTAAAGGACGCATCCCGGAAGATTCATCATCTTCCAGGATACTCGTTGATATCATTGCTTTACGTGAAGTTTCTAGATTCTGACGGATGTCCTCATATAAGGACTGTATTTCATTACTCAATTAAGACTGTTTCCTGTTATTTAGCTAATTCTACGACGTAAGCTGTGGCCAGTTTTGCAAACTTAGCGGCATGCTTAGCGTCTCCTCCAGCCGATTCTAATGTATCGCGAACAGTATGAATATTTTTATTACCATCTTTCATAGCTGCTTCGTGAGGCATAGACGCCGGATAGCCATTGGCAGTCCAGGCAGCATGGTCTGAACAACCGTATCCACAACGAGAATATCCCCAAGGAACTTGAACATACTCATCAACCAGACGGCCGATGAATTCATTTTGAGCATTGTTTGTAAAGTCGGCCATTAAAACGATGTCTTTATCCACAGTGCCTTTGAATAAAGTCATATCCAGCTGCATGACACCCACAACTTGTTTATTGTTCTGTTTGTACTCAGTTGAGATAGCTTTTGAGCCTAGAAGACCAACTTCTTCAGCGGCATAGGCCATAAACTGAACAGTTCTCTTTGGCTTATAATTATTATTCATTAAAATTTTAATAACTTCAGTAATTGTTGCAATTCCCGAGGCATTATCATCAGCACCTGGAGCTTTTCCGTTACCACCGAAAAATCCCGCGATGGAATCAGCATGACCACCAACAACCACAATTTCATCCGGACGCTCAGAACCCAGAACAGTCATAATAACTGAAGGCTGAGGCCAGCTTTTGTGATTATAAAGCTCAACTTTTACATCATTACGACTTTTAGCAAGTGCGGCCCAGCTATCGCGGATGTATTCCGACGATTCCACTCCAGTCTCTGACTTATAATAACGGGTTTTGAAGTCTGAAAGCTTAATGATCATATCGCGAATAGATTTTTCCTCGACCTGAGAGACCATCGGTCTAACTCTGGTTGCCTGATCGATCTCATAGTCTGTAAAGATCGCCCGCTTCGCAAAATACATTTCGCCCTGGAAGGTAAGCGCGTTAATAGCTTCTTCTTCAGACTCATGTTGAATAAAACCGCCACAGCGATGAAGCTCATCGTGAATGACGCTAGAGAGTTGCTCCACTTCATTTGCTGTTAAGTTAACAACTGAAGCACCTTGAGCAGAAAATTTCACCTGAACAGCTTTGTTCAACTGAGGTCGTATTTTGGCGAGAATTTCATTATCTACAGTAAGCCACTGAGAGGGCGCGGCCATCGTGGTCGCAGAAAAGGCCAGTGCGATAATTCCTAATGTCTTTTTCATTTTTCCGTCCTTGTAATAAAAATGACTGTTATAATTAACCCATAGTTTAAAGACCTTTGGAAAGTAAAAGTTCCGTGACTTTGCCTTACAGAGACACTTTGCGCAAAAGGACAAGTATTCTATGAAAACGGCCCTCACTGAAATGCTAGGTATCGAGCTTCCCATCATAATGGCCCCTATGTTCCTGGTAACTAATACTAAGATGATCGTAGCGGCAGCTGAAAATGGTATTGCTGGTTGTATTCCTGCACTTAACTTCAGAACCATTGAAGAGCTTGAAGCCGGAATTAAAGAAATTAAATCTCAAACAGATAAGCCATTTGGCATCAACTTGATTGTTAATAAATCAAACGTCCTGGCCAAAAAGCAACTCTTCAAGTGCCTCGACTTGGGAGTGAATTTTTTTATTACCTCTCTTGGAAGCCCGGAAGAAGTCATACGTGAATCCAAGAAACAGGGAATTAAAGTTCTTTGTGATGTGATTGAAGAGAATTACGCTAAAAAAGTTGAAGATCTTGGGGCCGATGGTGTGATTGCTGTGAATAACGGGGCCGGTGGTCACCTGGGTAACATTCCTGCCAGTGTGCTCATTCCGGCACTCAAACAAAAATGTCAGATTCCAGTTATCTCGGCGGGAGGAGTTGGTACTGGTTCTGGAATTCTTTCTATGTTGGCCTTAGGGGCCGATGGTCTTTCGATCGGGTCACCTTTTATTTCCTGCACAGAATCTTCAGTCGCTCATGATTATAAAAAGGCCTGCATTGATTATAATGCGGGTGATATCGCCGTGACGACAAAACTGTCAGGTAGCCGCTGTACAGTAATCAATACTCCCTATCTTAAAAAGATAGGTACCGAACAAAATCTTCTGGAGTCCCTTTTAAATAAGAATAAGCAGTTAAAAAAATACGCGAAGATGGTGACTTACTATAAAGGAATGAAGATGCTGGAGAAAGCCGCCTTCGCGGCCACTTATAAATCAGTCTGGTGTGCGGGTTCTTCAATTGAGTTCACCGAGAAAGAAGAATCCATCCATGACATTGTTAGCAGATTTCAAAATGAATTCGAGATAGCTAAGAAGAATTTAAACAAGGTCATAGGTTGAAATGAAAACGGCTTTTAGATTAATAGATAAGCTTCTGGAAAATCCAACCCGAATAAACCTCATGGCCTTGAACAAAGTTCTGACCATTGGTATTCCTTTCAATGCCCCTCATGGATTTAAAATCAAAACCCTGAATCAAGATGCAGTTGTGATCGCTCTTCCTAATAGAAAACTCAATCACAATCACCTGGGCGGTGTTCATGCCTGCGCTATGGCGACAGTAGGAGAATTCTGTGCCGGTCTATCGTTACTCCAGTCATTCGGCATCAGTAAGTATCGCCTCATCATGTCTGAGATGCATGTGACCTATTCTTATCAGGGACGGACGGATCTAGAAGGAAGCTGCTCTCCTCATCAAATTGAAAAAGAGAAGATCCAGAAGGGTTTGGAAACGGAAGGAAAATATTCACAAAAACTTGTAACCCAAATCCGGGACATAAATGGCCAGGAAGTCGCAGAAGTTACGACTGTCTGGCAGTTAAAGAATTGGGAACAGGTTAATACCAAAGGTTAAAGAAAAATCTCGCACAGAAAGCAAAGAAATAGGCCAGCGCTAAGGTATAGCCGACCATGACCATGGGCCACTTCCAGGAATTTGTTTCTCGTCTCATGACTGCAAAAGTAGAAATACATTGAGGCGCAAAGACAAACCAGACGAGTAAGGCGACCAGAGTTCCAAGACCGAAGTTTTGGACCAAAGCCTTGGCCATTTCTTCATCAGTTCCTTCCATGGAAAGAACCATCGATAAAGCACTGACTACCACTTCTCTCGCCCCAATACTTGGAATAAGGGCCGTTGTGATTCGCCAGTCAAATCCTAAGGGTCTAAACACGGGCTCAAACACCCGGCCAATATCAGCAGCATAAGACTGTTCAATGACAGTTTGACCATTTTGTTGAGGGAAGGTCATCAAGACCCAAATCATAATACTTACAACAAGAATAATTCCCCCGGCCTTCTTAAGAAAGATCTTCGCCTTATTCTGCATGGTCATGATCAGATTCTTAATTTTTGGAACACGGTAAGGAGGAAGCTCCATTAAAAGCATGGATGGTGACTCATGAGGCAAGGTCTTCTTAAAGACCAAAGAAGCAACCAGTGCTGAACCGAAGCCCAACATGTAAAGACCAAATAATACGAGCCCAGGAAGTCTCAACCAAGGGATTCCAGCAATGGCAATATTAGGAATCAAGGCCGCAATCAAAATGGCATAAACAGGAAGTCTTGCTGAACAAGTCGTAAGAGGAATAACCAACATGGTGATAATTCTTTCGCGATAGTTTTCAATTACACGAGTTGAAAGAATTCCCGGGATGGCACAAGCGTGAGAAGAAAGAAGAGGAATGACCGATTTCCCAGGCAAGCCGAATTTCCGCATCACGGAATCCATCAGGAAAGCCGCTCGCCCTAAGTAACCTAAGTCTTCCAGTAACTGGATGAAAAAGAAAAGAAGAACAATTTGCGGTAAAAAGACAAGAACACCGCCAACTCCACCGATGATACCATCTACGATTAAACTTCTAAGAAGATCATGAGCAATTAATCCAGAAAGAGTCTCCCCTAATAAAGCGAATCCTTCTTCAATTAAATCCATAAAAGGTGTGGCCCAACTAAACAGGGCCTGGAAAATCATAATCAGAACCGCAAATAGAGTGAAAATTCCCCAAAATGGATGGAGAACGATTCTATCAATTCTTTCGGTGAAAGAATCAGGCTTAATTTTTGTGATTGTAACTTCCTGTAAAATGTCATCAATCTCTTTAAAGATGCTGTTCACATAGGCAGGTGAACGAAAAACTTTCTGGGCATTAGCAGGAACTTCTAAAGTGATATCTTTATTTTTACCTAATTCAGTTTGAACGGCGGCAAGAAGATTCTTTACGCCTTCACCTGTAGAAGCACTGGTGGGAATAATAGTCGCGCCAAGTTTCTGTGAAAACTTCTCAAGATCAAGAGAGAAGTTTCTTTTCTTCGCTTCATCGGAAAGATTCAGAGCAATTAATAAGGGATATCCCAATTGTTTTAACTGTAGGGCCAGATAAAGGGACTTATCTAAGTTGGTTGCATCCAGCACGAGAACAAAAATATTTGCCGAAGCTTCTTTTTCTTTTTTAAGGAGGAAGTCTTTTGTGACCTTCTCATCTAAGGTTGTTGCATCTAAAGAATAAATGCCCGGCAAATCGATCACTTCAAGAACTTTATGTCCTTTTTCAGTAACCCATCCCGTCTTCTTCTCTACTGTCACACCCGGAAAGTTCGCGACTCGTTGGAAACTTCCTGTCATTTTATTAAAAAGCGCCGTTTTACCAACGTTGGGCATCCCCACTAAAGCAATACGAGGAATCATTCAATTACCTTTACCTTCACAAGTTCAGCCTCGGAAAAAGAAAGAGCGATAGATCTTCCACGAACCTCTACAAGGAGAGGTTCTTTGAACAAAGGGGCCTTCCTCGTGATCTTTATTTTTTCCCCGTGGATAAAACCTAAATGCATAAGCCGGGAAGCAATATCGGATATGTCATCGGATTCCTGATAAGTGGAAGAACTTACAGTCAAAATCGTATTCATAGGGGCTTTATTAAGTGTCATGAGTTCGGTGTATCAAACTTATGTATCTTTGTCCAATCTAAACCTATTCCCCACTGGCCATAACCTGTTGATTAGTTAAAATCCTTCTATTATTTGGAGGAACTATGAAGACGATTTTTTTCGCCCTTTCCCTGGTGTTGGCCAGCTCTTGTGCTCAAAACTACACTAAAGGGAAAACGTACAAGCTAACTATTCTTCACACGAATGATCATCACGGTCGTTTTTGGTCCAATCGTGAGGGAGAATATGGTCTCGCTGCTCGCGCGACTTTAATCAAACAGCTTCGCGCAGAAGCTGAAAAAAACGGCAGTGAAGTTCTCCTCCTTGATGCCGGTGACGTCAACACAGGCGTTCCCCAGTCTGACATGCTCGATGCTGAACCAGATTTTAAAGGAATGTCCGCAATTGGTTACGATGTCATGGCAGTAGGAAATCATGAGTTTGATAAACCTCTTGCCACAATTTTCAAGCAACAAAAAGATTGGGCAAAATTTCCATTTGTTTCGGCCAATATTTATTACTCCAGGAATGATGAAAGAGTCTTTCCTTCACACGTAACAAAAAATCTAGATGGTCTTAAAGTTACTATCTTCGGATTAACGACGGAAGACACCCCAAAGAAATCGAAGCCAGAGAATTCTGCGGGTCTCTATTTTGTTCCATCTGTCGCAGAAGCAAAAAAGATTGTTCCAACTCTAAGACCTAAGACCGATATTTTAATCGCCCTTACTCATGTAGGTCATTATGTTGATGGAAAACATGGAGCGGATGCCCCCGGGGACGTCACCATTGCAAGAGAAGTTAATGGCATCGATTTAATTGTTGGCGGTCACACTCAAAAGCCACTCTTTAAACCCGACATTCAAAATGGAACAATCATTGTTCAGGCCTTCGAATGGGGAAAATATGTTGGTAAAATCGATTTAGAATTCAAAGATGGCAAGACCACTCTTGTAGACTATCAGCTCATTCCTGTTAACTTAAAAGATTCAATTGTTAAACTGGAAGACGACAAGAAAATCCATGCTCTTCTCCTCCCATACAAAGAACGGGGTGATAAGACACTTCAAGTTGAACTTACTTCCACCAAAGAAGAGTTCATTGGGAAACGTGATGTGGTGAGATTCCAGGAAACAAATCTGGGTAACCTTATTGCCCGCTCTTACAAAGACAAATTTAAAACAGATATAGGCTTAACCAATTCCGGTGGAATCAGAGATTCCATCTATCCAGGTAAAGTCACGATGGAAACAGTAATGATGGTTCTTCCTTTCGCAGGAGAAGTCGTCACCACCGAATTTTCAGGTGCTGAATTAAAAAAATACATTGAGTACTGTTTGAACACTCTTAATCCGGGCTCAGGAAGTTTTCCGCAGTTTGATGGTATCGAAGCAGTTTTAGATTCAAAAACTAAAAAACTCACTTCTTTAAAAGTAAATGGGAAGAATGTTATTGCCACGCAAAAATATAGCATGGCACTTCCTGAGTTTATTGCTAATGGCGGAGATAAGTATCCGGCCGTTAAATTTGTGAAATATGGATTCACCGATGCCAATGTTTTAAAAGAATACGTTCAGAAGTTTGATGAATTGAAGAACGCGGATTTTGCCCCTACAGGCTACATTAAAAGAAAATAGACTGAGAAAATAAGTTTATAAAAAACTTTCCTATGAGATTATACCTTCATCCCTTATCCTTAAGGGATGAAGGTAAATCTCTTAATCCTATTCGTTTTCTACTCATTCTCTGTTTTTTCTTCCGAAGAAATCATTCAGCACAAGTATTACACTTTAAACTACAATGAAGATCATGAGGTCGCGAATTGGGTTTCTTATGAACTTGATCACGACCGAATCCAAAACTGTGTAAAAAGAAAAAATAACTTCAGAATAGATCCTCTAGTAAGTACAGGTTCCTCCGAAGCCGTAGACTACAAAGGAAGCGGCTTTGATCGAGGCCATCTGGTACCGGCGGGAGATATGAAGTTCAACGCTCTGGCCATGTCGGAAACTTTCTACTTTAGTAACATGACTCCGCAGCCGGGACCTTTTAATCAAGGCCGTTGGGGTCAGCTTGAAATTCTCATCCGTGCCTGGGCCTTGAAATATAATAAGATCTGGATTGTAACGGGCCCTATCCTTATCCCTAATCTACCAACGATGGGAAAACGTAATAAGATCTCAATTCCAGAGGAGTATTACAAAGTCGTTTTGCGAAAAGAAGGTAATGAATATAAGGGAATGGCCTTTCTCATGCATACGAACGTGCCCTACCGTGATCTAATCTCTTATGCGACTTCTATTGACCAGGTAGAAGAGTTAAGCGGATTTGATTTCTTCCAATTTTTAAATCATGATCAGGAATATGCAGAAAGAGAAACTGATCTTGAGAGCTGGGACTTCAGTGCTAAGTTTAACTATCTGCCTTGTCGTACTTTGGTAGAGTTATAACAAAAGTCGTATTTGGAGCTTCATCCTGATAAATAAGCGTCCCTTTATGTTCTTCAATAATCCCTCTGGAAATACTTAAACCCAGCCCTGTTCCAACACCTATGTCTTTAGTTGTGAAGAAAGGTTGAAATAGTTTTTGGCGAATCGTTGGTGGAATTTTCTCACCACAATCCGTTATTTTCACTTCAAGCTTGTTCCCTAAATCCTTCATTAAAATTTTAATCCATGGATGAGGATAATTTGAAGTCGCCTGGTAAGAGTTATTGATAAGGTTAAGAATCACCTGAGAAATCTCAACCGGACGGCAGAATATGCTCGGATCATCTTTAAGATAGTCTACTGAGAGGGAGGTACCATTATTGTTGATTCTCTCCTGACAAATATCGAGCGTTTCTTCAATTATTTTATTCAGAGAGTACTTCACTTTTTCGTCCATGGAAGATTCACGTGAGAACCGTCTCATACCATTCACAATACGTGAAATCCTTCCAACTGTTCCATCCATCTTATCAATGTATTGATTGAGAAGATCAGGGCTCAAAGAATTTCTTAGTGAATGACGTTTTAAAAGATCAATATAGCCTTTGATAATACTTAGAGGATTATTAATCTCATGAGCAATCCCCCCGGCCATTTCGCCTAAAGCGGAAAGCTTGGAGGCTTGAGTTAACTTCATCTCAGTTTCTTTACGGCCAGTGATGTTTTCGGCCATCACAATGACACCGCCAATTTCCTGGTTCATATTTTTCCATGGCTGAATAGTCCAACGAAGCCATAACTCTTGATCCACATCAAACTCGATCAAGTCTTCATCTCTAGTGTAGGTAGCACCATCCAATGATTTACGCATTGTTCTGATCCATTCAGGACGAAATGATTCACGGGCGTTTAGACCTTCTTTGGCCACTCCGTAACGTCTCCATTCTTCAATCCAACGGGAACTGAATGCGAGATAATTAAGATCTTTGTCAAACATGGCCACAGGAGCGGGCAATGATTGGATCATTGATTTTAGCTGTTGTTCGGAAATAATAAGACTTTGTTCCCACTTCAAGAGTGGAGTTACGTTCACGTTCACGCCAATCACCCTTATTGGGCTGCCGTCAGAACTTCTTTGAACGATACATCCTCGATCTAGACACCACTGAACTTCACCTTCTTTAGTAATCATCCGATAGCGACATTCATAAAATATCGTTTCTCCTTTGATATGATGATCAAGTTCTTTAAAAACTCTATCGGTATCTTCAGGATGAATGACTTTAGAAAAGGTATCAAAATCGGCCGGTAGCTCATTATAGAAATAACCAAGTTTGGTATACCAGGTTTTACTTAAAGAAAGTTTATCCTCTTTAATGTCCCATTCCCATTTTCCGACTTGAGCACCTTCCAGTGCCAAATCAAGGCTGAGTTTAGCTTCATTCAAATCATCCAGTTTCTTTTTTAAATCATTCTCTAAATAATTAATCCGGTGGCGTAACTCTTTTTCATAGGTATGGCGTTTTTCACTTTCAATAAGGCGTGCAATAAAATCAGCGCAGGAAGCTGCAAAGTTTTGATCCAAATTATCCCAATGCTTTGCGACTCCTTCTTTTTCTATACAGAGAATTCCTATCATCTCCCCATCTGAAAAAATGGGAGCATCTAAAAGAGCATGGACGTTAAAAGGCCTCATGTAAGAATCAACTAAATCAACTGTTGCTTCATGGGTAAAAGTATTTTCACAGGCAAGAACTCTTTCTTTTTCAAGATAGGAGAAATAGGCCGGAAAATCAGTGTTCTTAATGATCGCCCCATGAGTATTAGGGCGATCTTTGGAGAAAGTCATCTCTTCGTAAATAGCTTCTTTATTGATAGTAAAAAACCAAATTCCTACTCGTTCAACGTCCAGCTCTTCCGAAATTCTATTACAAAGAATTTCTAATCCATGATAACGGCTTATTTTGTATATATTCGGATTCTTCGCAAACCAACTCAAGGCCGAGTGATGACGCTCAAACTTATCATGCATTGCATACCTCTAAAATTGCAAATTAGCCCTGAATTGGTTAGGAGTAAACTTAATATAGCTTTAGATTAGCTCAATATCAGTGCAGTCCTGCCCTTCTTAAAAGAGCTCCTACGTCTGGCTCTTGCCCCCTGAATTTTTTATATAATTCCATTGGATGCTCAGTTCCGCCCTTTTCAAGAATAAACTCCCGGAATTTTTTTGCAACTTCACGGTTAAAGATACCCGAAGTGAGAAAAAACTCGAAAGCATCAGCATCGAGAACTTCGGCCCATTTATAGGAGTAGTAACCTGCAGAATAACCGCCGGCAAAAATATGGGAGAACGAAGTTGAAATACTTGTTCCTGGTAGCTTAGGTAGAAGTGTTGTCTTACTGATCGTTTTTTCTTCGAATTCTGCAACATCAGTTACGGATTCTGGATCAACTGAATGATAGGCCATATCAAGCAGAGCAAAAGTCAGTTGTCTAAGAGTCGCATAACCTTCCAGGAACTTACCGCTGGCCTTAATTTTTTCTACTAAGTCAGCAGGGATTTTTTCACCGGTCTCATAATGAATAGCAAATAGATCCAGGCACTCTTTTTCTAAAACCCAGTTTTCCATGATCTGTGAAGGAAGCTCCACAAAATCCCAGTAAACATTTGTTCCTGAGAGCTCACGGTATTTTACATTTGAAAGAAGGCCATGCAAAGCATGTCCGAATTCGTGATAAAGAGTCAGCACTTCATCCAAAGTAAGAAGTGAAGGCTTGGTCTTAGTAGGTTTTGTAAAATTGCAAACGATCATGATATGAGGGCGTTCAATTTTTCCCTGGTACATACCTTGCTCTTTTACACCCGACATCCAGGCACCTGGACGTTTGGTCTCTCTCGGGAAAAAGTCTGTGTAAAAGAGACCTACGAACTTATTCGTTTCTTCATCATAGACTTCGAAGCTTCTTACATCTTCGTGATACTTCGGAACATTGAAAACTTCTTTAAAGGTTAAGCCGTAGAGGCGATTAGCGACTTTAAAAATTCCATCGACAACGTTTTCCAGCTTGAAAAACGGACGAAGCATTTCATCGTCCATATCCAGTTCCCGTTTTTTCAATGCCTCAGAATAATAAGCCACATCGTAAGATTCAAGATTCTTGATATCATCAAGTTCCAGAGCTAGTTTGCGAAGCTTTTCAACGTCATTTTCAGCATGGGGTTTCGCTTTCGCGAGCAGCTCCCCTAAAAAATCCATAACCTTCTTAGGAGACATGGCCATGCGTTCTTCCAGAACGTAATCAGCATGGGTATTAAAGCCTAAAATTTTTGCGCGTTCTGTTCTTAATTTTAAAATTTCTTTTAAATTACTCTGATTATCGTACTGGGTGTTGAATGTTTTAGAGGAACTCGCGATCAACATTTTTTTTCGGAGTTCACGCTTCTTGGAATACGTCATGAAGGGAAGCATTGAAGGTGCATCCAGACCAAAACACCAACTGCCGGCCTTGCCTTTCTTTTCTGCAAGTTCAGCAGCGGCTTCTATCACTCCTTCCGGAAGTCCTTCAAGATCATCTTTATTGGTAATTTCCATCAAGTAATCATTCGTGGCCTTAAGAACATTTTGCGAGAAGGCCAAAGTAAGTTTGCCTAACTTCTCATCAATTTCTCTAACCCGATCTTTTTCACTATCAGCGAGAAGGGCGCCATTTCTCACAAATGATTTGTAAGTTTTTTCAATGATGGTCATTTCTTCTTTAGAAAGATTTTGATCCATTCGCGCTTCGTAACAGGTTTTAACTTTCGCGAAGATAATAGGATCAAGAGAAATATCATTTCCAAAGCGAGTTAAAATATCAGACATCTCGGGAGAAATCTTCTCCAACTCTTCAGGGCATTCAGCAGAATGGAGATTAAAAAAGATTCCGGCAATGTAATCAACTTGCTCGGTAATATCGCTTTTTTCCACAATGACATGTTGGAAATCAGTTCGGCTGTCAGCTTTGAAGGTTTCTAATTTTTCTCTCGCCGTTTCGATTGCCGTAGTGATGGCCGGTATAAAATACTCGGCTTTTATTTGATCAAATGGGAAGGCCCCATGACTAGCAGTAGGTTTTTTAAGTAATGGATTTGGCATAAATTCCTCAATTGAATAATCTACGGTGAATTCCGAAAATTTTAATGACCAGGACCAACCATAGCAGGAGGAAAATGATCATCATCATATTAAGGATGTAAGAGGTTTGCAGATAAATCAAGACTGCAGCAATCAAGGCCTTCGCTGCCCTATACACGAGCATATCGGTGAGATATTTCGCTCCATACTTTTGTTCTGGATGAAGAGGTTGATAGAGAAGTTCCTTGCCTCCACTGAAGAGCGAATAATCAGCGGCCTTCAGATAGGTATAAAAGATGGCCAAGGGAAGAAACATACTTCCGCTGACAAATAAGAGACCGATGGAGGCAGCAATATAGGAAAGGGGAATAAATAAATGTAAATTACGTTCCGAGATCCGCGGCAAAATAAGAGGCAAACAAATAAACTGCAGAATAAATGTTAAAAAGTTCGTCCAGGTGTAAATGTTCCCCAGGTAGGCCGTTCGTTCATCTGCTAAAAGGATATTTTCTTCGAAGGCGAGATTAAATTTAAAGTCAGCAATATTGATAACAAATTGAGACAACATGACAATTAAAGCAATGTGGAAAACATAACTACTTATCCTCTTGCCCTTAAGACTAGCAAGAGGAGACGGTGATTTTTTCTTTTCTTCGGCACTTATCAAAATGGGAGTGGAATAGAAAAGTGCCGCCGGCAATAAAACGAAAATCAATGAAAGCCAGGCAACACCTACAGTCCCCCACTCTTGGCTTACATAAGTTGTGATTAACCCACCTACCACTCCACCGATGCTGCCTATGGCCCCCACAGGCCCTACCAACATTTTAAACTCATCTTTATGGAAGTAGTTATTGGCGTAAGCGAGTAACAAATGCACTTGAAGGACGATGTATATTTCTTTCCAGATGAAAGAAATATAGGTCAGGTACTTTAGTTTAAAAACAAAACCGGCCGTACTGAGACCTAGTAATACGGCCGATAGTATGGAAGCCCACAGGAACACTTTCTGAACTGAATGACGGGCCTGATATTTATTAAAAATAAGAATGGAAATTGAAAGCACCACAACTGTCCATACCCAAGCTAAGGGAGAAGACTTGGCCCCAAATTCAGCGAAAAACATGGTTGTGGAAGCGGCTCGTACGAGTGGATAGCTGAAGAGAACAAAAAAATAGGCCCCCAGAAAGAGCCAGAGACGACCCTTGTAGCGAGGGTCATCACTTCGCAGTAACTCTAATAGTTTCATTCAGATTTTAAGTAAGTATCACCCTTTTGGATCTCTTCAAATTCATGCTGATGTTCAAATTGGGTAAAATCAAAAGACGTCGTATACGGATTGCCTTGATCGTTCGTAAGATCCTTCATGAAGTTAAAAAACTTTTCACGAGTCTCCGCACTCATTAAGTGCTCCATTAGGCACGAGTCTTTATGGGCCACTTCCTCGTCCACTCCAATAATATCTTTTAAAAAATAATAAAGAAGAGTTCGCGATGAAAGAATTCCATGTACTGCTTCATGGCCTGAATGAGAAAGGGATAAGAATTTACTCTCGTCCTCAAGAACCAGCTCACGCTTTTTTAGATTGGTAAGTGCTGTCGATACCGACCCCTTGGTCAGACCCATCTCGTGGGCAATATCTGTAACCCGAGCATAACCTTTAGACTCTTTTAGTTTATGGATCGCCAGTAAATAGTGAACCATTGAGTGAGTCAAATCGTTATCGTGAGTATGTTGGATTGAGGGCTTTTTTTCAGTCATGTCTATAACTTACTTATCCCCTCTATGAAGGTCAAACGATAAAAATTCTTTGCACTTAGGGGCCTCAGAACGGAAGCTAGTAAACGAGCTAAGTTGCTGAAATAACATAAGTCTGCAACAGGGAAAGATTTCACAGCCTTGGAGTAAGTTGGGAGCGTGATAAAATAACCGAATATAAGGCACATAATATGAAACACACTATTTTTACACTCCTCATTCTTCTCTCACTTCCATCATTGGTGGTGGGGCAGTCGTTGGATCAAAGTTTTGAAAATCCTACTGATTTGTCTGACCAGCAGATGAGTGATGCTAAAAATTTTGAACACTCCGGTATTAAAGATCGTTTGATTAAAGAAGGCTGTGCCGATCTCAATGATTGTAAAGAAGAGGATGAAGGCTTTCCTATCGAGATGGTTATCGGTAAGGCCTATGCTTTACTAGGTATGATGTCTGGTGGCGGTGGGATGATTCCTGGTCTAACAAAAAAACCTGAGGCAGCAGCAACTGGAGCAGATGGCGCAGCCAAAGGTGCAGATACTGCAGCCCAAGGTGCTGATACCGCAGCCAAAGG
>DISW01000003.1 GCA_002422605.1 Bacteriovoracaceae bacterium UBA6200 | reverse complement strand
CTGGTTCAATCACTCTTAACGACGGCGTTGAGATGATTATGCCGGGTGACAACACTTCTTTCGCAGTTGAGCTTATTGCTCCAATCGCTATGGAAAAAGGTCTTCGTTTTGCGATCCGTGAAGGCGGTCGTACAATCGGTGCCGGTACTGTTTCAGACATTATTGCTTAAAACGTCAAAAAAATAACAGAATGGGCTTTACAAAGGCCCATTCTTTTTCTAATTTGACAAAAAATATTTTTGGAGACCCAATGAAGACCAATAAACTGAGAATTAAGCTTCGTGCTTATGACTACAATATTCTTGACGCATCAGTTCAGGAAATTGTTCAAACAGCTAAAAACACAGGAGCTCGCGTAGCTGGTCCTGTTCCTCTTCCTACTGAAATCAATCGCTATACTGTACTTCGCTCTCCGCACATCGATAAAAAATCGCGTGAGCAGTTCGAAATGCGTACTCATAAGCGTCTAATCGACATCGTTGAGCCAACTCAACAGACTGTTGACAGCCTTATGAAGCTAGATCTTTCAGCTGGTGTTGACGTAGAAATTAAGTACTAGTATAAAGCTCAAACGCTTTTTATTTGTAGATATTAGAGTTTTTTTTATTAACCATGAATGCATCCCTGAGAGAGGGTGATGCTGTGGAGGGCGAATGTCAGACGCTAAAGTTAGTCTGCCTGCTTTTTACGGAATTAAAGCTGGCATGACCAGAATCTTTGATCAGAACGGTAATCACGTTCCTGTCACTGTAGTTAAACTAATTCCGAACGTTATTTCTCAAGTGAAAACTGCTGAAAAAGACGGATACACTGCTTATCAAGTTGCTTACAACGAAAAGCGTGAATCTCTTATTACTTCACCAGTTAAAGGTCACCTCAAAAAAGCCAACATTGAAAAGACTTTCTCTGAGTTTGCTGAAATTCCAATGTCAGAAGTTGCTTCTGATGCTCTTGGAACTGAAGTTTCTCTAGATGCTTTCCCTGTTAGCACATACGTAGATGTGACAGCACCTTCAAAAGGTAAAGGCTTCGCTGGGGTTATGAAAAGATATAACTTCCAAGGTGGTCCTGCTGCTCACGGATCTCACTTCCACCGTCGCGTAGGTTCGATTGGTTGTCGTGCAACTCCAGCTCGTGTTTGGAAAGAAAAGAAAATGCCTGGTCATCTTGGTGTTGAAACAACAACAGTTCAAAACATCCAAGTTGTAGAGGTTAACTTAGAAGCAGGTTACATGCTTATTAAAGGCTCTATCCCTGGCTCAAAAAATGGTTTCGTGAAAATCGCGAAAGCCGTGAAGAAGTAAGGGGAGGAAGATATGACTGAATTAGCAGTATTAAATACAAAATTCGAAAAATCTGGCTCACTTAAGGCCAATGTTGATTTCTCTGTAGAAAAAATCAATGAAACAGTAGTTCACCAAGTTGTTAAAGCAACTCTGGCCGGTCGTCGTCAAGGTACAGCCATGACTAAGACTAAGGGCTTTGTTTCTGGCGGCGGTAAAAAACCTTTCAAACAAAAAGGCACTGGTAACGCTCGTCAAGGTTCTACAAGATCTCCACTAATGCCTGGAGGCGGTACAGTATTTGGACCTCAGCCTCGTGATTATTCTCAGAAAGTTAATAAGAAGATGATGCTTGTTGCTATCTCTTCTGTTCTTGCTGATAAACATCAGGCAGGGAAATTACATATTGTAGAAAAATTGGAAACTACAGGCAAAACCAAAGATATGTTCAAAGCTCTTGATTCAAGAAAGCTACTTCCAGCTCTTGTTATCACAGCTGAAGCGAACGAAATGGTTTCTCGTGCCGTAGGTAATCTTGAAAAAGCGAAATATGCTCCAGTTGATGGTTTTAGCGTTTATGAAGCAATCAAATTCGAAAACCTAATCATTGAAAAAGCAGCTTTCGAAAAATTATTAAGCAGGCTGGTGTAAGATGTTAGGTTTAGAAAACGTATTGATTAAACCACTATTAACTGAAAAAACGTCTCAAGAGACTGAAACTTTCAATCGCTACGCTTTCGTAGTGAATGTTAAGTCGAACAAAAACCAAATCAAAAGTGCTGTTGAAAAGTTCTTTGATGTAAAGGTTGTAAGCGTTCGCACTTCTGTTCTTCCAGGGAAGACAAAACGTGCTGGAAAAGGGATGAAAAAATCACCTAATTCTAAAAAAGCTTATGTTCAACTCCAAGACGGCCAGAAGATTGAATTCTTCAAGGGCATTTAAGGTAAAGGCTTAAAACTATGGCAACTTTAAAAAAATTCAGACCGATCACCCCGTCTCAGCGTGAGATGGTTGTTGTGACCGGAGATGTAACTAAAGGTGTGGCATCAGAGAAATCTCTTTTATCACCTATTAAGAAAAACGGCGGCCGTAACTCTTCAGGTAAGATTACAGTTCGTCACCACGGCGGCGGAGTTAAGCAAAAGTATCGTTTGATCGATTTCAAACGTTCTAAAGTTGAAATTCCTGCTACTGTTAAGCAAATTGAGCATGATCCTAATAGAACATGTAATATTGCCTTGATCGTCTACGCAGACGGTGAAAAAGCATACATCATTGCTCCAGTTGGTCTTAAAGTTGGTGACGTTGTTATCTCTTCTGATAATGCGGACATTAAAGCTGGTAACTCAAAATTATTAAAAGATATCCCAGTAGGTACTCTTGTTCACAACGTTGAATTAAACCCTAAACGTGGTGGTCAAATGGCTCGTTCAGCTGGTGCTTATGCTCAGCTTATGGCCAAAGAAGGCGAATATGCTCTTCTTCGTCTTCCTTCAGGAGAACTAAGAAAAGTAAAATCTGATTGCCGAGCTACTATCGGTCAAGTTGGTAAGATCGAGCACGAACTTGCTAACATCGGTAAAGCTGGTAAGAATCGTCATCGCGGTATCCGTCCAACTGTTCGTGGTGTGGTTATGAACCCAGTTGATCACCCGCACGGTGGTGGTGAAGGTCGTACAAGTGGTGGTCGTCATCCTGTATCTCCTTGGGGTCAACCAACTCGTGGTTATAAGACCAGGAAGAACAAGAGAACAAACAAGTTCATCGTTAAGAGAAGAAAGTAATAGGGGTAAACAATGGCACGTTCAATTAAAAAAGGTCCTTTCGTAGATAATTATCTATACAAGAAAGCGGCTGAGGCCAAGAAAAATACTAAGGGTAACACCGTAATCAAAACCTGGTCTCGTCGTTCTACGATTACTCCAGATTTTATCGGTTTAACTTTTGCTGTTCATAACGGTAAAAAGTTTATCCCAGTTTACGTGACTGATAATATGGTTGGGCACAAATTCGGCGAATTTGCACTCACTCGTACTTTCACTGGTCACGGCAGCGATAAAAAGAAGTAAGAGGAATATATGATTACTGTAAAAAACAATAATGTCGGAACATCAGCTCGAAAAGTTAGACAAGTTTGTGACTTGATCCGTAGAAAGAAAGTTGAAGAAGCTTTGAAGATTCTTCGTTTCTGCGAAAAGAAAGAGACTGCAATCGTTGTAACTAAACTTATCAATAGTGGTCTAGCGATCGCTGCAGAATCTAAGAAATATGACTTAGATAATCTGATCATTGATATTGTTAAAGTAGACGAAGGTCCTGCTCTTAAGCGAATCATGCCACGTGCTCAAGGCCGTGCGTTTCGTATTAGCAAGAAATCAAGTTACATCACTTTATCGCTTAAAGAAGCTTAATCAAGGGAAAGACTAAAATGGGACAAAAAGTTAATCCGTACGGTTTTAGATTAGGTTATATCAAGACCTGGCACTCAAACTGGTACGTAAAAAACAACTATGCAGATATTTTTCAACAAGATCTAGCTATCCGTAGCTACATCGATAAAGAACTAGCCCAAGCTGCAATTGCAAAAACAGAGATCACAAGAACTGCTGACCAAGTAAAAGTCACTGTTTACTCGGCAAAACCAGGGATTGCTATCGGTAAAAAAGGTACAGGGATCGAAAAAATCCGTAATGACCTTAAAAAAATTACAAACTGCCCTTTGTTTTTTAACATTGCAGAAGTAAAACGTCCTGATTCTGAAGCTAAACTAATTGCTGAAAATATTGCTCAACAACTTGAGAAACGTGTGGCTTTCCGTCGCGCGATGAAAAAAGTTATGACATCAGCTTTCCGTTCAGGCGTGAAAGGAATCAAGATTAAGTGTTCTGGCCGCTTAGGTGGTGCTGAAATCGCTCGTACAGAAGGTTATGCTGAGAAGAAAGTTCCTCTTCATACACTTCGTGCTGATATCGATTACAACACAGCAGAAGCTAAAACTACATTTGGCATCATCGGTGTTAAAGTGTGGGTTTATAAAGGCGAGATCTACAAATAATAATAAGTACTTAGAGGTATTATATGTTAAGTCCTAAACGTGTAAAACACAGAAAGATGCAAAAAGGCCGTATGACCGGTGCTGCTCACACAGGCAACACCCTCACTTTTGGTGAATTCGGTCTTCAAGCAACTACATGCGGTTATATTACTAACCGCCAAATCGAAGCAGCACGTATTGCAATTTCACGCGAAACTAAGCGTGGCGGTAATATGTGGATTAAAATCTTCCCTGATAAATCTTTAACCAAGAAACCAGCCGAAGTTCGTATGGGTAAAGGTAAAGGTTCGCCAGAGGAGTGGGTTGCTGTAGTAAAGCCAGGCCGTATTCTTTTCGAAATCGGTGGGGTTGATAAAGCTACTGCGGATGCAGCTCTTAGATTAGCAAAGTATAAACTTCCAGTTAGAACGAAAATCGTATCAAAAGCGGATATGGAAACAGCTGATGCTGCTCCATCTGCCGAATAAACTGGATTACTAGAGGTAGTTATGTTAAAAACCAGCGAAATTTCCAATCTTAGCGCTAAAGAATTGACTGAGAAGGTTGCAACTCTTAAAGCTGAACTTTTCAACCAAAAGTTCAACAAGTTCACAACTGGCAATGATAAGCCACACACTGTGAAAGAGCTTAAAAAAGATATTGCCCGTCTCTTAACAGTTAAGAACGCTAAAAAATAAGGTGATATATGTCTGATACAAATAAAGTAAAAAGAACACTGACTGGTGAAGTAGTTAGCGACAAAACAGCAAAAACTCTTGTTGTTAAAGTTGAAAGAAAAACTATGCACCCAAAGTATAACAAATTTGTGACTACTTCAAAGAAGTACCATGCTCATGATGAAAAAGAGCTGGCTTCAGTGGGTAATGTTGTCACCATCGTAGAATCTAGACCACACTCTAAATTAAAGAGATGGGAACTAGTTTCTATCGTTAAGTAGTGGAGTAATTATATGATTCAGCAACAAACGATTCTAGATGTGGCCGATAACTCTGGAGCTAAAACTGTTCAGTGTATTAAAGTTCTGGGCGGTTCTAAGCATATGAGTGCCAATGTAGGCGACGTTATCGTCGTTGCCGTTCAGCAAGCAATTTCTGGCGGTAAAGTTAAAAAAGGTGACGTAAAGAAAGCTGTTATCGTTCGTACTGCTTACCCAGTAAGACGCGAAGACGGTTCTTATATTAATTTCGATAATAACAGCGTGGTCATTATTTCAGCAAATAATGAACCAGTAGGTACACGTATTTTTGGGCCAGTGGCGAGAGAATTGAGAAACAAAAACTTCTCAAAAATTTGTTCTCTAGCTCACGAAGTGCTCTAATCAGCGTGTAAAGAGAGGAAAAATGCAAAAGCTGAAAGTGAACGATACCGTTCAAGTCCTTGCAGGCAAAGATAAAGGCAAGCAAGGAAAAGTAAAAGCCATCAATTTCAAAACAAATCGTGTTGTTGTTGAAGGCGTAAACATTGTTAAAAAAGCAATCAAACCTAACCAGCAGAACCAGCAAGGCGGGATTGTGGATATGGAAAAAGCCATCCATATCAGTAATGTGTCTCTTTTGGACCCTAAATCAGGGAAACCAACAAGAGTAAGCATTAAAAAAGTTGATGGCAAAAACGTAAGAGTTGCCACAAAAAGCAAATCCGAACTTAAGTAAGCTGAGGGAACACATATGGCACGTTTAAAAGCTCTGTATGAATCAGAGGTAAAAAAGAAGCTGAATGAAAAGTTCAATTATGCGAACGTTCATCAGATTCCTAAATTAGAAAAAATCATCGTTAACTGCGTTACTCGTGATGCTGTTTCTAACGGTAAAGTTGTAGATAGCATCGTTGCTGATCTAGCAGCAATCACTGGTCAAAAACCAGTTGTTGCTAGAGCTAAGAAATCGATCGCATCATTCAAACTTCGTGAAGACCAGGCTCTTGGAGCTTTCGTTACTCTTCGTGGAGCTCAGATGTATGAATTCCTTGATCGTTTAATCAACCTTTCTCTCCCTCGCGTAAAAGACTTTCGCGGTCTTTCTCCAAAAGGGTTCGATGGTAAGGGCAATTATACAATGGGTTTAAAAGAGCAAATTATCTTCCCTGAAATCGACTACGATAAAATCGATAAGATTCGCGGTATGGGTATTAGCTTTGTAACTACAGCCACTAACAACGAAGAAGGCCGCGAGTTGCTTAAGCAATTCGGTATGCCTTTCAGAGAGAAGTAAGAGGAACATATGGCACGTTTAAGCGCAGTCGTAAAAAATAAGAAAAGAGAAAAACTAGCTAAAAAGATTGGCCCAAAAGCCGCAGAGCTAAGAAAAAAATCTTTAGATATGAAATTATCTGAAGAAGAAAGAGAAGCAGCTAGAATTAAGCTTCAGGATCTACCACGTAATGGAAATCCAAATCGCGTACGTAACCGTTGCGAATTAACTGGAAGACCACGTGCTTTCTATCGTGATTTTAAACTTAGCCGAAATAAATTCCGTGAACTTGCTAACAATGGTCTCATCCCTGGTGTGACTAAAGCTAGCTGGTAAGGAAGGGGAAACAAATTATGATGACAGATCCTATCGCAGATATGCTAACAAGAATTCGTAACGCTAATAAAGCGGGCCTTGATAAGCTTGAGCTTCCAGCCAGCAAACTCAAAGCAAATATTTGCCGCGTATTAAAAGAAGAAGGGTATATCCGTTCTTTCAAAATCGCTGCAAAGTCACCTTCTGATATCGTGATCAAAATTGGTCTTAAAGAAGGTGCTATTGTAGGTATTAAAAGAGTCTCTTCACCAGGACTAAGAGTTTATAAAGGCTATAATGATATGCCACGAGTTCTTTCAGGACTAGGCGTTTCAATTGTTTCCACTTCTGCAGGAATTATTTCTTCCCGCAAAGCAGCCTCTCTGAAACTTGGTGGCGAAATCATTTGTAACATTTGGTAATTGGAGCGACTTATGTCACGTATAGGTAAACAGCCAATTGGCATTCCTGATAAAGTAGAAGTAAAAGTCGACGGTTCATTCGTTGACGTAAAAGGCCCTAAGGGTCAGCTCTCTTATACCTTTCGCAATGAAGTGAAAGTAGAGAAAGCTGATAAAGTTCTTAATGTAACACCAGTCGATGAATCAGCTACTGCTCGTTCACTTTGGGGTTTATCAAGAACTATCCTTGGTAACATGGTGACTGGTGTAACAACCGGTTTCGTAAAATCTCTTGAGTTCAACGGTGTAGGTTACAAGGCTGTCGTTTCTGGTAGCACTTTAACTCTTAACCTTGGATACTCTCACCCTATTGACTATAAGCTCCCTAAAGGGATCGAAGCTAAAGTTAATAAGAACGTGATTGAATTCCATGGTTGCGATAAAGAACTTGTTGGCTTCGTAGCTGCTCAAGTCCGCTCTTTCAGAGAGCCTGAACCATATAAGGGTAAAGGCTTGAAGTATACTGATGAGACAATCATCAGAAAGGCCGGTAAAACAGGTGCTAAAAAATAATAGGTGAGTTATGAGAAAAAATATTGCAAAAATTAAAAATGAAGCTAAAGCGAAAGAATACCGTCGTAAACTTTCAATCAGAAAGAAAGTTGTCGGTTCAGCTGATAAGCCTCGCTTAGCTGTAACAAAGTCAAACAAGCACTTACGTGTTCAAGCGATTGACGATGTTAAATCAGTTACATTGTTCTCTGTTCAAACTTACGGAAAAACTAAGGCTGCCGACAATTGTAACGCTGAAGGCGCTAAAAAAGTTGGTTCTGAAGTAGCTGCTACGCTTAAAAAGAACAACCTAAGCAAAGCCGTTTTTGATAGAAGCGGAAAACAGTATACAGGTGTTATTAAGGCGCTTGCTGACTCAATCCGTGAAAACGGCATCCAAATCTAATTAGGGGACTTTATGAGCGAAGAAAATACAAACGTAAATGCAGAAACAGAAACAGAAGCGAAAACTGATAGAAAAGGCGGAAAACGTCCTGCTCGTGCACCACGTGCCGAGAAAAAACCTGCTCAAGACGGTTTAAACCCTGATCTTGAAGAAAGAGTTGTAGCCGTTAATCGTGTTGCAAAAGTGGTTAAAGGTGGTCGTCGGTTCTCATTCGCAGCTCTGATTGTTGTTGGTGATAAAAACGGTAAAGTTGGATACGGTCTTGGAAAAGCAAAAGAAGTTCCTGATGCGATTCGTAAAGCTGGTATGAAAGCTTCTAAGCGTATGATCAAAGTATCAATTGAGAATGGAACCATTCCTCATGAAGTACTTGGATTGTTCGGTGCTGGTGAAGTTCTTCTTAAACCTGCTGGAGACGGTACAGGGATTAAGGCTGCTGGTGCATGCCGTTCTATCCTTGAACTTGCTGGCGTGAAAAACGTTCTGACAAAATCAGTTCGTGGTTCAAACCCGCACAACATTGTAAAAGCAACTTTCCATGCACTTAAGAACCTTCGCTCTATTGAAGATGTAGCGGCTGTTCGTGGTGTAAACACTAAAGGTCTTCGTTTGAAGGCCAAAGCTACAAAAGCTTAGGGTGAATTATGAGCAATCAAATTACTGTAAAACTTAAAAGAAGCGTTATCGGCTGTACTGATAAGCAAAAAGCAACAATCAAAGGTCTTGGACTAAGAAGAATCAATCACACTAAAACGCTTGAGAATACTCCGGCTGTACGTGGAATGATTAAAGCTATGATTCAATGGCTTGAGATCGTTAAATAATTAGAGGTTTAAAATGTTAACTCTTAGAACACTAAAAAGCCCGAAGGGCGCTCATAAGAATATCAAGCGTATTGGCCGTGGTCAGGGTTCTGGTCAAGGTACACAAGCTGGTAAAGGTCATAAAGGGCAAAAAGCTCGTAACGGTGGCGGTATCGCTATCGGTTTCGAAGGCGGTCAAATGCCTCTTTACAGACGTCTACCAAAAGTCGGTTTTTCAAACGCTGCTTTCAAAACAGAATATGCAGTTCTTAATCTTGAAAAACTAGCAGCTAAGTTTGATTCTGAAGTTGTTACTCGCGAGACTCTTATCGATAAAGGTTTCCTAAGCGGTATTAATAAGTCTATGCCAATTAAAATTTTGGCTAAAGGCGAATTTAATAAGGCCCTTACTTTTAAAGGCATTGAAAAGTTCTCTGCTAAAGCTTTAGAATTGATTAAAAAAGCTGGCGGCAAAGTCGAGAATGCTTAATTAAGAGAAGGATACAGGGATGTCATCGAATGTTTCAAAGCTTGAAGAGCTAAAAAAACGAGTTTTCTTTACAATACTCATGCTTGGAGTATATCGGGTAGCCACGCAGGTTCCTACACCAGGAGTCGATGGAGCTGCCCTTTCCTCCTTTTTTGATGGTATGAAAGGTTCGCTTTTTAGCGTTTTTAATACTTTTTCTGGTGGCGCCCTGGAGCGATTCTCTGTGCTTGCACTAGGGATCATGCCTTACATTACTTCTTCGATTATTTTCAGCTTACTTTCTTATTCAATCCCAACATTGGGTGAACTTCAGAAAGAACCGGATGGACATAAAAAGATTCAGCAGTATACACGTTATGCGACTGTTCTTCTGTGTTTCTTCCAAGGTTATGGATTAGCTGTTGGTTTGGAAAATATTAAATCTCCAAATGGCTTACCGATTGTTATCGATCCCGGCATGGCCTTTAGGCTTATGACTGTTATTAGCTTAACAGCTGGTACTATGTTCGTAATGTGGCTCGGTGAACAGATCACAGAAAGAGGTATCGGAAATGGTATTTCACTTGTGATTTTTGCCGGTATTGCTGCAGGTATCCCTTCTGGGGTCCGTGATACATTCAACTTGCTACAAAATGGCGAGATGAGCATTATTAACCTATTAATTGTAGCCGTTATCATGCTCGCTTCTTTCTATGGAATCATCTTCGTAGAAAGAGCTTTTAGAAAAGTACCGGTTCAGTACGCTAAACGTGTTGTTAATAACCGTGTATTTGGAGGACAGTCATCTCACCTACCTATCAAGGTAAATATTTCAGGTGTGATGCCTCCAATTTTTGCAAGTGCTCTTCTTGGGTTTCCAACTACGATTTCGCAGTTTGTTCCACAAGAAAGCCCACTTAAACCTTATTTCACAGATATTGAGCAATTATTTACTCCAGGTAAAATGCTTTATAACTGTGTCTTTATTGGATTGATTGTTTTCTTCTGCTACTTCTATTCAACCATCCAGTTTAAGACCGGTGATGTTTCAGAATCGTTGAAGAAAAATGGTGGATTTATTCCAGGAATTCGCCCTGGTGAGCAAACTGCAAACTTCTTGGATCAAGTTGTTTTCAGGTTGACTGCAGTAGGTGCGGTTTATATTGCCCTCGTTTGTATTATGCCAATGATCTTGTTTGATTATGCAAAAGTGCCATTCTATTTTGGTGGAACATCACTCCTTATTCTGGTTGGTGTTGCTATCGACACTATGGCCCAAGCTGAAGGTTTTATGATTTCACAAAGATTGGATACTGCTTACAAAGTTAAAGGCAAGTATTCGGGAGTGAAAAGATTTTGAAGTCACACTTAATTTTTATTGGGGCTCCCGGCTCTGGCAAAGGAACTCAAGCTAGCAAACTCGTATCGGAAAATGGTTATAATCATATTTCGACAGGGGACTTGTTACGCTCTGAGATTGCCAAGCAGACGGAACTCGGACTAGAAGTTAAGAAAGTGATGGATGAAGGTCAATTGGTGTCTGATGATTTAGTTATCAGACTTCTACAGGCCAACATTAATTTAACTGAGTCTCAGTATATTTTCGATGGGTATCCTCGTAATATTGCTCAGGCTAAGACCTTAGACAAAGAAGTATTGAAAGGGGCGCCTTCGCTGGCCGTCTATTTTGATATCGATATTGCTAAGTTAGTAAAAAGATTAACAAATCGCAGGACATGTAAGAACTGCGGTGCTATATATAACCTGATCTCAAAACAGCCTAAGGTAATGGGCGTATGCGACCAGTGCGGTAGTTCAGAGCTCGTACAAAGAGCCGATGACAAGGAAGAAGTGATTTCTAATCGACTTCAAGTGTTCCAAGACACTGTAAATCCTGTCCTTGAGTACTACCAAGATCTAGGTCGATTGATGAAGGTTGATGCTGAAAAGTCGGTTGATGAAATCTATAAGACGATTTTGTCAAAAGTGTGACGTTTTCAGAATTAAAATTATTGTCTTATAGTTTTTATTTTTATATATAGTCACTTACTTTTTTAGGAAGGGCATGGCGGAGTCTACTGACACAATTGAAGTGGAAGGGGAAGTTCTTGAACTTTTACCCAATACACGATTTAGAGTAAAACTTCCCAACGGACATGTGGTTTTAGCACATATCAGTGGGAAGATGAGAATGAATTTTATCAAAATCCTGCCTGGAGATAAGGTAGTGATTGAGATTAGTAAATATGACCTTGATAAAGGTCGAATCATTTTTAGAAGCAAGGGTTAAAAACTATGAAAGTTAGATCTTCTGTAAAACCAATTTGTAAAGATTGCAAAGTTGTAAAACGCCAAGGTGTTTTACGTGTAATTTGTAAAGTAAATCCAAAGCATAAGCAAAAACAAGGGTAGTAGGGGAAACATATGGCACGTTTATTAGGTGTAGACTTACCAAGAAACAAAAAAATGAGTATCGCCATCAGAGCAATCTATGGTGTGGGTCCAAAAGTTGCTGCTGAAGTATTAGCTAAAGTAGGAATGAGTGGAGACACAAACTCTAACGATATCGGAGAGGAAGAAGTACAACAAATTCGTACTGCTCTTGAAGATTATACGGTTGAGGGTGATCTTCGTCGCGAAGTTGCGCTAAACATCAAAAGATTGAGAGATCTTGGTTGTTACCGTGGTATTCGTCACCGTAAAGGCCTTCCTGTTCGTGGTCAGCGTACGCATACAAATGCTCGCACACGTAAGGGACCTGCTGTAGCAATCGCAGGTAAGAAATCAATTAAGGCAATGAAATAATTTAAGGTAGGAATATATGGCTCAAACTAATGCTCAAAAAGCTTCTGGTATGAACGCAGCCTCTAAGGGCGGCGGCAAGAAAAAAGTTCGTAAGAATTTAAATCACGGCGTATGTCACATCTATGCTTCGTTCAATAATACAATCGTTACTATCAGTGATGCTGACGGAAACGCTGTTGTTTGGGCTTCTGCTGGTGGCTTAGGTTTCCGTGGCTCTAAAAAATCAACTCCGTTCGCTGCTCAGGTTGCTTCTCAAGAAGCTGCTAAGAAAGCTTCTGAACATGGCCTTAACTCTGTAGATGTTAAAGTTAAAGGTCCAGGCGCTGGTCGTGAAAACGCAATCCGCGCTCTTCTAGCTGCTGGCCTCAGAATCACTTCTGTAGCCGACATGAGCCCAATGCCACACAATGGCTGTCGTGCTCCGAAGAGAAGAAGAGTTTAAGCTAAGCGTTTTTGGTTCACTGCTAGCAATTAGGAGTTATTAATGAATTCTTTTATGAGTAAAAATTGGGCTGGAATGATTCGTCCAGCTGCATTGGAAGTAGATACAGATAGCCTTAAGGCTAATTACGGTAAGTTCACTGCAAAACCACTTGAGCGTGGATACGGCCTTACTCTAGGTAACTCTCTTCGTAGAGTGCTTTTGGGCTCCCTTCAAGGTGCTGGTATTGTTGCTGTTAAAATTGATGGTGTTGACCATGAATTCGGCACAATCAATAACATTAAAGAAGAAGTTTCTGAAATCATTCTTAATTTAAAAGAGATTCGTTTCAAAATTACAGATAAAGAAGAAGTAACTCTTGTTCTTGAAAAAACTTCTGAAGGCGCTGTTAAAGCTTCTGATATTCAGGAAAGCGCTAATGTTCAGGTTCTTAATCCTGAACACGTTGTTTGTAACGTTTCTTCTGGTGGTTCTATCCGTATGGAGCTGAAAATTGCTCGCGGTAAGGGATATGTAACTGCTCTTGATAACAAAGAAGCTTTTGATCTTCCAATTGGTTGGATCTATCTTGATACTCTTTTCTCTCCAGTTCACCGTGTGAATTACACTGTAACTAACTCACGTGTTGGTAAGAGAACAGATTACGATAAACTAACTCTAGAAGTTTGGACAAACGCGGGTATCGATCCGGTTGATGCTGTAGCTATTTCAGCAAAAATCCTTCGTGATCAGCTTTCTGTATTCCTTAACTTTGAAGATAAAGATGCTCCTGCTGAAGTTAAGCCAACAGCTGCAGCTACTTCAGGTGGCGTTGCTAACGAAGCTCTTCTTAAGCCGGTTTCTGAGCTTGAGTTGTCTGTTCGTTCAGCTAACTGTTTACAAAATGCTAACATTAAATATATTTACGAGCTCGTTTCTAAAACAGAAGGCGAAATGCTTAGAACTAAGAACTTCGGTCGTAAGTCTCTTAACGAAATTAAAGAGATCCTTACTTCAATGGGACTTGGCCTTGGTATGAAAGTCGACAATATTATGAAACAGGTTCAGCACGCTGATTAAGAAGCGTTCTAGTCAGGAGAAGTTATGAGACACGGTAACCACAAATACAAATTAGGCGTTAAGCCTCAACACAGAAAAGCTCTCGTTCAGAACCTTTGTATTGAGCTAATCACTCACGGCAAAATCAGAACTACTGAAATCAAAGCTAAGGCCATAAAGCCTTTCGTTGAGAAGCTTGTGACTCTTGCTAAGAACGACACTGTTGCTAACCGTCGTCTTGCTTTCACTAAACTTAACAACAAAGAAGCGGTTAAAGCTCTTTTCGAAAACGTTGCTCCAAAATTCAAGCAGCGTCCAGGCGGGTATACTCGTCTATTGAAGCTAGCTGAAGGTCGTCTTGGTGATGGTGCTAAAGAAGCTTTCATTGCTTTCGTTGAATAGTTTTAAAAAGAAAATTTCAAGAGAAACCTTCCCGGTTCGCGCTGGGAAGGTTTTTTAGTTTTTATGATTAATCGAATTCTCGTCATTCTAATTCTTATTGCTGCTACTGTTGCGTACTCTCTTTTTCAGAAGAAGTCCCTTGAGTCCCAGTTGGCAACAACTTCAACAGCAGTTTTGACCAAGCTTCCACAGGGTGTTTTTCAAACTCTTGAGGGCGAGCCCTTTGATGTTCATCAGTTTTATGAAAAAGAGAAAGTTGACCTCCTAGTTGTCCATTATTGGGGAACTTGGTGTGCCCCTTGCGAAGCTGAGCTGCCGGCCCTTCTGAGCTTTATAAAGCGATTTGAGGACCGTCCAGCGGTGAAGTTTCTCCTGGTCGCAGTGAACGATGAAGTGCCTAAGATTAAAAAGCATCTGAAAAGTTTTGCTCTTCCTAAGTCTTCAATTATTTTTCTTCTAGATAATGCCAATATCCACCGGGATACTTACGGGACGACCCGGGTGCCTGAAACCTATGTGTTTTCCTCGGATAAGACCAATCTTCGTAAGTATATGGGGCCTCAGGAGTGGAACAAGACCATGTTTTTCCAAACTTTTGACGAATTTCTAAAGATTTCCACAAGCAAACTGTAAATAAATCCCGCAATTCAACAAATCGCTGTCAAGAAAACTGACAAACTGCCGATAAGTTAGACGATCAAAATAAAAGTGTTCATGGATTGAACATTATTGCAGGAGAACGTCTATGATTGATTGGAAAGCTATTAAAGATCTACATACTACTAAAAGCCTCGAGAAAATCATCGGTAACTGGTATGGCCTCGATGTTCTGTATGCAGATTCCCAAGGGCGAGTGCAGTTTGTTCAGGACGCTAGCTATTCATTCAGATCTCCCTTATTAAAACTTCAGATGGCACACTCCTTCGGTCATGACTGGTTGGATGCTGATGTCGAAAAAGTATACGAACATTTTAATGGCACTCATGAACCGAACTTTGAATTCGAGTCGTTCTTTCCTGGAACCTTTGGTTATGCACACCGGATTGAGGTGGATGGTGAGTTTTGTGGATCAGTCATTGTTTATCCATATTTTAAAGACACTTCTACTTCGGATGAAGTGAATCATGTCGTCCAGAAGATGGTTGAGTGTGGAATCAGTGAAGGGGATGCCAAAGAAGCCGTGGCGAAGGTTAAGAAGTTTTCTGGTCGTTTCTATTCAGAGATGAAGGAACTGGTTGGGATTGTTTCTGATGAAGTATCAACCTTCCATATGGAAATCAGTAAGCGTGAAGCGCGCATTATGGATTTGAATTCGGAACTTGGTAACAAGTATCGCTATCATAATATCATTGGTAAATCGAAGAAGATGCAGCAGGTTTATCATCTGCTTTCTAAGGTTTCTAACTCTGAATCAACAATCATGATTCAAGGTGAAAACGGTACCGGTAAGGAGATGGTCGCTAAGGCGATTCACTATAATTCTCCTCGCAAAGACAGCGTCTTTATTGCGGTCAACTGTTCGGCCTTCAACGATAACCTTCTCGATTCAGAACTTTTTGGTCACGTGAAGGGTGCCTTTACTGGTGCCATTAAAGATAAGAAAGGTGTATTTGAAGTGGCCAATGGCGGGACACTGTTCCTGGATGAAATCGGGGATACGTCTCCATCAATGCAGGTAAAACTTCTTCGAATCCTCCAAGAAGGCACTTTCATGCCTGTCGGAGCGACCACTCCGAAAAAAGTGAATGTACGGGTAGTTGCCGCTACTAATAAAAATCTTAAAGAGATGATTGCAAAAGGTGAGTTCAGAGAAGATCTTTACTACCGAATCAATGTTATTAACGTGGCCCTTCCGCCACTTCGTGATCGTCAGGAAGATATTCCTGTGTTGATGGAATATTTCCTTCAGAAGCGCTGTGAAGAAGCGGGCGTTCCTTTAAAAACATTCTCTAAGAAGTGTCTTGAAAAGATGCTGGATCATAACTGGCCGGGTAACGTTCGTGAGCTTCAAAACGAAGTTGAGCGCCTGGTGGTTATTGCTGGTGATGATAAAATGATTACTCCGGATCTGTTGTCTGCTCGAATCCTTGAAAGTGGTGAATCAGCTGGAAGTCACCGTTCACACTCTGGTGGGGGAGTTTTAAAAGGCATTAATACCAACGGATCTTTAAAAGATGCTCTTGAAGAGTTAGAAATTATGATGATTCGTGAAGGCCTTAAACGCTGCGGATTTAATAAATCCAAGCTCGCCAAAGAACTGGGAATTTCCCGTGCCGGCCTTATCATGAAAGTTGAAAAATACGGACTGGATAAGCGGGCACTTAAAAGAGCTGCCGGCGAATAAAATCTAAATACAAACTTCATAAAAGATAAAGGCCCCAAATTGGGGCCTTTATTGTTCCCCATCTCTTATCCTGTTTGATATGTTCAAAGAATGAGAGAAAGTAAACTGCATGCCATACTTAAAGATGTTTTTGGATACACTTCATTTCGATTTGATCAGCTGAAAATTATTAATTCCATTTTAGACGGGCATGACACCCTGGCGATTATGCCAACAGGTGGAGGGAAATCAGTTTGTTACCAAGTTCCCGCTCTCTATATGGATGGAATAACTCTCGTCATTTCTCCTCTCATTTCTTTAATGCAAGACCAGGTTGCAAACTTGAAAGAAACGGGAGTGGACGCTGTCTTTTTAAACTCTTCGTTAAGTTACGGCCAAAGCCAGAAGGCCAAAGAGAAAATCCTCAATGGGAAAGTAAAATTAGTTTACGTTTCCCCGGAAGGGATTTTGTCCTCTCATTTAAATGATTTCTTCAAGGACCTTGATATTTCTTTGATTGCCATTGATGAAGCTCACTGTGTTTCCCAATGGGGCCATGAATTCCGTAAGGACTATATGCGCTTGGGAGAGTTGAAGGCGACTTTTCCTGGAGTTCCCTTTATCGCTTTGACTGCTACTGCGGATGAAAAAACCAGAGGGGACATTTGTCATCAATTGTTAATGAAAGAGACCAAGATCTTTGTCTCTTCATTTGATCGCCCAAATATAAAATATAACATCCTGGACCGACTGGATGAAATGAAGCAACTCAGTGAGTTTATCAAGACCCACCATCCTGATGATACAGGAATTGTGTATTGCCTTTCCCGGGATAAGGTGGAGAAGGTCGCAAACGCTTTAAAGAAGCTGGGTTTTCCCGCGGTTCCTTATCACGCAGGCCTTACTCAGGAAGTGCGAACCCGCAATCTTTCTAAGTTTAATACAGAAGAGAGAATCATTGTGGTTGCAACGATTGCTTTCGGGATGGGAATAGACCGCCCGGATGTGAGATTTGTGGCCCATCTGGATTTACCAAAAAGTATTGAGAGCTATTATCAGGAAACCGGTCGGGCCGGTCGTGATGGGAAACCTTCCACGGCCTGGATGATTTACGGATTACAGGATGTGGTTAAGCTTTCACAAATGATAGAAACCACTGATGCTGAAGAGAGCTACAAAAAGATAGCTCGGCATAAACTGGATTCGATGCTTGCTTTATGTGAAGCCAGTGCCTGCCGCCGAAAATTCCTATTACAATATTTTGGTGAGCCGGGGCAGGATACTTGTGGATACTGCGACACTTGCATTTCTCCTCCGGTATTAATGGATGCGACAGTGGATGCCCAGAAAATCATGTCGACCATTTATCGTACCAAACAAACCTATGGGGCCGCTCACATAATCGATGTCATTCGGGGAAGTAAAAGCGCCCGAATCAGCGAGAAACAGCATGATCAACTTTCTGTTTTTGGGATCGGAAAAGATAAACCCAAAGAATATTGGAATACTCTTTTGAGGCAGCTTCTGAACCTTAATTTCGTGGCCGTTAAATCCTGGGAATATCGGAGTCTTGGTCTAACCAATGACTCACTTAAGATCCTTACCGGCGGTGATAAGTTATGGCTTAGGAAGCAGGAATTTACTCTCATCAAAAAGGGCCGTCAGGAGAAGAAGGACAGAGCGGTGGAGAGTGAGCATCAGCGAGATGATCTTTTTAACGCCCTTAAGTCACTCAGAAATAAGATTGCCCGGGAAAAGAATCTTCCTTCCTATATCGTTTTCAACGATAAATCCCTTCATGATATGTGCAGTTTGATGCCACGAAATGATGATGAGTTCTTATTAGTTCACGGAGTAGGCCAGAGTAAGCTCGAGCATTACGGGGCAGCCTTTCTGGAAGTCATCCGCGAGTATTAAAATCCGTTTGCGGTCAGCGTCATTTCTTTACCCCTAGAACCTTCTACGGTATAACTTTTTCATACTTTTTAGGAGGGTCTAATGCTGACCAATGA
Source organism: Bacteriovoracaceae bacterium UBA6200 (assembly GCA_002422605.1). Taxonomy (GTDB): domain Bacteria; phylum Bdellovibrionota; class Bacteriovoracia; order Bacteriovoracales; family Bacteriovoracaceae; genus Peredibacter. The sequence continues at coordinate 118,979 of DISW01000003.1, read as the reverse complement.
TCAACGACGTGATCAACTCGCTACTTTCAGTCAACAAGCTGAAATCGGTGGCGGTGTTGAAAGAATCAACAAGCAACATGAGCAGGGGAAATACACTGCTCGCGAAAGAATTAACAAACTTCTAGATCCGGATACATTTATTGAGTTCGATAAATTCGTGGTTCATCGCTGCGAATCTTTCGGCATGGAAAAAACCAAGTACCTTGGTGACGGTGTTGTCACGGGTATTGGAAAAATTAATGGCCAGCAAGTGGCGATCTTCTCCCAGGACTTTACCTGTTGGGGTGGAGCGCTGGGTGCAGCTTTCGCTAAGAAAATTTGCAAGGTCATGGACTTTGCTCTGGAAAATAAAATCCCAGTTATCGGCATTAACGACTCAGGTGGCGCCAGAATTCAAGAGGGTGTTGACGCTCTTGCGGGTTATGCAGAGATTTTCTACCGTAACGTTCAAGCCTCTGGTGTGATTCCACAAATCTCACTCATCATGGGACCTTGTGCTGGTGGGGCGGTTTATTCTCCGGCCATGACCGATTTCATTTTCATGGTGGATAAAACCTCTTACATGTTTGTGACAGGTCCGGATGTTATTAAGACTGTGACTCACGAAGAAGTAACGAAAGACGCTTTAGGTGGAGCTCACACTCATAATGAAAAGTCAGGAGTTGCTCACTTTAGAACTGATGATGAGGATGACTGCTTTGAAAGAGTGAGAGAACTCATGTCTTTCCTTCCTCCTTGCAATAAAGCTAAGCATACTTTGAAACTTACGACTGATTCAGTTGTTCGTAGTAACAATAAGCTTAAAGACTTTGTTCCTGATAATTCCAAGAAGCCTTATGATATGCATGAGCTGATCCTGGAAGTAATCGATGATCAACAGTTCCTGGAAGTTCACGCAGGTTTTGCGAAGAACATTCTCACGGGCTTTGCTTCTATCGGTGGGATCAAAGTTGGTATCGTTGCCAACCAACCAAACTTTCTGGCCGGTTGTCTTGATATTGATTCATCAGTAAAAGCCGCGCGTTTTGTGCGTTTTTGTGATGCTTTTAATATTCCTATTATTACTCTCGTAGACGTTCCGGGATTCTTACCGGGAACTGTGCAGGAGTACGGCGGAATCATTCGTCACGGAGCTAAGCTTCTTTATGCTTACTCTGAGGCCAGTGTTCCTCTTATTACTCTCATTACTCGTAAGGCCTATGGTGGTGCTTATGACGTGATGGCCTCAAAACATATTCGTGCTGATATTAATCTTGCTTATCCAACAGCTGAAATTGCAGTGATGGGAGCTGAAGGTGCGGTAAATATTATTTTCCGTAATGAGCTTAAAGGATTAAAAGGCGAAGATTTCAACAAGAAGAAAGCTGAACTTGTTGATAACTACGAAAATAACTTCGCCAACCCTTACCGGGCAGCGGAACTTGGTTACGTGGATGAAATCATTTATCCAGAAGTCACCAGACAGCGCTTGTATCAGTACTTGAAAGCTCTGGAGAATAAGAAAATCACAACTCCAGATCGTAAACACGGGAACATTCCACTATGAAAGGTAAACGCGTATTAATCATTAACCGCGGAGAGATTGCTATTCGTGTGGCGAAAGCTTTGAATGAGCTGGGACTGGTTTCTGTTGGCGTATGGACCGACAATGAAACTGAACCTCCTCATCTTGAGTACTGCCAGGAATGGGTTCATCTTGCGGGAAACAATAACAAAGAAACCTACCTCGATATCCCGAAAATCATGAAAATTATCGACGATTATAAAATCGATGGTGTTCATCCGGGTTACGGGTTTCTCTCTGAAAACCGTGATTTCTCGGAAGCTCTCGCCAAAAAAGGAATCGTCTTCATTGGTCCAAACCCTGAAGCCGTTTACAAAATGGGAGCGAAAGATATCTCTAAACAAATTGCGAAAGAAGCTGGTGTTCCAGTGGTTCCTGGTTCAACCGGGGAAGTAGCAACTGTTGAGGAAGCCATTAAGATTGGTAATGAAATCGGTTATCCGGTTCTTTTAAAAGCTGTGGCCGGTGGTGGTGGTAAGGGCATGCGTCCTTGTTACTCTACCGAAGATGTGAAAACAAACTTCGCGGCCGTTCAGCGTGAAGCTCTTTCAAGCTTTGGTTATGCGGGACTTCTGGTTGAGAAGTATGTTTTAAATCCTCACCATATTGAAGTGCAGATCCTGGCCGATAAAAAAGGCAACGTGTACCACGTCTTTGAACGTGAGTGCTCAGTTCAGCGCCGTCACCAGAAGATCATCGAAGAAGCTCCCTCTCCCTTTATTGGAAATGATGAAGCTGTTCGAAAGGCGATCTGTGAGACCGCGGTAAAATGTGCCAAAGCTGTGAATTACGATTCTGCCGGAACGGTGGAATTCATCATGGGGGAAGATAAGAAATTTTACTTCCTCGAGATGAATACGCGTATTCAGGTTGAGCATCCGATCACTGAAGAAATCACTGGAGTGGATCTTGTGGCGAATATGATTAAAGTTGCCTTTGATCAGCCGCTTGATTTTAAATCCCAGGATGATATTAAAATCCAAGGGCACGCCATTGAGCTTCGTATCTGTGCGGAAGATCCAGTTACCATGCTTCCCGCACCTGGAAAGGTAGTGGGCTTTGAAACGACTTTCCCCCAAGGGATTCGCTTCGATCACTGTATCTATCCAAAATTTACGATTACTCCGGACTTTGACCCGATGATCGGTAAACTGATCGCGAAAGGGTTTAACCGTGAAGTGGCCCTTCGTAAGGTGCGTAATGCTCTGGATGGTTTATTAATCGATGGGATTAAAACCAATATTGCTCTTCATAAAGTGATTCTGACTGAGGAGAACTTTGTTAAGGGTCAGTATTCAACCAACTACATTGGGACTGTTAAGCCTCAAGAAAAAGTTGCTCCTAAAGAAGAGATTGAAGCCTTTATGCTAAAGATTGCGGCGATTGAGCTCAATCAAATGGGAGGTAAGGCATGAGATATTATTTCATGAACCAGGAGATGAAGGACTTCGCCATTGATGTGGAAGTGATGCCAGGACAAGTTCTGGAATTCACCCATGAAGGTCAGAAGAAAAGTCTCAAAGTTAAAAATCTTGCTGGAAAATATTTTTACTCTTTTGACGGAATTGCCTGGAAGAAACTTGCAACACTGGGAGTGAATGAAACTTTGGTTTCTAACTCTGAGGTCTATAAGGTGTTCCGTGGCTATAAACCAGCGGGTCTTAATAAAGGCGGAGCTGGGGCCCTTATCACTCAGATGCCGGGTAAAGTTGTTAAGCTCTTCAAAAAAGAAGGCGACACGGTTGTTAAAGGTGAAACGGTTTTGATTTTAGAGGCCATGAAAATGGAGAACGAAATTAAGGCGGGTGTTGACGGCAAAATTAAAGCGGTCAGCGTTAAAGAAGGTCAAGCATTAGAGGCCGGCTTCTTGATGGCCGAAATTGAAGAAGTGTAAGTAACTACAAACGCCTAGTAGTTTTAACTAATTGAATTTATTGGCTGTTTCTTTTATTCGGCACTCTACTTACAATTTTCTTTCAGAAACTTGTAGTTAATGATGGCCAATATCTGCAAGTTTAATTACAATATATGTAGTTAAACTTGTAGAAGGCGTCGATATGTCCATAAGAGAAGACTTTGAGTTCATTAATTCCGATATATGGCTGAACTACACCCAGAGAAAATACATTCCTATTGATGACATCAAATATCGCCTTGAAAAGCTGAAATTATCATTATCTGATTGGCCTGATTTGAAGATGAGGATTCTCGCCTTTCGTAAATTAAATTCCATTCCTTTATTCATCAATACTCTTGAAAAAAAATTTTGGTTTTTCCCATCCGACTGCATAATGGAAAAGATCAATTACATTGAACATGTTGGAAATAAGCTTTTTGAAAAGATTGAAAACTCCCAGAGTTTTAAAGAGGAATTTTTAAAAAACTCTTCCGTGGAAGAAGCAATTACTTCGGCCATTTATGAGGGCGCCAATAGCACGAGGGCAGCTGCCAAAGAACTCATTGCTTCTGAGAAAATGCCATCGACTAAAGATGAGTGGATGTTGATTAATAATCTAAGGGCCATGGGATGGATAAAAGAGAATTCAATTTTAGAAATAAATAAAGAAGTCATTCTCAAAATTCATCAGATTGTTACCAAGAACACTCTTCAGGGAGATGATGCAAACTTTTCAGGAGAATTTCGGAATGACAAAGTGTTCGTAGGAAGCCACGAGGGGATAACTTTTGAAAAAATTGAATCTTCAATGAATGAAGTGTTGAAACTGACGACATCTAATCCTAGATATTTACATGGGTTGGTGAAAGGAATTCTTTTACACTATTTCATTGGTTACATTCATCCATTTTTCGATGGGAATGGCAGAACAGCGAGAACTTTATTCTACTTTAAAGCAATGAAGAACGATCTTAAATTTGTAGAACTTCTTTCAATCTCGGCTTACCTGAAAGAACACGGAAACCAGTACACAAGATCTTTTGATTTGGTTAAAGAAAACGATTATGACGTGACCTATTTTGTCGATTTTTGTCTTGATTCGTTAATTGAAGCTTTAAAGAAAGTTGAGAGGAAAGTTAAATACTTAATAGATATATCGTCTTTAAAGGAGCCGTTACAACTCAGTCCAACGCAAATTTCCTTCCTGCAAAAGATTGCACTCAATAAGGAAAAGATAATAACCATTGAAGCCTATGCCAATGATATAGGTAAATCCCGGGAAATCGCAAGAAAAGAGCTTTCAGATCTTACGAAGAAAGGCTTTCTTAAGGAGAGTAAGGATTCTAGAAAGTTTACTTATAAATTATTGCCGGCGGTGCTCAAAGAGCGAGTATTGAAATACAAAACATAGCGGCTGACTTTATTCCTCTAAGACCATACTGTTAATCAAGTCTTCCCAGTTTTTCTCAATCAAACCATATTCAAATTTAATGAGGCTCGAGTGAGGCCAGTTCCAGGCCGAATACTCCCGATTACTGATCTCATCAGTGTAGTGATTGATCCAGAAGTGAAGAGAGTTATAAGTATTGGAAGCAAAGGTCGAGCGGCGAGAAGCCACATTGATTTCAAAATAGAGAATGGCAATGAGGGGAAGCGAAGATCGGTATTTAATCTCGGGAGCGAGGAGCCTCTCTTCCATGAGTTTGGTATACGTCACGACTTCTTCATCCCGGTCGAATCCTTCGACGGGTACACGACTGATCATTTTACGAACCCAACACATTTGATTCCGGGCCTCAAGATCATCCCGGTGAGCATCGGTTAAAATTGTTCTTAGGTGATAAAAAGTTCCCGTGTAGGTGAGGTGACCACAGTGATTAAAGGTAGAATCTTTGGTGGCCATTTTTGAGAAAGGATTTACATAGAGGGAGAGTGCACCGAAAACAATAATGGCCCCAACCAGGATGTAGGTTTTCATCTTAGGGATTAGAAGTTTCAAAGGAATCATCACAAACATTGAAAAAATGAAGGTTATTCCAAAAGCGATAGGCCAGTGAAAAGGCGAAAGAACAGTCACCAGGTCACTCAAACGCCAAGCAGGCAAGGCAAAGCACAGAAGAAGAATGGCGAAAAATACTTTAAGTCGTTTCATATTCCTTATTATTCCATGCTTTTAGGGAGAGAGGCAAAAAATTCAGGGGAGAATTCAGTCAGGTTTTCAAGGTATGATAAAATAGAGAGAGGGGGATAACTCATGCAGAAGAAGATTATCTTATCTACCAACCTAAAAGGTTTTTTCTTTGAGGGACTATCAGAACTCAATAAGAAGTCACTGTGTCCCATTCCAGAATCAGTCATTTATTACTCCAGTGATGTGCTCGACAAGTTTGCTCTCTCGGAAGATTTCTTTGAAGTCTCTGACGGGAAAGTGCGGGAAAAAATTCTTGGCATGAAACTTCTGGAAGCGACTCAGTTTTCCCGCGAAGAACAGAAGCGTGTTTATAAAGAAGTGGGAGATATGTCTCTCATGGTATGTGGGTATTTTTCTGAATCCGTGAATAAAAAAATTGTGGATGTTCAGTACTATTCGCAACTCGGGCGCATGGCCTATTCACATTTAAATTCTGTGACTCCGAGTTTTTTTGATATCCCTAGTTTTTACAGTATGGTCGCCACTTGTTTTGAATCACTGACAACTCTTATGACGGTGATGGCCTCTAAAGAACGTTTTGATCCCGGTAGTAACCTTCTATTTCAGAAAATCATGCAGGATCAAGATGTGAGTGAAAGAGAAATGTTGGTGAGTGGAGTTCTGCCAGGTACGACAAGAAAAGTTTCATAAAATAAATGGGCCCATTTTTTCAGGGCCCTTCAATAGAATATTCAGCTTTAAGCAGAACCTACTTAACTTTAAAATCTACAATTACTTTATTCTCAACTCTATCAAGTTCAACTTTTGATTTAAGTTCACATTTACCGTTCAAGTAAAGAGTCGGTCTTTTGAAGACGCGAGATGTTCCCAATGTACCACATTCAACTGCGCCGTCCTGACCATTAAAGACCATTTTATCGCCTTCAAGAACAAGGTTAGGGATAAGTTCTGTGTGTTCATAAATAGTGCGAGTTCTGTGCTCAATTCTTGGCACGCGCTGACAGAAGACTCTTGGAAATCTTGGATCTGCATTTGATACACAGTGGTCTACCCAATGAGTTACCTCGTAGGTTTCAGAAACTTCTACCTGGGCATAGCCAAGTGATGATGCTTTATCCATGTAGAACTTAGCAGATGAAGTCGTGAAGTTTCTTGTATTAGGGATGAAATCTTCTAATACGCGAACTGTTTCCGTTGCAAAAACAAACGAAGATGTCATGAGGGCAAGGGCAAGCACGAATAATTTCATAGAAATCTCCTTATGAATTAATTCGTGCTTTTTACCCATAGACCTGTGGAAAGTTAAGCTTATAAATATGTCACGGCAGGGGTATGTAAAATTTATCTCCCCGCCTGAACAATATTCCATTTGCTCCCAAAGAACTTCTTAAGGAAGGCCTGAAAGTCCTCATACTTAGCATTACGGATCTGATCGTTGTTTTTATGGGGAAAATCTACTCCTAGTCCATGAAGGACCGGAATTGAATAAAACTGGGCGTAATCTTCGTTAGTTTGAATACCTAAAAGATTCTGGCCATCGATCATGGTTTTAATGCGATTAAACTCTTGGCGCTTAATCCCTTTCTCTTTGAGACCATTGATGATGTTCATGATCGCTTCAATCGCAGCTTCGGTCTTATCGTGACCTGAACCAATGTAGATTCCCCAACAACCGGCTTCCAGTGCTGCAATATGAATCGGCGAAACTGAGTAACAAAGACCCTGACGATCGCGCACTTCCACAAAAAGATCAGAACTCTGCCCTGAAAGATGAGCAGTGATCATCTTGAGGTAAAGATCTTCTTTTTGACCGATCGGGAAGGCAGGCCCTCCGATCACGATCTGAGTTTGCTCACGCTCGAAATCAAGCTTCACTTTTTTATTAATTATCGGCTTAGCTTTTTTCTTCGCCTTCTTAACAGGTGTGCGTGGGTTAAGGGTTTTAATCGTTTCCATTAAGTAGTGGTGAACCACTGAGAAATCCTGGTCACCACAGTAGGTGAGGACAATCTCTGAATTCTTTAAATGACTAGCATGAAGTTTCTTAAGGGCCAATGGAGAGAAGGTCTTAAGTGTTTCCGGAGTGCCCGCCAGATCCAAGGAATAAGGATGCTGGTTAAAGACCATTTTATAAAATGATTTAAAGGCCTGTTTAGTGGCATCTTCTTTTTGATTATCGAGAGCTCGGAGAATAATTTTCTTTTCGTGGTGAAAAAACTTCTTTGGTATTTCCGGAGTTAAAAGAGTTCCAAAAAAATGCTTTCCAAGAGTATCAAAGTCTTTGGACTGACCATGGAGAGTAAGACCATAGGCGTTTTTACCTGAGAAGCCATTAAGAGAAGAAGAAAGGTTCTCGAGTTCCATTTTAAGTTTTTCATACCCACAGCCTTTATAGCCGTAGGTCATAAGACGGTTGAAGAGATGGTGAATCCCGGCGTTTCTGGCCGTCTCATTAGTCTGACCGCTCTTTAAGTAAGCATGCATGACGAAAGTCGGAGTAAGTTTATTTTGGCGATAAATAAGTTTAATACCCGGCTTAAGTTCCACCACCTGAACAGCACTGTCGTAAGTGGAAGTCGTGACTTTGAGTTTACTGGCGAGAGTCTTCGTTTTGGCCGCCAGCTTTTTAAGATCCACTTGCCATTTCTTAAGCTCTTTTTCTATCGGAGCTGTTTTCGTTCCTTTAGGAACCTGAAGGGTGAAGTGAGAGGATTGTTTTATAATTCTTCCAATCGCCTCTGATACATCTTCGACTGATGTAGCACGAATTTTTTCAATGAACTCATCTTCACAGTGAATGTTTCCTGATTGAGCGAAGCCGTGACCTAAGCTAAACGCATAAGATTCAATGGACTCTCTTTCATAAATTTTTGAAGAGATGTATTGGTTTTTAATTTTAGTAAGTTCATCAACCTTGAAGCCTTTTAAAACGGCATCAGTGAGAGTCTCCGTAAAGGCTTTGGAAATCTTTGTCAGATTCTCCACGGGAAAACTCATTCGGAGCATATGAACGCCGCCGTTAGCAAAATACATCGTGGAGCCGGCAACACCGTTACACAGAGAGTTTTTCGCTACGAGAGATTGGTAGAAGCGCGAGGTTTCTCCGTGGGCCAGACAGTTAATGGCCAGATCTTCGGCTGCCGCTTTCTCATGGGAGTAGTCAGGAGCTTGAAGACAAAGAGTTAAAGTCGCCTGGCGAATATCTTTTTCATGAATGTTGACTGATTCTTTAGCTTTAATATTAAAAGGACCGAATTCAGATTTTTTTCCATGAGGCAGACGGAAAGAGCGGATCTTCTTTTCTAACTCTTCTCTTTTCGTGAGATCCCCTGCCACAACAAAGAGAGCATTCTCGAGATTGTAATAACTTTCTCTGAAATGCTTTATCTGCTCTTGGGAGAAATTTAAAATAGTATCTTCACGTCCTAAGATCGGATGGGCGTAGCCCTTATCGAAAGCCGCTTTTTGTAATTGGATAAAATTGTACTGAGAAGGATTATCCATCGCGCGACGGTACTCTTCAAACACCACTTGTCTTTCGGCCGGAATATCTTCCTGACCAAAAAGCGGGTTCGAAACCATGTCTAAAAGAATATCAACTGACTTATCCAGAAAGAGACTTGGAGTGTTGATGTAGTAGCAAGTGTAATCAAAAGAAGTGAAAGCATTAACTTCACCACCGTAAGACTCGATATCATGGGCCAGCTGGGCACCTGGGCGAGTAGGAGTACCTTTAAAAAACATATGTTCTAAAAAGTGTGCGATTCCTTCATTATCTTTTACTTCCAAGGCCGAACCGGCACGGAACCACATTTGAACAGTTCCGGCAGAACAACCGGGAGCATGGATGAATAGGGTATTTAGTTCGTTATCTAATTGGACCTGATCAATTTTCATAATTTCCTTATTTGAGACATCGTTTCATTCGTTCTATTATCCCTTCAGACTGAATCTTTTTGAAGGACTTTCTCGCCAATGACTCAGGTGTCCAGCCTCTATTTGCACGTTCCATTCTGTATGCACCTGTGCAATTACTGTGATTTCTATAAAAGAAAGCTCACTGATCATCAGCAGCAGTTTGAGGATTTTCATCAGTTTTTACTCTCATCTGATACTCGCCATACTGAACTCTTAAGTAAATATGGAATGGAGTGGGGAAAACTCGATACGGTCTATCTCGGGGGAGGAACGCCTTCTTTATGGGGACCGGTAGGGGCAGATTTTTTTAATAAACATTTTTTAAAAAAGGGTTTAACTGAAAATGTTGAATTCACCATGGAAATTGATCCGGGGAGCTGGACTCCGGAGATGCTCGAGGCCTGGAAGGGCATTGGTTTAAACCGGATCTCAGTCGGAACCCAAAGTCTTAACCCTCATTTCTTAAAGGTGATGGACCGGATTCATTCACTGGATGATAGTCTGAGATTTCTGGAATTTTTGAAGAATGAAAACTGGAATTACTCACTGGATTTCCTACTGGGGATTCCTTTTTCAAAAGAAAATAAACGGGACATTCAAGCCGAGCTTGATCTTCTTTTAAAGTATTCTCCTAAACACATTAGCCTTTATATATTAAACGCCCGTTCCAAATACCCTCATATTCAAAATCTTCCGGATGATGAATACATTCGTGAAGAGTATCTTTTTGTGAGTGAGTATCTAAAAAGTAAGGGCTTCCATCATTATGAAGTCTCAAATTTTGCTCTTCCAGGTTATGAATCCCGCCATAATTTAAAATACTGGCGTGGAGAATCGGTCATGGCCATGGGTCCTACGGGAACAGGGTATTTTGCTCTGGGAGAGAACCGGGCCCTTCGTTACAAATGGAAAGTGACTCAGCCAGAAGTAGAACTGGAAGAATTAGGCAAAGATGAACTGGATCTTGAAGCAACTTACCTGTCCCTTCGGATTTCTGACGGGTGGCAGGCCCCTGAGAAATACAGCGAACTCATGAAGAGCTGGCAGCAGCAGGGATATTGTCTGGATGAGACTGGAAGAATTAAGCTTACTTCCCTCGGATTTTTGATGCTTGATTCTTTAATGGATGACTTATTTCGTGTGAAGTAGCTCTCGTAACAGTATAGAATTACGAAAGATGCTTCACTGGATCAAAAAGAACTTTTTTTTTCATCCCCTAACATTGACACTCTTCCATTCGGTATCATCTTTAAAGTAATAATAACTGACTTGTGAGAGTGTAATGGAATCAAATGAAAACAAAGAAAAGTCATCAGAAGAACAAAAGCTAGACGCTGAAACCAGCGAAGCAATTGAGGCGATGGCGGAAGAGAAGAAAGCTGAAAAGAAAGAAGAGGTCGATTTTAAGGCCAAGTATTTTTATATTGCAGCTGAAATGGACAACTTTCGTAAGCGCATGGAGCGCGAAAAAGAAAATATCCTTAAGTTCGGAAATGAGCGGGTTTTATCTGATCTTTTAGGAGTTATTGATAATTTCGATTTAACGATTGGAATGTTAACAGCTGACCAAGATGAAAAAGTAAAAAACATTGTTGTTGGTCTGGATATGGTGAAGAAACTGTTCCTTGATACTCTTTCTAAACACGGGTTAACCCTGGTGGAATCAGTTGGAAAAGATTTCGATCCTAATTTCCATGAAGCCGTAGCTCAAGAATATGCTGAAGGGAAAAAACCGAATGAAGTGATTAAAGAATTTCAAAAAGGTTACATCTTAAACGGCCGACTACTAAGACCTTCAAAAGTTGTTGTAGCAAGCGATAAGCAATAAATAAGAATTTGAATAAATAAGGAGAATTATATGGGAAAAATTATCGGAATTGACTTAGGTACTACAAACTCTTGTGTGTCTGTTATGGAAAACGGCTCATACAAAATTATTCCAAACGCAGAAGGACACAACACAACTCCTTCTATCGTTGGTTTCGCCAACAATGGAGAAGTTCTTGTTGGTCAGGTGGCAAAACGTCAGGCCGTGACAAACCCTTCTAAAACTCTTTTCGGTATCAAGCGTTTGATCGGTCGTAAAGCGACAGATGCTGAAGTGACTCACTTTAAAGAAGTGGCTCCTTTTGATATTTTCGCTAATAAAAACGGCGATGCTTGGGTAAAAGTTGAAGGTAAAGAATTCTCTCCTCAGGAGATTTCTGCTCGTATTCTTGAAAAAATGAAAAAAGCGGCTGAAGACTATCTTGGCCAGGCAGTAACAGAAGCCGTTATTACTGTTCCGGCCTACTTCAACGATGCTCAAAGACAAGCAACAAAAGATGCCGGCCGTATCGCGGGTCTTGATGTTAAACGTATTATTAACGAGCCGACCGCTGCAGCTCTGGCCTACGGTCAGGACGTAAGTAAAGATAAGAACATCGCTGTATTCGACCTTGGTGGTGGTACATTCGACGTTTCTATTCTTGAAATTACCACTGATGGTGTTTTCGAAGTTAAATCAACTCACGGGGATACTTTCCTTGGTGGTGAAGACTTCGATTACCGAATCATTAACTGGCTTGCTGAAGAATTTAAAAAAGAAACCAGCATTGATCTTAAAAACGATAAAATGGCGCTTCAGCGTTTAAAAGAAGCTGCTGAGAAAGCTAAACATGAGCTTTCATCAGTAACTCAAACTGATATCAACCTTCCATTCATCACGATGGATGCGACAGGTCCTAAGCATTTAAATTTGAATCTTTCTCGTGCAAAGTTTGAATCATTAATTGCTGACCTTATTGAAAGACTGGTAGCTCCTTGTAAAACAGCTATTAAAGATTCAGGTCTTTCTCTTAGCGAGATCAATGATGTGATCCTGGTTGGTGGTGCTACTCGTACTCCAATCGTACAAGCGAAAGTTAAAGAGATTTTCGGTAAAGAGCCTCATAAAGGTGTGAACCCGGATGAAGTGGTTGCAGCCGGTGCGGCCATTCAGGGTGGTGTTCTTGGTGGTGACGTTAAAGACGTTCTTCTCCTAGACGTAACTCCGCTTTCTCTTGGTATCGAAACTCTTGGTGGTGTGTTCACAAAAATCATTGAAAAGAACACGACGATTCCTACCAAGAAGTCTCAGACTTTCTCAACTGCAGTTGATAACCAACCGGCAGTTTCGATTCATGTTCAGCAAGGTGAGCGTGAGTTCTCAGCAGATAACAAAACATTGGGCCGCTTTGACCTGACAGGTATTACACCAGCTCCACGTGGTGTTCCTCAGATTGAAGTGACTTTCGACATCGATGCTAACGGTATCGTACACGTTTCAGCTCTTGATAAAGCGACTAACAAGTCGACCAACATTGTGATCACTTCTAACTCAGGTCTTTCTGAAGAAGAGATTAAACGTATGGTTCAGGATGCAGAGAAGAACCGTGATGCCGATATGAAACGTCGCGAAGTTGTCGATGCCCGTAACAACTTAGATAGCCTGGTTTTTGCTTCTGAAAAAGGACTCAAAGACGCTGGCGATAAAGTTCCAGCTGATAAAAAAGCTGAAATCGAAGGAGCGATTAGTGAAGCAAAAACAAAACTCACATCCGAGTCTTTGGACGAAATTAAAGCAGCGACTGAAAGACTTCAAAACGTCGCTCACAGCCTGGCCCAGTTCATGTATCAGGGAACCGGAGCTGATACCGGTGCGGGTGCCGGTGCGGGACCACAAGATGCGGGAGAGTCGCAATCGCAGAAGAAGGATGATGGAGACGATGTAGTAGATGCTGATTATAAAGAAGTATAATAAGCTTAAAACTTGAAGTACCAAGGCCCCTTAGTGATAAGGGGCCTTTTTAAATCTGACGACAAATTAGGATGATCGATTGTTATGAGCGATAAACGAGATTATTACGAAGTCCTTGGCATATCCAAGGGTGCTTCTAAAGACGAAATAAAAAAAGCATACCGCAAACTAGCGATGCAATACCATCCTGACAAAAACCCAGGAAATAAAGAAGCTGAAGCTAAGTTTAAAGAAGCTTCTCACGCGGCAGACATCCTGATGGATGATCAAAAGCGTTCGATGTACGACCGTATGGGACATGCAGCTGAACAAGGCGGCATGGGCGGCGGCGGATTCCAGGGTGGAGGCTTCTCCGGTGACTTCGGGGATCTCGGTGATATTTTCGGAGATATCTTCGGTGATATCCTGGGTGGCCAGCGAGGTCGCGGCGGTGGAAGACGTGGTGGTAGAAGTCGTGCTCAAGCAGGGGACGATCTTCAAACAGAAATCCATGTTACTTTTGAAGAAGCCGCTTTTGGTGTAGAAAAAGAAATCCACATCAATCGTTCTGTCGCTTGTGGTGATTGCCATGGTACAGGAGCGAAAAAAGGCTCAGGGCCTGTGACCTGTGATATGTGTCAAGGCCATGGAGAAGTTCGTCGTCAGCAAGGATTCTTCACTATCGCTCAGCCTTGTCCTAAGTGTCATGGCTCCGGACAAATCATTAAAGATGCCTGCGAGACTTGCCACGGCCGTGGTCGAACTAAGAAAAAAGAAAAACTTTCAGTTAAGGTTCCTGCAGGAATTGATGAAGGGCAGCGTTTAAAACTTTCAGGTCAAGGCGACTCAGGACTTAACGGTGGTCCAAGTGGTGACCTTTATGTCTTAATCCATATTGAGGCCCATGAATTCTTTAAACGGGATGATTATGATGTCATCTGTGAAGTTCCTATTAGCTTCTCACAAGCAGCTTTAGGGACAGAAATCGAAGTTCCTACTCTTGGTGGGCGAGTTTCAATGAAAATTCCAGAAGGAACTCAGGCCGGCCAGAAGATGAAACTTCGGAATAAAGGGATCACTAAACTTGGAGGTTACGGGTTTGGTGACCAGATTATTACGATCCACGTTGAAACTCCGACAAAACTTAATAAAGAGCAACGTGAGCTTTTCTCACAGCTCTCTGAATTAGAGCAAAATTCCTCTAACCCAATGAGTAAGGGGTTTTTTGAGCGAGTGCGCGAACTTTTTCAATAGAATTATCTTAAGGTCAGGAGTAAATCCTGACCTTCTTCTTCTTCCCTTACGTGACATTTATCCCGGCCAGAGTTAAAATCGAGAGCACGATATTTATCAAAGGTTATTTATGCGTATTTTATTGATAATGCTCTTGATTGTTTCTTCATGTACCCAGATGAAGACGATGAAAAAACTTGATGAATCCCAGATTTCTCCTGAAACACGTTTGAATCTGGATGCTTCTCGAGATTTGATTAAAAGCGGGAATCATAAAGGCGCAATTGCTAAACTCGCTGAGTTGTCTGATGACAAGCTGACTCCGGTTGAAAAATCTTTGAAATATAATCTTAAAGGCGTGTCTCTTTTTAATATGGGTGAAACTGAAAAAGCCATTTTGAATTTTGAAGTTTCTGAGAAATACGCTCCGATAGGAACTCAACTCTATGCTCAGGTTCAGCTTAATATGGCCAGCGGCCACTATAAGCTCGGGCAAATTAATGAACTTAAGAGCCGTTTGGTTAAAATTGATCGCCGGGTCTTAACTGAACCAGAAGTTAAAAAGTATGCTCAGTTGCTTCTGGCCTATGGAAACAAAGTTCAGAATCACGAGATGATTACGACTGCGAGTGTTCTGCTCTTAGATCAAGTCAAAACGATCACTGAGCTTCAGGCCACTAGCTTGTATCCTTCAATGAAAGAGTCCTTTGAAAATCTCTCTCAGGGACAAAGACTGAGACTGCTTGAAAGTTTCGATGATTCAAATAATTTAGCCGTGGCCCAACTGGCGCAACTTGAAGCCGATGAAAGATACATTAGCGGTGACAAAAGTGGCGCCAAAGACGTGATCAATTGGCTGAATGATCAGTATAGTGACAATGAAGAAGTTCAGAAGTTCACGAAAGAGTTTCAGTTAAGACTAGATAATGCCTCTCGCATTAATATTTCCAATATTGGTTTAGTGCTGCCTCTTTCTGGTGAAAAAGGAAACTTCGGTCAAAAGGCCTTAAGCGGGATTGATACGGGTTTAAAAGTATTAGGCTTGAATGAGGAATTGAAAGTCCACACTAAGGACTCCATTGATTCTCCTGCCCAGGGTGCCCAGGCCGTTTTGGAACTGATCCGTGAAGAGAGAGTTTCACTCATTATCGGAGGACTTTTCCCGGATAGTGCTAAAGCTGAATATCTGGAAGCCAGAAAGTACGGCGTTCTCTATATTTCTCTCTCTCAGATAAATCTTCCGAAAGAAGAAAAGAACCATCACTTAATTGAAGTCCAGGGTTCTATTGAATCTCAAGTGGAAGCTCTTCTTTCAGATAAAATGATAGAAACTTTTGGTTCTCGAGTCGGTGTGATTTTTCCTGATAATGAAGGCGGCAAGGCCTATATCGATGAAGTCTGGCGTAAAGCAAATCAGAAGTCCCTTAAGGTCACAAGTGTGGCAAGCTTCCCAAAAAATGTTCATGACTACCGTGATACGGCCAAGCTCTTTTTGGGTTTAAAATATCCTCGCGAGCGTTCAGAAGAGTTTAAGATTCTTGATGACGTTTACTCACATGAAAAAAGTTCCATCAGAAGAGTTCAGACATTGCCTCCGGTTCAGGATTTTGATTGGCTCTTCTTAGCAAGTTTCCCTCATGAAGCGATTCAGATCATACCGACTTTGGGCTATTACGATGCCCAGGGAGTTAAAGTTATAGGTGGTCCAAGTTGGGTATCGAAATCTCTGGTAAGAGAGCAAAAGAACCTTGGTGTTCTCTATTTTATTGGGGACGATCCGGAAGATTTGAACCAGGAAATGCTTAATAAGTTCCGTGAAATCTACGGTAAACCAGCAGGCCTGATTGAAATTCTGGCCCTGGATGCGATGAAAATTGGTGCAGAAGCTCTTCGCGCCAGTGGTGATAGCATTAAAGGTCGTGATGAGTTCGATTCAAAGATCAAGGCCCAGGGTAAACTTCGTGGTCTTAGCACGGAATGGGAATATAAAGACGGCGTCTGGCTTAAGCACATGAATGCTATGGTCATCAGACGCGGTGAGATTGGTAAGCTCTTTCCTGAAAATCTTCGCTAAGATCAGTTCGGATATCTTAGATAATAAAGTTGTTCAAAATTACGGCCGAAGTCTTCCAGATCAAGGCCGTAGCCCACAATAAACTGGTCGGCAATTTTCTTGCCGGTCAGATCCGGTTGGACATTCACTGCGCGCTTATAAGGTTTATCAAACAGAGTGATGACTTCCAGTGAGCGAGGGGAGCTGAGCATAAGTCTTTTCTTAAGAAAGCTTAGAGCTCGACCGGTATCGACAATCTCTTCAACAATAACCACATTGCGGTCCATTAAGTTGGTTGAGATATCTTTGCTGATGGTAATAGTCCCATGATTTTCTTTACTGCGTCCAACGGCTTGAAGCTTAACGAAATCAACGTAGACTTTGACGCCTTTAATTTCTCTGACCAAATCGGCAAGAAAGACCATACTGCCTTTTAAGACTCCAATGAGTACTAAGTCCTGACCTTGATACTTTTGTGAAAGGGTATTTCCCAAGGTTTCCACAATACCTTTAATCTCTTTATCGTCGATGTATTTAACGAATTGTGAGGATACGAAAGAGGAAGGGAACTTGTTTTTTTCTTCGGCCATAATTTTCTCGGTGTCCTTGGTTTAATAAAACATATTACCGTTTAGCTATGTCTGGTGCAATTCGAACATAACCGATGAATTTAATCGGAAAAAGAAACTTGTTTAAATTCTTGTCCATAGCGGGCCTAAATGATAAATTTTTTAGATACGCCCTCTGGCTTGTTAATAATATACTCTTGCTGGAGCAGGCTTCTGTGCCTAATGAAGTAAGTGAGCTTCTGTTAAAGGAAATATATGTTTAAAAAAATGCTTGATTGGTTCTCAAATGACCTGGCCATTGATTTAGGTACGGCCAATACACTTGTATACGCTAAAGATCGCGGGATCATTGTTAATGAACCATCAGTTGTTGCTGTTCATCAGGGTTTCAGAGGGGAACAGAAAGTTCTGGCAGTTGGTAAAGAAGCCAAAGAAATGCTAGGCCGTACTCCAGGGTCAATTAAGGCCATTCGCCCGATGAAAGACGGTGTGATTGCGGATTTCGAAGTAACTCAAGCAATGCTTAAATATTTCATTCAAAAATCTCTCAATGGTTCTAAGTTAATCAAACCAAGAATTATTATTTGTATCCCTTTCGGTATCACACAAGTTGAGAAGAGAGCAGTTAAAGAATCTGCTGAGCAGGCCGGTGCTCGTGAGGTTTACCTGATTGAAGAACCAATGGCAGCAGCTATTGGAGCAGGTCTACCGATTACTGATCCATCAGGTAACATGATTGTTGATATCGGTGGTGGTACAACTGAAGTTGCCGTGATCTCTCTCGGCGGTATCGTTTATTCTAAATCAGTCCGCGTTGCAGGGGATAAGTTCGACGAAGCGATCGTTTCCTACATTAAGAAAAAATACTCACTTCTCATCGGTGAAAGAACTGCTGAGATGATTAAGATGTCGATTGGTAATGCTTATCCGTTTGATGATGAAGTTAAGACTTATGAAGTTAAAGGTCGCGACTTGATTGCGGGTGCTCCAAAAACCATCGAAGTTACTTCTGATGAAATTCGTGAAGCTCTTGCTGATCCTATATCTGAAGTGGTTGAAGCCATTAAGATTTCTCTTGAGAAAACTCCTCCTGAACTAGCTGCTGATATTGTTGATAACGGTATCATCCTTGCTGGCGGTGGATCTCTTCTTGCTAACCTGGACATCCTGATCAAAGAAAAGACTGGTCTTCCGGTTTCTCTTGCTGAAGATCCTTTAACTTGCGTTGTACGCGGTTGTGGAATGGCCTTAGAGTCAATTTCGCTTCTTCGTCAGGTGACTACACTAAGCTAAATATGTCACAAATCTTTTTCAGTAAGCAGGACCCCTCGGAGAAGATAAGCAGACTTGCGCTGCTAGGCTCTTCTCGAGGGGAAGTGACAATCTGGATTAAAGGTAAAAAAGAAAAACATAACTACAAAGTTTTTAAGTTTGATAAAGATCGCGGCGAAATTGTTCTGGATTCTAAGGACAAGAATTTTTCTCCAGGTCAGACCATCCTTTGTACTTTCGAACTTAGAGGGATGAATTTCTTCTCTGAAGTCGTCTTCCAGGAAAGCATAAGCGGTTATAGCGTTCTGGTATTTAAAAACACGCTTTTTAAATCTGAACGTCGCTCAAGCTATCGTCTCCTGACATTTCCTCTTTATGAACTATGGGCCGAGTTTGATCTTGGCGAAGTCTATGAAGGCGGGAAAGTGGTAGATCTTAAATCCCGCACCTCTCAAACGGGTCTTTTTAAAAACTTCCTTCAACTGATAGATGATAAAAGCGCTGAAGATGTGAATAACTTCAAGATTCGCGTGCAGGATCTTTCGACCACCGGGATGGCCCTTCATATCGGAGATCTTGAGAAGAAGTATTTTGAGAAGGGTTTTCAATTTCAAAACGTTAAGCTCATTTTTAAGGATGAAACCATCATCGTTCCGGAAGCAAGTGCGGTCTACGTTGTAGATTACATTTCTAACGATAAGAATCTTAAAAAATATAAAGTAGGAATTCATTTCAATAAGCTTCCTGCTGCCACTGATGACCTTATTGGTAAGAAGATAAATGCCCTCCTTCGAGAAAACGACTTCAATAAAGATTTTGAGAATTTCATCAAGTGAAAATTTTACTGCTCCTTCTTATTGCTACAGGTTGTTCTACTGCGGGCAAGCCTCGTGAAGGTAAGACTCCCTATTCCTATGCTGATGCCAGTGGCAGCTACCGCATGATGAGAGAGACCAAGGAAGTTAAGAAAAAGATCGTGACCCGAAATCAGCTCATGGATACCAAGGGAAGCCAGTTTCGAGTGGTGGAAAAAAGCGTCATGCTCTCCCAGATAGGATCTATCAAATCCGGAAAGTCCCGGTTGCTGGTTGTGAGACCCCTGGCTTCTGAGTTCATCGTCTGGTTAGAAGGCCAGAAATATAGCTCTAAAATGCGGATTAACGATAAGAATCGTTCAATGCGTCTGACGCTAAATAGTCCTGATGCGCGTTGGAAGGGCTCAAAAGAAATTCCATTCCCTCGGGGAAAGTACTTTTGTTACTTCAATCAAATACCTGAGTGCCTTTATCATAATCAACTGTTGAACCTGGCCCTTCATGGCGGCAACCGTAAGTTTGATTTTTATGTTATTTGGGATTCGTTTCCTTTCATCCAGGAACAGTACAGCTATGTCGGAAAGGAGCTCTTTGCACCGGCATCTGTAAAATATGATGGAGAATTTAACAAACAACACCGATACGTAGTAGAAGTTGAAGGTCAGATGATTTTATACACATTTTCAAAATCTTTTGATTTGGCCAAAATGGCTTGGATAGCTCAGGGGATAACCATTGCCCCGCCCGGTGAAGCCATTGTTGATGAGTGAGGTTAAGATTGAGTTTGGATAATTACGGACAATTAATTATTTCTGGCATTAAGGGAACATCTCTTCTTCCTGAGGAGATTGAATTTATTCAGAAGGAAAAGTTAGGAGGTATCATTCTCTTTTCTCATAATTTCAGTGATCCGGCCCAACTTGCAGAACTTGTTAATTCTATACAGAAGCTTCGTGATGAATATCCACTGTTCATTTCCGTTGATCAGGAGGGCGGTCAAGTCGTTCGCTTTAAAAGCCATTTTACCCAATTTCCCAGCATGATGGAAATGGCCAAGTTGGATTCTCCTAAACTGGTTTTTGAAATGCATTTGATACAGGCCAAAGAACTTGCGGCCTGTGGAATAAATCTTAGTTATTCACCTTGTTGTGACATTCTTACGAACCCTGAGAATACTGTGATTGGCGAACGGGCCTATGGCCGAGATGCTGAAACAGTTGAAAAATACATAAGTGCGGCCATTAGAGGATTACAAACCAACGGTGTCCTTGCTTGTGCAAAACATTTTCCGGGACACGGGGGAAGCACTCAAGATTCTCATTTTGAGTTACCTCTGATTAAGACTTCTTTGCCCGAGCTGCGTGATCGGGAACTTGTACCATTTATTAAAGCTTCCAAGTCTCGTGTGGAATTTATGATGATGGGACATCTATTGGTTGATGCTTTAGATGACAAGCTTCCAACAAGTTTAAGCGTTAAGGGTTATGAATTTTTACGGCAAGAAACGAAATTTTCGAAAATCGTCATCACGGACGAAATGCAGATGAAAGCTATTTCTGACCGATTTACAACAGAAGAAGCTGCTGTCATGGCCATCAATGCGGGGGCAGATATGCTTCTTTACCGCTTTATGGATGATGCCCGAAAAGCTCTCAGTGCCATTCGTGAAGCCACCAAGAAGAGAGTCATTAAAAAAGAAGCTCTTCAAGAAAAGACCAACCGAATTGATCGCTGCAAGAAGGAGTACTTCTCAAACTACCAACCGATCTACATCCCTAAAATAGTAGACGTCTTCAATACTCAAGAGGCCAGGAAGCTGGTTGATCTGTTTCAAAAATCCCTGACGGGAAAGGTCTGAATTAGGCGGACAATTTTTCCCATTTCTTGAAATTACCAACGCTTAGCATTTCATTGATATTCTAAAAGAAGATCTCATTTTACTCGAGGTGTATGAGGGCTTTTAGTTTAATCTTATTTTTAGCATTCCAATTGCTGGGCAGAGCTGCTTGGGCGCAATCCGTATGTCCGCAAGAGTTCTCGGAGATTGCCGTTCGCTGTATCACTGGTTCACAAGATAAATTTGAGAACAAGCCACTTCCTCTTTCTTCTCTTACTCCTGATTCAATTCTCTTTTTCAAAACATCTTCTGGTGAATTGGGAAAAATCAAAATTCTTTCTGTTGTAAATAGTTCCTCCAAGGAAAAAGAATGTGCTGTTTCATTTGAAGCAGTAACTTATGGGAATGGGACTGTCTTTGTTCCAAATTCTTCTTTGTCTATCAGACCAGGTAAGAACCACTGGTTAAACGATAAGATCTATCTGAATCGAGAAGGGTCATCTGCTCTGATTCTTGAAAAGATTAGTCCTCAGGAAAGATTTGCTAATCAGCTCCACTTACTTGAAAAAGAAGGAAAGCTCGAAGAGCACAAAGAACTTAAGGAACGCCTTGAACGTAAATCACAAGATGAACTTACTTCAGACTCTAAGGCAGCTTGCTTTCTGGAAATTTCCAACGGTTCCGGGATAACTATTTTTAAAAAGGGTTCTACTGAAGAGAAGGGGTTTAAACAAGAAAACACCGCCTTATTCCTGGCGCCGCTAGTTCTTATCTTCGTAGCGATTTTTCTAATTGTCCGAGTCTTCATGGAAGATCAGGATAAGTACAAAACACAAGAAGTTCTAGAGGATGCTGATACTCAGAAGACTATTAAACAACAAGCTTTGTTCATCCGAGCAACGAAGCCATTCTATAAAAGATATTTCCTTCCCATTGTTCAAGCCTCAAAAAATAAACAAGCAATGAGAAATAAATATCGGCAAAAGCTTGCTAATGCCGGTCTCATGAAGGAAATGTCACCAGAGGAATTTGTTGCTCTTAAGTTTTTCATGATTATCGGAGCTCCATTCGCCTTTCTGGGCGTTCGTTGGATTATGTCTGAAACATGGCCGCTCTATATCACTCCTATTATGGGAATTGTTGGATTCTTTTATCCCAATGTCTGGTTGGAAGGGATGATTAAAAAGAGAGCAGATGATGTTTTACGGGCCATGCCATTTATTGTCGATATGCTTGCTTTGTCAGTTGAAGCTGGCCTCGATTTTATGGCCGCGATTCAAAGGGTTATTGAGAAAGCTCCAATGAGTCCTTTGGTGGAAGAATTTGAAACTCTGATTAAAGAAACGAAGATTGGTTCGTCGCGAGCGGAGGGTCTAAGACAATTGGGCTGGCGGGTGAATGTTATTGAAATAAATTCATTCTGCGCGACCTTGATTGCAGCTGACTCAGTGGGGGCTTCTATTGCTCCATTATTAAAACAATTATCAAGTGAATTACGGGTAAAGCGTTCTTCCAGAGCGGAACAACAAGGGGCCACAGCTGCTACGAAGATTTTGATCCCAATGATCTTATTTATTCTTCCGGCAGTTTTGGTTGCAATCTTTGCGCCTATGGTCCTTAAAATGATGTCGGGTAAAGTATGAAAGTACAGATTAAATATAAAGATAAAGTTCTTTCGGATAATATCAGAATTGCTGATACTCCCGTCACTAGAATTATCGGATTAATGTTTAAAAAGAAGATTTCCGGAGCCGATGGTCTGCTACTGGATCCTTGCAATTCCATCCATACCTTCTTTATGCGTTACTCGCTGGATGTCGTATTCCTTAATAAATCAAATGTAGTGATCAAAGTTATTAGAAATCTTAAGCCCTGGAGAATGACATTCATCTATTTCAAGGCCCGGAAAACTCTGGAGCTACCGGCCGGACAACTTCCATTAGATATCCACGAAGGAGATATACTGGAGGTGAAAAGTGTTTAAACTGGTTGTCGTAGGGGGAAAGCTTCGCGGTAAAGAATACGTACTTAATGACGGTGAAAACGTTATCGGTAGAGGAAGCGATACTGATGTCCAGCTCGCAGTGGAAGGTATCTCTAAAAAACATTTAAAAATCACTGTTAATAATGAAACAGCGTTCGCTGAAGATTTAGGAAGTTCCAACGGAACCCTGGTAAATGGTAAAATCATTAAACGGATGACGATTAAAGATGGGGATAAGATCGCCTTACCTAATCTTATTCTTCAGGTTGTCTATGTTCTGGAAAAGAAAATCATCATTAAGAAGAAGGTTTATAAAGGTGCGGATACTGATGAAGATGCTTATGATGACTTAAATCAAAGAGAGCCTGTTCCCGATAGTTTGATCGCAAAACCCATTTGGTTTTTCAAGAATAAAGTTATGCCAATCATTTATAGCTTTAACGAGCAGTATGAATGGGCGGCTTTAGTGGGGATTCTTCTTTTTATCTTTATTGCCATCAATATCTCTCTCACTATTCTTCCGGTTCTGCGCGACAGTAAGATGCTTCTTATTCGAGAAGTCGCTCTTCGGGCAAAGCAATATGCGGCGGAAGTGGATCGTCTTAATAACGTCTATTTACGGGATAAAAACCTAGACCAGGTTTATACTGGTTTTCTTGAAGGTGAAGACGCTGAAGGTGTTCAAAGCTATAAACTTTTTGATATCGAAGGACGTGTTTATCGTCCAGTTGCTGAGTTGAATACCATTGTTAATGACCCATTTGCAGTTGAAGCGTTGCGCTTCTACCGGGATGAAAAGAATCAGGACCGGGAGAAGATCTCATTACAAGGCAATATTGTCAGAGTCGCCCGAGCTGTTAAGGCCCATGATAAAAATCTTGGAAGAGATGCCGTGGTTGCTGTCATTGCCATTAACTTTTCACCAATGTCCCTTGCTACCGAAGCCGCTAATAATTCAAAAGCCTATCTTGAATCTTTAGTAACTTCCGGAATGGTTGCGATCATCTTCTTTGGAATGCTCTATTATATGACTATTCGACCATTTGAAGAAATGAGGAATCAAATAGAAAGAGTTTTAAGAGGAAGACAGAAGGAACTTGAATCAAAGACACTTTTCAAAGAGATTCATCCATTAAGAAACACCATCAACAGTATTTTAATGAGAATCAAAGAGCTGCAGAATACTGATTCTGGAGAAATCCAGACATTGGAAGAAGATGGCCCATATCTACGATCATTAGTTGAATTTATGGCCGGAGCTCAAGGGCCGGTTATGATTTTGAATTCCGAAAAGTATATTCAAAATATTAATCTAGAAGCAGAAGATCTGATCGGGCTTCGGGAGAATTCTTCGGCTGGCCAAAGTATTCTCGATACCGCCCGTGATCAGGGGTTTGCTGCCACCGTCATCGATCTATGTGATCAGTCGGCTAATAATGAAGGCTGTAACCAAAAAGAGATCTACGAAATTGGTGGAAAGCAGATGGAAATCAATGTGAATGCTCTGATGGGTAAGGATAAGTTTGCCAAAGGCTTCTATATAACATTTGTGAGAACTGATTAATGTCAAAAAGCGTAATGGTTCTCAAACATTTTGAATCCCCTAAAGAAGCTGGAGTGTATCACCGGCTGGTTTGCCTTACAGGTCCTAGTAAGGGAGAGTCCTACGTCTTAACTGGTAACAGGATCATTATCGGGCGTTCGGAGAAAGCTGATATTCGTATTAATGATGCCAAGGCAAGTCGTGAACATGCGGAAATAACCAAAGCCGGAGATACATGGTTTGCAACCGATTTAGGATCACAAAATGGTGTTGTTGTTAATGAAAAGAAAATTACTCAGCAGTCCCTGGCCGAAGGTGACAAGCTCATTGTGGGTCAGACAGTTTTTAAATTTGCTCGAGTTGAGGTTGCTGCTAAGGCGAAAGTAAATAAAGAGGAAGAGGGAGAAGAGAAAGGAACCAATAAGAGTTTTCTTCCTTTTTTAATTCTCATTATTATTTTTGCATCCCTTTTCCTATTTGATGGGGGAAATGATGAGGCTACAGTAGCGAAACAACCTCCGGTCAATACCTATCAAAATATGAATAATGAGTTTGTGAGTGCAATACAAAAGAGGCAGGCCACTGAAAATAAACAGATGAAAGAAAAACTCACTGTTATTTATCAAAGGGGCTTAAGAGAGCTAAGGGAAAGAAATTACTTTCGTGCCATTCATGAATTCAATTTGGCCCTTATAATTGCTCCCGGTGACTCACAAGCAGAGTATTATTTAAGAAAGACGAAAGAAGAGCTGGATAAAGAAATTGAAGGTTTTACGGCGAAAGCTCAAAGAGATGAGGAGTCCTTAAAGTACCAGAGTTCAATCGTCTCTTATTGTGCAATTATACGTTTATTATATACAGTACCGGATGATCCAAGACATAAGAATGCAATTATGCAGATTAATGAATTGGAAACCAAACTAGGAATGGAACCAGGTGGAACTGATTGTCTTAAAAAACAACGTGCCTCTCGATAAAGTATCAGTAGACACAACTGATACAGATGAGATGCATGAAATTTACGTTGGTCGGTCCGAGGACTGCCATGTCTTAATTGATGATCAACTCATCTCGAGGCACCACTTTGTTATAAAAAATGAAAATGCTCAGTGGTATTGCGAAAAGCTCTCTCAGTTGGGTGTAGTAACTTTGAATGGTGCTCTGGTTAATAAGAACCAAATTCAGAATGGCGATGAGATTAAATGCGGTATCTACTCCATTGTTGTTGCAGGCTTAACGGCCTTAGGTCCTGGGCCTGAAGATATGCCCACTGCTGCTCCGGTAATGGAAGGAGTTATGGAAGCTACTGCGGTTGTAGCTCCAACAGCAGATGAGATTCAGGAAACTGAAATCATCTCAAATCAAAATGATTTATCGACAGAGAATAATTCTGGGGAAGATAGCGTTTTAGGCGCTTTTGAATCCCATGACCAAGAAAGTTTTGACAACAATACCGAAGATTCCTTTACTGACTCAAACGACAATCCCGACACAGAAGGGGAAAATAACTTCGGCGGCGATCTCGTTTCAAGTGAAGAATACGCTGATCAAGGCTTCGGAGGTGGTGAAGATGGAGGCAATGATCAATTTGGATTGGCCGCCATAGAGCAAGATGAAAGTACCCGCTTCTTCAAAGCTTTTGTTAATTATCAATTAGTTCTTTTTGGTGAACATGCTCCTTATGATCGTTTTTCAGTTGATCAGCCGGAAATTTTTATTGGGCGAGATACTAAGAAGTGCCAGATCATCTTAAATGATCCGGAAGTTTCTTCTGTTCATGCTGTTATTAAAAAAAATAATATTGAAGTTGTTCTTGAAGATCTGAACTCTTCGAACGGAACCATTTTAAATGGTGAAAGAATTAATAAAGCCAGCATAACGGCTGGAGACGAATTCGTTATTGGTAGTACCAGTTTTACCCTAGAAGTAAAATCCGATTTGCTTGAAACTGAAGCCGAGCGCTTGATGCCTGTTGAAGCCGGCCAGGTTATTGAGACTGAAGAAATTGAAGAAGAAGAAATTTCACTTGATGGTGAAGAAGGCATTAATTTTGATTCTGATGCTCCTCCCGAAAAAAGTTTCATTAAAAGAATTTGGAAAAATCCTGCTCAACGTAAAAAATTAATTTATGGGGCAGTCATTTTCGCAGCTGTAATGGTTCTACTTCCTTCAGAAGAAGAAGCTCCTGTTAAAAAAGCAAAAGTTACTAAAGAAGCGCCTGCTACCGCCAACCAGAAGGTGATTCCTCCTGAATTACAGAATCGTCGTAATCAAGCCTATGAATTAGGAGTAAGTTTTTTTGAACAGAATAAGTATTTTGAAGCTCTGACACAGTTTCAAATAGTATCTGATATTGATAATGAATATAAAAAGATTCAGACCTATTTAGAACAAACTAAAGTTGCTCTTAAGAGGCTGGATGAACTGGAAGCCCAAAAGCGAGCCGAAGAAGACCGGATTAAAACTAAAAAGCTGATTGATGAATTAATGGTAAAGGCCCGGGAAGCTGTAAAAGAACGCAATGTGATGGTGGCCGAAAGTTATTTTTCTCAAATTACAGAAAAAGACCCTGAAAATATAGAAGTTCAGCAGTTGAAGCTAGAACTAGAATCCTGGCAAAAAGAAGAAGAGCGTAAGGCTCTGGCCAAAGCTGCCGCAGAAGCCTCTCGGAAAAAAATGGTGGATGCACTTTCTCCTGGAAAAACGTTTTATTTAAAACGTGAATGGTACAGGGCTATCCTGAAACTGGAAGAGTTCCTTCGTTTAAAGGGGACTGATGAAGATTTGGTTAAAGAAGCCTCTGATATGCTCAAGGATTCCAGAAACCAATTAGCTTCCGACATAGGACCATTGATAGGGAAGGCCCGCTCATTAAAAGAGGGTCAGGATCTTAAAACGGCTTATGAGACTTTTTTAGAAATCCTTAAAATTGAACCAACCAACTCTGAAGCTTTGAACGAAGTTGATGATATAAGAAATACCTTAGAGTCACGATCTAAACGAATTTATAGAGAAGCTATTATTGCTGAATCCTTAAGTCTTTTTAGTGATGCCAAGGAGAAGCTTCAGGAAGTTCAACAAATTTCTCCAACTGACAGTGAATACTATAAAAAGGCCAGCGATAAGCTGAAGAACTATCTGGAGTAATAATGCGCTTAAAAGCTTATGCCGCTCAAACTCATCAAGGTCCCTATCTTCAGGTTAATGAAGATGGTTATGAATTTGATTTTGAAAATGATCTCTATATGATCTTTGATGGTTTTGGAGGGTCTGGTGTTGGTGACCGTGCTACAGAGAAGCTTAAGCAGGAAATAAAATTGTTCTATACTCAACTCTCTCATGATCCTAATGCTACGATGCCTTTGTATTATAATCCTCGAAACTTGCTGGAGGGTAACGCTATTCTCAATTCCATGATGAATGCTCATCAAAACCTTTTAAAGAGTAATCTGGAAAAACCAGTGAATCAAAGGGCCGGAGCAAGCGCAATTGTGGTGGCCAAGGCCGAGAGCCTCCTGATTCTGGTTGGTGTCGGAAATTGTTGTGCTTATCATTTTCGCCAGGGAAAGCTCATTAAGGTTCTGACGGAAGATAGTTTTCAAACTCTCTCGAAAGATCAGTTTGAATCTCGCTTTCGAACTGCCCCGATGAATGCTATCGGAATGTATCCAGAGATGGGCTACCAATTAAGAGAAATTCGTCTCTCAGAAGGCGATAAGATCATTCTTCTTACCGATGGAGTGTATCCGCAGCTGACAGATGATGAACTCCTTTATGCTTTAAATAAATCTTCCCCGGATGCTACAGAAAGGATTAATGACCTACTAAAACTATCCAACTCTCGAGGGAATAGCGATAACCAAACAGCAGTCATTCTCGAGTTTTAAGCACTTTTTCATTCCCATATGGGCCAATGGGCCACTATAATTTTTATGGTAGCTCATAAGGAGAGATTCAGGGATGAACCATAAAGTACTTTTGGCCGATGATAGCCTTACCATTCAGAAAGTCATTAAGATAACCTTGGCCAATCAGCCTTATGATATAATTGATTGTCCTTCCGAAGATGAGTTGTTTCATCAACTCCCTTTAATTAAGCCCAAATTGGTCTTTCTTGATTTCAATTTGTCAGAGAAATACACGGGCTATGAACTCACAACTAAGATTAAATCTCTTTCTCCTTCCACTAAAGTCCTTCTTCTCCTTGGTACCTTCGACACTGTTGATGATGGAGCAATGGAGAAATGTGGGGCTTCGGATAAAATCGTTAAACCATTTGATTCAAATAAATTCATCGCCATTTGTAAGCAGCTGATTGAAACGTTTGCGGATGAAGAGATTCCTTACCCGAAAGAAAAAACAAATGAAGTAGATACTTTTGAAGCAGATGATGAGGAAGACCAGTGGACAGTCAGCCATTCAACGGAACAGAAATTTTCTGAACCAACTCCTGAACTCGATGGTTCTTTTCCTTCTATTCAGAATGCTTTGGATAAAGAAATGTCAGACTGGGGAATGAGTGTCCCTGGAGTCATTAATGAAGATGATTCCCATGATATGCAAATGGATCTTCCTCCAGTTATTGGAGAGGTGAAGTCGCTTGATGACCATCGTCCTGCTGCCGCGCCAGCAGCAGCTCCGAATCCTTACGAAACCAAGTTTCCTGATAATGATGATCTTGACTACCCAGATATGGGTCAGCCAGAGCCAGGGCCGGTAAAAGAAGAACCAGTTCAAGAGAAGCCTGCCCCTAAATTTATTTCTCTTGAGGCTTTAAACGACGCTCCGATTGAGCTGGAAGGTAATTATGTTCCCGATGAAACGGACGTAAAAAGTATCGAAGAGCAGATCCGTGACGAAGTAGAAGAGAATTTATGGCAAGCCGATGAGTTTGAAGACCTGAAAAAAGAAGTTTCTCAAAAGATTGAAGAAGTTAAGAGTAACTACCAGCCTTCTATTAATGATTTTGATGAATCACTCTTTAAACCTTTAGATAGCAATGAGTCTATCGATTGGAATGAGTCAGATAGCTTTTTAACGACAGAGAAAAAAGAAACACCAGCTCCAGCTTCAACTGCTGCCAGTAACATTAATATGGATGATCTACGGGCCGAGATGGAAGAAATGGTCAAAAAATATGTGAAAGAATATATGGATCAGTATTTCCAGAAAAATACTGAGAAGATTGCCTGGGAAGTCATTCCTGATCTGGCCGAAAATCTTATCCGCCAAGAGCTTTCAAAAATCAGCAATAAAATTATCAATGATCAGGCCTGAGAACTTAATCTCAGGCTTCCGTTAAAAATACGAGTGATCCGTGTATCACGACAGATCTCGGCTTCACCATGATCTCCCAGACCTTGAAAAATTCCTTCGACGACTTTTTCGCCTTCTGTCACTCTTACCATTTGATTAAGATGACCACAGCGTTTAAGCCATTCTCTTCTTAGGGCCGAAGTTTCTTGAAAGCGATTCTGGTGAATATAGTCTGCTAACTCCCGTGCCCAATTTTTCTTATCAATGTCGAATGGTTCCGAAAAAATTCCGCCATATTGATCGTCTTCAGAATAAAGATTAAGACCAAGGCCTGCGATTAAATGATTCTGACTTCCTTGGACTAAAATGCCTCCGCACTTTCGTTCCTGGACGTCCCACAGATCATTTGGCCATTTAAGTTTTATGGTTCGTCCCTTTGATTCAAAAAACATGGCGATGATCACGGAGAGTTCCAGAGCGGTGTAGCTCATGACTTTATGAGGGGCAATATTCATTGAAAAACAAATGGTGCCTGGTAAGGCCTGCCATTTATTTTGCCCGCGTCCTCTTCCTGCAGTTTGATTTTCACAACTTACCAAAATCCGCGATTCAGTTTCCTGCTGCAATTGTTCTTTAACCAGATCTTGTGTAGAATCACACTCTATCACATGAAAATGTTTAATCATTCGAGGTCCCCATGTCTTTAATCAAAAGAAGCACTCCACGTCCTATCAAATTTACTCCCGGAATCAATCCATACGCCTATGGCTCAGTGATTGCGGAATTTGGTAATACGAAAGTTCATATTACAGCTTCTGTTCAGGAATCTGTCCCTAATTTTTTAAAAGGCAAAGGCCAGGGCTGGGTTACGGCCGAATATTCTATGCTGCCTTCTTCTACACATACCCGCTCCGATCGGGAAAGAAAAGGTCCCTCAGGACGCACTCAGGAAATTCAACGTTTAATCGGCCGCTCACTGCGCTCGATCGTAGACATGAAAAAGCTGGGTGAACGTTCAATCCTTATCGATTGCGACGTGATTGTAGCTGATGGAGGGACACGTACCACATCAATCTCCGGCGCCTATATTGCTTTGGAAATTGCCGTTAGAAGGCTTTTGAAAGAGGGTCTCTTAAAAGAAAATCCAATTAAAGAAGGATTGGCGGCCATTTCAATCGGACTTACTAAAGAGAACGAAGTCATCGCGGACTTAAACTATGAAGAAGATTCTAACTGCGGCACTGATATGAATATCGTTATGACCTCAGGTGGAAAATTTGTAGAAGTTCAAGGAACAGCTGAAGGTGAACCATTCTCGATGGAGCACTTGCAATCACTACTTGCCTGCGCCCAGGCAGCTCTTCAAGTCGTGATGAAAGAGCAGCAAGCGGTATTGGAAAAGTTCTAATGAAATCCTTTATCCTGGCCTCTGGAAATGCTCATAAAGCGGAAGAGTTCAAAGATCTCTTCCATGGTGTCTTGCAAATATCAGCAGCACCGAAAACGTTAGAAGTTGATGAGACAGGTAAAACCTATACTGAGAATGCTTTTCTTAAGGCCAAAGCTTACTATGATGCTTACCAGGTTCCTGCCTTGGCCGATGATTCAGGCCTTAATATTGAGGCCCTTCCAGAAATTCTTGGGGTGCAAAGTGCACGCTTCGCTCCTGAGTTTTCGGACTATAAAGATAAGTGCCAAAAGGTCATCGATCTTTTAAGCAGCAAAGATAATCGCAAGGCCTACTTTGTTTGTGTCTTATGCTTTTATCTTTCACCAGATGAAGTTTATTTCTTTGAAGGTCGGGTTCATGGGAGCATTGGTTTCTCTCTTCAGGGCAGCGAAGGCTTTGGCTACGATCCGATTTTTATTCCAGAGAGAAAAGAAGAAGATAGTAAGAGTTTAGCTGAACTTCCCGAGTGGAAGAATGAGTTTTCGCACAGGGCCAAGGCGAGTCAATCGGCCTTAAACTTCTTTAAAGAATCAATGGACAAATCGTCTAAGAAGCTTTAAAAATATGTCTCACGAATTGTTCGGGGTGTAGCGCAGCCTGGTAGCGTATCTGCTTTGGGAGCAGGTGGTCGTTGGTTCGAATCCAATCACCCCGACCACTTTTTCAAAATCTGCTGCAATATTTTATTTGCAGTTTCATATACCTTACATTTTTTCTGTTCTCCTTAAAACCACTACTAACTATAGCTGTTTATTACAATTCATATAATTTTGATTACTAGTTCTTGAATGCTGTTAGAATCATAGTCACAGATGAAAGCTTTATCCTTTAGAAATCAAATTGGTAGCTCGCTTGTTTTTATATTTATCGCCCTTGGAGCTGTCGCCTCAATTTCAGGTTATGTTTTAAAAGTTAACCAGCAGTCAACCGAACAAACTTCATTATTATGGCAACGTATGGTTGCTGATGAAGCCGCACAATCGGCCTTTGTGATTATGGAGTCTGCCTTAGAGCGGCGGCTATGGTCTCCGCCCCCTGATGAAGACTGTATGATCGATGAAGAGTTTTCAGTTAAAGGGACCTTAGGCAATGGTGCAACTTATGAAGTTGTTGCTAAGTACATCTTTGATTCAAAAACTTTAGAAATGGTTTCCACGGCCCATTATAGAAATTTTGAATCTCGCTTCTTGAAGAGCTTAAAAATTTATGATGTCACTGATTATCTTGTACTAAGTAAAACTCCTAAACCAACAATTATTGCGGCTCCTCAGTATAGTGAAACTCTTCCTGCCACCATGATTGCCCGCGATCGGAAAGTTTATTTCGAAGGTGATGTAAAGTTTCAATCCATCACTCATAGAAACCATGATCCGGATCCGGATAAAAATAAAATTTACCCTATGAAAAATCCGGGTGAGATCAATATCATTCTCCAGGCCGAGCGTATGATCTTTAAGGGCGGGCTTATGTATCAGCCTCGTCAGGCCCCCACTCCTTCGAACTCTTATCCAAAATTTCTTAATGATTTTAAAAATATTACAACCGATGTGTATAACCCTGGTCCTGGTCCTCACTATCTTTGGCAGTGGGGAGGCGGCGGAGCTTTTCTGACCGGAAATTTTGCTTTGGCCTCTCAGGTTAATCAAAATATGAGAGCAGGGACTCCGGTCAGTTTGAGTCTTATTCGAAAACATTTTTATCCGATTGCGTTTATGAATGGGACTCTGCCTTTAAATGCGACGAATGCGGCCGATACCGGAACCTATTTTAACGATCCTAACCGTTGGCTGGTCTTTTATTATAGTTATGGGCCTAGTGGCGTTAGTACTTACGGCGCCCGATTGAACTTTAGCTGTTATACATTGGCGCAAGGAGCGGACACTCGTTACTGTTCTTCCAGTTCTCTTTTCCCGAAAGGATTTGAATCCTGGAGATTAAATTCTGATTTAAAGGGGATTCTTTTTACAGATGACTTTGAAGAGCTTCAAACTCAGACCATTACCTGGGATAACATGGAATCTTTGAAAGAAGATGCGAAGTCCTGCGGAATATTAGTGAGTGCTACATCAGGTGTTGCTACTAAAAGTTATAGTGATTGCGATCTTAGCGATTCTAACTTCGTGGCCAAGTATATAGCCACTGGAGCTGCTGGTTGTAATCAGATTTATCAGCTTGATAGCGAAGCCATTCAGGGGAAATTAAAAAATTTTTCCGCCGGGGCTTACAGCGGATCAAATCCAAAAAGTTTAAAAAGAATCATTTATTCAGAAGTTCCACTGGAAATTGTGCAGTCACAAGCGGCAGGACTTGCTACGAATATGAATGCCGATGTCAGAAAGAATCTTCCTCTATGGGTAGTTAATGAAGACGTAAACATCATCAGGCCTCATCAGCCTGATACAACCAGCCCTATCAATGAAAGACCAGGAGAATTTCGTCAGCTTTACTTCAATGGATCGAGCAGCAGCGCTCTTTCCTCTTTAAAGCTTGCCCTTATTAGCCCTGAGAAAACGCTGATTCATTCACCTTTTCATGTTCCCTTAACTCCAGCTGAATTAGTTCAGGATTTCCCGGTCTTTGGCGGTAAAATCAGGCCTAACTATAGCGCCATGAGTGATTGGAAACATCAGGAAGAAGATGGATTTAAGTATGGTGTGCGCATTGTAAACATTAAGAATACTTCCCTCATTGATAACACTTCCGAATATAGTTATAACGAAGGTTTTACCTTGAAAGGCCTTTGGGGAGGAGTTGATTCTTCGGCGATTCAGATTTTAAGAAATGGCTGTATGTTAAGCCCTTCAGAAAGTGAGCCTATTTCAGGTCTTGGATCCGATCCGGCTTATGTTAAAACCACTGGCCGAGAATATACTTTACCATCTGGGCATCCGGCCTTAGGTAAAACTGTGCCACCTTTAAGCAGTAAGTTTTATAACAAAACCTCAGGCATTCGCATTCCTTCTACTTACCGGCCCCATGTCTTCCAACTCCAGTCTACGTACTCTGATGTTTATGGCTCTGTTATTCATTACGAAGGAACAAGGCTCGGCGTTTACTTTTCAAATGACGAAATACCAGGAAAAAGAAATTTAAATATCCCTAAGTACAATCGCCGGGATTTTTATTACCAAGAGATGATCGATTTTTCTAAACGCTCTTACGTCTGGGATAACCCTGCTTATTACAACTCAGGTGGAAGTGCCACAAGTCCTATCTCTTGTTCGGTTGATCCTGTTACCAAAGGTACCACCAGTAGTCGTGATCCTATGAATATTCCCCTCAATCGCGGTACCTTTACTTTTATGCACCAATCTCCAATGGAAGAGTTTAAATCAATTGGGTCAATCATGTCTGTGCCACTTCCTATGATTAAGATGAGAAGATGATGAAGAAATTTTTGAATCAAAGAGGTGTGAACTTAATAGAGGCCTTAGTGGCTATGGCCCTTGTTGGTATTTTGGCCTATGCCTTTATGTCTACATCTCAAGTGATGAATCAGTCAGAACAACAGCAAAGACAAGGTGACTTCGTTGAAGACATGGTGATGAAGAATGTCTCCCGTTTAAAATCGGCTAAAAGTGAGACCCTCCCGGCCTTTGGGGAGAATCGTCTTAGAGAATACGGGCCTGATGGAGAGTTGGTTCAGGAAACATCTGTTACAAACTGTAACAACCTTAGTGTTAAACCGGGTTTCGTTGCTGTTTGTATTCAATTCATGAAAGTTGCTGATGAAGAAGTTGAATTTAGTAATGCGGATACGATGAAACTACCTAAACTAGGACAAAAACTTTATAAAATCGACATAACGGGAGAATCCTATCCTTCCGGAAGGCGTGTCTTTAGAAAGATTGTGATTTTTAAAAAATGAAAAATAATAAAGGTTTTACTCTTATTGAAATGATGATTGCTGCTGGATTGATGGCAGCGGTGGCCCTTATTGTTAACGAGTTTATGCTAAAATCCCGAAAGCAATATTCAAATTTCGAAGGGAAGATGCTGGTAACAACTGACGTGAACCAGGCCTTCCATCGAGTTTCCGTTGATCTCACTAATGTGGCCCGAATAACAGATAATGGCGCAGAGGTGGAATCATTTAAGGGCAATGATAAGGCCTACTTAGGTATTTATGGTCTGGCCGAAGAAGATGCCGCTCTCTATCCGGCCTGTGCTTATGAAGAGGTCGCTGGGAAGAATGGCTTTTCAATTATCCGCTACACCACGATTAATCAGCAACGTACTGCTAAGCTTATGAAGTATTGGCGGGAAAATGTTCTTCCTCATGACTCTGTCTATTTAATCCATAGTGAAGATGTTGAAAATCAAGTTTTTAGCGATTTAGTAAATGGAACTGAAACACAAACTAAAGAGATCATTATTCTGGATGGCGATGGATTTACATCGACAAGATTAAAGGTGACCGATGCCGAGTACATCGACAGTACCACAGACCCCTATGACAATATTGATAAAAGTCCTATCAGGTTTAAATACTACAAGTTGACTGTGGCCAAACCTGGAACTTTTTATGATCCGACTCCCCAGGAACCATTGGCCCATCAATTTATTACGGGCTCATATGTGCTGGGAGTATCAACCAAGATTCTCTGTGTTTCCAAAGATAAGAACAAGCTTCTTATGATTGATGAACAGACTGGTAGGAATTGGGTTCTTTTGAATGTGCAAGCGGAAAAAGCGACGATTAAGAGTTTTAGAATTAACTATCTTTCTTCCAGTAATCTTGAGGAGAATCCCCTCGGTGTATCGACTTTTCCTTTAGTGGTGGATCCAGATTCACCGGTAACCAGGCGCTGTATTGACCAGCTTCTCCTGACGATGGACGTTCTTAGAGGTGAAAAGGTTATGAACCACGTACAGAATGTCTACATTGCTAATTACAATGTGAAACGACCTGCTAATTGCAAGTAGGATCTATAGCATAAATAAAAGAGCAAGAGCGACAAAGCCCACAGCGAAAGAAGTTACCAAGGTTTTTCGATAACTCTTCACTGTCCAGGAAAGGTAAATTCCTGTGAGAAGCAGAAGCATTAAGGCCAAACCAAAAGCTGATCCAATATATTTAGAAATTTTGGGCCCATGGCCTTTATGAAGTTCCATCATTCGGTTTAAAAGAGAAGGAGTGATCTTAGTAACAATCACTTCGCCATCTACAATCTTTGCTGTGTAGTGGATCCGATTGGCAGGACGGAAAATAAGCTCATTTGGGTTTTCTTTAATATATTCAAAATCAAAATCAATTTGATTGTCCTTAAAGAGACTTCTGAAAAACACCTCTTTGTCTTCAATTGGGTTCAAGGTGTGGACACGAAGGACTTCCTGTTTCTCAACAGGGCCTTTTATATTTAAAAGGTAGAGAGAACCTGAAAGAGGAATAATAATCAGGAATGGGATGAATAGACCTGAAAGAATGAGATGTAGATTAAGAATTGCTTTACGTATGTTCATGGAATAATGATCCCATTCTTTACAAAGTAATTCTAGAATTAATTTTGAATGGCGATCCAGTCAAAAGTTGATTGAACAGACCCATCAGAATTATTGGGTGAAGCCCAACAGACGATTTGATATTTAAGTTTAGAGAGTTTGGTATAGCCGCAATAGCTGGCATCCATTGTGTTCCCATCTGCATGGACGTAATTGGCGTCTCTTTCGGAGACTATGAAATGGGGATCTGCTCCAAGGGGGTCAAATCCATGCTCCTGAAGATTAATGATGGCCTGATTGCTCACATCGTTGGGTCCTACGACATCTTTACCTGAAGCGACTTTAACTGGGCTCACGCGTTCACGATTACATGATAAAATCGTTGTTTCTCCACCTGTTTGGGTGCTCATGCCGACCATGATCGGAAAATTCATATTGATTTGTCTTTTTTCATCTGATTTTTCTATTTTAACTCTTAATTCTCCAATGTCGGTGTGCCAGCTGATTTCTGGATAATCAATACCTGTTTGATTATTCATCACAAGCTTCATGGAAGTGATTTTAATTCTTCCATAAGAACTTTTCGTGGAATCCTGAGCACTGAATTTTTTGATCGTTCTTTTCTCACCTTTAAAGTCACTTAACCAAAGCTCAACGTCTAAACCTTCATTCGCCTCATCAATATTCTTTTTCTGAAACTTAACCGGGGAAACAGGTAACCCGCTGGGGCCTTCTCCGGCGAGACTGACTTTGCAGAATTTATCGTCATCCAGAAGCATGCGTATTTCTGTTCTGAGTTCTATTTCATCAGAGGAGCCCTTAGCAAAGCTATGACCTTGTTGAATATTTTTCATGAGCTGCATGACGCCTATGGAGACGGCCCCTAATAAGCCGATGGCGACCATCACTCCAACCAGGGAAAAACCCTTGTTCGTGAGTAATTTATTTTCCAAGTTTAACCTCTACTCCTGTTTCATAAGCGGTCCCTGATTCTGAATCACGAAC
This sequence comes from Bacteriovoracaceae bacterium UBA6200, assembly GCA_002422605.1. Classification (GTDB taxonomy): domain Bacteria; phylum Bdellovibrionota; class Bacteriovoracia; order Bacteriovoracales; family Bacteriovoracaceae; genus Peredibacter. The sequence continues at coordinate 81,232 of DISW01000003.1, read as the reverse complement.
CCTTCCAAAAAACTTCACGCCACCCTTGGTTTTGTATTCAACACCCATTTCCGTTTCTTCCTCTTTATGGGCCTGTCCCCGGTTCTGGCGGAGAGAATGGCCGGTAAACACAATGATCTGGGCCTGCTGTGGAGTAGTCATATTGATTCCGGCAATGGTTCTGGTATGGTCTGAGGTAAGACTATGAGTGTAACTCACTTCTGTGTAGCTCTTAATACTTGGGGTAATTTCCTGATTGAGTCTCGCCTCCGCTTTTACTTTATCCAATTGGAAACTCATTCCGTCGAGAGAACTTAAATCCCGTTTACCGGTTGAGTGAGCTGATTCGATTGCTCCCTTTATTTCTGTACTGCTGGTGATAACCTGTTTTACGTCCAGGCGATTAACCACATCGAGTTTAATGTTGGAGTTTATAGCGTCGTCATCATTTTTAATTTTTTCCATATCGACGGTAATGCTGTTTTCTCCCCGAAGATTAGATTTAAAACCAACTTCAGTATTGGGATTTACGTAATGAATAATCTTTTTCCCTGTTTCATGGGCAAAGATTTTTTCAATGATACCCGGATGATCTTTTTGGGATGCCATCATTTTCTTGGCTTCAGTGACGAGCAAATGTTCTTCTTCCTGCAATTCATATTTAGCGAGTACGATTGTCGTCTCCTGAGTGGGAATGTCTTCACTTATGAGTAAGACTTCGTAGCGCGGATTCTTTGGGCGGTATTTGGCAGGATCATCTTCGCAGTTGGTGAGGGGATCGAGATAATTATAGGCCACTAATGACTTAAGGTAGTGGGCCGGAATACCCTCGGAAGTAGGTTTTTCCAGATAACCTTCCACTTGCTTTTCACTCAGGTAGTAATTAATTTTGGCCACGTCTTCGGTAAAGACCTGGGCATAGGCGGGAGTGACGAGAAGGGCACAGAAAAGGATCTTCCACATGACCCTTCTTATCGGAATTTTCTCCAACAAACTGAAATCCTAAGCTCATGAAATCCTACGCCACTACAGCTCATTCTAAGGGGTCTAAACTTGGGTAAGAGTGACAGGAGGAAACGATGAAAAAACTTATTTTTTCCACAGCATTGGCCCTTGGATTCATCCCTTTTTCAACCCACGCAGGCCTCTTAATTGAGCCGGTTCTAGGCTATACCATGGGCCAAAAACTGGACTTCAGTGGCGCCAAGGACTATGACGGAGGTCGGGGGCTCTCTTATGGAGGACGCCTGGGTTATCAAACGGGACCCTTTCAAATTGGGGCCGACTATCTTCAAAGCAGCATTGATATGGACAGCAGTGACTTTGATGAGAACGCCGACATCACCGAATGGGCAGCTTTTGTAGGAATGGAATTTCCCATCCTGTTGCGAGGCTATGCCGGCTATATCTTTTCCGCCGAAGGTGAAACTGAAGTGAATAATGCGGACGTCGATCTGGAAGATGGCACAGGTTTCAAACTAGGAGTCGGTTTAACTCCGTTGCCTTTTTTAGATGTTAACTTAGAGTACCGTAACGGCAGCTTTGATGAGTACAAAGCTGGTGGCCTCAAAGTCAAAAAAGAAGTTGATTACCAGGCCTACATGCTGTCGATCTCAGTTCCGATAGACTTATGAAAGCGAGATGAGGAGTAGGAAAAGGACAATATAGGTCATGAGACGAGACATAAAACCTCCCGGGAGATAAAAATATTTTCCTCCCGTATTGAGGTATTGTCCAGTTTTGGTCCAAATTAAATGGCCGTTATATCCTGTCCTCCGGCTTCACGGAGAACCTGTTCCCGGGCCTTTTGACGAAGCTCCAGATACTCTTCTTCGCCTTTATTTTCCTTCCTTTGAGCTTGATATTCTCCCTCAATATCCACCTGAGGAACCTGTTTGGGATTGTTTTGATGACTCCTAAGGCGGGAAATTACTTTTTTTAGTTTGTTTCTTAAAAAGTCCCTTTTCATAAGCCTCCTCGAATAAGTGACTATTTCTAATGAGCAGATGGCGTGCCATTCTATGAAGTGTTGAGTCATTGACAGCTTTGTGAGGGAAAGTAAGCACAAAAAAAATAGACAGGCCGCTTTCCCATAGGGGATGATGAGTCATTCTTAAATATAGCTGAGTAAAACAGATGCAAGAGGCGGAAGTCTTGCTTGGTTTTTAAGGATACACACAAACACTTACGAGAGGTCAGCACATGAGACTTAATAGGCTCATTATTCAGGGTTTTAAATCCTTTAAAGACAAAACAGTCATAATTTTTGATGAAGGGATCACGGGAATCGTAGGCCCGAACGGTTGTGGTAAATCCAACATCGTGGATGCTCTATTCTGGGTAATGGGTGAGCAATCAGCAAAGCATCTTCGTGGTACATCCATGAAAGATTTGATTTTTGCCGGTTCTTCTAAATATACTCCAGCTTCATTTGCCGAAGTGACTTTGGTTCTTGATAACGTTAACGGAAAACATATCCATATCAGTGGCGCGGTTTCAAAGCCAGCCGAAATCCATTTAACTCGTAAACTTTACCGTAACGGCGAAACTGAATACCGTATTAATGGTGAACCAGCTCGTTTGAAAGATATTCATGAAGTCTTCATGGATACTGGTGCCGGTGCCAAGTCTTATTCAATTATTGCTCAGGGTGAAATTAACAAGCTCGTTCAGGCAAAACCTGAAGAGCGCCGGGTGATGATTGAAGAAGTGGCGGGGATTACCAAATTCAAGCTTCGTAAGAAAGAGTCGCTTAAGAAAATTGAGCAGACTCAATCTAACCTGATTCGTCTGGAAGACCTTCAGAATGAAATTTATAAAAATTTAAAAAATCTTGAACGTCAGGCAGAGAAGGCCGAAAAGGCCCGCACTCTTCGTGAACGTATTAAGAAATATGAACTGATTGTAGAAAGCCATCGTGAGCATGATTACCTTCAGGATTTCACGAATGCGAGCTCTATGCTTGCGTCTCGTGAGACTGAGCATGAGAACTTAACTCTAAGAAAATCTCAGCTTGATCTCCTTCTGGAAGATGAAAAAATCCAGAAGATTGACATGATGGAAAGAATTGATGTCGCTCAGGATGACTTTAATGATCACTCTAAAGAATTGGCCGCAGCTGAAGAAAGAGTGAAGCATTTAAAGAAATCATTGATCGATAAAGAAAAACAAATCGAAAGAGCTCAGAAAGAAAATGAAGAGCTTAATCTTGATATTGAGAAGCGCTCGGAAAGACTGGAAGCCCTGACTGCTCAGTTACAAGACCTTGAGTCTAATAACTATGAGCAAATGGATTTCTCTAATCTGGAAGAGAAAGTTGAGCTTCTTAAGTCTCAGATGTTTGACCTGGAAGAAGAACTGGGTGAAAAGCGTCGTGAACTCAATGCTTCGAAAGAAAAACTTCAGGCCCTTGATAATGAAGCCTTCAAAAACTCTTCAAAACTAGAAGAATTCTCAAGACTCCTTCAGGATTTAACGGCCGAAATTGAAACTCTTGAAAAGACCACTTCAAACTTCACAGACGATCTCATGAAAGACCGTGCGACAGTGAAGTCTTCAGGGGCCAAGGTTGAAGAATTCAAAGCTGCTATGCCTCTTCTTAAAGAAGAAGTTGACCAGCTCCAATCTGAACTTAAAACAAATGATGCTAAATACCGCGAGCTTTCTCGTGATGTGATTCAACTTGAATCTAAGCGCCAATCCCTTATTGAGATCAATAACTCTGCCGAAGGCCGCCGCGCTGGAGCTGTAGAACTGGTTCAAAAAGTAGATGACGGCTCTTTAGAAGTGTTGGGTAAACTCATCGAGTGTGATCCGGAATATGCTGTTGCTGTTGAGCAATTGATCGGAGAGTCACTGGATGTGGTTCTTTCGACTCAAGGTAAGGAAGCATTCGCTAACCTTATGAATGAATTTGAATCGACGGTAGATGTTCTCTGGCCTCAGGATGGAATTATTTCCAGTGAGTCAATTGGACGTCTGGAAACTCAGGGCTGCCAGAACATGAAGGCCCTGGTTGATATCGTTCGTATCAATAACCAGGACTATGCTGCTAAACTTTCGAAGATTCTTAACGGTTTCTTCGTTGTTGAGAACTTAACCACGGAGCTGGCGTCTAAAATTAACCCAGATATCCAGTTTAAAGGACTCGTTTCTAAGGATGGAAAAGTTCTCATTAAGAAAGTCGGAAACTCTGTCTTGTACGGAGTTCGTAACGACTCAGCTTCTGAAGCTCAGGGTATCGTTCAACGTAACAACCTGATTCAGGAAATGGGCGTTGAGCTTGAAACGAAACAGTCTGAGCTCGCGATTGTTGAAACAACAATCATGCAGATTGAGACAACCCTGGCCGAAAAGAAAACTCTCTTGGAAGAAAAAACCAAAGAGTTTAACGAAGTAAATACTCTTTACGCTGCTACTAAAGCGGCTTTAGAGTCGAAAGAGTCGAACCAGTCTTCTAACTCTTCACGTTTACAAATTCTTCAGAACAGAAAATCTGAAACTTCCCGCACTCGTCTGGAACTTCTGGAAAGTGATGAAAAGCTCATCAATAATAAAGAAGATCTTGATGGGAAAGTTCAGGAATTTTCTTCTGAAGTCGCTGATCTTGAATCACGCTATCAGGAACTCAAAATTACTTTTGAGAATGAGCGCGATGAAATGATGGAACTTAAGGTTAAGGCCCAGAGTTACCAGCAACAATTAACTTCTCTTAAATCTCAAATTGAAGACGTTAATGCCCAGATTGACCGCTACCGTGAAAAACAAGAAGCTAACACTGAGCTTTTAGAAAACTTCAATACGGAAATTGAAAACGCTCAGCTTGAAGCTGAAAATGTTGAAGCTTCTAACCGAGATCTGGCTGAAGTCCTTTCTGAAAAAGAATCGTTCCTGAATCTCTTAAAAGATCAGATCGCCCAGGTTCTTCTTTCAATGCAGGAAAAAGAATCTGAGCTTAAAGAAATCAATAATCGCTTGAATAAGATTGAAAAAGAGAATGTGGAGCTTGAGCTCAGAACAACTCAGATCATTCAAGAGGAAGAACTCTTAGTTAAAGATATCTTCGAAAGATATAAAGTTGATCTTCGTTCTGTCATGATGAAACATCTGGAGATTTCTTCCGAGCAGATTACTGATCTGAAAGATCTCTCTGCCATGTATGTCATGGAAACAGAAGACGGCACAAAAGAAATTGAAGCTGTCGACTACGAATTCGAAAAGCGTTTCCCTGGTCAGATTAAAGAAGCCAAGGAAAAGTTCAGAGATTATAAAACTGAATTTAACCGTCTTGGTGAAATTAACTGGGCGGCGATTGAAGAGTATGATCGTCAGAAACTTCGTTACGACTTCTTGAAAACTCAGGAAGAAGAACTGAAGAGATCTCTAACAGATCTTCAAACGGCGATTACTCATATTGATGAAAAATCAAAAGAGCGCTTCAAGGAAGCTTTCTTTGAAGTTAATGAGCGCTTCTCGAAAGTTTTTCCGATCATCTTCGGTGGTGGGGAAGCGAAACTTGAAGTGACCGGCGACCTTGATTCTATCGAGTGTGGTGTGGATATTATCGCCAAGCCGCCTGGTAAGAAAATGCAGTCAATTACCCTCATGTCCGGTGGTGAAAAGGCCATGACAGCAGTGTCGTTGATTTTCTCTATCTTCCTCGTGAAGCCATCTCCTTTCTGTCTACTGGATGAGGTTGATGCTCCACTTGATGATGCTAACGTTGGACGTTTCAACGAGCTCTTAAGAGAGATGAGTTCTGAATCACAATTTATTTTAATTACACATAATAAGAAAACCATGGAACTGAATGACACACTTTACGGTGTGACAATGCAGGAGCCCGGCGTATCCAAGGCCGTCTCTGTGCAACTCCATTAAGGTTTGTGGACAGGGGATAAGCAACTTCAGTAAGAGGAAGCTTTCCCCTTTTTTTTTTGGAACCAATATGAAATTTCTTCTTTTACTCGTTTTGCTCCCAACCCTTTCATTGGCAAAGAGCTTTGTTCCCACATCCTTTTCCGCTAACTACGAAGAGAGCATCATTTCTCTGGTGAGCGGGAAAGAGAAAAAGAGCTTCGGGAAAATCGATTATAAGTTCCCGGGAAATCTTCGTTTTGAAGTGACCTCACCAGTTCCAAGTTTATTTGTGGTGAATCCTAAGAAAAGCTGGCTTTACCAGCCGGCCAGCGTGAAAGGTGAGAAGGATCAGGTTACGATTCAGAAGTCTTCGAACCTTCCGATCATCAAATTTTTGGATTCAGTTAAAGACGGTGTGGATAACTCCAAAATTTTCACCACCAAATATAATAAGAACCAATTAATTCTGACTTTCGTTCCGACTATTCAAAAAGAAATGGGCTTTAAAGAAGTCGTTCTTCATACTGATAAGAATGCCAAAGACGTTAAAGAGCTAAAAGGCTTTAACAAAATGACTCTGACCAAGAATGACGGCGGTAAAATCAATATCAAGTTGATTGATATGAAAGAGAACACCACCTTTCCCGCCAGTCACTTTGTATTTAAGCCTTCTTCTAACACCAAAGTGATCACTCAGTAGTCTTACAGATGACCTCATTAATGAGAACGCTATTAAGGTAGGTTTTCATGGTGAGGTTTCCAGCTTTCGGAAAAAACTCATAACTCTCTTTTCCAAAATGATCCTCATTCTGAATCACCAGGTGGATGCGATCATCCACACAGTGGGCGGTTTGCACGTAGGGTACAGGTATGCCTTCTTCATTCGGGAGGTTCACTTCTTCCGGCAGACCATTGGTTGTGAATTTTAAATGCTTGGTTTCATAGCGAGCTTTAATAATGAACTCAAAAGCTTTCATTGAATCCATCACATCTATCCGACTTACCTGAAAGGCTTCAATCATAGAGCGGGAATGGCATTCTTGATAAGTCCTTTGAAATTGTGGACAAGTGCCGGCGGTGATCTGAAAACTAGCTGTGAGTAATGCCGCCGAGAGAAAAGTCTTACGCATACAACCTCCGTGTAAATAAAAGACGGAGATAACTAAACCCCAGCGCGGGATCAAAGCCGAAGTTAATTTGATCTAAATTAAAAAACCCCCGGAAGTCGCGCTCTCCCGAGGGTCTTTTGGGTAGGGACTGGGAACTTTGGCTAAATCCCGTAGGCCTTAATCAGGACCGCCAAACCGAAAATATTAATCATAAGTGTCAGGCCATAAAAGCTTAGATTCATAAAATCCCCCTTATGCGGCCAAAGCCATTTCAATATAGATGTCAGTTGTGTGATTCTTAGAATTGAACTGAAGGTCATTTCCGCTTCCTTGCAATGCCATCTGATGCTCATATGTAAGATCACAGTCTAAATAAACAGAGTTTCTTGAGCTGGAAGCCACCCAGTTGCAATTAGTGAAATTGCAATTCTTGAAGTTGCAGGCCTTAAGGTGTGAGAATTCGAAGCTGCAATTCTCGAATACACAGTTCTCAAAGGTAACCCCTTGAAAATCGCAGGCATAGAACACGCAGTCGGAGAAGACCACTTGCCGGTAGGTGCTCAGTAGGATGCGTGAGCCGGCCAGGATCTGGGAGGAGATGACGACCGAAGCTAGCTGTTCGTCCTTAATCAGCTGGTAGCTTTCCGATGATTCTAATTGAGTCTTTTCAATTGTTTGTGTGAACATGGGCCCCTCCGCCGCGTTTTAGTTCCTGACTGCAATGATACGCAATTCGACTAATTGCGTCAAGATATAAAATTGCATTAAGGAATTAATTTGCAATCCGATAAGGAAATCAAGGGGGTGGATTATGATCCGCTTTAGTTCAGACTTTTTAGAAACCTTTCTCGCTGTAGTCCGCAAATATATGCAATTGCGGGGAGGATTAACCCAGAAAGACCTCTCAGAAATGTGTGGTGTGGGTATCTCGACCATGAGCCGTTTTCTCAATTTGAAAACCAGCAATGTCGACGAGCAATTAGTCGCCAATATCATTGCGACACTCAATATCCCTTTGCACGAAGTGATCGATGGGGTGGAAGAAGAATCTACCGAAACCTTTAAACGCTTAGTGAGATTTTATGCTGATCAAAAAGGTGCCGATGAGAAACGTGCGGAAGAAGAGGTTAAGACCAGACCTCAGGCAACGATTAACGTTGGTGGAAGAAAACAGACTATGACCTTCGGGGAAACATCTGTCGGTTCCACTCGTACCGATATTTCGATCAGAGAAAAACTGGAAACACTTTCACCCAGACAGAAAGCTTATCTTAACGACTTTCTCAACCTGGATGTAAATGACCGGGATTTGATGGTGGATTTAGGAGATGCGATCTTCCGTTACTTTAGACAAAGGAACGTGGAATTTTGATTCGTTTTTTTCTACTGCTTCTTATTTCGTTCGAGATCATGGCCGCACCAGCAGAGATTGAGGTGTGGTTTCTTTCTAATTCCAAAGTCACTCAGTTAAATGAACTCTTAAATCGCTCTCCTTATGTATACCGCTCTCAAACGGCCAAGCTGGAATGCCAGGAGATGGGAGAGTACTGCTTTGATCCGCAGTTTGGTCTTTATAAGAAAGATGATGCGGGGTCTGAAGTAGATGTTGAAAAAGCCGTCGACGAAAAAAAAGGTCCTCAGATTCCTTCAGGTAGTTCTGTTGATCGGGATCTGATTAACTGTGATCCCAATAATTACTTTGATATCTTTTGCGGCAAGGCCCGGGCCCAGGCGAAAGCGCCGGTGATGAAACTTGATCTGTGGATTGATACTTCATCATCCATGCGGGAGTTTGATTACACGGACAAAGAAGGCGGATGCTTTCGGAAGAGTTTAGTCTCAAGACTTGATCAGAGTTGCGGCTTTAATCAGAAGGTTAACGTCATGATGTTTGATACATCGATTAAGCAAGCGGGGAGTATTGATCAGATGTGCAACAACCAGGGGCTTAATGATTATAAGCGGCTCATGGATTGGATTGAGCGCTCGGATGCCAAGAGACTGGTTATTGTGACTGATATCTATGAATTCCATAAGGACTTTTCTGATTTTATTGAGAGTAAGAAAGGGAAAATTCGTGGGGATAAAGACGCTCTGACCGCCAAACAGCTCCTCGATCTGGTTGATGATCTTGCCAAAAGCTGCAAGTAATAACAAAATCCCTTCATGAATCTTAAAAATCTTCTTCAGTGGTCGATGCAGGAATTTTCTCATCTGCCTTGGCGTCGTAATCGCTCACTCTACCGAACACTCGTTTCAGAAATCATGCTTCAGCAGACAACTGTGGGGACGGTGCTTAATCACTATGAGCGCTTTTTAAAACGTTTTCCTACACTGGGGAGTCTGGCAGAAGCGAGTGAAGATGAGCTGACGGTGGCGTGGAAAGGATTGGGTTACTATCGGCGTGCACGTAACTTGAAAAAGATTGCAGAGGCGATTGTGAATGAGCATGGGGGAGAGTTTCCTCATGATCTGGAGAAGCTTCAGGAGATTCCGGGGATTGGGCCTTATACGGCGAATGCTCTGATTGCTATAGGTATGGACCACCCAGGACTTGCGGTTGATGCTAACCTGGAACGGGTGATTGCACGTCTCTTTCATTTAAAATCTGAGAAAGGGCTTAAACTCCAAAAAGAAATTGCGGAGCTTTTTAAAGATAAGAAGATTTTTAATCAGAAAATGTCTTTTAGAAATCTCAATGAATCTCTGATGGATTTAGGACGTACTTATTGTCAGGCAAGAAAGGTCAGTTGTGAGTTATGTCCCCTTAAAAAAGATTGCGAGAGCTTTAAAAAAGGCAAGCCTTTGGCCGTTCCTGTTTTTAAAGAAGAATCTAAGAAGGAAGATTTTCACGACGTTCATTTATTAAGGATTGTGGTTAAGAAAAAAGATAATATTCTCGTTTATCGTAAGAGCGAAAAAGAATGGCTTTCAGGTCAGTATGAGATTCCAACTTTCATCTTGTCTACTACAGATAAGAAATTGAAGCAGTACCCTTGTCTTGTCACGAATCCAGGACATGACTTCTCTTTCAAAACCGTCATTACGAAATACAAAATTAAAAATAGTGTGCTGGTTTTAACTGAGAAAGAATTTAAAAAATTACCGTTTGTAGCGAAGTCTGAATGGCGGGACTACAAAAATGAAGAATCAAACTTTTCAACGGCGACTTTGAAAGCACTCGCCAGACTCGAGTCATAAAGAAGAGTGGCCCCTGGAGAGGAACCACTCTTTGTTTTGATTACAATAGTTCGCAATTCCCAACAGAAAGAACTGAATACACGCCCCAGTCTTTGTTAGTGTGATCATACATGTCAGCATAATCACTTTTTACTTCAACTAGATATAAATCAGTTACACCTTGATCTACGCGATCAGTAGCTTCAACAACTGTTACATATGAGTAGTCAGTAATGCCCTGGTCGATTTTGTGGGCGGTGACTTTTGTGCTGATTGGTTTAACAGAGCCGCGGCGAAGCGAGCATTTTTCTTTTACTGCTTTTTCGATCAAGTCCATGTGTCTTTTTTCTAGATTTGTGTCTCTTGGGTCAGCGAATGCAGAAACACTAAGAGTAGCAAGAATAGTTAAAGCGAACATTTTCATAGAGGCTCCTTTGGTTAAAAACTTGCGGCATTAGTAACACAAGATTTCGAAAGGTAGTGTCAGAAGTAGGTTAGTGTTCGACTAAGGATATGTTGGGATTGTGTTAAAAAACCGAGATCAGGAATAAGCCGGATTTTGTATTAAACTATCATTCCTCTAGGCCTAAAGTTACCCTTAGGCTCCAGCACCCAACCCGTGAGCTCCTCGAGCAGAATCAACGCTCACCTATTTGGGCTTGCACCCCGTAGAGTTTACCTGGTTTCACTACAGCATTACCTGTACATACTTTCTGTTGCACTTGTCCTCGTCTCACGACGGACGGGCATTACCCGCTACGGTGCTCTTTGGTGTCCGGACTTTCCTCCCCCTTGCGGCGGCGATAGTCCCCTGATCTCGGTAAGATTTATATAACGCTGTCAGGCGCCGTAAGGCAAGAAGATACGATAGCACTGGGGACATGATTTCAGATTCCTTTGCATGTCGATTTCAGACTCTTCTATGCGGGAGATTTTATAACGGCAAAAGAAACAGTTACCTTGATCCACTCGGGTAAAGGGCCCATGGGCCAGGTTGCGGGCAGCGGTTTTGAGGTAGGTGGTCCGGAAGGAATCCGGAAGTTCTTCAATCAGAAGCTTAAGCCTTAGATCAATGTTGATAAGTTCAGAATTTATTTTGGCGACTTCCGGTTGCACCTCAGACTCTATCTCTTGGAGAGATTTTTCTAAACCACTTAAGAAGGTTTTGATCTCGGTCATTTGTGTTTCAAGCGAATCAAGGAGGGTAAGAAGTTCCAATCCCTGCTCTTCAGCGTGATCGATTTCTGTTTGAAACAGAGAGATTTTATTTTCATCTCCGCCTATATCCATCAAGCGTTGTTTCTGCTCACTGGCGGTCTTTAGCTTCTTTTCTGCTTCGGAGAGCTTATGATTGGTGGAAAAGACTTCCTGCTGAAGAGAAGTTATTTGCATTAAAGAGCTTTCACGGCGTTCTCGCAGTTTTGATACTCGATCTTCCTGCTCACTCTTATTTTTTAAGAATGCGCTCTTCATTTTAGTTAGAGAATCGATTTCTTTTAATTTAAAAAACCAGTCAACACTCACTTCTTTTTCCTTAATTTTCGACGATAATAGATGAACATGAAAGCTAACCTAACTTACCTTAAAAAACTCGAACTATTCAAGGAACTGGATAATTTTAAAGATGGCCAGTTCTTCGCCATTGCTGATTATAAAGTAAAAAATCATCTGCCGCAGTGGATCTCTTTTTCTCCCCGTATTTTTTGGCTGAAAGACCCTGAAGAGGAGAAGAACCTTGAGGTTTACGCCCGCGCGATTGAGTTCTTCCTAAAGCAGGGGATTAGCCGCGAGTCGACTCTTTATGCGATTGGCGGAGGGGCCACGACGGACTTTGCGGGCTTTGTTGCGGCAACTTTATTAAGAGGCATTAAGTGGGTAGCGATTCCTACAACTCTTCTTGCAATGATTGATGGATCGATTGGCGGTAAGGTCGCGCTTAATTTGCCTCTGGGAAAAAATCTCATTGGCTCTTTTCATTCACCAGAGAAGATCTTTATCTGTGGAGAGTTTTTAACGTCACTTCCCGAGAAGGAATGGTATTCGGGAAAAGGCGAGGTTTTAAAGTATGGATTTCTCTCTAAAGAGATTCATCAATTGATCCTTAAAAAAGCTCCCATTGAAGATATTGCCATTGCTTGTGCCAAATATAAGAACGAAGTGGTGGAAAGAGATTTTAAAGAGCAAGGAGACAGAATCCATCTTAATCTCGGTCACACTTTAGGCCATGCTTTTGAATATGCCTTAAAAATCCCTCACGGCCAGGCCGTTACCATGGGCCTTAAATACATTTTTAAAGTTATGGGTCTCGATGATTCTCACGAAATGTGGCTAAAGATGGCCCGTGCCCTGGCTTTACCCGTCGAGAAGATGGAGATAGATCATTATCCCAAATTCAAACTTAACACTTTCTTAGAGTATCTTGAGCAGGATAAGAAGAAGGTGGATACGAAGATCCGCTTAGTTCTCGTCAAGGATATTGGTTTTTGTTATGTTGAAGAAGTTTCTTTAAAAGATTTTAAAGCAAAGATTCAGTCCTATGCAGAGTTTAAGCCTAAATAGCGGTGAAATGGTTAAGGAGGTCCTGGTACCTCCTTCAAAATCCTATGCCAATCGCGCCCTGATTCTGGCGGCCCTTATTAAGAATCCTTTTAAGCTCTCACGTCTTCCCCATGCCAGTGATGTGACTATCCTCATCGATTGCCTGGAAAAAATTGGTTTAAATATTCTTTCAGATGAAACTCGTTCATCAGTTGAAATCCTTAACTCTTTTCCTGAATGTGAAGGAAGTGGGACTGTGCTTTCTGTTGGAGAGGGCGGCACCACTGCTCGTTTTCTGGCAACGCTGCTGTTACTGGGAAAAAGTTCTTATCAATTAATTCTTGGCCCCCGACTTAAAGAGCGCCCTTGGCAGGAATTCATTGATCTTGTTCATACACTTGGTGGGCAAGCATCTTTAAATGATCATGTCCTGACTCTTCAGGGGCCAATTAAGCTTCCTGAAATTTTAAAGGTTGATGCCTCTAAAACAACTCAGTTTGCCACTGCTTTTCAATTACTGAGCGTTTGTACCCAGACCAAAGTCATCCCTCTTCACATGGAGTCCTCTCAAAGCTATTGGGCCATGACTGAAAAATTAGTTGAAGACCTTCCCAAGCTCTCGTCCTATATGATTCCCGCGGACTGGAGTAGTGCGAGTTACCCTCTGGCCTTCGCTTCCTTAAATCACAAAATCACTTTTCCTCAATTGGTGCCAGATACCTTTCAGGCGGATTCAAAGTTTTATGATCTCTTGAAAGAATTTAATTGTGTGGAGCTTAACCCAGAAGGAATTGTCGTTCATCCTCTGAAGGATCATCATGCTCTTCATTTTGATGTTTCGGACGCTTTGGATTTAGTTCCGACTTTGGGCTATTTTCTTTCACATATTGAGGGAGAGCATCAGCTTATTGGAATTGAAAACTTAGTCCATAAAGAGAGCGATAGGTTAGGAGAGGTGATGAAACTTCTTAAGATCTTTAACCGGGAAGCTTCCACCGACGGACACTCTCTCTTTATTAAGGGGAGTAAGAACCGAAGCGCTCTCCCTCAGGCTTTAATCCTTCCTGATGACCACCGCATGATCATGGCCGGGAGTCTCTTTCTTCTCCATCATGGGGGAGGCTCTGTTTCTCCTGCCGAGGCCGTTAATAAATCCTATCCAAAATTCTTCAACTTAATAAACCAACCGCAATGAACCTTGCGTCTAAGTATTAGACACTCTTTCCCTATATGGTTCTTTTTTCAAAGTCTCTCGTTAATAAATTTATTTGGCCTAGTATCCCTTCATTACGTGTAACCAGGAGATAGTTATGAAGTGGATGTCTTTTTCGAAAGCATTGGTTCTCATTGGCGCGGTTTCGACCCTTAATATGGCCTTAGCGAATGAACTTACTGATGAACAGGCCATCGCCGAAGGTATGTTGCCCATTGAAGAATATGTCATGGCAGAGATGAAATCTGCCCTATCTCCAGGACTTAATAAGGAAGGAATCGAAAGAGCAGTTCAGAATCACCGTTTAGTGATAGCCATCAATAAGGCCGTCTCTGGACCTGATGCTCAAACTCTTACAATGTATGAGAACGGAATCGAAATTCTTAAAGAGAAGATTTCAACAGGAAGAGAAAAGCAAGAGAAAGCAAAATCAGGACGAGTGTATATATCGACAACTCCGAAAGGTTTTTTTCGTCCCACTAAAATTTATCGTGATTATCTTTCTTATACCTGGAATGCACCTATGCCTAACTCAGTCTTCTTTATAGGAGGAATTGCGATTCATGCTGCGGGTAAGTCGGCTTATAAAGATCTGGGCAAAAGAGCTTCTGGTGGTTGTATTAGAACTATTCACGAAACGTCACAGCTCATTCGAGAAAAAGTGATGGAGTCAGGCCGTGGAAGCCAGGATGGACAATATAAAATTATTAATGAAGCCAAGGGGCGAACTCGTATTGGTAACAATACTGTTTCAGTAAAACAAATTTCCCGTAACACCGGTGACCTGCTTAAAGATCAATTGAGTTCTTGGGACACAGTGATCATTGTTCATGAATAACTAGTACTCTATGCTTGAGTCAGGGAGAATTTTTCTTCCTGATTCTTTTTGTTTAGGGGCCCATAATGCGTTATCTTTCTTTCATACTCATGATGGTTTTTATGAACTCTGCTTTCTCTTCAGAAATTCTTCGCTTAAAAGATGCTCAGATTGTTGTGGGAGAAAACTCCGAAGCAAAAGTCATTAATCAGCAGGAAGTAAGAATCTTGAAGGGACACATTCAGGTTAAAACGAAAAAGAACATGAAGGTTCTTAATGATGATGTGTCATTTTCTACTGAATCCGGTGAGTTTCGGGTTTCCCTGAATGAAAATAATGATGTGGATTTAGACGTAGCCTCCGGTGAGGTATTAGTGTCTTCCCCACATGTACATACCTTCGTGCCTGAAATTGTTAAGGCCAAGGAAGGATTCCGCTACAAGTCTAACCCTCCTGGCTTTGAGCGCCGTAAATATTCATTTTAAATTAAGTACTTAGAGCAATAATTAAGTAATACCTAATCTTTTTCATCCGGATAACCGATAGAGAAGTTACGACTCATCTATAAACAGGATTAAAAATGTTTAGGATTACAGCACTCGCATTAGGGATATTAGCACTTTTCTACTCCATCAACGTTAAGCTTGGTGGAAAAGCTAAAGAAGTAAGTAATGTAGATGAAGAGTTAGTCCCTAAGAAGAAATTGAAGAAAAGAGAGCCGGCCTCAGTCAAGAAGATGGCCAATGCTCCAAAAAAGAATATTCCTACTTATCAGCCCCAAAGTATTCCACGTGATGATTCTCCTCGTAGAGATGAACCTTTCGATGACTATGCAGATACATCTGGTGGAGGAAGTGCAAGCCCACAAGCAGCCTATTCCATGGGGAACAACTATTCTTATGGCGGTGGTGGAGGTAGCGGTTATTCTTCTGGTAGATCTTATTCAGGAAATGGCTCATCCTCAGGACGGGGAAGCAGTAGTGATTCAGGTTCATCTTCAACAGGATCTAGTGGTTCTTCATTAGGCGGAGGTCAGTATTATAGTGGGGCTCCTTATCCTGGCGTCTCAACTTCTGGTGGTAGCAGTGGTGGAACGACTGGCGGTAATCCTGATGATGAAGATGATGACAATGGTAATTCATCGGGTGGTAGTAATACGGCGTCTCTAACGTGTTCAAGTAATCAGGGCGGCGGTGCTTATCAGAATCCGATTTCTGTAGGTCTGAATTGTTCTTCCCCTTCTCAAATCAAGTACTGTTTAAGTGAAGGTGCTTGTTGTGATCCGCGAGTTTCAGGAACAGTCTATACAAGTAATATCATTATCGGCGAAATGACAGGGGACTATTGCTTAAGCTTTTATGGAGAGTCAACTTCCTTAGGGAAAACATCAACAATTACTCAATTAAGCTATGGCATAGATAACAGATTACCGGACATTCAAGTGACTCATAAGCAAACCTTTTTCCAAACGACACAATTATCAGGAAGAAGTGAAATTAGGAGTAATGATGCCGGTAAACAGAATTTTGCCATGGGGCAAATTAGTTTAAAGTCATACAACCCAGATAGTTCAGTTACGAATAAGAGCTGCAGTGAGATACTAACTAATTACGTTGAGTTGGCACCAGCATCAGTAGTGACGATGAGTCCATTTGATATGTTAGGTTTGAGCACCACTCAACAAGCAGTTACTTCATTAGATGCAGATGATTTGGTTTATGGTGATAATTACATCACTAGTTATGTAGTTGATAAAAATTATGCAACTCCTATTTATTCGTGCTCAACGACCAAAATTAATCTTTGGGACTTCGAATACTTCCAGGCGGGGGTGGCCCATGCTTCAGCCGTAACATCCGGTAATTATCGTGAATTTGCAGGTGAATTTACTGTTTATGGTTTCTTTGAACCTGATGAAGAGACGGTCTATCAAGCGCAATCAGGATCAAGTTCAGAAGAGATTGATGGTAGAAGTCTAAAATCGGGAATGTTTAGTATTTTCTTCTAAGTAAGATTGGCAGAGGTTTTACCCTCTGCCAATTCAAAAAAATTATTCCTCTTCTTCAGCTGGCGTAGTTGTATCAATGTTTGTAGGTGTGTCTTCTTGTTGTTCCATCGTTGAATCTGATTGCATAGATGGATCTTCTACTTGTTCTTCCATTGTTGTATCAGATGTTGATGAATCTGATTGCATTGAAGGATCTTCTTCTTGTTCTTCCATCGTTGGATTTGTTGTCGTAGAGCCTGATTGTGTTGGCTGCATAGCTGGATCTTCCTGCATTTCCATTTCTTCAGTTTGAGTTGATGTAGATCCTGGAGTTCCGCCTCTCATGGTGGATGTGTCTGATGCCTCAGAAGTTGATCCAGGCGAAGCAGTTGTGCCGGTATTGGCATAAAGAGGAAGGGCCATCATTAAAGCTGTAATTGTTCCTAGTAGTCGTTTCATAAATAAACCTCCTGTTAAGTCATAACTCTTTTAACGATTGCCCTATTCAAACAGTGATTCACAGAGTGATGGAACTATAAAGTTTCTAAAGATTAATAAATCCTTAAAACAAAATTCTTCAAGTATTAAATAATTTGGTTTTATAAATTAAAAAATATGTCATTCTATTAATAAGTAGAACAATGACAAAGGAGCTGTCATGAATGTTCCGGCCATTGCCAAAAAGTCATTTGATGAACTCAAGGCTTTACCGGAATTCAAAGCAATATACGACTTCATTAGTTCGAATTTGGCCTTAATTTCAGATAACCTAACTAGGGCAAAGGTTGTCCATGCAATTGTTGATGAATTTAATAAAGAAACTTTCGCTCATCCCTTAGTCGCCCAACTATGTCCATGCAAAGTCAGCTGTAATGATTGTTGCCATACCCAAGTCAGTATCACCAATGAAGAGGCTGACCTTTTAGTCCATCGAATCCAGAATGGAATATCCATAGATCAAAAACGACTACGAATTCAAATGAAGGCGGGGAATGATAGCGCTGCTTTTTTCAAAATAAGATTTGAAGATAGGAAATGTATTTTTTTATCTGAAGATGGAAGTTGTTCAGTATATGATGACCGGCCTTCGGTTTGTCGGACTAATGCCGTTTTAGGGGATGCTTCACAATGCAGTACTCGCGAATCCTTGCAACCGACTCGTTTAGTGAAGACACCTAAATCTGATATAGCCATTTATGCTTTTTTTGAAAAGGCAGAGTCTGCTGGGACTCTGCCTTTTATGATTGGGACGAGACTTAAAAAGAAAACTTAGTTCATACCTTTCTTCTCAAAGACTTTATGAAGGGTATTCACACCAGCACGCTTATTACTGCAGATCTTATTACAAGCTGTAATTAAGGCTCCTGTTAATTCGTTAGCTATATCCGAGTTTTCATTCATGTTAAAATGCGCCTGATGTATAATGTCATCATAGTTTGCCAGAGGCGCCTGACCTTTTTTAATTCTTTTATCGTTTTGATCCTTAAACTCTTTATGGCCTAACCATAGCATACTTAGAGTGAAATCCGATGTGGCATTCCATGAACCCTCAAGATACGGGTGGTACCAGGAATCGTTCTCAATATCTTTGGCAAGATTGCTTGAGTAATCTTTTATAGACTCGTACATCTTTCTACGATCAGCAATCCTTGTCGCAAAGTAATCGGCCATACCTTCAATCACTGGGACGGAGTGAACAGTAGGCATTGTATCCGACATCGCGATGTGAGCGTATTCATGGTATATGATTTCAGGAATCATTGCTGTATCCACATAGTAGTATCGGTTCATGAACCATTTATCCATGTGCTTTGTTACTTCAACCAAACCTAGAATGACCGCAATAGCACCCAGACGTTTAATCGCCAGATCGATGGTTGCAGAACTGTCAATTTCTGGTGTTACCAGGAGCCCGAGTCCTTGATAGATTAAGGCACTAGTATTCCAGTCAACGATTGGATCCTTTACCAGGACAAGGCTTTCGTGAATTGGATTGTTGCCCTCTGATTTTATATTTTTTCTCGCTTCAATTTTTTTCGAAGGTGAGAACCAAATTTCTTTGCCCCACTTCTTTTTATCTGAAGCAAATGAAGGTGTTTCACCTTCTGGAATAGTCCAGGCATTGTTATAGTTTTTCTCAAGTTCAGCATTCTTGAAATGCCTAAGATTTGAGAAAGCGTTCGTAATATCGATCCTGATCGTAATCTGCGGCAGTCTTCCTACATAGTCGGATTTTATCTCTGTTATCCAGAAGTCTCTTGCACGAGTCAAATGATGATAGACATTAGCCGCTCGTTGGATAACTTTCGGATCGGTATGATCAAATGAGATAGCTTCATCATCAGTTGAGTAAACAACCTTAAAGTGCTCACCTTCAAATCTATTCGTACAAAAGAGCTTCTCTAGTTGTCGAGATTCGAACCGATATCCATCCCCATTGTCTCTTTCGAGAACTGGAAATGATTTTGGACAATAACTGTTATCAGCAAGGGCGTTCATGGAGAACAAGGCCATTGCTACAAAGGCTACTCTATTCAATGAACGTTGCAGGGTTGTCATTGTCAGCTCCATTTTTAAAGAATTTATTTTCTACAATACCTTCAATTACACCGATTGCTATGCTGGTAGCCACGTTCCAGGGAGGTGGTACAAAAAAGTTTGAGTACCCGGCCACTTTGAAGACAAATCCGGAGATCTTCTCCCATTTAGTCATCGCTGGATTCCATAGGTCATCATAGCGAATGACATGTTCCAGGTCCTCGTGAGTGATATAGCCTGTTTCAAAAGCGGCCATTACGATATCTTCATGAGTAATTGTGACTTTAGTAAAGTTACTCATCATCTGAAGTTCGGTCATATCCTTGCGAAGAAGTCTTCTGGCAAGGTTGTACTGACTTTGAGGATCAAGTTCAATGACCTCTACATAGTTAGTTCTCTGGCCATTCGCGAGCTGGACATTAAATTCCTGGATGATTCGGGGAATACCTGATTCTGTGTCCGGATCAACACCCATTCTTCTTGAAGCCTTTTGTAAAATCTGGGCCAACTGGATGATCTGGGTTTCATCGTATTTTTCATAAAGAAGCTTTCTTCGCGTAAGTTTTGAAAAGCGTTTGAGCTTCTCTGAGGCGAAGTTATCTTCTTTCTCAATATCATTCGTCTGATATTCAAGATTAATGGGCACCATTCTATTTTTGGCATTGATAACAATTTTTAAATAGTGCTTTAACCACAGATCACGTTTGTTAATATCGCTCTCTGATCTAAGGAACTCTAGTTTATGATAAGATTCAAGAGATATAGCTTTCTCTTCATAAGCTTTCATGATGAGCGATTTTAAATAGGCATTTTTCTGCGACTTTTCTGTCTTGGATATCCAAATATTTTTCTTAATAAAGAGATACTCTTCATATGAACAGTTCTGTATCTCATCCGGCCACTGTTGGAAATTACTGAAAAGTTCCGGGATATTGTTGTTCTCTTTTAAATAGGCGCGTTCAAGAAAGGGCTTTGATGCCTCTCGATCAATATTTATGCTTTTAAGTTTGAAGTATTCCTTGTTAACACTTGCTAGAATTTCAAAAAGGATGTCATCAATCTGATGATTGACACGCAAGATTTTAAAATATTCTTCCAGATCTTTTTCAGAGCTTTTAATATTGTTACGATCAAGTTGATCTTTAAAGACAGCAATGAAATGGGGTTCACACCATTTCTCATTATCATTGAGAAAGATATAAAGTGAATCATAGAAGATACTGCTTAAAGTTTCTTTAAAATCCAAGTCTTCATAAACGTTCTTGATTCTGGTTTTCTCTTTGTCACTAAAGGCCGTGATGACGACTTCTTTGTCATTCCTAAGCTTGTAGATGTCTTCATATTCAACTTTGGCAAAGCTAAATGAAGATAGCAGCATCCCTGAGCTTAATAGCATTAGCTGAAATGGTCTCATCATGTTTGATCCAATTGTTAGTTAGTGATGATGCTATCTGCAATCACGGGGCCAATAGTTTTTTTCTGTCTAGGGGAACATAGGGGACGCAACTGTTAGTGTATTAGACAACTGTCTAAAGCTTTGACGCTTTTTTTCCTGCGAGATCGGTCCTAACTGAATGCTTTTTAAGGATTTTTAAGTCGTTGTTAATGTATTCATGTAATTTCAGCCACTAAGAAGCGTAATCTAAGTATTTGATAAAACTGATAAATATCTATCTGTATTTTTTTCAATCCTACTGCCTTAAAAATTAAACCCCCCTTACTATCCTGCCTATTACTAAATTAAGTCCTAATAGTTAGTCCCACAACATTGGAGAAAAGAATGTCTTTGAAAGTCCACAAACAAATTTTAAGCCTAACTCTGGCCATCACAATGGGCGCAAATGCAACAGCAATTGCTTCTACTCAAAGAGTAGAAACGCATCGCTCGGCATCTGTGAGCATTCAGAACGTTAATAATCTTTTTGATGAATACCAATACATCATGGATGGTTGGGATGGCGAAAGTCTTACATATAAAGAAGACGCTGATGCTCGTCTTAGAGATGGCTTAGAGTCTTTAATTGAGTCTGGAGTTAAAGTTGTAGATATCAATTCTGCAATGGAAAATAGAATCCTAAGCCCGATGAGCAAAAAAGAATACCGCTCATTCGT
Organism: Bacteriovoracaceae bacterium UBA6200; assembly: GCA_002422605.1. GTDB lineage: Bacteria > Bdellovibrionota > Bacteriovoracia > Bacteriovoracales > Bacteriovoracaceae > Peredibacter. Next base: position 59,900 of record DISW01000003.1, on the reverse strand, counting down.
AAATTCATTGAACGAGCAAAATCTTTCTGATGACGAAATTGCAAAAGCATCTTTGAAGTTCATGTCGGAAACTAACCAAACTGGTTCTGCTTTCCTTTCTGCTGGCGGCCAGGTTAACTACAAAAAAATTGCCATCATCGTAGGTGCTGCAATTGTTACAGTTGTAACAATTATGATGATCCTCGAGATCAGAAAGCTTAAGCGCGGTGATTATAACGGCAAAGATGGTAAAGATGGCCGTGATGGTAATGATGGCCAGAATGGCAGAGACGGTAAAGATGGCATCCAAGGAGTCCAAGGGCCGAAAGGCGAAAAAGGCGACAAGGGTGACAAAGGTGATAAAGGTGACAAAGGTGACCGTGGAGAACAAGGCCTACAAGGTGAAAAAGGCGAACGTGGTCTTCAAGGTGAGAACGGTAAAGATGGTAAAGACGGTCTGAACGGAAAAGACGGAAAAGACGGTAAGAACGGTCTTGACGGTAAAGACGGAAAAGACGGTAAGAACGGTCTTGACGGTAAAGACGGTAAGAATGGTCTTGACGGTAAAGATGGTAAAGACGGTAAGAACGGTCTTGATGGTAAAGATGGTAAAGACGGTATCGACGGTAAAGACGGTATCGATGGTAAAGACGGTATCGACGGTAAAGACGGTATCGATGGTAAAGATGGTAAAGATGGTAAAGACGGTATCGATGGTAAAGATGGTATCGACGGTAAAGATGGTAAAGACGGTATCGACGGTAAAGATGGTAAAGATGGTAAAGACGGTATCGATGGTAAAGACGGTATCGACGGTAAAGATGGTAAAGATGGTGAAGACGGTAAAGACGGTAAAGACGGTAAAGACGGCAAGGATGGTAAAGACGGGAAGAATAACGGCGGTAACAATGGTCACGGTAATGGCGACCAAGATGCCCCTGGAAACTCTTGTGGCAACAACAACGCCGAAAATAGCGGCTGTACGCCGTAAGCAAACAGAGATTAGGAATGCAGCCTAAAGATCTATGAAACTCGGGCCCCTGGATATCCAGGGGCCTTTTTATTTTCTCTTTTAGTCGTCGATTTCGCTTTTGATTTTTCCTGTTTTAGCGTCTACCTGATAGTCCATTTTTTTACCGGCTTCAACGCCTTCAAATTCGTAGTGCCAGTTTCCAAACAGGCTTTCTTCTAAAGACCATTCACCGATTGGAGTCTTTCCTTCTTTTTTGAGGAATGCGACTGCATCTTGCAGAGAAATAAGACCCATGTCAGGAACAAGAATATCTTTTTCTAAGTTATCTCCTGAAGCTTCTTCGAACTTCCCATTTCTTTTGAACTCAACTTCAATAGTCGATTGGTTAGGAGTTAAAACCATGACTTCTCTGGTTTTTTCCTGAATAACCTTTCCCCCGGGAATCATCTTTAAGGCGGTTTCGGAAGACTCACTGGCAAATGCCTGGGATGAGAGGGTGAATAATGTGATGGCCGATAGAGTGATAAATTGTTTCATAATAGCTCCTTGTAAGGTGGTATAGATATCTTAACCCACGCACCTTACAGGCTTCTTTCCTGGACATTACAAATTGGTAATGAAACGAAAAAAGTACTGCCTTGACCGATTTGGCTTTTAACGGTGACTTCACCATTGTGGACTCGCACGATGGCCTTAACTAAACTTAGCCCAATCCCAAGTCCTGGTGTCGAACGACTTTGATCTCCTCGGTAAAGTCTTTCCCAGATTTTTTGCTGATCAGCTTCTTCAATTCCAGAACCGTGATCAGTGATGGCGATCACAACTTTTTCACCCTTCTGGTAGGTCTGAATCTCAATTGGAGTGTTAATTGGCGAATACTTAATGGCATTATCCAGGATATTACCAAGTGCTTGCATGAGCCTTGTCCGGTCACCTTTAATGTAAAGATCAGGAGCTGAAGTAATATGGAATTTGATTCCCTTATCTTCCGCAACCATTGAGAAAAAGTCTGCAAGCCGGTCCACAAGGGAAGAGACCTGAATGATTTCATTCTTTATTTTTAAGGTTTGAGATTCTGCTTCTGAAACGTCCATAATGACATTTAAGAGATTAAGGATTTGTTCAGAGTTTTCCATCACATCAGCTAGTGACTCTTTTAATTGATCAGGACCTAAGGAATGAGTTAAAGCGTACTCTGCGCTTCCACGAAGACGTGTTAAAGGGGTTCTTAAATCATGGGCCACATTATCAACGGTACTCTTAATGTTTTGCAGAAGGAGTTCATTTTTTTCTAACATGGAGTTAAATTCCATGGTTAAAGTATCGACTTCATCACCTGTTCCCCGAACTTTTCCTCGGGTCTGGGCCTTCCCTTCTTTAATAGCGCGAATGGTTGAAGCCAGATCCCGAATGGGCCTTAAGACACTTCTTGAGAGAAGAAAACTTAGCCCCATGCCGATAAAAATAAAGGGGATGAAAACCATTAGAGCAATGAACCTGATTTTTCCTAAGTGCTCTTCCCGGGATTCAGCACTCCGACCCACTTTGATCCATTCTCCAGACTTGAGTTTATGAACGTAGACTTCAAATAAGTCGTTGTCGATCATAGGGAGTAAGTTGCTCCAGTCTTTTTTAGAGGCGAGTGTTTTTAATTTTAATTCAAGACGTTCATAGAGGTCGTTATTCTTTTCATTTGTGTTGAGGAAAACTGTTCTTACCCCTTCCCGTAGTGGGAGCTTTGATATTTCCGATTTCAGTTGCTGAACTTCATCTTTTTCATCTAACTCTTCCTCAATCTCTTTTGTTATTTTCGTAAAAAGGTTCTTTTCTGAAGGGGCAGCGATGATGACGATGAGTCCATTTGAAATCTCCTTTGCGAGACTCTCTGGACCATGCTCAAGATAAGTTTGGGCATAGCTTTCGCTAAGTTGCTTTAAAAGTTCTTGATCACTATCCCTAAGACTCTTGGCCAGAAGAAAGTAAATAATTGAAGAGACCACAGTGACAGAGCAAAGAAGTAGGAGTGTTGAGCTGATAATGAGTTTAGGTCCGAGACCTTTAAGATTAATCCTCCTTAAGAACATATCCCAGGCCTCTGATGGTGTGGATGACTTTATTTCCAAAATCTTTATCAATCTTATTCCGTAGTCGGCACACGAGGACATCGACGACGTTCGTCCTTGGATCAAAGTCGTAGCCGTACACATTTTCTAAAATCATCGTTTTAGAGACGACGCGGTTTGAATTTTTCATTAAGTATTCAAGGAGCTGAAACTCCTTTACCTGAAGATCAATTTCCTTATCTCCTCGGGTCACTTTGCGGCCCAAGAGATCAAGTGTGATGTCTTGAAAATTGAGGGAAGTGGGCATTTCTTTTTGAGGAGACTTTCTTCTCGTTATCGCCTGAATTCTCGCCAAAAGTTCAGAAAAAGAGAATGGTTTAACTATATAGTCATCCGCTCCATTCTGAAGTCCCAGGACTCGGTCATCTACCGTTTTTTTTGCACTCAAAACGATAATGGGAACTTGATGCCCTTCTTCTCGGACCTTGGTCAGGAGATCAAGTCCACTAAGTTTCGGCAGCATAAGATCCAGAATAACCAGATCAACCTTGGGATCATTTTGAATAATCTCAAGTCCATCTTTACCGTCGAAAGAACTCTCAGTGAAATACCCTGATTCTTTTAGCCCTCGACAGATGTAGGAATTAATTTGTGGATCATCCTCTATGACTAGAATCTTCATTGAACCATTATAAGCGGGATAAAACATTAGAGGTATAGAGATTCTTAACCTTACAAAATTGTAATGTTTGACGAGTTTGTGAGTGAAAAGAAAGTTGCTGGGAAAGGTAAGATTTAAAAAGTGGTGGGACTAACAGGACTTGAACCTGTAACCACCCGGTTATGAGCCGGGAGCTCTAACCAATTGAGCTATAGTCCCATATAAAATCGAGTCTTTAATTTACTTTATCCACCTACCATTGCCAAGAATCAGTTTAGGGTTTTCTATGAGAAATGCTTAATAAGACGCGCTATTTCAGGGCTTTGGGCGAGATTTAGCCTGTCTTCTGTGGTAAAACAGGCCTATGGAAACAAAAATTCAATTTAAAAAGTACTCGGGCAATGGCAATGACTTCGTTGTTCTGGATCATCCGAATTATCCGGTGACTGAAAATCTAGTCAAAAATCTTTGCAACCGACATTTTGGAATTGGTGCGGATGGTGTTCTTGTCCTCACTTCGGAAGATGGTTTTGATGGGCGTATGCGTATTTTAAATGCCGATGGAAGCGAAGCAGAGATGTGTGGAAATGGCATTCGTTGTCTTGTCACTTTCCTGGATGATTCACAGGAAAAGAAGAAAGATACTTATAAAATAAAAACCATGAATGGCGCTTATGAAGTAACCCGAAAAGAGGGAGCTTTTGCTGTAGAGATGTCGGAAGTTAAGGATCAGAATATTTATGATCTTTCCATTTTTAACGAATACAATAATGTTTTTTATGTGAACACCGGTGTGCCTCATCTGGTGTTTCTCGTCCATGATGTAAAACGCATTGATTTGAAATCCCGAGCCCCTCAGTACCGTTTTCATAAGTTATTTCCTAATGGGACAAACGTAAGTTTTGTGCAGATTTTAGAAGGTGAAAAGACTGCTTATGTCCGTACTTACGAGCGTGGTGTAGAGGATGAAACTCTTTCTTGTGGTACAGGTCTCACGGCCACAGGTCTAGCTCTGAATAATTGGAAAGGTTGGAGTGGGGATATCACACTTAAAACCTTAGGCGGAGTTCAACACGTTTTTATCGGGGATAGTATTTTCTATTCTGGGGAAGTGAAGTTTTGTTTTGCCGGTGAGTTTGTTCAGTGAAAGACAGAGCGGATAAAGTATTAACTGATAAAGGGCTGGTTGCCAGCCGTTCTCAAGCCAAGAGTTTAATTGAAAACGGTCATGTCTCAGTTAATGGCCTGGTTATCAAGAAGGCGGGAGAAATAATCGATAGTGAAGCTCTCATAGAAGTAAATTCCAAGCTCTTTGTGGGACGTGGAGCCTTTAAGCTTGAGAAAGCTTTGAGTGAATTTAATGTCACTATTCAAAATAAAGTTTTCCTAGATGTCGGAGCAAGTACCGGAGGCTTCACAGAAGTCTTATTAGAAAACGGAGCTTCCAAAGTTTATGCTATCGATGTCGGTCACGATCAACTGGCCCAGAAACTCCGGGAAGATTCTCGAGTCATCAATATGGAAGGCACAAACATTCGTGAGCTCGAAGCACTGCCTGAGCTCGCTGATGGATCAGTGATGGATCTTTCGTTTATTTCTATTACGAAGGTTTTGGACTCGGTAAGAAAGCTGTTAAAGCCTGGAGCCGATCTTGTGGTCTTGGTAAAGCCTCAGTTTGAAGCGGGAAGGGAGCGTCTTCCGAAGGATAATGTCATTAAGGATCCAGTGATTCAAAAAGAAGTTCTGGATGAAGTTGTGGCCTTTGCTGTTACTCATGGATGGATCCATCATCAGACGATTGATTCTCCCATAGAGGGTAAATCTGGCAATAAAGAATTCTTGAGTTGGCTCACTCGTGCCTAGATATCGAAATCGTAACGAACATTAATTGAGTTGATGGTATTGGTCTCAGGAAGGTTACTCAGAGTCTTCCAGAGCTTATCTTTTTGATAAACAAAGTTATAATCAAAAAATAGATTGTCCGTCAGACTAAAAATTAGTTTCAAATCGTTTGATAAATTTAAGTTATCGCCTTCCAGCTCCCAACTGGCGAGTTCCTGAAAAGGTTTAACCCAAAGAAGATTTTCGAATGCCACTCTTTCATTGATCCTGGTTTTGAAGGCGAAACGAAAACCGTGGCGAAGACCGTTTTTTTCTTCCGTTGTGATTTTCCCGGTTTCATCCATCACTTCAGTGCTTCTGATATCGTAGAGAGGAATATAAGACAGATCCATATATTCCCAGGTGTCGGACTCGTAGATGTGCCAGGTGAATCCAAGAGGTCCTGCTTGCCAATGATGCTTAGGTGTTGCCATTTCACTAAAGCGTTGTGAATTATAATTAATCAACGACAGAGAAGAAAGAGAAGAGGAAAGGCGATGAATCACAAACTGTGCCTGTCCTGTGGTACTTCTGGTTGAAACGGACTCTTTCGTTACAGGGTCTTTAAGTCTTGTTTGCTGCTGCTCAAATTGAGTTAACAGTCGATATTTGGAAGCAATATTTCCACCACGGAAACCATAGCGAAGGCTTTCACCTTGATTAATAGATTGGCGGGTGAAGGGAGAAGCATAGAGAGAAACTCTATAATCTTTAAGATCACGTTGAAGTTGGTCCTTGTTCAGGGCCTTTTCGATGAAGAGTTTTCTACGTTCGGGACCTTCGGCCTTAATCAAATCTCTCTCGGTTAATTTGGTAGGTAGATCAGTTTTGATACTAAAAGGGTCTGGTCCAGGATCTTTCTTTTTAGGTTCTTCAAAAGTCTGACGTGTATCACGAATTTTTGCTACTTGATCCGGGATCTCTTTATCTGCCATTCCAGTAAGGGTATAGGAGTAGTCCAGGGAGAAAGCTTCAGCATTAGGGACACGATAGAGCCGCCAATAGGAGAGATTACGATTAACCTTCAAACAAACGGCCCGTGCGCTATAGCCTACTACTTCACTCGAGATTTTAATGTGATCGTTTCGGAGGATGCCATCTTCTAAGCCTCGATTAAGCACTATGACGTTGTCTGGCAGCACACGCAAAATTTTTACATTGTTCAATTTCTCAGAGGGCTCAAGTGCATAGGCCCCAAAGGATAAAAGAACTCCCAAAATGATCCACATAATAAAAGTGTAATCGATTTTGGGAGTATTAAAAGAGTTTAGTAATTAAGGACAGAAACTACCGGCAGTCCTTCTTCTTTAAACTTATTCAAAAAAGTCAGGTTAATGAGTAAGGACATCGCCTTAATTTCCATTTGGTTTTTAGCGCACAGGCTTGCAGCAGCTTTAAGTGTTCCGCCTGTGGCCAACACATCGTCAACTAAGACCACACGGGAAGGTTTTGATTCTTGAATCATCTCCAGGGTATCAGTGCCATATTCAAGCTGATAAGTTTCTGCGATGACAGGAGGAGGGAGCTTGCCTTTTTTTCTCATAGGGATAAAACCCTTACCTTTGAGTTGGGCCATGGCTGCACCTAAAATGAAACCTCGAGCTTCAATTCCAACGACATAGTCCACTTCGTCCCAATTAATATTTTGAGACATTGCTTCAATAACTTCAGAAAAGCGTTCCTGAAGCAGGGGAGTGATATCTTTAAATACGATGCCCTCTTTTGGGAAATTCGGGACACTTCGAATATGAGATTCAAATGAATGCATGAGGCTCTCCTCTGGGTAAAAAAAACAACTTATAAGTTTCTTTAGAAAAAATCAATCTAAGTGTCATTTAAAGTTATTTTCTATCTTCGAATTAATTCTCTAGTATGAGCTTGAAATTCAGGTGGTCTATGAATAAACCAGTCATTATTTTAGGCGGCGGAATTTGGGGTTGTCTTTTAGCTTATAAGTTAAAGGAATCACTTCCAGATGTTGAGTTCACTCTTTATGAGGAATCTTCAGTCTTGGGCAGACATGAAGTCTGGACCTTCCGCGAGAGCGATTGTCTTGAATCTATTTCATGGCTCAGACCTCTCATTTCAAAAAGCTGGTATGAACATCGTATTAATCTGAATGATTCCCAAAAGACCTATCATGGTCCTTGTCATTTGATTGATGGTCAAAACATACACAAGATCTTATTAGAAAATCTGCCATCTCATTGTATTCGATTGAATAATCCCATTACTCTTGAATTAGCGGTACAGGAGAGCTCCTTTGTTATTGATACCAGAGAAGTATGTCATTTTAAAAAATGCAGTTATAAACATTCGCTGACGATGGAAGTTGAACTTCAATTGAATCATGGATTAAATGCACCTGTTCTTTTTGATACTCGAATATCAAATGACGATTCTTTAAGAATTTTTTCTTATTTTCCTCTATCTCCCAATGTACTACTCATAAAAGATTCTTGTTTTTCCCATGATCTTTCTATGTCATTCGAAAGCCGGCGATCTGAAATAAGTAGTGCGATTTTAAATCTCGGTTGGAGAGTGGAAAAAGTCCTTAAAGAAGAAATGAGTACAACAGTTCTTCCAACTTCAAAGCCTATTTATTTCCAGGAAGGAAGAGTGATCAGTTTGGCAGGTCTTTCACATGACATCACCGGATGTTCTATTCCTCATGCCACTAAGCTGATTGAGAGAATCGTCAACACAAGTTTCCGATTTGGAGAAATTAAGGAAATCGTTTCTGGTTTCAGGTGCGAGATTGAACGTGATCGGAGTTTTCTCCGTTATGTGAATAAACTTATTGTGCAAAAAAAATCTCACCATCTGATGGAGTTTATTTATAAAGAACCTGAGCTCCTTGAAAATTTCTCCCGAGGAAGGCTAAATTTCATCGAACGATCCAGGATATTGTGGGAACACCACTTCCATTGAAATGACCAAATAATAGACACCTTCTCGAATAAGGGACATTTTCCCTCTCTAAGCTCTTAATTTTAAGTCTTTCGTTTGGCCTTAAGCTTGCTCCTATCAAGCTTGAGGTAAGACATGAACAAATTATTCTTAGTCCTGACGGTATTAGCTTTTTCAGCGACAACCTGGGCTGCCCCTAAGCAAGTGATAGATACTTTGGGTTCTTCCCCTAAAGGCCAGTTTGTGGCCCTGGAAGAATACGGTTATCAGTCCCATAAACACACTTACTACGTGAAAATCAAAGTGATGAATGTTTGGAAAAAAGAATTTGTTGGTAAGTTTATTGAAGTCGAAATGCCCGCCCATCAGCCGCGTTTTTTACAAGAAGCCCGTATAAAAGCCAAAATGCTAGCTCAGGAAGAACTCAAACGTTTTAAGATCAGATCCTAAAAAAATCCGCCACTGTTGAAGTTGCCGGGCCTTGAATAAACTCATCAATCCAATCGGTATGAGGAATTTCTTCTTTATTAAGGCAAACAGTAAATGCTCCATTTCTTTTGGCCGTTTGTAAAAAACCAGCCGCCGGATAAACCGTTCCACTGGTCCCAATACTCACAAAAAGATCTGCTTCCTTCAAAGCTTTATCAATTTTTCCCATATGCAGAGGGATTTCTCCAAACCAAACGATATGAGGACGAATGGGGGCCCGGCAACAAGGTGAAAGAGGCAGAAAGTTTTGATACTCGAGCTTATAGTGGTGAAGATAATTCATCCTCGACTTCTCCCCCGCATTGCAAAGAATAGTCGATTGAGGGGCATAGTCCCCTTTTAAATCAAAATAAGCATAGTCATCGAAATAGACCATCTCACAATGGGTGCAGCGGGACTGATTAAGCGAGCCATGCATGCAAATAGGAGGAAGAATTTCTTCTGGATCTGCACGGTCATGAAGGGTATCTACATTTTGAGTAATTAGTTGGACATGGGACTTGGTGGTTTGAGCAAATTTTACCAGAGCAGCATGGGCGCGATTAGGGTGGGCCTGGGCGGCCTGCAGACGTCTCATGGAGTAAAAGCGCCAAACTAATTGAGGGTCTTTTTGAAAAGCTTCAGGGGTGGCAACATCCTCAGTACGATGTTTTTCCCATAGTCCGCCTGAGTCGCGAAAGGTCATGATTCCAGATTCTGCCGAAATTCCAGCTCCCGTTAAAATGACTATCTTCTTATAACCTTCAATACTTAAGTCCATTTACTCATCATAACTCTATAGTCGGCAAAATTCACCCCCTCACAGGTCACCTTTTTAAAAGGGTATGATTATTAAAGTGCGGATTTTCTTCCTCCGTACTTCAGGATGAAATTTATGTGCGGATTACTCGCCTATTTTGGAGACGTGGACCTACTTCCAGATTTTGAATTAACTTTCAAAAAGCTAACTCACCGAGGACCGGATGATACGGAAGTGGTTAAGACAGCCAAAGCCGAAGCCACTATGTGCTTTCACCGCCTGGCGATTATGGATCCCACTCAAAAAGGTCACCAACCATTCTTCGATGAAGCAACGGATAATATCGTTATTTGTAATGGCGAAATTTACAATTACGAAACTCTCAAGCATGACTATCAAGCTTCTTACCCGTTCAAATCGCATTCTGATTGTGAAGTATTAGTTCCGATGTACCGAGAGCTTGGTATTGGAAAAATGTGCGAGAATTTAGACGCGGAATTTGCACTGGTAGTTTGGGATGCAACGAAGAAAAAACTTCTCGCAGGCCGTGATCCGATAGGAATCAGACCTCTCTTCTACGGTTATACATCTGATCATAAAATCATGTTCGCTTCCGAGATGAAAGTACTGACACCTTTTTGTAAGAAGGTTGAAGCTTTTCCTCCTGGACATTACTACGATGGCGAAAAATTTATTCAGTATAAAGACATCACGACAGTCGTTCAGTATGCGCCGAAAGACTTAGAAAAGCACCTGACAGATATTCGTGAGAAGCTTATTGAAGGGGTGAGGAAACGTTTAGTCGCCGATGTGCCGGTTGGCTTTTTGCTTTCGGGCGGATTGGATTCAAGTCTTGTTTGCGGTATTGCCCATGACATCCTGAAAAAGCCCATAACGACTTTTTCGGTTGGGCTTGACCATAATCCCATCGACATCGGTTATGCCAAAGTTGTAGCTGAGCACTTAAAAACAAATCATCACGAAGTCTATTTTAATAAACAAGATACACTTGGTGTCTTAGATAAGCTTATCTGGTATCTCGAGTCCTGGGATATCACAACAATTCGGGCTTCTATTGGGATGTATCTGGTTTGTAAGTACATTCGCGAAAAGACTTCTATTAAAGTTGTTCTGACGGGAGAAATTTCCGATGAACTTTTTGGTTACAAGTACACTGACTTTGCTCCTTCTCCGGAAGCTTTCCAGCAGGAATCAAAAAAGAGAGTGGATGAACTTTACATGTATGACGTCTTAAGGGCCGATCGTTGTATCGCGGCCAATTCTCTTGAGGCCCGTGTTCCATTTGGTGATCTGGATTTTGTAAAAACAGTGATGGAAATCCATCCTGAATTCAAAATGAACACCACTGGAATGGGGAAGTGGCTTCTTAGAAAAGCTTTTGATGGCACGAACTTTATCCCGGATGAAATCTTATGGCGTGAGAAAGCTGCTTTCTCAGATGCCGTAGGTCACTCTATGGTGGATTATTTAAAAGAATATGCCGAGTCATTATACAGTGAGGAAGATGTAAAAAAGGCCAAAGAGAAATACTCTTATGGAACGCCGTTTACAAAAGAGTCTCTTCTGTATCGGGATATCTTTGAAAAGCATTTTAAAGGCCAGTCCCATACAATTAAAGATTTCTGGATGCCAAATAAAGAGTGGTCCAACTGTGATGTCAGTGATCCTTCTGCCCGTGTGCTTCCTAATTATGGGAAATCTGGAGCTTAAAAAGTTTTCCATAAAGCCGTTTTTTGGATAGAAGATTACTATGAAAAAAACACTAGTAATCTTAAGTCTTGTCTTCTCTCCTCAAATTTTATGGGCAGCATCCACAACAGTGGAACCATTTTCATTTGAATTCAGGTCCCCGGAGAATCGCTTTGAAGTTCAGGCTGAAGTTGTTCAAAGCTGTCGTTATGAAAAATTGGTGATTGGAGACTCGGCCGAATACCATTCAGAGACGAAGGTTTATGAACTTAGACAAGCTCAGGAAAATGTCGGCGGAGAAATTCGCTATACGTTTAACCTACCTGCTAAAAGATCACTGAAAGTTTCAGGCATGTTTAAGCCCACTAAAGAATGCCGAAGTGATTTGAAGTTAGTCTTTACTGATAAAAATTATTCTATTGGATGGGCCGGACAATTCTCACGTCCGATTGCTTTTACCTATGAAACCAGTGAACGATATCAGGATGGAAATACATCACCTGACTTCTCTCAGTTGATCCGAACTCTGGAGCAACAATACGTTGATTTTTTTTATAAGAATGCCTTTATTCAGGTAAATATTTGGTTAACGGCCAATGGAGAGAATCTTCCTATTTCACCTGTATCAGCTGCCATTAATCCTCTGACTCGAATGCCTTTTGCTCTTCGTAAATAACAAAAACAAGCCCGGCATTTGCCGGGCCTTTTTTTTATTTCGTGATTGTTTCGAAAGTACTGACTGGCGTATCCATGCCTTGACTGTAGTGGTGGCCACCGAGTACTCCCAAAGTCTTATCATCAACCCGGAATACTTGTGAGAAGCCTTTGGTTTCTTTTAGGTAGCGTCCAGTATGTCTCCAGTCCTTTCCCTTAAGATCAAGAGAGTAGATGTGTGAGACATACTCATAGTTCATTGGACCTGTTTTATACATTCCACCAAAAACCATAAGTTCATTATTTAAAATTTCTGCAGCAGGTGCAAAGGTTGCAAACGGGAGGGGCTGCATTTCAGTAATTGAGCCGTCTTTAGGATCAATCGCTGTGACTTTATCCAGAAGATCGAAGTGCGAAGCTCCTTCGCTAATTCCTCCAACCAGAACGAATTTCCCCTGATACTCAATGCCTGTTAAGGCACGACGCTTAAGAGGAAGCTTATAAGGGGCCATGGTGATGGTTTCAGTTTTTAGATCGAAGACCTCAATGGAGTCGTGGAAAGTGCCATCTGGGTCATTATAGAACTTAGGAGTACTGTCCCATCCGCCGGCGATATAAATTTTATCTTCGATTCTGACTGCTACGTTAGATGAACGGGGAGCATTCAAAGCGCCAATCGTTTCCCATTTGTTGAGCTTAATATCGTAGCGGTCAATGAAAGCCAGGGACTTCCAACGAGGCTTATGTTCCGCAGAATAAGCGAAGCCACCAAAAGCATAGATGTAATTGCCGTAAGCCGCCAGCTGATAACCATGGGCCAGATGAGGTCTTGGGGCCAGCTCCGACCATTTGTTTGTCTCAGTATCAAAAACGATAAAGAGATCTGAGAATGATTCTGGTGGATAAGTATGTTCAGCACCCTGGTGGCCCCCGGCCATGTAGATCTTCCCTTCATGAGAAACAGTTCCGAATGAAGAACGTGCATTTCCAATGAAAGAAGGAAGTTCTTTTTGTTTGTAATCAGTTTCTCCGGAGAAGTTTGGCGAATAGAAATCCACCTTGGCATCATCGGCCACATCTACCAGGGAGACCCATTTTGAATTCTCAAGTTTAAAAAGACGAAAGTGACCGCTCTTATTAGAAGCGAATACCAGAGTGTTATCCGGCATGAAAGTCGGGGCCATTTCATCGTGAGCGTCTGTTGTCATCTGCTTGATTTCGCCGCTCACACGATCGAGGGTATAAACGTTCCAGTTACCATCTCTCTTGGAAGTAAAAGCAATCAATCTTTCATCGAAAGAAAGAGCAGGGGACATACCTTCGGTTAAAACTTTTTTAGTATTTTCCACGCGGTCAAATAAGACCACTTCTTTTTTACCATTGATGTTTCTTTGATAAACCACAAAGTTTCCATCAGAAGATGGACGAGGGAAGTAGGCTTCATCTTCCGGGGCAAGCATTTTAGCGCCATTTAGAGAGTATTCCTGAAGGCCAGTTCCCTGGGCAGTGATGAGAGCTTCTCTTTCAAAAAAGAAGATCGTATTTTTGCCTTGAGGTCCTGGGGCAGAATAGAAAATAAAACGCCCATTCTTTGAGAACTTCGGATGCAAAAGCATTCCTGGTTCTTGGAGAGTGAATTTTTGAGTCAGGTTCTGTTTTTTATTCACATAGGCCAGGTGAAGATTCTGGGGACCTTCGCCTTCGGTGAAAACAAATTCTTTCCCATCTGGGGTGACGTCCGGATAAAAGGCCCACAGTTTAGAGGCCTGGTTGTTTATGGTTGTGGCCGAACCATTTAAACTTTGTAATTGGACCGACTTACCCTGAGCATCCTCTTTCATATAAACAAAATCTGCTAGAGTAGGGGTCGAGGCGAGTAGACCTAAAAGTGCAAAAAGCTTCATAATAGTGATCTCCTTCGAATTAAAGTCGGCCAATCATATATTTCGATGTTTGGTATATCAAACAAATTTATTTGACTCGCGGCAGTAAGCAAGTAATGCCGACTCTTATTGGGTCCAAATAAGAGCTAGTATGAAGGCATGGTCAGGGCCTATCTCACACACTTCCAACAACTTTCAACTAACGTCAAAGTCTTCTTGATTGGGAATGCCATTCAAGGAATGGGTCTTTCCATTTACGCTTTGCTCTTCAGTCTGTATTTGAAGGAATTGGGTTATGGAGAATCGGCCATTGGGACAATGATTTCCACGACCTCATTAGGAATTGCTATGATGGCCATTCCTGCGGCCTTAATCGTTGAAAAATTCCATATGAAGCATCTGGTTGTGACCGGGCTTCTGTGTTCTTCTGTATTTTATTTCACCCAGAGTTTTTTTATCGATGAAGCTTCGCTCTTTGCTTTCGGGCTTCTTGCGAGCATGTTCCAGGCGCTGTTCAATATTTCTGTGTCACCCTTTTACATGCGAAACTCCAGACCGGATGAGAGGGTTTATCTTTTCAGTCTGAACTCTGCTTTAAATATGGCAGCTCTCATGGTGGGCTACTTTATTGGCGGCTTCTTTCCGGAGTTCGTCCATTATGTCGTTCCAGGACTAAGTAAGATTGAAGGCTTCCGTTACGCAATCATGATTGCTCTGAGCACAGTGCTCCTTTCGAATTTACTTTTTATAAAAATCAAACGGGTTCCCATTCCTAAAGTCAAAAAACGACTTTTTGAGGGCCTAAAAGAGAAGGACTGGAAGATCCTCTCAAAACTTATTCTCCCTAAGCTTTGCTTTGCTTTCGGAGGAGGGCTGACAGTTCCTTTTATTAATCTTTATCTTAAAGAAAGTTTTCATCTATCGACTCAAATGATCGGAGTCGCTTATGCTTTGCTGCAGTTTTTTATTTTTGTCGGCGTCTTTATAACTCCGGTTCTTATTAAGAAAACGACCCATCTTCGGTTCATTCTTCTGACTTCGTTATTCTCAATCCCCTTTATGGTGGGAATGGGGCTGACGGGAAATATTTCGCTCGTGTTAAGCTGCTTTTTTATGCGCGGAATGCTCATGAATATGTCGAGCCCCATAACCAGTATGTTTGAGATGGAAAGAGTCAGGGAGAAAGAATGTGTGTTTGCTTCGGCGGTCATCTTATTCTTTTATCATCTGGTTTATACTGCCAGTACTCGTCTCGGAGGGATGCTGATTGAGAAATACTCTTTTGGTCCCACTTTCTATATTTCGGGAGCTTGTTACGGTTTAGCAGTCGCCCTTTATTACTACTACTTTAAAAAAGATTCCGCTCCTCAGGTGGAAGAAGAAATCATCGTTCTGAAAGAAGCTGCTTAATAAAATCCTTCATAAACTCCACCCGAGTCCTGGCGAGTTCCTGGCCTTTAGAGGTATTCATGAGTTCAGGTAATTTAAAAAGCTTTACGTAATAGTGATCCAGCATAAATTTCGAATCATTCAGTTCCCGCTGTTCGGCCAGAGGATCAAAGGGATCATAGAAGGTAGACTTCATCTGGGTATTAACCGCTGCACATCGAAGAATTCCTATGGCACCTAAAGCATCCAGCCGGTCTGCATCCTGAAGAATCCGGGCCGTCAGAGAGGATGGTTTTAATCCTTTGGAAAAACTATGTTCAATGACCGCCTGGGAAATCATGGTGATTTCTACTTCATTAAAACCCGCCTCTAAAAGCAGGGGGCGAGCTTCTTCTGCCGAAAGGGTAGAAGCCTTTTTCCGGTCCGGATGATCTTTAGGAAGATTGATTAAATCATGACAGTAGACCGATGCTAAAACACATTTCAGATCAACGTCCTGTCCTTTGGATAATTCCTGGGCGGTTTTTGCAACTCGACCAATGTGGGCCCAGTCATGAGCGGGATCTGGTGACTGATAATAAGGCTTCACCAGAGAAATAAGTTTTTGAATCTGATCCATTTTCACTCCAGGTAGGTATTGAACCAACCCTTTTTCTTAAAATACCAAATGCCAACGACAATAAAGGCTATCATGATAATTACCAGAATGGTGAGGGCCATCCATGAATTTAAACCGGGCAAAATGGAAAAATTCATTCCGTAAAATGAAGCTAAGAAATTGAGGGGAAGAAAGATTGATGAAAAAACGGTCAGTACTTTCATAACTTCATTGGCCCGCTGATCATTAAGAGCAATGTGAAGTTGAAAGAGATGATCGAAGTTATTGGAGATGTCTTCTAACTGAAAATAGATCAGATGCAAGTTCTCTTTCAGATCCTGGAGCATAGAGGGATGTTCTCTCCAAAATTCTCTGGAAAGAGTAAGAGCTTCCTCAACCTGGGAGAGAATTCTTTTAATAACAAAAGACTGCCTCCGGAAATGATAAATTCTTCTGGTGTCGAGGCGGGCCTGTTTCCGAGAGAGAATCTCATTTTCAAAATGAGCATATTGATCCTGAAGTTTACTTAAAGCTGTTTCATAACTTTGTATTACTTCCAAAGTTATTTGATAGACCTGATCTTGCACAGATCCAGCATTCGTATATTTCAAGTAATCAAGCTTTCTTCCATGGATTGTGATCAAACGTTTTTCACTAATGAGCAAGGTGATCTTTCGGGTTAAGCCGCGAATGGTTGTGCCTTTAAGGCCTGCGTGAGCGTCGAAACTTCTCAGAATGAAAAAATGCACTTCATTGGTTGTTTCGTATTTAGGTAAATGCTCTGGTTTCTCTGTGTCGAAGACCAGAAGTTGCGGAATGTTAAATTTGGTTGCGAGTACTTCGAAGTCTTCCCGTCGGGGATCCTCTATGTCATACCAATTGAAGTCTTTCTGTGGAGCAAGGTCCTGACTAATCATATAAGAACGCTACAAAAAAAAAGGCCCTCTTGCGAGGGCCTTCGTTTCAATTAAAATTGAAAGTTGGGATTACCAACGGTTTCCACCACGGTCACCACCGCGATCGCCACCACGGCCACCACCGAAACCGCCAGAACGGCCGCCACGGTCTCCACCGCCAGAACGACCGCCACCGAAACCGCCGCCGCCAGTGCGTGGTTCCATTGGACGAGCTTCGTTAACAACGAGTGAACGTCCACCCATGTCTTGACCGTTTAATTTCTCAATAGCAGCAGCAGCTTCGTCACCAGAAGACATTTCAACAAAGCCGAAGCCTTTTGAACGACCAGTGTCTCTGTCCATAACGATTTTTGCTGAATCGACTGTTCCAAACTTGGAGAACATTTCGTTCAGGCTGTCGCTAGTTGCTGAGAAAGGTAAGTTACCAACGTAAATTTTGTTACCCATAAAAACCTCCTTAAGGCCAGGGACGCGCTTTCAGAGGATCATGAGCAACAGCTCGAAGAACACTTACAGCGACAAGTAATTAGGAAATAATTAGCACTATTTCCTCGCCTAAGCATAGCACAATTTTAGGGGGTTATAAAATTTAAAGGAATTTTTAAGGAAACCTGCGAAAGGGCTTGGAAAGGCATTCTTGAGAAACAGCGCAAAATGTCATTGAATCCAATATGTTGGTCATTTAGAAATAAGAAGCCCTCCAAAAGGAGGGCATTTTGTTCATTTTATAATTAGAGTAAAAATTACCATCTATCATTTGATTGACGGGAATCCCGGGCACCGGGACGGTTTCCACCGAAGCCACCACCCTCACGTTTTTCCATAGGACGGGCCTCATTTACAGTTAATGAGCGGCCTCCTAAGTCTGAACCATGAAGTTGTGCAATGGCGGTATCAGCGGCAGCAGCATCTGCCATCTCTACAAAGCCAAAACCTTTTGAACGACCAGTGTCTCTATCTGTAATGATTTTAGATGATCCAACTGTTCCAAAGGGTGCGAAAACTTCTGAGAGTGATTCGCTGGTGGCCGTGAAGGGAAGATTACCGACATAAATTTTTTTACCCATAAAACCTCCTTAAGGCATGGTAGACGTAAAGAGGACTTGGGCAAAATTACACAAGATACTCGACTACGACTGCCCTTAAATAACATCATCCTAAAACGAAAGAACACTAAAAATATTCTAAAGGGAAAGTGACCATAAGGTTCCTTGAGTTTCATTTCACCTTGTGTAAAAATCCGCCTATGCCAATGAATAATCTCCCTCTGATAACCTGGACTAATAAAGGCTTATATTGCGCAGCTGGTGACTTCTACATAGATCCACACCGTGCTGTCGATGTTGCCATCATTACTCATGCTCATTCTGATCATGCCCGTCGTGGCAGTAAAAAATACATCAGCGTCGATAGCGGTGTTGAGCTTTTGAAAACCCGCTTAGGAAATAAGATTCAGGTTGAGAGTTACAAGTACGGTGAAGTCTTTTATTTTGGGAAAGTGAAAGTGAGTCTTCACTCCGCAGGACACATCCTAGGTTCGGCCCAGGTAAGAGTAGAGCATGATGGAGAAGTATGGGTTGCCTCGGGGGACTATAAACGGGATCATGATCCAAGTTGTGATCCGTTTGAAAATGTTCTCTGTGACACCTTCATTACCGAAGCAACTTTTGGTACGCCTAAGTTTGTCTGGACTAAAAATCTGAATCACGGCGCCATGATTCATGAGTGGTGGTGTGAAAATGAAAAGAAGGGAGTGAATTCGATTCTCTTTGGATATTCTCTCGGTAAGGCCCAAAGAATTCTGGCAGAACTCTCTCCTTTTGCGCATAAACCAGTTCTTATTCACTCAACGATACAGGAACTCACGGAATGTTACCGTAGGCAAAACCGCGATATGGCCCGAACTAAAGTCTTAGGTGAGAAAATTAAGGAACTTATTCTTGATCAAAAACTAGAAGGGGAATTGCTACTGGCGCCTCCTTCCATTTTGACTGAGAACTGGATACATCTGGCCGGCACTTACCAGACAGCTTTTGCTTCAGGATGGATGCAGAACTCAAACTGGAACCGTTACGACCGGGGATTTGTCATGTCAGATCACGCTGATTGGAATGATCTTAATCAAACCATCAAAGAGAGCGGGGCCAGGAAAGTTTTCGTTCAACATCGAAATGGGGCCCTTGTTCGTCATTTAAAAAAGCAAGGTCTTGAGGCCTATCCGATTGATCACTTGAATATAGAAAATTATCTTCCTAAGCCCGGAGAGAATCTGGTCTTGATATGAAAATTATTAAAATATCTGTCCAGAATTTTGCCATGCCGTCACCTCGATGCGGGAGTATTGAACCTTCCTCATCGGTTGCCACCTCTCTTCAGAAAGGAATGGAACTCCATCAGAGGGTTCAAGCTCACCGAAAAGAACTCATTCCGGACTATCAATCTGAAATGAACCTTGCCTGGTCCTTTGAGAAAGAAGGGTATTGTTTTGAAATTCAGGGACGAGTGGATGGATTCATCCCTGGAGATAAACCACAGATTGAAGAGATCAAATCGAGTTTTAATATTTTTGATCTTTCAAATAAAGTTAAGGACCGGAGAGAGAAGCATCCTTATTTTTTACAGCTTCTCACTTATGGCTACATTTACTGGCTCAATCATGGTCAAAAGCCGCGCTTAAATTTTCATTTCATTTCTTCCCGAAGGGAAGAAAGCCTCGATGTGGATATCTATTGGAACCTTGAGGAATATGAGACATGGCTTGCCAGACGGCTGGATGAATTAGTGCTTGAAGCGAAGAATGCCGAGAAACGGTTTTTAAGAAGAACCAAACTTGCTCAGAATATGCCCTTTCCGTTTCCTAAACCCAGAAGCGGGCAGTTGGAACTCATATCATTCATTGAGAAGGGGATGGGGGATGGTAAAAGAATGATGCTTCAGGCTCCGACCGGTTTAGGGAAAACTATCGGCGTGCTTTATCCCTCACTTAAAGAAGCTCTTGCCCGCGGGCAACGGGTGATTTATCTCACCCCTAAAAATAGTCAGCAAGCAGTTGCAGAAGAAGCGGTAGAGAAACTACAGCATAAGGGCTGCTCAACCAAATCTTTAACGATCACTGCCAAATCTAAAATGTGCATGAAGGCCGAGCCGGTTTGTAATCCAGAATACTGCGAGTATGCCAAAAATTATTACGATAAATTGACCACTCATGGTTTAAAGAATGAACTTTTAAAGAAAAAGAAGCTCACCTCCAGAGTGATTAAGAACCTGGGAAGCAAGTACGAAGTATGTCCTTTTGAACTTCAATTAGAAGCACTCGTGGAAGCCGACACGGTTATCTGTGACTATAATTATGTCTTTGGACACGATGGAATCTTAGGCAAGATCAGCTCGACCGGATTTGAGCAGGAAGGAAAGCCTAATCTTGTTATTGATGAAGCTCACAATCTTCCTGCCAGGACGATGGGTAACTTCTCACCCGTCCTGTCCTCTTATTATCTCGAGTCTCTTCGTGTTGATCTTGAGAAATTACCAAAGAAGTTCAAAGGGGAGAGTTTAAGACTTCTGGATCTATGTCTATTTACACTGAAAACGATGACCCCGAAGGAAAAGACAACCAGTAAGCTTTATCCTGAAGTTGAAAGTTTTATTGCTGTAAATGAAGAAGTGAAATCATTTCTCTCTTCATATCTGGATTCAGATGTAGAGATAAAGGCCCGGGATGTGGTTTTAAAACTCACCTTCTATTGGGGAGAGTTCACGGAAGTACTGGCAAATCTTTCTTTTGATGAAGAAGAGTTTTTTATCACCGGTCAAAACGACGGCCGTGATCACACGATTAAAATTACATGTTGCGATGCTTCGAGACTCATTAAAGAACGTTATGACTTTTTCAGGAATGTGGTGGCCTTCTCAGCCACTTTGAAGCCTTTTGATTACTACGCAAAGCTCTCAGGACTTATGGACGATAAGCTTTTGATGGAAGAATTCCAATCACCCTTTGACTCTAAAAATCGCAAAGTTTTGATCATTCCGCAAATCTCAACCAAGTTTTCAGTCAGGAATCAAAATTATTCCAAGATAGCGGAGACAATTGAGCGGATCATTAAGCTCAAGTCAGGAAACTACCTGGCGTTTTTTCCAAGCTTCGATTTTATGGAAAAAGTACTTTCCTTGTTTCAAGTCCCTTCAGGGGTCAAAGTCCTGAAGCAAAGAAGATTTATGTCCAATCAGGATGTGGAGACTGCATTAGAGCTCCTTAAGAGTCAGTCTTCACCCATGATCCTCTTTGCTGTCCAGGGCGGTGTCTTCTCTGAAGGAGTCGATTACGCAGGGGAAATGGTTATAGGGGCTTTTGTGGTGGGTCCGCCTTTACCGGGCTTTGATTTTGAACGGGAAAAAATGAAAGAGTATTACGAATCATATTATCAGCAGGGGCGTGACTATGCTTATACCTATCCTGCCATGGCGCGGGCGGTACAGGCCGCAGGAAGAGTCATCCGATCAGAGAACGATAAGGGAATTATCGTTTTGATGGATGACCGATTCCTGGAAAAAAGTTACGAACAATCCTTACCTGTTGATTGGTTCAACCAATCATCCCGAGAGCTGGTATCGCGAAGCATATTAAGCGATATCCATGCATTCTGGGATAATCACACCCCTCGATGAGGAATTTGATTCCTGCCAATAATGGCCCGATAAATAGCAAGAAGGATAATGGCACCGATGACTGAAGCCACTAAACCTGCTGCTTCTCCTTGATCGTACCATCCTAAGGAACTTCCGATAAAGTTAGCTACAAAAGCACCAGCTACCCCTAGAACCATTGTAATGATCCACCCACCCGGATCTCGACCCGGCATTAAAAATTTGGCAATGGCCCCAACGATAAGACCTACGATTAATGTCCAAAGCATAATTGCCTCCTTGGCTTAACTTCCTGCCGGATAAGAGTGCAACTTTAAGGCCACGAGTATTCCCCACTGTTTTAATCGCTTAGTGGCGCTTTTTTCCCATTTAGATCTGTCTCTGTCGGTTTCCTTCAAAGGCTCGTTCTTATTCCGAAAAGCTTAAAAACGAACTGAAAGGAACACATTATGAAAAAACTATTATTTGGTTTCATCCTTATGGCCGATTTTGCGCTGGCAGCTCCGGTGGCAACGAATGTAAGTGTGAAAGACTTTAATTTTACCTATAAGAATCCCCATGGATCAGGGACGGCCGCTTCTTTCGGTCGAAGTTCTTTGATTGATCAAAAGCTTTCGGTCAGTGTCCAAAAAGTAGCAACTGATTTTGTCTTGAATGTTTCAGGAGCCGAGAATGAGGAATTCGTTCTGGAGAATGCTCCTTCTATCATGACGGAAGCGGACACAATGAATATTAACGGTTTTAATCTCGACTTCTCAAAACAATTAAAAATGAGCTTATCTTCAGCAAGCTTCAACTCTTATTCGGATTCTATCAGCTTGAGTGGTGTCACCCTTGATTGCGCAAGGAACTCGACTATGAGTGAAGTGATGGATGAGATTATCAGCGGATGTTTTAAGAGTATGGTCTTTAAATCATCTCAGTTCTCTTCACAGAATTCTGCGGAAGTTCTCATGAATGCCCTGGTTGATAAAGCAGTTCAAGGGGCCGTTGGTATAAGTGCTCTTGATCTTAAAATTACAAATGGAAATTATGCTCTTTCTGCTAATGTTAAGGCAGATGTTTCCGGCAAAGTTAAAAGTTCAGGGACTATGGCTTATAATGCCAGCACTGGCTTAGTAACTCTCAAGATTCAAGAGGTGAGATTCAGTATTCTAAATGTGACTGGTAAAGTCTTTGAAGAGCTGAAAAAGATGGAAAACGAAAACATCAAGGTTAATCAACCTTATGTATATATAAAAGTTAAATAATCACTGGCCGGTTTATCCGGCCTTTTTTCTGACTTCGACAACAATGAGATAGTTTGAATAAAGGGTAACGATTTCCTGGTTTTCCAATTCTAATAATGTTTCATCATCAACGTTATAAGCGAATAATTGATCAGTCGTACAATGAAGTTCTATTTCGCCATTAACTTGTCTGAAAACTTGTATTGCTACATCTGCCCAGTTTCGATTAAACATGACATTGAAATCTTTTATCGGCCCTTGAATAAGTTCACAAAAAATAGAATCTTCCCCTGAAAAGAAGAATGGAGAATCACCTTCTTTTAAAACAACAGGTTCCTTATTCTTTAAAATACATCCTTCTCCAGATGTAACCATCAGGTAACGGTCGTATCCATGATAGAGTGAAAAGGGCCCATTTCCCTTCACCTCAGCACAAGAGAGTCGAAAGAAAAATTCGTTCGCTACGGGAAAGCGATAAAGTTCGGTTGTTGTTCCTCCGCCATTCTTCCAAAGCATTTGACGATAATCTTCTTTGCTATAGTTTTTCACTTGATTTCCTTGGCATGCATTCTGCACCTTATTTTATCTACAAGGAGGCATTATGGAAAACCAGCCGAGAGAGAGCATTCCCTACCATGATGGAGAAAATGTGACTCACTACTTGGGGAACGATGATTATTCCGGAAATAACTTAGAGGATTATCCTGACGATTCTACTAAACGATTAGACGGTAAAATAGCTTCAGGCAATGATTTGGATGAGACAGAAGAAGAATGGTCGGAAATTTTACCCGATGCTGAAGACCTGGATTACGAATAATCCCCGATCTATTTACTTAATATGCAAGAAATTGTCATAGACGAGCGATTGATCCAAATGGGCTCTCCGGTTAGCCTGTAAGGAACAGGAGACCTCTATGCTTAAATATTTACTTACTCTGCCTCTGATCGCTTCTAGTGTATGGGCCGCAACAATCGTGCCATTTGAGAGAGATGTCCCTCGCATTGATAAATATTATTATATCATGGCCCACAATCGGGATTCGCTTCATTATCAAAGTCAGTTTGGAGCCGATAGAGCAGAGAACTTATATTATCGTGGTTTTTCCATCGTTAACCATGGTCCTAATGATATTGTCACAACTACTCCCGAGCAAATTGAGCACCCCTTTCGTGATTTTTCTTTTTATAATGACGATCGCGCGAGAAGAGACACCTATATCTGGATTACAGATTACATAGGTTCCGGATACGTTTCTGATTTTGCTGAAACGATTCTTTTCTTCTTACCTCGTCAGAATCAATTCCATGTAGAAGAAAGATCTGAAACATTAGAGGTTACACTGACAACGGGTGAAGAAGTTACCTTTTTTAAAAAATATAAAACGTTCGATGGCGGAGTATTGACTGAGAAACCACTGGATATGAATCCCGTTCGTTCAGAAAGAAAGCATGCTCAGATTGGTTATTCTGGTAAAGGCATTATTATCCGTTCAGATGCCTGGGGAGCAGATCCGCGTTTAACTAAAAAAGTTGAGATTCTTAAAAGTGGGCTTAAGCCTTGTATCCTTCCTGCACCTCTATTTTGGACTCAGGAAGGTTTCCCTAAATTTAAGTATGTTACTGATGAGGAAGCATACACAGTCATCTCTGAAAAATGTGGACCGGAGTATTTGCCAGAAATTTAAATTCCTATTTCAAGCTGCATTCGGAAGATCCATTGACCGTCATAAAGGTCACTTAAACGGTTTAGATCTTCCGAATAAGTTAAATCCGATTGAACTTTGATCTTGTGCTCATTGATGTACTTACTTACCGCCATCGTATATTGATTCTGATCATTCACTCCTGGAAGAGCTTCTGTCTCTGCCCAAAGTTTAGTAAAGCGAAGGGCCGTCTCTATATTGTTTTCAAACAAATAACCTGCTTGAGTGTTCACGGCTTGGCCTTTATAAATCGCTACTGTTTCTGCTCCATCACTGAAGACGGCCCCATTGGTCCATCTGCGAGCATATTCTGTAGACCATGAAAAACCGCGATACTTAAAAAGTAAGTCTGCAAAATAGGTATCAATATCCCGGTATAAGTCTTCAGTCTCGTACTGTCGTCCTAATTGGCCTCCGGGGCGAGTTGTTTTTTTGTTGGTGGAGTAAACGGCTCCAACTGAAATTTTGGGTTCGGTTTCCCGTGCCAGATCTCCTTCAAAGTAATCTCCGCCGTCCTCGAAATTGCCTAATGGAAGCCATTCAACTCTTGCTGTGTAGGCAAGTCCATCATCTGTATTATTAGTGGCCCTACCTTCCCCGTTGGAAATGGCGAACTTTACCCAGAATGGACGGGCCGATCCCATGCGGTGGTAAAGTTGAAATCCAAGATCCCGATCAATATTAAAAGTTGAATTAAGTAGAGAACGATCAACAAACTGCTGGCTTCCGGATGATGTAACTCTTTGTCTATTGCCTGGAAGTTTTGTTTGCCCATACCAAAATGTTGTTGCATCAGAAAGTTTCCAGCCCACGGCTGCATCTCTTAGAACATTTGGATAATCTGTACGATCATAATCAAAATCACCACGTGTGAATGAAAACTGAAACTTATAAAGTAATCGAGGATCAAGAATGTTCCCCTCAAGTTTTAAACGGGTACGTCGAACTTCAAAATTCAAGAGATCGGGAGAGTACTTTTCTGAATCTTCGGATTCATAAGTAAATCTACTTTGGATCCTAAAGCTTACTTTAGCGAGAAAGTTAGCTTCAGCGTGTTCAAAAACAAGTCCATCTTTAAAATAATTATACACTTCTTCTGGTGTTGCCTGATCCTGGGCAAAGGCATTAAGTGATAAAAACAGACATAAGAATAAACGAAGTTGCTTCAACATAAACCTTCCTTCTTAACAAAGAGAAATCATCTTAAATTTAAATTCCTTTCATGTCCAAAAGAGATGGGTTATTTTAGAGTTATGCGTTCAATCGGAATTGTTGAAGGCTTTTTTGGTCCCGAATGGCCGGAAGCTCAACGTAAAAGTTATAGTCATTTTCTGTCTCAGGTCGGTGGAGATTTCTATATCTATGCTCCTAAACGTGACCAACATTTGCGGAAGGGATGGCGCGATACATGGAACACTTCGTTCACCGCGAAACTTAAAAATCTATGTGACCACTTCCATCAAGCTGGAATCGAATTTGGTGTCGGTATTAGCCCAATGGGACTGGGCAAAATTCTAACCCTATCAGATTTCGAAATGTTGGAAGATAAAGTTGGGAAACTACAGGAACTTGGCCTTGATATCTTGGGTCTCTTTTTTGATGATATGCCGGTGACTGAAAATTTAGCAGCGACACAAATTGCTGTATTGAAAGTAGTTAAAAAAGCCTTTAAAGGGAAAATTATTTTTTGTCCCTCCTTTTATACTCCAGACCCCATTTTAGATAAAGTTTTTGGTCAAAGACCTTCAAATTATTTGGAGGATATAGCTGAAGGTATTCCTGATAATATTGCCATCGCATGGACTGGGCCTAAAGTGATTTCACCTGAAATTGATCATCAACACTTAAGTGAAGTGACCCAATTATTAAAACGTAAGCCGTTTATTTGGGAAAATATCTTTGCTAATGATGGCCCTCGAAATTGTAAATTTTTGAAACTCAAGCCTTTTACCGGTAGAGATCATGATTTCTTGCAGGATACAGAAGCTACGGCCTTTAATCTCATGAATCAGCCTGAACTTTCTAAGATCCTTTTTCTGGCTTCACTCTTTGTCTTAAAAAATAAGCAAGAACCATCTAAGGCTTTTGAAGAAGCTCTTGGTCAATTGTGCTCCCCTGAATTTAGGGATTTTATAATGAAGCACCAGGAAGCCTTTTTAAATGAAGGTTTAGATCACTTTGAATCAGATCAAAAAAGTCAGTGGATCAAACAATTAAGCCTATTCCCAGATGCTGGTGCCCGAGAAGTGTTAGATTGGTTAGATGGTAAGTATCTTGTTGGCCCGGAGTGCCTCACAGATTAATCTATCTTGTGCGATCATTTCTTATGAGACTTTTCATAGGGATTGATCTTCCCCAAGAAATAAAAAAATCAGTTCATGATTATTTAGTTCCTCTTCAAAAATCTTCCAAAGGGTGGGAGAAGTCACATGACTATCATCAGACATTGCTCTTTATCGGAGAAACGTCATTAGAGATGATGGCCCAAATTAGAGAGCGTCTACATAGTATAAAAATGGATCCCTTTGAACTGAAAACCAATGGCTTTCAGTTTTTTAATCGTCGTATCATGTATCTAGGTTTTAAATCTTCTCCTGAGTTATCGGCACTCAAGGAGTTAGTTGAAAAGACTTATCCTGAATGGTGTAGGAAAGAGGCTAAGGAATTCATTCCACACGTCACCGTAAAAAGGTGGCAGCGCTACGAGTATGATGATTTAGTAAAAGGTTTAGAAGAGCCGATGAGAACCCTGACTTTCATGGTAAATCATGTTGCTCTATTTAAATCAGAAAAGGATTTTGATAATAACAAGTATCACATTGTTGAGAAAAAATTTTTTTAATTACTCATCACCTTCTTCAGACACAAGTCGACCATTTTTGGCATCGATTGCTATTTCGATTTCTTTCACAATCTCTTTTTTTGTCGACTCATCCATTTCAGTGATCTTACCTTCAAATTCATATATCCATTTTCCCCTCTGGTCCTTTTCAAAGGCCCATTGACCGGAAATATCTTTTCCAAATTTTTTAGCAGCATTAACAGCAGCATTCAAATCCAACATGCCATCACCAGGATTAAAGGCATCTTTATCGATCATACCACCTGACCCGCGTTCAAGTTTTCCATCGGCATCGAGAAATACTTCCACTAAAGTATCGTTTGCACTTCTGACTTTAAGTTGTGTTTTCTCATTCACTACAATGGTTCCATCCGGCACATAAGGGGTTGAAGGTTTAATAACAATCTTCTCTGCCTTAAGGGGGAGAATTTCTGGTTCTGCGGGAGCTTTTTCCTGTTCCGGCTTACTTTCTTGCGCAAATGATATGAAGGAAAGTCCCATTATAGTTGTTAAAAGAAGTAGTTTTAGTTTCATAATAATCCTCCCTTACGGTCCCACTGGTGGGACGTTAGGTCTATACACACAACGGAAACCAATCAAGCCGTCGTTGTTGAGAACAAGATTATCCTCGCGGCCTATTGAATAGATACCACCGCTCTCTTCAGGGTCACCACCACGATTTATCTGTTGATTTTTCTCAGGTGTCACATCGAAGACTCCAATTCCGTGAGCATCGGTTAAAGCAGGATCGAGTGGTAAGAAATCCTTCTTTTCCCAATTACAACTAGTAATGACATCTCCTGCATTTAAAAGTTCAAATAATTCGAATACTTCCTCTCCCCCTGATGGAGTTATAGAGCATTCTGGGGGAACGAGAATTTCAGGATCCTTATCCCAATCTACCCATTCCCAGGCATTACCGGACATATCCCAGATTTCTGAATTGTTTCCTGCTAATTTAAAGGTTCTTCTTCTCTCTCTTCCGTCTCCTATTGGATCAGTTGGAGAGCTGTTTGTTCCAGAATAAGGATTGGCCAGATTTGATACTGATCTCGGAGTAGCGAATCCATTTTTGTTTGTTAATCCAGTATACAGGCGAACTTTTAGAAGTGGATCAACGTCATCAAACATCCAGTTTTCATCATTGTGCTCCACTTGTCGAGCGATAGACATCCACTCCTGATTGGAAATTATATCGAAGAGATTTTGCTCTGGAAGACCAAGCTCTTGACACGCATCTTTGGCGTCTGCAATAGAAATGCTTGTCCATGGGACAAAACCTGCAAAATCTGGATGTGATGTAGCTTTGCCATTATCATTCCTTGCTTCAAATTGCATAACACAAAAGCGATCATTAACAACAGCAGTCCCCACTGGCAGTTGATAAGGAAGATCTAAATTATTTACTGAATCATCCCACGCCGGAACTTCTACAAAGCCATCCGGACAAAGTTTTACTTCCAGGTCGACATTGGCGCTGGTTGAACCAAAAGCATTAGTAGCAGTTATGGTTAAATTCACAGGAGCCATTATATCTGGTGGTGTTCCGTTAATTTCACAGTTATCCGGATTCACCGTGGCCCACACAGGTAATGTTCCAGCAGTTACTTCACATTCAGTTAATGGAGAGCCATTGGTCGAAAACTCTGAAGGTTGACCAGTTAAATAAGAAAGTTTGTAGCCAGGGAAACCTTTTGAGTCGGTATAACTTAATGCTGGTTTAGTAGCTGCAACTGTAATTGTGACTGTTGCAGGTAGTTCTGAGGTTTTGCCTTCCGCGGTTCCGATGGAGATTTCAAAAGTTTCAGTGAAAGCAAATGTTGGAATACCTGAAATAACACATGATACAGGATCAATAGTCAGACCTTCTGGAAGTTCAAATGGATCTGAACTAACATTACACGAAGTAATCTCTCCACCTTCGGCTTTTAAAGTTGTTGGCACAATTGCCATTTCGGTTCCAACTAGTCCTGAAGTTCCTTCTGCCCCTGCATAACTTAGTTCTGGAATGCCGGCTTGAATCTGAATAAGAATACTTACTGAATTTGAGTAACCCTCAGAGTTTCTGGCCCTTATAGCGACGTATTCAGAGAATGCAGTTTCTGCAGTACCCGTAATCGTACAAGTCGTTGGATCAATTGTTGCCCAGAGTGGAAGCTGAGGTGTACCTGTAACTTCACAATCCTCAATCGGTGCACCATTATTTTTGAGCAAGCTTGGAGTGATTTCAACTAAATCATTATACTGATAGGCGAGATTCACACCGTCATAACTTAATTCAGGTAGTGATTTACCCACAATAAGTTCTACAGTAGCTACGACTTGTTTCATTTCAGCAGTTTGGGCCGTAATAGTTAGGACTGTTGAAGGCATGTTAGCATCAGGTGTACCTGTGATCACGCATGTGTTCTGGTCAACAGTTGCCCAACCTGGAAGGTTTTGAGCTATACAACTTTCAATTGAAGAACCATTCCCATTCAATATGGTTGGATTAACGTTCATTGGAACACCAATTGTTCCTGCTGTGCCAAGCGCTCCATCGTAGCTGAGAACCGGTGAACCTGCTCCAACACTTATTGTAACAGGTGAAGGATTAGATGGGCCTGCTTCATTTGTTGCAATCACATTAAAAATAGTTGCAGGAATGATATCAGCAGGAGTTCCTGAAATAATACAGGTATTGTTGTTGATTGATAGACCAAGAGGAAGCTCCGGAGAAATAGTACAAGTTGAAATAGCAGAACCATTATCTTGAATCGCCGGAGTAATAAAAGTTGGAACTCCATAAACTGCATCTGTTCCAGTCGAGCCAACATAGCTAATTGTTGGTCTTCCAGCCGTTACTCTAAGAGTAACAGGAGCTCCGCTAGAGAAACCGGAATCGTTCTTAGCTGTAATAGTAAATAGAGTCGAAGGTAATTGAGCCGAAGGAGTTCCGGAAATCACGCAGGTTGATTGGTTGATTGTGAGCCCTGTCGGAAGAGTTGGTGAAGAAGTACATCCCGAAATAGGAGATCCGTTTAATTCCAAAGAGGTTGGAGTAACAGTCATGTTCTCACCAATGTCGCCAATGGTTCCTTCTGCCCCTGTGTAACTTAAAGTAGGTACGCCGACTCCAACTGATAAGGTGACATTTGCTGTCGCACTACCAACGCTGTTTTTAGCAGTGATGGTATAAACAGTCGGGCTTAAGCTCGCATTAGGAGTACCTGTGATGACACAAGATGGGTGGCTGATTGTGACATCCGTTGGTAGGGCCGGTGCTGCAGTACACTCTGTAATTGCAGAACCATGATCATTAAGAGTTGTAGGTTGCACCCACATTAATGATCCTACATCAACATTAGTAATGCCAGCACTGTAACTTATCGTTGGAGCAGAAGCAGCAACTGAAAGTGTAACTGGAGCTGCAACAGAATTACCGGAATTATTTTTAGCGACAACATTATAAATTGTGGCCATAGAAACTACACTTGGAGTTCCAGAAATGACACAAGTAGAATTATTAATCGTAAGTCCAGTAGGAAGAGTAGGAGAAATAGTACATTGAGTTACTGCCGTTCCATTCGCCTTCAAAGAAGTTGGCGTAATAGTCATCGGTGCACCAAGTACGCCGGCCGTGCCTAATGAACCAACATAACTTACTTCTGGAACAGTCTGACCAACAGTGATTTCAACGGTGGCCGTGGTCGTTCCGATATCATTAGTAGCAGAAACAGTATAATTGGTTGTCGAAGAGTTAACTGTAGGAACTCCGGAAATAACACAAGTGGTATTATTAATTGTAACACCGATAGGGGGAGCTGGAGAAATAGTGCAGGAATTAATTGATGATCCATTCGCATTGAATGTCGTTGGAGCAACATTCATATTTGCGCCTGTTGACCCTTGAGTGCCGGTCGCTCCGGCATAACTCAGAATAGGTGTCCCAGCTTTAACTTCAATAGTTAGTGGAGCAGCGTCAGAATCACCCTTAGAGTTTTTTGCAATAACAGTATAGTTAGTCGGAGCTTGAACAACTGTTGGGGTACCAGAGATTACACAGGTATTGCTGTTGATTATTAATCCAGTAGGTAGCGCAGGTGATGGTATACAACTCGTGATCGGTTGGCCGTTTGCACTAAGAGAAGTTGGTGTGATCGTCATTGGAATGTTTAGATTCCCAACTGTTCCGGTTGAACCGATGTAACTTAAACTTGGGACAGTTTCACCTGTCGATAAGGTTACTGTTGTTGAACTTGGACCTCTTCCGTTAGTCACCGTTACTGTAAAAGTTATTGGTGTAAAATTAGCGACAGGTGAACCATAAATCATACAGCTCGTATTATGTATAGAAAGGCCTGTTGGAAGAGCTGGAGAAATAGTACAACTTTCAATAGGTGAAAGATTATTATTCAATGTTGTTGGAGAAACATACATTCCATAACCAACAGTACCATTGGTGTTAGTCGCTCCGGCATAACTAATCATTGGAAGATTTGGTAGAATCTCCAGGCTAAATGTTGCCCCTGTTGAAGATCCCGCCGAGTTTATTGCTGTAATTGTAAAAACAGTTAAAGCTTGCGGAATATTTGGTGTTCCGGTTATCACACAACCTGGAGCACTCATTGTTAATCCGGACGGCAACGATGGAGACGAATTACATCCATAAACTGCTGAACCGTAATCATTAAGAATGGTAGGTGTAATTGTTAAAGTTTGCCCCACGTCTACGGTATGAGTAGGAGAACCATAGCTAAGTTGCGGTGGAGCGAGATTTACTGAAAGCTCAACTGTTGCAGTTGTAGAACCTGCTGGGTTTGTTGCGGTTACAGTATAAGTCGTTAAAGGTAGAGATGTTGTTGGCGTACCAGTAATAACACAAGTTAAGCCGTTAATATTCAACCAGGCAGGAGGAGTAGGAGAAATTGTACAACTCGAAAGAGCTGCTCCTCTCGTATTGAGAGTTGGAGTTACACTCATTCCTGTATTAATGTTTCCTGTTTTTCCGGTTGCACTAGCATAGCTCAATATAGGTGCCGCAGGGCCAACTGATAGAGTAACGTTATCTGAAGCAGAACCTTTCGAGTTCGTTGCAGTAACAGTGAATGCTGTCGCAACAAGTGTTGCTATAGGAGTTCCGGAAATCTGACAAGTGTTGGCATTAAGAACAAGTCCAGTTGGAAGTGCTGGCGTAACAGAACATGTAGCTGTAGCTCCATTATCTTTTAGAATTGTAGGAGCAACCGTCATAAGACTATCAATAGTTCCTACCGTTCCATCAGAACCAGCAAAACTAATTTCCGGTGCAATTGGATCAATAGTTAGCACTACTGTTGCGCCATTCGAAGGGCCAGCAGTGTTTTTTGCAGTTACATAATAAGTGTTTGTTGAAGATACTGTAGGAATACCTGAAATCACGCAAGTTGTCGTATCTATGTTTAAACCATTTGGCAAAGCAGGATAAATGGTACAGTCAGTAATCGGATCTCCAGTAAGAGTGGATGGAGTTACAGTCATAGGCTGATTAAGATTAACGGTTGTACCGACAGAAGTAGAGTAACTCACGACTGGTACAATTTGAGCAACAGAAAGTGTCACAACCGCTTCAGGAGAAGCTCCGGCCGAGTTATGAGCAACAACTGTATATTCTGTTGCAACCATTGGAGCATTTGGAGTACCGGAGATAACACAAGTTAGTGGATCCATTGTTAAGTTATTTGTTAATGCCGGAGTAATCGTACAATTTGTAATGTCTCCACCATTCGTATTAAGAAGTATGGGCGAAACAGTCATGAGAGAACCAATTGGTCCATTCCCTGCAGCCCCCGCATAACTAATGAATGGTACAAGAGGTGTTACTTCAAGAGCAACGGCGGCCGGAATTGAATCTCCCGGCCCATTGGTAGCTACGATATAGAAAGTCGTTGAAGGTAATGCACTTGTTGGAGCTCCACTGATTGTACAAGAAGCAGCGTCGACATTCATCCATGCTGGTTTAGCAGGAGTATCCGCGAATACACAGTTAGTCAGAGGGGACCCGAAAGTTTGTAGGGTCGAAGGCTGAATGTTAAAGGCACCATTATAGCTAATCGATTTACCATTAGAAGTAGCATAGCTTAAAACAGGAACCTGAACACCAGCAGTGATATTAATTGATGTATTAGTGGATCCAGCCGAGTTTGTCGCAGTTACTGTATGGTTTGAATTCAAATTTGTTAGAGGTGTCCCCGAAATTACACAGTTAGTGGTATTTAAAGAGAAATCAGAAGGCAATGTTGGAGTTACACTACAAGTAATGGCCGCTCCTCGTTCTTCTAGTGCAGAGGGAATGATGACCATTAGTTCGTTTGGATCTTCTCCATGAGTGTCAGAAAAAGCAAAGCTAATGACAGGAGTGTTCGGTGATACGCTCAGAGTAACTGATGCATCAGTAAAGGTGCCTCCTGTGTTTGTCGCTCGCACATTATAAATCATGGCAGGAGTAACTTGAGTAGGTGTTCCTGCAATTGTACAAGTTGAAGGAGAAATTGATAAACCTGTAGGCAATGGCGGTGTAATCACACACTGGGTAATAGCTTGACCATTCCCATTAAAAGCCGTCGGAATAACTTCCATCCCAATGCCATAAATACCATTCGTTCCATTGGCCCCAATATAACTTAAGGTTGGAGCATCGATATCAACCGAAAGGGTTAAAGATGCAGCAACTGAGCTACCTACAGTGTTGGTCGCGATTATAGAATAAGTTGTTGTAGGTAAATCTTCTGTCGGAGTTCCGGTTATTACGCATGTTAACGGATTAAGAGTTGCCCATGTTGGAAGGCCTGGAGTTGAGCTACAACCTGTAATGGCCGACCCTCGATTAGTAAGAGCCGTAGGAGAAACACTCATTGCTCCACCAATACTTCCGTTCGTACCGCTCGCCCCATCATAACTTAGAAGAGGAACACCAGGGTTAACTTTTAATGTAACACTTGCTCCGGCAGAGGCACCTGCAATATTGTGAGCTTGTACAGTATAAATAGTTGGAGTAAAAGCAATACTTGATGTTCCGGAAATAACACATGTTAATGGGTCAATGGATAGACCAGTAGGTAGAGGAGGAAGGATTGTACAATTGTTAATGGCTCCGCCATTTGGATTAATTAAAGTTGGAGCAATGTACATTAAGTTGCCGAAGGTTTCGACTGTTCCTGTAGCACCAGAGAAGCTGATAATAGGAAGACCAGGTAAGATCGTAAGTTTTAAGTCTGCCGATGTAGATCCGACAGCATTTGTTGCAGTCACAGAATAGATGGCTTCAGGGACCACACTGGTTGGAGTCCCTGAGATTCCACATGAAGTCGCGTTGAGAATAAGTCCTGTAGGTAAAGCTGGAGACACAGTACAACCTGTTACAGGAGAACCATTTGGACTGAATACAGCAGGAGTGATGGATAAGAGAGCTCCCTGGTTTCCAGTTGTATCATTGTAACTTAAAGACGGAACTTGAGCATTTATGCTCAAGACGACAGGTGCTGGTGTAGATGGACCTATGTTATTTGAAGCCGTCACATAAAATGTCGTTTCCGGCAGGATATTAAAAGAGGTTCCTGAAATAACACATGTTAAATTATCAATTGAAATGCCTAAAGGTAAAGCGGGAGAAATAGTACAATTATCAATCGGATCGCCGTTATCACTAAGAGCAGTCGGGCTTACCGTCATTAAACTGCCGGCCATAACGCTTGTGCCAGTTGCACCATTGAAGCTTACACTAGGAACTGCAACGTTTGTCACTTGTAAAGAAACTGTTGCTACCGCATCAGGACTAATACCATTAAATAAAGTGACAGCATAAGAGGTCAGAGGGAGAAGAGCTGTCGGAGTTCCGGAGATCACACAGTTAGTTGCATTAATTGTAAGACCAGTAGGTAAAGCTGGTGAAATTGAACAGCTGTAAGTTGCCGCCCCATTCGTTTTAAAAATTGTAGGGAAAACAGTCATTGGGCTATTGATTGCGCCAATTGTTCCCTGAGTTCCGCTGTAGCTTAAAACTGGTGCTATGGCATTCACTGTAAGAGTAACATTTGCCGTTGTGGAACTTGCGGAGTTCGTAGCGGTAATGGTGAAGGTTGTCGGTATAAGGCCAGTAGTTGAGATCCCTGAGATAACACATGTCGAATTGTTTATAGTAAGACCAATTGGCAGAGAAGGAGCCGCTGTACATGATGTAATGGGCGCGCCATTTGGAGAGATGGTCATTGGAGCAACATTAAAATTCGATCCAAAGTTTACTGTTGTTCCACTAGATCCACTATAACTTAAGTTTGGAGCTTTGGCGCTGATATTCAGGACAACTGGTGAACCAACAGAGGTTCCAGCCGAGTTGACTGCTTTAATAGTATAAGTGGTCGATGAAACAGCGACTGTTGGTACTCCCGAAATAACACAGGTCACGGGATCAATCACTAAGCCTGTTGGTAGTGCAGGTTCACTGTAACAGTTAGTGATAGAAGTTCCACCGGATGATTGGCCGGTTGGGGTAATGGACATAGATACACCATATGTTCCATTTTTACCGCTAGAACCAGCATAACTAAGAGTAGGGACTGCAGGAGAAACATTGAGAGTAACTGTTCCTGTACCAGTTCCGATGTCATTCTTCGCTTTAACAGTGTAGGTAGTTGCTGGCAAAATTGAAGTCGGTGTTCCTGAGATTACGCAAGTAAAAGGATTAATCGTGGCCCATCCAGGCAAAGCAGGGCTTGTTGTACAACCAGTAATTGGCCGTCCATTGGGATTCAAAGTAGTAGGAGTGACAAGCAATGAAGTTCCAAAAACTCCATTGGTTCCCATTGATCCTACATAGCTAATGGTAGGCTCTGATAGTTCCACGACTTTGATTGTTAATAAAGCAGTAGAAGTTCCTTTAGAGTTTTCTGCAGAAATTATGTAGGTAGTCGGCCCCATTAAAGAAGTAGGTGTTCCTGTTATTACACAGGTAGCGCTATCGAGAGTTAGCCATGCTGGTAATGTAGGAGTACTCGTACATCCTGTGATTGTTGCACCATTGGCATCTAAAGTTGTTGGAGCAATCGTCATTAGATTACCAATGTACCCTGTCGTTTCAGTTGAACCGGCATAACTAATTGTTGGTACTTTGGGATCAACTCTGATTTCGACAATTGTCGAATATGAGCCAGCTGAGTTACTGGCCGTAATTGTAAATGTAGAAAGTGATAATGCCTGATTCGGTGTTCCTGTAATAACACAGGTTGAAGGATTTAAAGTTGCCCATGCAGGAAGTGCTGGGGATGAGGTACAGGAATTAAGTGATACTCCACCATTTTTAAATACCGTTGGTGTAATACTTGTTGCCACATTAAAACTTGCTGTCGTTCCAGCTGAACCAGCATAACTGATCTCTGGTACAACCGGATTCACTCTTAAAACGACGGTAGCAATCGCTGAATCACCGCCAGAATTACGAGCGACTACTGAATAAGAGGTGATAGGCAAAAGTGCATTAGGTGTTCCTGAAATAACACAAGTTGAAGAGTTGATAGTCGCCCAGCTAGGTAGGGCCGGAGTGACTTTACACTCATAAATAGCACCACCCTTATCTTGAAAAATAGTAGGAGCTACAGTCATTGGAACGCCGTAAGAACCGTTCACTCCAGCAGCACCTGAGTAGCTTATTACAGGAATCGAAGGATCAACTCTTAATACAAGTGTCGCAGGAGCTGATGTTCCAGCAATGTTGGTTGCTAATACTGTATAGATTTGAGGAGGAACAAGAATTTCATCTGGTGTACCAGTGATTCGGCAATTTGCTTGATCGAGAGTTGCCCATGATGGCAGAGCAGGGATAACGGTACAAGAAGTAATGGGCGAACCATTGGAACTGATCAAACTAGGTATCACATTCATTGGAACGCCAAAGGATCCATTGGTCAGAGAATATTCATAGCTTAATTTGGGTGCAGCTGGATTCACTGTAATGGATACAGTAGTACTCGTTGAGCCAACGCTATTGGTAGCAGTGATTGTATAGATTGCTGCTGGACCAAGAATTGTCGCCGCCTTCCCTGAAATTACGCAAGTTGATGGGTTGATGGTTGCCCAAACCGGTAGAGCTGGTGAAATGGAACAACTGGTGATGCTCGCACCATTCTCTTTCAAACTCGAAGGAATAACTGTTAGATTTTGTCCGACTGAGACTACATTACCTGTAGAAAAATCATAACTAAGAGTTGGAAATGTAGCACTTACACTTAAAGTAATAGTCGCTGGAATAGATGAGCCTACAGCATTGTGAGCGCTTACCGTATAAGTAGTTGGCGATAACAATGAGTTTGGTGTCCCGGATATGATACATGTTCCAGGGTTAATAGATGCCCAAGAAGGTAATGCTGGAGATATCGTACAACCCGTCATAGGTGTACCATTAGAATTTAATGTTGAAGGTGCTACTGTCAATGGAGTACCAAATTTACCAGCATTTCCGGTAGAACCCAGATAAGTTATTAATGGAGCTCCCGGAGAAACAGCTAAAGTTAGAGCCGCTGGTAGGGATGTTCCAAGTGATCCTACTGCTTCTACCATGTACGTTTGTGGACTCATGACTGTAGATGGAGTGCCTGTAATTTTACAGGTAAGGGAATCAATAGTAATTCCCGTTGGTAAGGCAGGAGAAATGCTACAACCGGTAATGGTGCCACCGGCTCCGCTGAGAATTGTGGGATCAACATTGAAAGAAGTACCAAGTTTAATACTTGTTCCAGGTGTTCCACCGTAACTTAGTATGGGGAGTGGAACCAGCGATAGCGTCGCCTTCCCTATGTTTGAAATAGAGCTTCCCGCTCTTATCTCATAATCAAACGTTGCAACTCCTGTTTGAAACTCTGAATTTTTAACGCCAACTTTGCAGATACCACCCGAGCAAGCACAAGATGAGGAAACTGAACCATTTGAAAAATTAGAAATGTAGCAAGATGTGGCCAAATCCCCTTCTGCATCAGAGTATGGCAATTCAATAGTTTCTTCTTCTCCGAGTGTAAGGTTCGTAGGATTTATATTATAGGCAATGGGAGGGTCATCAACAGGAAGAACTGTGATGTTCACATCCGCTATATTTGAAGTTAAATCATTAGTAACGGAAT
This sequence comes from Bacteriovoracaceae bacterium UBA6200, assembly GCA_002422605.1. Lineage (GTDB taxonomy): Bacteria > Bdellovibrionota > Bacteriovoracia > Bacteriovoracales > Bacteriovoracaceae > Peredibacter. Next base: position 21,504 of record DISW01000003.1, on the reverse strand, counting down.
ACTTAAAACTTGCTAACCCAGAATAATCCGGAAATGGTTTGACTTTAACTTCACAAATGCCATCTGTACAAAGACAAGCTTCTGTTATTGAGAGATTCACTAAATCGGAAATGGAACAAACTGTGGCCGATTGTCCATTGGCATCGATGTAATTGAGAACGATTTTTCTTTCGAAGTCCTCAGTTAGTGTTGCAGAGATATTTTTTGCAACAGGTGCGCTATTAACACCTGATTGCGGGGTGAGAACAACTGATTGAGTTTGTGATGATCCGAAATTGTTTCGAGCAATAACATAAGCAGTATAGGAATCCCCATTATTTAAACCAGTAAGCATGTAAGAATTCCCGACAGTTGTAACTGCCGCAAATGTTCCCGTGTTACCAGTTCGATATCTTAATTCGTAATAATTAGCATTTGCGCTTCCACTCCACTTGATGAGGGCCGTGCTGTCTGAAAAAGAATATTCAAGAATACTGAATGCTGATGGGACACTCTGATCTGGAAGAGGTGCTCCGGCATTGGAATCAAGGTTTTTGGCACTAGTATTTACAGATGTACTTTCATTACATCCAGTTAGAAATGCCAATAATGTTAGAAAAATTAAAAGTACTTTCATATTTTTGAAACGTTTTATCGTTCCCTCATGGAACGGTTTTTTTGACTTATCGGCATAATTTTGAATTTTCTTTTCAATAACTTAGGTAAGAATGAAGAGGAGAATTTTGGGAAAAAAATACCCAGACAGGGAATGAGTAATCGGGTACTTACCTGAAAAAACTAAAGTACCCGATTAAATCTATCTACATCGATGGTTGATAAGAATTCTCTTGGAACTGAAGATTCATGGTGATGTTGGCGTTTAATAGTTTTGAAACGGGACAGTTTTCCTTGGCCGAATTGGCCGCTTTTTGAACTTGATCATAAGTCGCTGATGGAACACTGGCATTAACATTGAGATGAACATCTGAAATACTAAAGCCTTCACCTTCTTTACCAATAGTAACTTGTGCTGTGACATTAATTGAATCTGCTTTTAATTTTAATTTCTCAAGTTCACCAGAGAATGCCATTGCAAAGCAGCCCGAGTGAGCAGCTCCAATGAGCTCTTCGGGATTTGTGCCTCGTTCTTCTCCAAATCTCTTGGAAAAAGAGTAAGGTACTTCTTTAAGTACTCCGCTCTCAGAGCTGATCTTGCCCTTGCCGTCTTTAATTCCACCTTCCCAAAAAGCACTTGCTGTTCTTTTCATATTGTCCTCCGTAATTGACTTAGGTTTTATAAGCAGTTTTAGGACCATATATTTCTGCAGCCGACCATGATTCATTCTGAATGAATAGATAAAATAACGATGAGAATTTTAACATGGAGAGTATATGAAAAAATTAATGACGTTTACATTATTAGGTCTCATGTCTCTGGGTGTTTCTGCAAAAACAGATTTTGGAAAAAATGCGATGAAGATTGTTCCTGGAGGAACAGTTGAACGTACTGAAGGTGATGAAGCTACAGTTAAAACGACGGCCGGGACTCTCATGGAGATCGAATTTAATCGTGATGGCACTTTAGACGAAGCATCTGGGGACATGGCCACGAAGGATAACTTAGTTCCAGGTAATGGACTATTACCGCTCAAAGATGCAGTTGCTGCTCTGGAGAAGAACGGAAAGAAGGCAGAAGGGGAATGGTCCCTTGATAAAGATTTTATGCGTGAATGGGAATATGAATTTGAAGGATTTGAAAATAATCAGAAATTTGAATACGTTATTAATGCTAAAACGGGTGAACTCTTAAAAAGTGAAAAAGATTAGTTTTTAAAGGTCATCCTCTGAATTATCGGAGGATGACCAGATTTATTAATCTAATTCGAGTCCATTATCTGTTTGAACGATATATCCCGAAATGGAATCCCCTACATCAAAATTACAGTGTCTGACCGAGATGTATTGGTCCTGAACCACTTCGATATCAAGTGGGCAAATCCTGTGAGGCCGCCAGCTTTGAGAGTTTTCAGAAAGATTCATGTCGAGTTTTACGAGGCAAGAATAATCATCCTGCTGCATGACTTCTTTAACTTTGCTCGAAAATTGAGCATCGTATGTAGAGCATGCGAAACTACTGAAAGAGAACAATACAGTCATAAAAATAACAGCTTTCATAATGCCTCCTGAGGTTGTTAGGAGGCTTTTATCATATTTTAGAGTAGAGGCAACATTAAGATTTGGTCAGGACGGACTTCCTATAATAGGTTCTGATTCCTCACTCTTAACTGATTTTCGAAGCTTTTTTAAGACCTCTTCAGGAGCGAGCCCCTCGTGTTCAGACACCAGATTGATAACTTGCTGAATTTCAGCATTGGTTTTAGAAAAATCTTCATAGCTTATGTCTGGCCAGTTTTCCTGAACAGCATCCAATAGTTTTAAAAACTGTTCTTCTCTATTTTTAAACATGGGCCACCCCTCGTTCATGCTTTTCCTATCATCACTTGCAAACAGGGAAGCTTCAAGGGAGACAAGCAAAAATTAGGGCAATCTTGTGAGTCCAAATTAGCAATCTTATCAGTTACCTTACACATCTGGTTTAGACGAACCTTTTTAATGGTCATTAGTATAAAGGTGAATATTAACTAAGGAGTATTTATGTTGAGTGATATCAAAGTGACCCCAACTATTGGTGTGAAAGATATTGAGAAGGCCAAACGGTTTTACGAAAAAACACTAGGCTTGAAGCCATTAAATGGTGATGAAAATGTTCTCCACTTTAAAACCGGCAATGGTGAAATTGAAGTTTATAAAAGCGATTTCGCTGGAACCAATAAGGCCACTTCAATGACATGGGGAGTAGGCGATAAAATTGAAGAAGAAGTTAAAAGTTTAAGAGACAAGGGAGTCGAATTTGAGCATTATGAAATGCCTGAGACTAAACTTGAAGGTGATATTCATATTATGAACGATATGAAAATTGCCTGGTTTAAAGATCCTGATGGTAATATTATTTGTCTACATAATCATTGAGGTTTAAAAAGCATGACATTACTAACGTTCGGTTATTTATTAGGTGGATTGATTTTTTTGGTTCTTGGCGGAGATTTACTTGTTCGGGGAGCTTCAAAAATAGCGTCTGCGTTAGGAGTGTCATCTTTAGTTATTGGTTTAACCATCGTTGCTTTTGGGACGAGTTCACCTGAGCTGGCAGTCAGCCTAAAGGCAAGCTTAGATGGTCGTGCCAGTCTTGCTGTCGCCAACGTCGTAGGTAGTAATAATTTTAATATTCTCTTCATTCTAGGTACTTGTGCCTTGATTGCTCCCTTAGTTGTTTCCTCCCAATTAGTGCGTTTTGACGTACCTGTTATGATCGGGGCTTCCATTCTGTTGATGTTATTTTCAATGAATGGTCTGATTGGTTTTTGGGAAGGAGCGATTCTTTTCGCGGGAGTCATTTCTTATTCTTGGTATCTCATATACCAGAGCCGAAAAAAAACTTTAAGAGAAAGAGAATCCGAAGTTGTCGACTTTGTTCCACTTACGGCAAAAGTGATTAGCTTAAATATCATCTATATTTTTGCAGGACTGGGTTTTCTCATCTTAGGAGGAAATTGGTTTGTAACGGGAGCGACTTCAGTAGCTGTCGCTTTGGGTTTCTCCGACACCATTATTGGTTTAACGATCGTAGCTATCGGTACCTCACTACCTGAAGTGGCCACATCCCTTATAGCGACTTTTAAAGGCGAAAGAGATATAGCGATTGGTAATGTTGTTGGAAGTAACATCTTTAATTTACTATTAATTCTGGGATTAAGTTCAATGCTGACCCCAACAGGTCTGGACGTTGCTCCGGAAATGCTGATTTTTGACATTCCTCTAATGCTTGGAACGGCGCTGGTCTGTCTCCCGATATTCTTTGTTGGCTTTCAAATTAGACGCTGGGAAGGAGCTCTCTTTTTAATCGTTTACATTCTTTATACAATCTATCTTATTCTGAATACGACCGATCATTCCCTATTTAGTAACTTTGAGAATGGTCTCTTGTATATAGTTGGACCAATTATCATTTTTACCTTGTTGGTTATTTGTTACCAGGCCATCCAACAACTTAAAGGATATCGGAAGAGTTAGATATTCTCCCACTCACTCCGTTTAATTTTATATCTTACAGCAGATTTATCAACGCCGGGGAAGTGCTCCTCGGTGTAATCTGTTTCCCATTTCATTCCTAGTTTTTGCATGACATTTTGAGAAGCCTGATTAGCTTTCATGGTGATGGCAAAAATTGAATCTACTCGGTAGCTGCGAAAACCGATAGCTAGGATCTCTTTAGAGACCTCGGTGGCATAACCCAATCCCCAGAATTTTTTCTTTAACCGGTAGCCCAATTCAATATTTCTAAGATCATCAGGCTGCTTCTTGTCCGGTCTAAAAAGAAACCAACCCATAAACTCATGGTTTTCTTTAGTGTAGGCGAGCCAAAAACCATATTTATGCTGGTATTTCTCAATAACTTTAAGAATTCTTTCCATGGTCACTTTAATGTCTTCAGCCGTTGAGGTTTTACCATCAGTTAAAAATTTCATAACTTCCGGATCGCTATCCAGCTCTAATAGCAGTGGAGCATCATCTTTAGTGATTTCGATTAAATAGACACGATCAGTTTCAAGAAATTTCTTTTTCATAAATTCATCCTAAAAGACTCAATGGCAAAGAAGCAATTATAATCTATTATAGCGGCATGAATTCAAAAATGACGATCGCGAGAAGTCTCAATCATAACTGTCTTTGCCAAACCCTGGACCGAAGACTCCTACTCGATCATTTGAAAGACTTGTCCCTCGACAGACCCAACTTATTTTCAAATACTGCCCTTTTTATCTCCTCCAATGAACTTGAAGAGATGAAAAGTATTATAGAAGCGATTGAGAGCGTTGCCAGAAACAAATCCTTTAATCAAAAAGTCCTGAGCAAGTGCTATAAGGTAGCGTCTAAAGATTTTGGACCCTATGGCGTTTTCATGGGGTATGATTTTCATTTATCAGAAGAGGGACCTAAGCTCATTGAGATTAACACCAACGCTGGTGGGGCTTTCCTCAATTTAGTTCTCGCCCAGGCACAACTGAAATGCTGTGAAGACGCAAAATCGCCGATAGAGCTGGAAGGTCTAGAAGACAAGTTCTTTAAAATGTTTGAACAAGAATGGAAAAGCCAAAAACAAGAAAAGAAACTAGAAGTCATTGCCATTATGGATGAGAATCCATCTGAGCAATACTTATATCCTGAGTTTAAGTTATTCGCTGAATTGTTTAAAAGAAAAGGGGTAGAGGCATTCATTGTCGATCCTGCTCTTATAGAGTCAAAAGAGGATGGTCTTTGGTATCAGAATAAAAAGATTGATTTAATTTATAACAGAACCACTGACTTTTATTTTGAGTCTGGAGTTTATGCAGGTATAAAGGCTGCTTATCAGTCTGAACTTGTGGTTATTACGCCTAATCCTCATCATCATGCTCTTTTTGCAGATAAAGAAAATCTCGAGTTATTAACATCCCGTGAAGAGTTAACTTCTCTTGGTGTTGAAAGTTCGTTGCTGGAAGTTTTACTCAAAGGAATACCTCGTACATTAAAACTTTCTCCTGAAAATCAATCAGAATTGTGGGCCAGAAGAAAAAGCTTTTTCTTCAAACCGGCAAAGGGTTATGGAAGTAAAGCGGCCTATCGAGGGGATAAGATCACCCATCGAGTATGGGGAGAGGTTCTTAAATCTTCTTATGTCGCTCAGGAAATCATCACACCTGGAATCCGCATGGTTGAAAATGAGGGAAAACCGATAGAACTTAAACATGACATTCGCGCCTACACCTATAATGGTGAAATTCTTCTGTTTGCTTCACGGTTGTATATGGGGCAAACGACCAATTTTAGAACGATTGGGGGAGGATTTGCGCCGGTGTTTGTTATTTAGTATAGAATTTAAGAATGAATACTGAACTTTACCTTTCAAAATTGAATTTGAAAGCCCAAGCACCCTCTCTTAGTTTTCTAAATGAAATCATCTCGGCCCATCAAAGGTTGATTAGTTTCAATAATCTCGCCGTTTTCTTTCGTCCAGGCGAAATTCTAAACTTAGATATTGGACATCTGTTTGATAAAGTCATTTTGCGACAGGAAGGTGGGTACTGTTTTGAGAATAACAAAGTTCTTTTTTTTCTTCTTCAGAACTTAGGTTTTGAAGTCCAGCCGAAATCCGCCCGAGTTATCTATGATAAAACGGGAGATGTTCCCCGGACCCATCGGACCACGATAGTTACAATAAATGGTGAGAGATATTTATCTGATGTAGGGTTTGGTCGTGACATGCCAACTCACGCAGTCCCTGTCGGAGTAGAACAAAAAAAGGGCCATCAGGTTATAACGAAGAATGGCCAATATTATCATCAGGTAAGGAAAGAGGATGTGGTCATAAATCTCTATTCATTCGATGATGGCTTTTATAATGAATCTGATTTTGCTGTTGCAAATTATTATACTAACACCCATCCTGATTCAAAATTTGTTAAAGAGTTGATCGTTTTAAGAAGAGACGGTGATCTTATCGAATTTATCAATGGGAGATCTTTCAGTCGAATTAAGAACGAAGAAAGAGAAGATGTTGAGATTAAGTCCCAAGAAGAATTTCAATTTTATCTTGAAAAATTTGGCATTAAATCAATCTACGACTTCTCTAGGTTACCAACGTCTAAATAAATGATACCCTTTCACGAATGAATCTTCTGGCTGCATTTTTTTGTGTCTTCATGTTTTCTCTTACGGCTCCCTTTACTCGGTTGGCCGCCTTATCCATTTCTCCAGAATCGATTGTTTTATTACGAATTCTTGGTGCCGGAGTGATTTGTTTGATCTTTATCTTAAAAGATAGATGGGTTCCACCTAGAAAAGCATGGCCTGGAATCATTGCCACCGCATTGGGTTCCGTTGTCGGTTTTAATAGTTTTATGGCCTATGGGTTAAGAGAAGTTTCAGCGGGACACGCTGCCGTTGCATTAGCGGGTTTACCTCTGGCGACTTCCGTTTATTCGATCATACGGGATAAGCTCAGACCAAGCCTCAGTTTTTGGTTTTTTGCTCTCTTTGGTACAGCTTTAAGTTGTGGTTTCTTCTTTGTGGTGAATATTGAAGAATTATTATTTGGCGATGTTCTTCTACTCCTTTCAGTTGTTGCAGCTGCTTTTGGTTACGTTGAAGGCGGAAGGTCTAGTAGACTCTATGGAGGAGCCAGGACTATGTCCTGGGCTGTTTTATTAACCCTTCCTTTTTGTATTCCTTTTGCATTTATCTATTTTAATCAATCATCTGAAAATTTCTCTGAATGGAGTGCGAGTGTATGGTTTTCTCTCATCTATCTAGCTTCTGTTAGCCAGTCCCTTGGAATGTTTCTCTGGTTCAAGGTCCTCGCCAAGGGGCCAATGGAGAAAGTTTCTCTCATGCAGCTATTGCAACCATTTATCACTCTGCTGGCAGCAATTTTAATTTTAAATGAAGAAGTGTTGTGGGTGACATGGCTTATCGCGGGCCTTGTTGCACTTTGTGTAATGGGATCAAATAAAGAAAGGCAAAAGTTAAAATGAGCTCCCAGAATCTTCATTTCACTTTCAACTATGTTCAACCGGAAGAATATCGTTTTTCACATGATTCAGTCTTTCTGGCCCGGCAGGTATTTGAACTGTTTACCGGAAATTTAAAAGATGTGATTGGTTTGGATCTATGTTCAGGTTGTGGAATTGTCGGTCTGGACTTCCTCTTTCATTGTAAAACTGAAAACCAAATTATGCCAGCCCAATTCGATTTCTTGGAAGTCCAGAATATCTATCAAGAATATTTCAATCAAAACTGCCAGCGCTTTGGATCAGATTTACCGCCTGTTAGTTTTTTTAATGAAAACTACGAAATATTAAAAACGGAAAGTTACCACAATCGTTACGATCTCATTTTGAGTAATCCTCCATACTTCAGAGTCAATCAGGGCATTCTCTCTCCCTCAGAGTTTAAAAATCGTTGTCGTTTTTTTATCGATTCCGATTTTAAAAATCTCATTGAAGCCATTCATAATGCTCTGAAACCTGAAGGTTCAGCTTTTATTCTGCTGCGGGATCTCCAGCATCACGGTGTAAATCCTTTAATTGAAGCGCAAAAAATTCTTGGTGATAAGCGTATAGTTTCTATTGTTGGCGATATTCGAGGAACTCCACTTGTTTTGATAAAATGAGTTATTAAAAAAAGGTTGTGTTCATTGCTTATGCCTAATAAGGTAAAACTATGAATAATCCCTATACCAACCGTCCGAAGAATGATCTCCCTCTTGAAGTGAAAGAGTTTTTAAAATTTTTTGACCAGAACAAAAATATTTTAAAGTACGCATTATTAGCTTTGTTTTTATTAGCAGGCGTTTATACCAGTTTTTACACTGTGCAACCCAGTGAAGAAGCTGTGGTTACCCGTTTGGGGAGATACGAACGCACTACTCCTCCCGGACTCCATTTTCTTGCGCCGTTCGGTATTGAAATGGCAACCAAAGTTAAAACGAAGCTAGTCCTTCAGGAAGAGTTTGGTTTTCGTACTCGTTCCACTAGTGGAGATGTGACTTCCTATAGCAAAGAAGACTATGAAAGAGAGTCCCTCATGCTGACAGGTGATTTAAACGTCGCGGATGCGGAGTGGATTGTTCAGTATCAAATATCAGATCCCCGTAAATTTTTATTTGCGGCACAAGATCCAAATAGAAATATTCGTGATGTCTCTGAAGCTATTATGCGAAGAGTGGTTGGAGATCGGACAGTTAATGAAGTTTTGACCACGGGAAGGGTAGAAATTGCAATTGAAGCCCAAAAGCTTATGCAAGAAGTGCTCGATAAGTATGACATTGGTATTAGAGTCATAACGGTTAAGCTTCAGGATGTGAATCCGCCAGACACAGTGAAGCCATCATTTAATGAAGTTAACGCTGCAAAACAAGAACAGGAAAAGGCCATTAATATGGCCGAAGAAGCTTACAATAAAGTCATACCTGAAGCTCGAGGAAAAGCTGAAGAAACGATTTCAGAAGCTGAAGGTTATGCTTCTGCAGTGGTCAATCGCGCTAAAGGTGATTCTGAAAGGTTTTTACTAACACTTAAAGAATATCGCCAGGCCCCGGAAGTTACTCGAACAAGAATATATATAGAAACCATGCAAGAACTTTTTGGACGCTTCAAAAATCTCACTATCGTAGATGAGAAAGTTAAAGGTCTTCTGCCTGTTTTTGGAAAAGATCTTAAAGGTGATAAATGAGAAATTTAGTATTGATGGGTGGATTGCTTGTCATCCTGGTTATCGCAACTTTTAGCTCCGCTTTCATTCTAACAGAAGGTAGACAGGCCATTATTACACAATTCGGTCGTCCGATTGGAGAAGCCAAGACTGAAGCAGGACTTCATTTTAAACTTCCTTTCATTCAAAAGGTTCAGTACCTGGATAAACGAATTCTTTCATGGGATGGTTACCCTAATCAAATTCCTACACGTGATAAAAAGTATATTATTGTTGATACGACTGCCCGCTGGCGGGTTAAGGATGCTTTAAAGTTTATTCAAACAGTTCAAAATGAGAATGGTGCCAAAGCACGCCTTGATGCCATCTTAGATGCTATTACCCGCGACACCATTTCAAATCATAATCTGGTGGAAGCTGTTAGAAATACGAATTCTATTCTCGATTACATTGAAGAAAAACGAATTGAATCCCAAAAGAAAGTCGAAAGCGGTGAGCTTCTTGTAGCGGAAGAAGAAGAAATTACGGGCGAAATAGAAAAGATCATTATTGGCAGAGAAAATCTCAGTAGCATAATCGCTAAAAAAGCCGCAGAAGAACTAGAGTCGTTCGGTATCACCATTATTGACGTTCAACTCCGTCGAATCGCTTATGAAAGCAGTGTCGAGAAAAAAGTATATGAACGAATGATTTCTGAAAGAAAAAGAGTCGCCGGTAAAATTCGCTCCATTGGTGAAGGGGAGAAGGCAAAAATTCAGGGTAAAACCAGCCGTGATCTCCAGAGGATAAATTCTGAAGCTTATCGCCAGGCCCAGTTGATAAAAGGTAAAGCTGAAGCTGAATCTATGAAGATCTATGCTCGCGCCCTTTCTCAGGACAAGAAGTTTTATGAGTTTATGAGAACGATGGATGCCTATAAGGAAGCATTAAAGCCTGAAACAAGCTTCATCCTCTCAACAGATTCTCCATTCTTAGAGATGTTGAAGCGCAAACCTTAGTTTTTCAATAAATAGTATATAAACTGCTCTATTTCATATATAATGTGCTTTATGGGCATAGTTAAAATATCTGATGAAATACATTCGCAATTAAGAAAAGCATCAAAAGCTTTAGATCGATCCCTTAATTCTCAAGCTGAGCATTGGCTAAAAATTGGGATGTTGAGTGAGCTTTATCGCGACAAGTCTTACGAGGAACTTAGAAATCTTCTTTTTGAATACGATAAGCTTTCAATTGAAAGCATCCTCAAAAAAGCGAAAAAGAAATGATTAAATTAAAGTCAGCTGAAGACATCGTTCTCTACCGAGAAACCGGAAAAATAGCGGCAGAGATTTTGACCATTCTTAAAGACCACGTAAAACCAGGTGTCGATACTTATACCATTGCAAAGTATGCTGAAGAACTAATCATTAATAAGTATCAGGCCATCCCATCTTCCATCGGGCAATATGACTTTAAGTTTGCTCTTAACAGTTCAATTAATAATGTTATCTGCCATGGCGTTCCTTCCAAAGATGACGTTCTTCAGGACGGCGATATCATTAATCTTGATTTAACTGTTAAAAAACACGGGTTCATTGCTGATACTTCTCGCATGTATCGGGTTGGAGAAATCTCTCCTGAAGCTTATAAGTTGTGTAAAATTACTCATGAATGCATGTGGAAAGGTATTGAGCAGGTTCGTCCGGGAAACACAGTAGGGGATATTGGATACGCTATTCAAAGGCATGCGACGAGAAATGATTTTACAGTAGTAAGAGAATATTGCGGCCATGGTATTGGCCATCAGATGCATGAAGAGCCACAAATTGCTCATTATGGAACAAAAGGCAAAGGCCAGGTACTCAAAAAGGGTATGACTTTCACCATTGAACCAATGATTAATCAAGGTTCAAGACAAATGGTCCATCTCGATGATGATTGGACTGTCGTTACTAAAGATGGGAAATTATCTGCTCAATGGGAGCATACGATTCTCGTCACCGACAATGGGTACGAGCTTTTAACTCTTCGTGAAGAAGAGTCTCAAAAATTTTCGGAGTGGTTTTAACCAATAGGCAAGAAAATGATTAATAATGATGTCCTTCGTAGTGTGCGATTTATGCTTAATATAAGTGAGTTCAAATTAGTTGAAATCGTCGAGCTGGGTGGTGGTGAAGTCACTCAACCAAAGATGAATGCTTATCTTAAAAGAGATGATGAGCCGGGCTTTGAAGAGTGTCCTCAAAATGTCATGTCCCGGTTTCTAAACGGTCTGATCTATTATCGACGGGGTAAGGATGATTCGAGGCCACCCCTTGAACCAGAGCTTCCAACCAATAATGTTGTTTTGAAAAAAATGAGAGTTGCCTTCGAGTTGAAAGATGAAGATATCATGGCCATGCTCGAACGCGATAATTTCAAAGTTTCTAAGACTGAACTGAGTGCTTTTTTTCGCAAAGAAGGTCATCACAATTATCGTCCATGCGGGGATCAGTTCTTAAGGCGTTTTCTGAAAGGATTAACCGAGAGACTTAGATCATGACAGAAGCCCCTTAGGCATTCTTTCAGTAAGATATTTGCAGAAATGCTGGCCAAAATATATCCTTGGACCGAAGAGTCTCGGATGTATGAGGTCAATTTAAAGGTTTAATTGTGTTCCTGCCCGGCCTATCCAAACCATAAAAATTCCTCCAATCACATTGGCTCCGACACTGAGAGAGACTTTAGTAAAAGAGCTTGTCTCAATCAAGTTCAGAGTCTCTACGCTGAAAGTAGAGAAGGTCGTAAAGGAACCGACGAACCCAATAAGGATCAGGGTAATATAATGCTTATATTCAGGAGAAACTCGGGTCGCTATACCAAAAAGTATACCGGCAACTAAACATCCGATTAAGTTGATGAAGAGAGTTCCGTAGGGAAAATTTTGTGTGTGAATAGATGGTTCAAGAAGGTATAGAAGATACCTGGAAATGGCGCCGAAGAAACCGGCCAAACCGACAAAAACTATGTCCATTTTTTCTCCTTCTTTATACAAACAGTAAGTCTCAAGAAACTCAGTGTCTTAACAATTCTTGCATACTTGTTCACACTAGACATATGGAAAAGGTGCTTATAAGTCGCAATTCTGTTCTTTTCTTTATAGCAACTATCGTCCTGCTTCTATTAGTTTATTATTCCCGCCAGGTATTTTTAGTTTCCATCCTTGGCATAGGATTAGGGGTGCTGATAAATCCTATTCTCACTTTTCTTAGGAGAAAATTACACCTTCCCCGGGCCCTGTCGTCAATTCTTGTTTTGGTGGCTTTTATAGCTATCTTTAGCGTAGTCGTATGGAGCATGTATTATCTGCTAAACGACCAGATCTCTTCTCTCAGTTCGCGCTGGCCAACGATTAAAGCTTCCACAGAAGGGCTGGTAGCAAAGCTATTTAAACAATTTCCGTGGTTACAAGAACAAGTTATGAATTTTGATTTCACTTCTTACTTAAAATATAGCGCTTCAGGGTTAGTGAAAGGATTAAGTACCAGTGTGATGGCCATAAGCGGGCTCATCTTTGCTCTCGTGATAGGTCTCTATACTGCCGTGAATGGTAAAGAATACTTCGACAAAACAATAGAGGCCTTTTATCCAAAATACAGGGAAAAAGCGGTTCGGGTCCTTGAACATAGTGCCCAGGTCATTCGAGCATGGTTTAAAGCGCAGCTCATTGATATGGTTATTATTGGTGTTTTGACCGCAGTCGGATTATGGATTGTTGGAGTCGAATACTGGGCGATCTTCGGGCTTTTGACTGGGGTCCTCGCGATCATTCCCTATGTTGGAATTATCATTGTCGTTATCATTGCGTGCTTAATCACTCTTGCCTCTGATCCTTCTCAAATCCCCTGGATTCTTTTGGTCTTTGCAGTTACTCAGCAGCTCGAAGGAGATGTGATCCTACCTATGGTTATGAAAGGAGGAGCTGATTTACCAGTCGTACCTCTTTTGATCTTCATGCTTTTTCTGGGAACATTTTTTGGTATTTTAGGAGTTTTTATGGCGCCTGCGCTATTGGCCGTTTTGAGAGTGGTCTATATCGATGTGTACCTTCCAATCATAGAGAGGAAAAGACAGCGGGAAGTGTGATGGTATTGGGCACAGACTTTATTAATAGAAATAAGTTTACTATCATATGTGGATGAAATTTAAAAACTTAAGCTCCTTAGTTTTAATCGTACTTAGTCTTATTACATCAGCACACGCGAGTGACTGCTTTATAGTTAAAGAGAATAACAAAATTATAAAAAGTGAAGGGCAATGCGAATTGGCCTACACTCCACAGTCGACGTTTAAGATTACTCTTAGTCTTATGGGATTCGAAGCTGGTATCTTAATTAACGAAACCTCTCCTTCCTTTCCATTCAAACCTGAATATTCTCACAATATCAATGTTTGTAAGGGTGACCATAACCCTAAAACTTGGATGAGAGATAGTTGTGTGTGGTTTTCTCAAGTGTTGACGAAGAAATTAGGAATGGAAAAATTCCAGAAGTATGTGAACGATTTTAACTACGGAAATAAAAATACGACAGGCGGCCTTACCCATTCATGGTTAAGTAGCTCCCTTAAAATTACTCCCGCTGAACAAATTCAATTCATTCAAAATATGATTGATAACAAACTGCCGATAAGTCCTAAGGCAATTGAGATGACTAAAAAAATTCTGTTCATTCAAGAGCTTTCTGGCGGGTGGAATCTCTATGGTAAAACTGGGAATGGACGTTATAAGGGTGAACTTCAGCAAGGTTGGTTCGTAGGGTGGATCGAGAAAGGAGACCGGAAGTTAGTTTTCGCTCATCATATTGCGGATGAATTAAAGCAGAGTACTTATGCGAGTTTTAGGTCGAAAAATGCGGCAATGACAAAGTTATGGTATCTCATTGATGAGTTGGAGAAGTAGTCATCTCTCAAGGTTAAACGTGTAAGGCATTAGAAAACTACATAAAAGTTAGATTCATTCAACTATTAGTCGCAGATATAAAATCTTTCTAGCAGAATAGTCCACTATGAATAATTTTATAATCCTGATCGCAATTGTTTTTATTGCTGCGTCCTGCGCCCACAAGCCTTTATCCCCTAAGGAGTCAGTTGCAAAATTTGATTTCTATCCTAATCAAAAACTTTGTCATGAAGAGATTGATGATTATTGGTCTAATCATTTTTACGAACTAGATACAAATCGTGACATGTTTCTTGTAGATAAAGAGACTAGAAAGTCTGTTGTAAAGTACAACGATTCAAATCGTGATGGAAAAGTATCAATCATCGAACACATGGCCCAAATTGATGAATTTCTTTCTGAACACGATCTAGACTCTGATGGTTGTCTTACAGAAAACGAACTAACAAAAATCTAAACGTCAGGGACACAAATGAAATTTATCGTTATCTTATTGTTTATTCTAACAAGTAACCTTTATGCCTCGGATAGATTTTGTCTTTTTAATGACACAAGAGAAGATTTATCTTGGTCAGTGAGAGATAAGACAAATTTGGATTTTTACGGCTCTGTTAAGCAATCGAAAGATAGCGCATGGAGATGTATCTCTTTACCGGTTTCTAATCATCCAATGATGATGAGAGTGAATTTTACACAAAATAAATTCAGTAAAGATGCTTGTTATTTAGAAATCTCTGGCAATGTCTGGGCACGAGTTACAACTTCTGGAGATGATCTCATTTGTGACGGAACTGCGGTTAATGGTGTGATACTTAAATCGACTTCAGCGCCAATCACTGAACAACAGGAAGTGACTGTTGCTGTGAATGCATACTTTGACGGTAGATTATCAGCGGGAACTGCTCGTCTGATTGATTTAGATGGCAACGAATTTGCCCGTGGCGAATTTGATGGTACATCCATAATCCATTTACCTCTAAGAAAAGCGCCAACAGAGAATGCTATATTAGAAATAAGTGACGCCCGAGTAGGGAATAATTTGGTCAGTGGATTGATTAAAGCCTATATTCCTGAAGGGTTTGATTTTGAAAGTGAACCGATCTATGTGAACTTTTTAACAACTTTTGTTGCTGAGCTTATTTCCAATGAAGGGTACACTTATCAGGAAGCTAATGATTTGGTTAAGAAGTCTGTTGGACTTGGCCCAACTACAGATCTCGGTAGAAATATTTCGATTCTGAGTCAGCGTTCACTTTTTTCAGCATCAAAAAATAACATTCAAGGAATGATTCAAGATTTTACTCCTGAGCTTCAGAAAGGTGAAGCATTAGAATCATTGCTTCCTGCATCCCCAAGAAGTTTAAAAATTAGTTCTAATTTAAAAACTAATCCTACTGGATCAACTGCCATGAAGCTTGGAAGTTCGGTCTGGGACAATAAAGCTACTATTCTAAGCGCCCTTCAGACTGTTCTGAGAGCTACCGGCCACAAAAAACTAGTTGCCCAATTCAACCAAATGGATGCCATCGAATTGCAGCTGGAAGAAATCCTTAAAGCTCTTTCAAGAGTTGAAAGGGCCATTCAGGAGCTTGATTATACTAACAGAATGATGAAAATCAATTCTGATATTGCCAAGGTCAATGCCATCTATATAGATATTGTAGGGACTCGAAAGGATATGTTGGATCTCGTTGATAAAGAAACGGGAAGTATTCTACCTGGGAAAGAAGATATATACCAAGAAAACTTTAATATGGTTAAGCTTCGGATTCAAGATGCCCGAGATACTATCCCGATTCTTCAAGTCCTAAGAAATGAACTAAAGCCTCTTGATGCTCACATTACTTCCTTATTAGAAAGATACGCAGACTTTCAAATTATGCATTATGAAGTGATTACTCCAGCTCACTATGCTCAGTTAAATGCTCATATCGAAAAATTTAGAGAGGTGATGGCCAAAGTTTCTTTTCTTGCTATTTTATTTTATGAGCATGTACCAACTAGATTAGTTGAGATTAAGAAGGACTATGATGATAATATAAATGACTTTTGGCCAACGGTAGAGAAATCTCAATCAATCATTCCTCAGCTTTTTGACCGCACGACATTATTAGGAGCCTCTTTTATTAACGGGAGCTTTGTTTATCATCGTCGTACAGAACTTCTATGGCTACTTGATGTACCGAATGAAAAAAGAAGATCTCAGATGGTTGCCAATAAACAATTAAAGTTAAGAGAATGGGGGATTGCTGGACTTTCCGATATTCGAGCTCTTGATACCGGCTTAAACTATATTGGTAAAGAAGCTAAAAATCGTTTTATTGATGAGAATGTTAAATTTAAACTAAATGACGATACAAATGTTTATTACCTCAGTATCAGAAATAAATCTGATGGAGGTAATCTTGATGCTGGTTATTATTGCTATTTCTATTTCGACCCAGATGGAAAGATTAAGCCAGTAACTAAAGAACAGATCGGGGAACACACATTTGACTGTCCAACGTCTGCGAGTAAATTTTGGAATTTAGTTGATAATCAAAAGAACAAAAGCTTTAGATGGTTTCCTATTATTCGTTTATACCCCGGTGTTCGATATAAAATGACTGACAACTATAATCTTGTGCGGGAATAAAGATCGAGTCTTGGTGAGGATTCATTCTCACCAAGTAAAAGTCTAACGTATCGGAATTTTGTTTTGGGTGACGGACTTGTCCCATGAATTGGTTTTAAGTGCTTAGTGAATTTACCTATCTTGCTCTCTCTTATCTAAAATGATCCCAACATGAAAATAGTTTAACCTAATTCTAAGAGTTGAATTTAAAATGCCTGAGGGTTAAACTGCTTTGAAGTTGATTAAATAATTCTAATAAGAGGAAAGTATGTCAGACGAAAATCAAACATGTCCAAAATGTGAATCTCCTTATGGTTATCAAGATGGTTTGCAATGGGTTTGTCCTGAATGTTTTCATGAGTGGACCCTTACTGAAGCCGTAGAGGAGCAAGAAGAAACTGTTGCTCAGTTTTTAGATGCAAATGGTGTTCAGCTGGAAAATGGTGATGCGGTTACAGTGATTAAGGATCTCAAGGCCGGAGGAGCAACAATTAAATCTGGAACCAAAGTGAAGAACATCCGGTTATTGGATGAGCCTGTGAATGGGCACGATATTGCCTGTAAGATAGATGGTATCGGATCAATGTATCTTAAGTGCTCAGTCGTTAAAAAAGCCTAAGAGAAAGCATACGATTTCGATTAGGGAAAAAATCCTGCCCATAAACTGCTTTTAAAAGTACAGAAGCAGGCAAGTCTTTATTCAAAAATGGAAGTTTTAAATGAGTCTTCGACGGGCGTCCATTTCGGAAATTAAAAGCGGCGAGATTTCCAAAAAAGACGGCCTCTTGATCGTGACCATGCGGATGTATCCGCGCTTTTTATCGAGGACTCTCGTCGACGATTACAGGCCATTGCTCTCACCTCAGAAAGATCTCTTCGAGCGGTACCGTGAAATCAAGAATCGAATCGGTGACCAAAACGAGGCTTTCGAACTCGCACAGTACCAACATGAATTTGCGCTGAGTCCGGAGGGACTACAGGTTTTGCGAGAGCTGGCCGAGACTTCGAAACATCAGGATATCTACATGATCTGCCAGTGCGCCAAAAATGAACGTTGCCACGTGGATCTCATGCTTTTAATCGCACAAAAGAAATGGGGCTCCGAGATCGCAGATTTGTCTCATGCATATACCAAGTTTCGTCCGTGAAACACTTCGACCCTTATAGTTACTCCACCAGTTTTTATATTCTAGCAAATCCAGAGATAAAGGATTCAGTTATTGGAAGATTGCTGATGTCTTAAATGCCATGAAAGTTCCTACTAAGACTCGTAAAGGAAAGTGGCATGCCAGATCTGTGTATTCGATTTTGATTAAACTCAATTAGAGTCTACATTAATGGATTCTCGAAAAGGAATTAACTTTCAACCCATAAACCCATTGCAATGTTGTCGAGATATGAATTGGGTCCAAGTTTTATCTGCTTGATTCTCGTTCCTTCAACGACGAAACCGAGACGTTTATAAAGACTAATAGCAATTTGATTAGATGACCGAACATGCAACATGATTTTTTCAATTTTAGGATTTGATTTGGCCCATTCAACTAAGTTGAGTAATAACAATTTCCCGTAGCCCTTGCCTTGATAGCCTTCATGTACAGCCATGGTTAAATCCACAACATGTGAAGTTACCTCAAGCGGTAATGGCTCAAGTAAAGCATGTCCAATAATATTACCGTCAAACTCGAAAACAATGAATTTGCCAGTATCACTTTCAAACAAATTGACGATTTTCTTTTTGATAGTTTCCTCGATCAATTCATGAGGTCGTGAGGCCAACCGTCCAGGTATTCTTGCAATCTCTCTTAGAGCAGCCACTATCACGGCAGCATCTTCAACTTTTGCATCTCTAATCGTTGTAATGTGTTCATGATTTGTCATAAGCAATGCTAACAAGACGTCAGATGCTCGTCAAAATACAACTACGGAGTGGCTACTCACTAGAACGTGATCTGAAATTAATTAGGGCTTAAAATAAAAAAGCCCAGTGGGTTTGATCTGGGCTCTAGTATTTTTCACTTCTTACGAAGATCGAAACTGAATTTTAAAAGTGGGGTCGTGTTCATAAGTGTACACACTCATTAGCAGAACTCCATTTTCACCACGGACTTTCTAATTTAAAACTCCATAATTCATTTAAGAGAATTGAAAGAGATGAAGGGATTCAGAGATTTAATTTCTTAGGTTGCTTATGATATTTGGGCCAGAAAACACCCTAAGAATTTAGGGAAGGTTTCTGGTGGAGAGAACCTGTCGCGGGGTTTATTAAACCCTCCACCAGTTTTTATATTCTACCAAATACTGAAATCCGAGCAAGTTCAAAAAAACATATAAGATAAGATTTAGCTGTTTAAGCTGCTGAAATCCCAAGTACGGGAGCTGTTTATGCATTTGACTCTTATTTGAAAACAGAATTGGCAGGAACGTATAACTCAAGCTCTCATCTCGAAGTTCATCATAAATCAAGCCATTCATGTCGAAATATTCAATGTGCTGATATCGTCACAAATCTTATTTGGCGAAGTCATGAGTTTCAATCAGATGAATATCTCGAAAAATTTAAGCATATAGTTATTCTAAGAAATTATTCTTTTAAACACTCATTTAAAGAATATCCACATAGGCCTTCTTAATGGATCTTGGTTATCGTATTCAAAATTAATTCCGAGTTCGGGTATTTCAACTTTATGAATTTCTTCTGCATAGTCTAGATGTGTTCGTGCGGGAAGTTCTGTTTCAATCCATTTGTAATTCTTAAAGCGTTTTTTTAAATAAGCATAAGCATCAAAGTCGACCCAATAAGTTAAAACAAATCCTTCAACTTTTTGTGATTGTTTGTTAACAAAAGCATGTAGAGGAAGACCTTCTTTCGTATCAAAAACCTGTTCTGCTACGAGTGGTTCATTATAGGCATCTTTAATTTCTTTAGGAGTGCCAAAAAAACTATTCAAATCCTTTATGTTTTGAGTTGTTCTTACATGTAATATTTTTTCAAAGATATCCATCGATTTCTTTGTTGGAGCGGTGGACGAACAAGAAATTAACAATATAAGGCTCATGATCAGTTTCATTTGGGAGCTTCCTCTCGTTTAATGAGTTCTTGAATAAGGTGAAAAGTTTGAGGATTAAATTGAAGTAATTTTTCAGGATTAGAGTGAAAGATTTCAATTTGATTAGCGAAATCTTCACCGACTGAGTTC
Organism: Bacteriovoracaceae bacterium UBA6200; assembly: GCA_002422605.1. Taxonomy (GTDB): domain Bacteria; phylum Bdellovibrionota; class Bacteriovoracia; order Bacteriovoracales; family Bacteriovoracaceae; genus Peredibacter. The sequence goes on along the minus strand of DISW01000003.1, from coordinate 1,481 downwards.
GCTGAGTCAGGCATTATAACTTTTTGTGGCGGAACTGGTCTCTTGTTTCCCTCAAGTATCCATCCAGACAAGGTAGTAAACTTGATGGCCAGTTGAGGGTCAATGTTATGAAGTGCAATATGCGATAATTCGTGGATTAAAATATCTAATTTATTAGGAGCTTTGAAAAACTGATCGAAAATGATCAACGTTTTTGTGAACGGTATCGCTGCAGCCGGATTCAAGGCATTTCCACCAACGTCCCCTCGTAAAATTTGAGTTAGTTTATATTTTTTAAGCCAGGAAGGAAGTTTTTCTAAATGATCTTCAATTATTTTTCTTTCTTCCATAGTCCACTTTTTAATTGTTGTTTTAATCCCTTTAAATTTTTGTTTAGTAGAATCTTGAAAATAGTTAAAGCTAGTTAATTCTCGACAGTGAGCATCCCGTGAATGTGCAGATACTTTTGTTCCATCACTTTTTGTGTAAGCTTTAATCCACTGTTCACGGACATATATTTCATGAGGGCCGCAAGGCCCAGCAAAAACGAGGGATGAAAATAAAATGAGGAAAATGAATGCCATTATAAAATTCTAACAGCATCAGAACGAGGGTCAACTTTAGAAATAAAAAAGCCCTGTGGGTTAAACAGGGCCTTAGTATCTTTCACTCATTGCTGAGATCATGACTGAACTTAAAAAGATGGGGTGACCGATGGGGCTCGAACCCACGACAACCAGAATCACAATCTGGCGCTCTACCTACTGAACTACGGTCACCACTGATCTAGACAGACAATCTATAGGTACACGGGTGCTATCGTCAATGAGAAACTAAAATAATGCGGAGCGTATTCGTCAAGATGGTTGCAATTTTTCCAATGGCCCCGATAATTAAAGAATGAAAAAACTCCTTTATTTAGCCCTTGTTATGACGTTTCCTCTTCACGCTTCGGTGGTAGGCATCTCCACCCATCCGATAAATGATAATGGTCGAATTCTGAGTGCGGAAATGACCGGTTACATGTCCGAGCGAAATGAAATGGGGGCGGGGCTTCGGTACACTCAGGAAGTGGCCCGGGATCGAGTTTTAGATGTGGCAGTGAGTGGGGGTCAGGATTCTCGCGGACTCACAGTGGGGACGGGTCTGGATTTTGAACTTTTGGATGAAGGTATTTCACAGCCTCGTCTTTCCCTTAAGCCTTATATTCAGTACGAGCGTTTTGATAACACCACTTCACTGATGCTTGGTGGAGCGCCTACATTGCGCAAAGGGTTTAGTGTAAATGGTCAGGAATTTTTTCCATATCTGGCCGTCCCGTCAGGAATGAAAATAGATAGTGCCACTAATGAATTTGTTTATTATGCTTCAGCTACTTTTGGAATGAGCATGCCTTTTCCAGGAGGCCAAAATGAACGCATTCTTCTCTCACTAGAGGGGAACAAGGACTTGGGCGCCACTTCTGATTACATCGGATGTCTGGTTTCCTGGGTATGGAATTA
>DISW01000006.1 GCA_002422605.1 Bacteriovoracaceae bacterium UBA6200 | reverse complement strand
TCCAGTCCTGGGCACCATTTTAAATTCCATGACATTTATTTCTTTTGAGCTAAACTAAATTCATGATGAATCTAAGAGCAACACTTAAGCTCGCACATTCCTTACTTGAACAGCACAACATTCCTCACGCTATGATTGGTGGACTGGCCTTGGCCTGTTATGGCTCTACGAGAGCGACGGTTGATTTAGACTTGTTGGTTCGAGAAGAACATAAGGAAGTCGTAAAAAAGTTATTTCAGGCAAATGGCTTCATTTTAGTTAATGAAACCCTGGAGGTTTTTCAGTTTGCTGGAATTGGTTACGTGGATATTCTCCTGGCAAGAAGACCAATCTCTGAAAAAATTCTAAATGAGGCCAATGGTGAAGGTCCTGAGGGCATTCGTTTTGTTAAAAGTGAAGATCTTATTGGACTGAAAATTCAGGCCTACGTAAACGATCCCATGAGAGAACTCCAGGACAAGGCCGATATTCAGTTTTTAATCGAAAATGTCGATGGAATGGATTGGAACAGGATCAAGTCGTATGCTGATTTATTTGATCAATGGGAAGTAATAAATGACATCAAAAATAAAACTAAGCCTTGATGCTTATTTTAAGTTTCTTGAAGAGTACTTTGAGCTTTTTAAGCTCAAGGACATCAAACGCAAAATGATCAAGGGAAATAATTTTAAATTATGATTGAATCAACGCTTGGGATGATGATCTTCATTTAGCAAGTTCATCCAGCTTAATCGGAAATTAAAAAAGCGCTTAACCAGACTAATTGGAAAATTTGATGTCGAAAGCGACTATAACGACCAAGGGGGAGACCTAGAGTTGAATGCATGTGGAATATAGCTCTAATTTCGCCTATCCTTTTCTTCGCAATGCAGCCTACTAGGGCATCAGGCCAAACTTAAACAAAAAGCTTGCGATGCAATTGTTAATTTGAAATTCTGTTAGAGAGCTATTCATTTGATGACCGGAGTCCTTCAATGTTAAAAATCTTTATTCTCGCTCTCTTATTTTCTTTATCTGCGTTTGCGAATTTCTTGCCAGAAAACAATCTTCAAATAGCGGAAGAGAATAACCTCTCTCAAATGAGCAAAGCTGAGTTTAATACGATTATAAAGAAGCTTAAGAGTTCTTATAAAGGCGAAGCCTTAAAACGAGGAGGAATCCTTAGCTTGAAAGGTGCCTGGAAAAGTAAGCAAGTAAATGCCTTTGCCCTCCGTGCCGGTCCTCTGTGGAAAATTACCATTCATGGTGGTCTTGCAAGGCACCCTTTGATGACCCGTGACGGATTGGCCTTGGTCATATGTCATGAATTAGGACATCACTTCGGAGGTGCACCTAAATCAACAGTCCCGCTGAAGAAATGGAACTCCTATGAAGGTCAGGCAGATTATTGGGCTGCACTTAAATGTTTAAAAAGACTTTTCCAAGATGACGATAATACGACTATTGTTCAAGGTCTTAGTGTTCCAGAATTGGCCAAAACAAGCTGTCAAAAAGAATTTAACTCTTCCAAAGATCAGGCCCTTTGTATGAGGGTGGTCATGGCGGGCCTTGATATGAGCAAACTCGTGGCAGATTACCGTCGCGAGGCCATCCCAATGGTTGAGACACCGGATCCCAAAATTGTTCAAACGACTTCTTTCCAGCATGCTAATGCTCAGTGCCGCTTGGATACTTATTTCCAAGCGGCTCTTTGCTCTCTAGATCCCAAGGAGAATGTTAGCGATGAAGATCCAATCGTTGGGGTGTGCTCAAGGGTCATGCAAGGAGAAGTGGGAAGTCGACCACTTTGTTGGTACGCCCCTTAAGGAGCGAACTCAACAGTTCCCGTTTTTATTTCAGTATCGTTAAAAAATACCTTATTAGAAATAAGACAGTAAGTTAGGTCTAGACAGGAGCGAATAAAGGATGCTCCGAAATTCAAGCGTTCCAAGGGAAATCTTCCTCACAATCGATCAGAAAATAATCCTAGTACAAAAAAAGAAAGTAATCTTGAAGAAGAGGGGTTCAGTTTTATCCTCTTTCTGAGTGTTCATGTCCCAATTGCGGTAGTTGTAATATAAAAGATATGAACTCATTTGAAGAGTCCTTTGAGATTCATGTTATTCCGGAAAAATATATTATTCGGCGTCACAAACGCCATACTCTATGACCATGCGAGTTTCATAATCATCTTCAACTGCCAGCTCTAAGAAATCCTTGATGGTGCCGAAGTCTTTAGTCTCAGGCAATGCTTGTTTGAATAAACATGGCCTTTTATTCCAGTAGTGCTTTAGAAAAAAGTCTTTAGTCATTCCGTTAAAAAATATATTCTTCATTTCTATATATAGCTTAAATTCTTCGTATGAAAAAGCAGCGGCATAAGTGATATTAGTCAGAAAAATGCCTGTTTAGATGTTAAAGAGTTTGGTACTCGCTCACTGCCTTTTTTTGAGATTTCATTTTTAATACTAAGAATGTAATCAAAGGAATAACTCCACCAAAGAAGAATACAACTGAGCCAATACCTCTTAGCCAAGTCAGTGTTTCAAAGGTGCCCGATGTAACAAACTCATGACTACGTCCGTACCAAAGTCCTTTTTCGATGACGGCCATTAATTGAATAATTCCAGCTGGAAATAAATCAAGTATGACCATCAACATCAGACCAATATTAAAACACCAGAAACAGAACCGAAGAAGACGAGTATTCCACGCCTCTGGTTTCGTGAGGATTTTTACTGAGAATATGAGAGCGGCCAAAGAAACATTTCCATAAACTCCCATCAGTGCCGCATGGGCATGGTTAACTGTCAGATATGTCCCATGCTCATAATAATTCATGATCGGTAAATTAATAATTATTCCCAAAACTCCTGCACCAAAAAAATTCCAGAAATTAACGGCAATTAAAAACAAGAAGACCTCTTCAAATGCAAAGTTTTGTATTCCTTTTAAGTCTCCTGCTGTTGCATGATGTGGCATACTTTTAAATCGCCATGCCTCAACAGTCAGAAGAATAAGAGGAACAAATTGCATCGTTGAAAATACACTTCCTAATGCCATCGTTGCTACGGGTTTTGCGTTCCAATAGAAGTTATGAGAAATCCCCAGGAGTCCTGTTCCTAAAAATAAAATCGTTGCAAAATAAATAACTCGAATTGCAGCTTCTTTATTAACTAGGCCCATCAAAACCATCAAGTAGCTAATTATGACTGTGATAAAGACTTCAAAGAAAGCCTCGACCCACATATGCACAACCATCCATCGCCAAAAATCTGCAATGACAAAGTTAGTTTCAGGCCCGGCAACGAATCCAGAAATAAAAAGAAAAGGAATTCCAATAACTGCATACATAATCCAATGAGGGATATCCCATGTTAGTTTTCGATTCAGAACTGGTTTCAATCCTTTATAAATGATAAATACCCAGTACAAAAAACTAAGCATCAATAGGTATTGATAGGCGCGACCAAATTCAACAAACTCCCAACCTTGACTTCCAAACCAATACGAGAAGTCTTTAAAAAATCCAATTGGACCCAGGAAAACACCGACGACGGAGCCAACAATTAGTACAAATAACATAGAAAACAAAATATTAATTCGCTTTGCTTGGCCTTGAATTTCCTGACCAGTTAGAATTGGTAGTATAAAGATAGAGGAAGCAATCCAACAGGTTGATATCCAATAAATGGAAAGCATTGTGTGCCAGCTTCTCGTAACTGTGACAGGTAAGTATTCAGCCAGGTTGATATTGATGTACTGGAAGAAATTAATAAAGTCATTCAAAGTAAATATACCGCAAGAAACTTGAAGTAGAAACAAAATGGCAGCAACTACAAAGAACTTAAAAGTCGCCTTTTGTGATAAAGTGGGGCTGTACTGATTAATTCTTTCGAGTATCAGGTAATCCTTTTTATCGGGAGCAAAAAACTTGCTCGACAGTTGGTTGTACTGCCCAATGTAATAGAGAACACCACCACAACAAAGTACAAATGCCATTAAGCCTAAAACGCTCCAAAGGATGGTTGGTGTTGTTGGTGTGTTCCCCACGCTGGGATCAAAAGGCCAGTTATGCGTGTAGCTATACTCAGTATTTGGTCTTTGAACGACAGAAACCCATGCCGTCCAAAAAAAGAATGCAGAAAGATCATCAGTCACTTTCTCATCTTGGATGTAATTGCTTAATGGAAATTGCGTCACATTAGTCGATTGAACGAATATATTCTTATAATATACTTTGAGATTTTGAATCGCTTCAACCTGGGCCGGTGAAAGTCGAACTTGATTTGTCTGAGTATCATAATTATTTTTTTTAAGTTCAATTTTAATTCGTTCATCAATCAGCTTTGAATAGCTTTCTTGATCTTTGCTCTCAGTTTGAGTTTCGGGTGATGTGTAATAAGACTTCATCGCCTGGCCGAGCAAGTGAAGGGCTTCGGCCGTAAAATCCGGCCCGCGCTGGGCCCCATCGCCAAATACTGACCCGTAGGCCATCAAAGAATAATGATGAAATGCCTTCTGGCCATCCTCAATATTCTTTTGAGAGATAATGTTTTTCCCATTTTTATCGACAAAATCTGGAGTAGGTGGAGCATCGAAATATGTTTGGTAACCAATGAAGGCCACACCAGCAAAACTCACTGTGAAAATAATGATAAGTGGCAACTTCCAGTTTCTTGTGTCCAGCCAATAGCGAATTTGCGCAGGTAAAAAATTATTCATCACCACTTCCTCAATGATATTTTAGAATATCAGTACACTAGAGATAAATTAAATAAAGATAAATCTGCAACTTGGTGCTGTAAAGTTTTATGTATTGATTCATTTTTCGCTTTCAAACAAAGAAGGGATTTCTGAAATGTGATTGGGTGTTTTTTTTAGTAAACTTCCATTCTTAAACTGATAGCTGCAAACAAGTTGTAGCAACTCGTTTCTCCTGGTGGATGGACGAAGGATCCTGATGCAAATCATGTTTTCGCTTTTGGAACCGATAGTGTCTCAGCGAATAAGATAAAAGAAGTGTTGGAGTTTGCAGATGAACGAAGAATCCAGTTAACTTAATATGGACTAAATCTTCATGAGTATTTCATATTTCTCGTAGAGACGGAGTATTTGTAAAGCTTGCTGTTTACTAATAGAGGTGACATAAAAAAGGTCCGCTTTCGCAGACCTTTTGTTTTTACGATTTTGTACATCAAGAGGGAATTACATTCCTGGACATCTGAAGTTATAGTTCTGCCAGCCCCAAACCACATTTCCGTAGTAATCATATGATTTTACGAATCCTTGGCAGCTAACAGATACATATGGTTGTACGAACCAACTACATTGGCTTGTGTTTCCACCTGCATAGTTTGTGTAGGCCGCTCCATAAACTTGACAAGAAATAGCACCGTTAGGAACTGTGTTCCCCCAAGGGTCCCTTTTATAACACTGAGTATAGGCTTTGCATGAGCTTGAGCTATACTGCTGTGCCTGAGCAGGAACTGAGAATAATGACACTAAAAAAGCCATTCCAATAAGAAGCTTCAAAGGATACCTCCAAAAAAATAGTACGTTAAATTTTGTCGGAATGTATGTTCAAGGTAATTTATCTGTAAATAGATCGTGATATTTTTACATGTTTTGTTCGTAAAATTAAGATTAGAGAAGAAGCCAAGGCAGGTTAACTATGCATTTTCATCGGATAAAGCTTACCTTTTTAAGAAATATCTAGCTGAAACTCGTGATGTTATAAACATATGAATAAAACTCATTACTATGACCTTGGTCATGCTTTAGTGCATTTATATAATCGACTTTGACATTAGTTCTTTTTTTAAAAGATAATAAAATCAAGTTTGAGAAATAGATGAAGCTCGGTGAAATTCCGACACTGTCCCGCAACGGTAAACAAGTCACTCTTGTAAGTCCGGTCTCTACTCAAACATAGTTTTTAATTATTCATTCTCCGCGGTAGAGAAGGAATGAGTTGATTCAGAAAGACCTCCCATACTTTCTCTTTTGACTTGATCTCCTCTTCTTCGGAAACAGAAGAAAGAGGAAGATTAATGAAGTTCCAAGAAACCACCATATCTTTGCAAGAAGTTCCTGGAGAAATTTCTCTCATCTTTCAAATTTCTGAATGCCCCCATCGTTGTAGCGGTTGCCACTCGCCAGAACTCTGGACCGGCAAGGGTGTTGAACTAACCTCTGAACACCTCCTCAAGGAAATAGGGCGATACTCAGGTTTAATTACCTGTGTCTGCTTTTTCGGCGGAGAGTGGGAGGGAAATTATCTGATTCGTCTTCTTAAAATTGTCAGAGAGGCTGGATATAAAACCTGTCTTTATTCGGGAGCCGTTTCTGTCTCTCAAGAAATACAAAAACATTTAAATTACCTCAAAACGGGACCATGGATGGAAGAATTGGGAGGACTTCATTCAATAACGACTAATCAGCGTTTTATCAATTTAGACAATGGAAAATGTCTAAATCATTTATTTCAACACACACACAAGGAAGGCCACACATGCTGAAATTAAACTCAGACCAAATTCAAGAAAAGGTAAATTTCATTGAAGATTATATCAATGCACCTAATGCGGCTTCCGGTTCGAAGTTCGATTCAAACGCTAATGTCTCATTTAAAAACATTGCGACATTGGAAGCTGAACTTAATAAAGACATTAATATTCAAGTGAATCGGAAACTCGTTTATTCAAAAATTAAAAAGATGTACGGGGAGAGTCTGGCCGACGAATATATCAGACAGATTGAAAATCATGAGATTTATGTTCACGATGAGACTTCGCTCAAGCCTTATTGCGCTTCGATTAGTATGTATCCCTTCTTGTTAAATGGTATTAGAGATCTAGGAGGAGAATCCCTTGCTCCTGAGCATCTGGAAAGTTTTTGTGGCTCCTTTGTAAACTTAGTTTTTGCTGTTTCCGCTCAATTCGCGGGAGCAATCGCGACGGTTGAGTTTCTTCTTTATTTCGATCATTTTGCCAGGAAAGATTATGGGGGCAATTATCTTGAAGATCATCAGCGAGCTATTAGTAATCATCTTCAGCACGTTGTTTATTCGATCAATCAACCAGCGGCCGCCAGAGGATATCAATCGGTCTTTTGGAATATCTCAATCTATGATGAAAAATATTTTGATAGCCTCTTTGGAGAATTTATTTTTCCTGACGGGGATAAACCAAAATATGAAAGCATTAGAAAACTCCAGAACTTCTTCATGGCCTGGTTTAACCAGGAGAGGAAAAAATCAATTCTGACTTTCCCCGTTGTTACAGCAGCGATGTTGGTGGATGAGGAAAAACCATGTGATGAAAGGTTTGCTGATGATTGTGCCCGTGAACTGGCCGAAGGGAATTCATTCTTTGTTTATCAGTCAACCAGTGCAGATAGTCTCGCCAGTTGTTGCCGTTTAAGAAATGAAATTTCTGATAATACATTCAGCTATTCCCTGGGCGCCGGAGGAGTTTCTACCGGATCAATAAATGTCATTACAATTAATATGAACCGACTGATACAGGATAAACGCAATTTAAGAGAAGAAGTTCAGAAAATCCATAAGTATCAAATCGCCTATAGAAGCATAATGGAAGAATTTAGTTCACATGGAATGCTCCCAGTTTATACCGCGGGATTTATCTCACTTAATAAACAGTTTCTTACCATTGGAATTAACGGCATGGTTGAAGCGGCAGAGTCACAGGGTATCGTTCCCAGTAATAATAAGGCCTATATTGATTTTGTTAGTAAGCATCTGAAGGTCATTTACGATGAAAACATTCTGGCCAAGCGGGAGACTGGTTTCATGTTCAACACGGAATTTGTTCCGGCCGAAAATTTAGGTGTTAAAAATGCCGCATGGGATGAGAAAGATGGCTATCAAGTGGAGCGTGATTGTTACAATTCATACTTTTACGTCGTTGAAGATGCGAGCACTAATGTTATAGACAAGTTTATTCTTCATGGACGAAAAATTAATCAATTTCTTGATGGTGGATCAGCTCTTCATTTAAATCTTGATGAGACGCTAACTCAGGAAGGTTTTAGAAATCTACTTAATCTTTCTGCCAAGACAGGATGTAATTACTTTTGCACTAATGTGAAATGTACCATTTGTAATGAATGCTCTTATATTGATAAAAAAACCTTGGATCAATGTTCTCATTGCGGATCGCCCGATATTGATTATGGGACTCGTATCATTGGGTATTTAAAGAGAGTGAGTAATTTCTCTAAGCCCCGACAAAAAGAACAGGAGCTGAGATTTTATCACCGGAATCGTCCGGAAAGAACAGAGAGAAGCAGAGTAGAATCCGTCTCTGTTAGTCTTTAATCAAACAAGGGGGCCGAGAAGGCCCCTTTACTCGATTTTTTTCTTCCTGTAACCGGGGGTAGCTAGAATTTCGATATAAAATTGCTCTGCATTTTCACTCACGACTTTATCAATACTTTTATTAATTTCAGCAACGTGAATCTTTACCGCGCTTTCTTCATCTTTTCCAAGTTTACAATCGAAGTCCCAATAGTCGGCCCCTTCTTTAGGTGTCTTTCTTCGCTCTCGAGCAAGATATTTACTAATTTCATATTTTACAGCATCTACCTGACGTGCAGGAGCTTTTCTAGGGTCAGTAAGTTTAAATTTTTTTTTCATATTCCCTCTATCGGTTTTTATGAATCTAGTTGTAGCACTAGATTCATGGTCTTTAAAGGGATTCAGAAGAACTCAGGATAATCAAATGTCTGAGATAATTTAAATGCAGCATTGATTAATCCTACATGTGTATAAGTCTGCGGAAAATTTCCCCAAGAGCTTTTGGTCGCTTCATGAATGTCCTCACTAAAAAGACCCAGATGATTAGCATGTCCAAGCATCTTTTCAAAGATTTTGAAGGCCTCATCAATGTATCCCGCACAGGCCAGGGCCTCTACATACCAGAATGTACAAACAGCAAATGTGACATCCGGAGTTCCAAAATCATCGGCCCGGTTATAGCGGTACATGTTGCCCCCGGGAGTTAGAAGAGATTTTTCAATATACCTTAGGTGTTTTTCTGCACGCTTACTTTTAGGAGCAAGAAAGCCCAATGTAATAAGGTGAAGGAGGCTTGCATCGGCATATTTGTTACCTTTTGAAGGAAGGTAGGTCTCTAGTTCGGAGTCATAGCAGGATTCAATATAACTTCGTGCTCGTGAGGAAAGCTTCATGGCATAGTAATAGAGCTCTTTGTCTTGGAGCTTTTCAGCTATTTTAGCGGCGGCCTTACTTCCGGCCCAATGAAACAGATAAGTATAGCAATGGCGCTCTTGCATATTTCTGTATTCCCATAAAGTGGCATCAGGTTCATTCATCCTTTTATCGATATAATTTAAGGTCTTTCGTACAAGCTCATATGAAGATGAGCCTATTTTTCCTGGGAATCTTTCATCGATAAAAAGAGGGAATTGAGCAAGCAAGACCTGTCCGTAAACGTCATTTTGAATTTGGTTGGAGGCGGAATTTCCGATGCGAACTGGCCCATGCTCCCTATATCCTTTTAATCCCACAATTATTTCAGTCGGCACCGGATCTCCGGAAATAGTGTAGAGTGGAACAAAACGGCCCACTTCTTCTTCAGCGATATTAATAATGTATTGGGCGAATTTTTTCATTTCATCAAAACGGCTCATACGATTGAGAGCATTCAGAGTATAGTATGTGTCCCTTAGCCAGCAATAACGATAATCCCATGTGCGTCCTGAGCCAGGGGATTCAGGTAAACTGGTGGTTGTTGATGCTATAATGGCACCGGTATCTTCATATTGATGAAGTTTTAATGCTAATGCTGATCTCAAAACTGGTTTTTGATAAAGCCTGCTAATAGAGCACTGGCTTGCCCATCTTTGCCAATATTCTATCGTTCTATAGAGATAGGACTCGACAGTGGTTTTTATTGGCTCATCAAAGGACATACCCCAGGTCAGGACCAGATATTTAACTTCATCTAAAACAAAAAATTTTTCTTTAGAGACATATGTTAAGGGTATATTCGTGGTCAATCTTACCGGTTCTCCGATGTCGCTATAATGAACATGATTACTTCCAAAATGTATTGTGGGTTTACGTTTTCCATAATCTCCACGAGGGGTGCAAATGACCTGCACTTGCGGTGCCCCTCGGAGAGGTTCAATCTTTCTCATCAACATAAGAGGTTTATTAAAACGGTCATGGTGTTCGAAGCGAGGAGCGAAATCCGTAATGCGAAACATGTTGTCCCCGCAAGTCACATCTGTTTGAAGCACATTTGTATTTTCAATATAGCGTTGTTCATAGTGGGCGGATTCACTCTTGGGAATAATTGAAAACTCCCCCCCGTTGTTGTCATCAAGTAAAGCACCAAAGACGGCAGAATCATCAAAGTGGGGCCAGCACATCCAGACAACACTTGCCTTGTCGTTTATCAAGGCCGAATAATTACAGTTCCCAATAAGCCCCATATTGTAATTATTCTTAAAGTTTTCCATGTCTCTTCCTTCTAAATAGTCAAAATGCTTTCAACTACTTTAATGAGTGTATCCATATCGAATGGTTTACCGAGGTAAGAGTCTGCTCCTATTTCCATTGCCCGGGTCTCGGAATCATCGGCGGCAGTCATAATGACAATAGGGCAACTTCGTCCGTAGTTGTCGGCGAATAATTGAGAAAATGTCCATCCATTCATCACAGGCATGCTCATGTCGAGCAAGATGAGGTCAGGCACTCCTTCTTGAGAAATTAGATCTAAAGCTTCTTTCCCATTATCTGCCATTAAAACGTGATAATGATGTTCCTCTAATACTTCCTTAATTAGGAGCAACAAATCTTTTTCGTCATCGACTATTAGAATGGTTCGTTTTTCGTTATTCATATCCTCCTCAGGTTTTAGAGAATCAACAGTTTTAATGGTAACGAAAAATTAAACAGGTGTCTTAAAGGCAATCACAAGAATTAGGGGATAGATGTTCAGGCCAGAACTAGATACCCACCTAAGACAGTTCAAAAAATAGATATCCAAATTTTTCTTAAGACTAGCTGTAACTTACTAATATCACCTCGTTCTCAAGGGGGACCTTCTTCCTCTTCCTTGTGAAAAAACGTAAAATTACTTATTAATATTTCCAGGTGGTTTAAAGTGGAAAAATAAATGCGAGCAATGCAAAACTAAATATCATATTTTTTTCTATCAACTATGATAAAGACAAATTATTACTTGCATTGTGACCGCTTACAAAATTCCCAGGTTTTACTCAATCTTTTAAATAATGCTTATGATGCAACAGATACCAATGAAGAGCGATGGATTGAAGTTGAGTACGATGAGAATTCACAATTCGACATTTTAACGGTTACTAATAGTGGCCCACGAATAAGCAATGAGATAATTTCTAAAATTTTCAATCCTTTTTTTACAACTAAAGACGTGGGCAAAGGGACAGGCCTTGGTCTGTCTATATCAAAATCAATTTTAGATAGACATGGAGGAAGTATAGATGTTCATCCTGATTCCCTATACACCAGCTTTGTTTTGAAGCTACCGAAAAATCTGTAGATAGAAGAACTCATCAAACTTCAATGAAGCAAAAAATCCTTAATAAACAATAGCTTGGTTTGCTCAACTGTAGCTTCGAAAGGGCCCATGCTTTTTTCTCTTACATATTCTGAACTATCGACCGATAACAGTCTGAATGGCTAAACTACTCGGGCTTTATTTATTGGTATTCTTTTTTGGGCTCAAGGCCCATGCCCAGACCTCTTGTCAGGTTTTTGAGTATCAAGGTGTCGTGCGCATTCAGAAAAAAGAGATGGTGCTTCTGATTCATGAAACGACTCTCTCAGAAATTCGTTTAATTTTACCCATCCAAACTCAATCTAAGATGGCCCCCTATCTAGATTTAACGGTCAAGGGCAAACTCACCCTTAAAAATAATAAGATACAAAAAATTCTTTCTACGGATTATGGTCGGGCAACTCCTTTAGAGCATAAAACCGATTCTTTTATAAAGCAGTTAAAAGAAGAGTCTTGTAAATGATGAGGCCCTTCTATTTACTTTTATTCATCACTATTTCAGTAAGTGCTTTCGGGAAAACGAATCACCTGTTGATCATGGGTGGAGGGGGAGAACCTAAAAGAGATTACACCATATTTGATCATGAAATAGATAATGTAGGGAGTTTCGTTGATCAAAATCAAAATTGGAAAACCAGTATTTCTTTTAACGGTGGGCATAGTAAAACAGAAAAAATTCTAGACGAGAAGTTTAATGCTAATGGGACGAAAAACGAGAATTTCACTCCTGAATCTTATCAGACCTTGATCAGAAATTATGTGAATAAAATAAAGAAGAATGAAATCAAGCAAGGGGATCAGTTGTTGGTATTTGTTAATTCCCATGGCAGTGCCGGTAATGACAGAAATAAAACACACACGATTGCGACTTCCAAAGGTATCGTAACAGACTTTAACAACTTAAATGGTGGAACCGTATCCGTCGACGATCTTGAAGAACTGACTAAACTTGCAAAAGATAAGAATATTAAATTGGCGCTAATTGATTTCAGTTGCCACTCGGGTACTACGATGGCCCTTAAAAATCCTAATACTTGCGTGATTACTTCTACTGGCCCTGATCATTATGGTTTTGGCGGAACTTCTTCAACCTTTACTGCTATCTTTACCGAGAATATGAAGAAAGGGAGATCACTCGAAGAAATCTATTTGGAATCGAGAAAATCTTTTCGAGACAGCTCATTCCCCATGATTTCAACTGAGGTTGGATCAGAACTTCACGAAGAAATGTACAAACCTATTACCCCCTTTTTATATTATTATTCTCCGAAGAACGACAAGTTTACACCTTTTATAACCGAAGAAATATCCTCTAATAACCCTTACTGCATAGATGGAGAGGGCGTGAAAATGTTAGACCAATTGTCCAGAGAAGCAGAAAGATTCATGGATGCAACTCTACGAGCAAGTATAAAAGATAAAAATTTTAAAAAATTTAACTCAACGATTGCGGAATATCATACTGAGCTTAAAGACCTTCATGGAAAACTTTCAAATATGGGAGTAGGGATATTTAAAAATCAAGAAAAATTTTGTACGCACTATACAACTATCCCTGGCAATAAAGTCGAGGAATGTTCTCATTATACAATCCAAAATATTTTCACTTTAGATTTCGATAAAATCTCTGACAACTTTCGTGATCAGATCAGCAAGTCCAAAGGTATAAATAAAAGACGCTATGAAGCCATGTTGGCAAATATGGGTAAGGTTAAGTCTCGAAAGGCTGAGTTAATGAAGTTGTATCCTGATCTTAGTAATTATAAAAAATTCAATGAAATGATTCCTGATCTTGAAAAAAAGACCCGCAAGCTGGCAGGGAAAGTATCCTTGGAATCACAGAAACTTTACTACGCTCTCTATAAACAAAGATCCTTAAAAAATAAAACACCCAATCCTTGTAAAGACTTCGTTCTTTGATTTACAAATTTTAATCTCATAATATATTTGAAAAAAACTCACAATAAACTTCATAGGCAAATTCCCCATACCCTCCGGCCATCACGTAGGTTTGGGAGATTTTTCTTTCTTTAAGAAAGTTATATACCAGGAGGTCACGCTGAAGCATTTCCTCTTTGGATAGCTTGAGTAGGCCAGAACTCGGAAGTTGGTCTTTCTCATAAGGATCACTTCCTTGAACCACAATCGCAAGATCTGGATACTCCTGGTCTAATTTCTTTAAGGAATGGAGTCCTTCCTCTAGTTTTTTTAAATAAAAATTTTCTTCTCCAGCAGCAATTCCGATTTCCACATCACTTGAAATAAACCACGGCTCCTGAGAAGTGCCAGAATCCAAAGGCCAGCCTTTTTCCATGTGTATGCTTAGGGTTCTGATGGAATCATCTCCAAAGGTAAGCTCCGCCGTACCATCGCCTTTGTGAGCATCTACATCAATAATCCATATTTTTCGCGCAAGACCTAAATGCTGGAGCCATCTGGCAGTAATGACGACGTCATTTAGCATACAGAAGCCACGTCCTCCGAAACTCATTGCATGATGATATCCACCGCCCAGATAATAACTTTCACCAGAGATTAAGGCTTCCCGTGCGGAGGCCATAGTGCCTTTTATTTGAAGCAAGACTTTACTGACTAATTCTTCTAATGAGTACGAAGCAGTCTTAGGAGTATAGCGGTTGTATGTACCATCAGAGTTTATAAGCTCAAAAGTACTTGCTACCATCTTAATAATATCTTCTTTAGTCCCAAATAGCTGATTCAGATAATCTTCAGAGTGTACCCGGGCCAGATCATGCCGAGAGAGTTCAAAGCTACTTAAATAATTTGAGATTATTGGGTAGTTTCTTTGATTCAGATATTCTACAATTTTTAAGATTCGTCCATCGGTCATAGGAATTTGAATTCCATAGGCCGGAAGGCCTAATAATGCGTCTGGATTAAAGAATACTTTCATCTGACCATTGTATGACGAATTCATCACCTTTTGGAGTATTTAAATGAAAGCAGTTCTACTTATAACTTCTTTATTTCTATCATTTAATTCTTTTGCACAGGAAGTTTATACTTTTGATTGCGCTTCAGATCAGGGGTACATTTCGGTTAAAATCGACGCTGATAAATTTCATTCTCAATTAAAACAGGCCCCAGGAGAAATTGAAATTCATTCTGACAATGGATCAGAAGAATTCTCTAATGTTTATATTTCAAATCGTTTGCTTAATAGATCTACTGGTACTTTTAGATTTTTAGTTGGAATGGGAAGGAACGGTTCCGCTTCAATAAGAGGTAACTTCCTGGACCAGAGTGGAACTTTTTCTGTTAAAACCTCAAACAATAATTTTAGCTCTTCCGATGCCGTTTGCCGCTTTGACAATGGTATTGGAGACGAAAAATAAAACCTAGTAACTAAGTTACCTTTGTAACACAGAGGGTTCTTATTCCAAACATTTCTCAAGACTACTATTTTAAGACCATGATTCGTTTTAGGTCATTTGATCTTAGGCAAGAATTAATTCCCTTAATCTTTTTTCTTAAGCGACACTTGTCTTCTAAATAGGAGGACTTATGGACATTTACTCAATTCTTAAAGACGATCACGAAGAGGTTAAAAGCCTTTTAAACGAACTTATTGCTCTTAATGATGATGATAGTTACCGTGCCGTTTTGGTGACCCAAATCGAACAGGCCCTTGTTCCCCATGCTCGTGCTGAAGAATCTGTCTTTTATAATTCTATCCGGGCCGTTTCAGATCAGACAGAGGTTATGCACTCTTTTAAAGAACATATGGAAGCTGAAACATTGCTCCGGGGTCTCCAATTCAAAGAAGGTGTGAAAATGGATTGGAAGAGCACGGCGATAAAACTGAAAGATGCCCTTGAGCATCATATTAGGGAAGAAGAAGGAAAAATATTTTCGGAAGCGAGAAAAATCTTTAGTGATGAGGAAGCTCGGATGATGGGGGAGGCCTTCCAGTCATTGAAAGAACAAGTTTCTGATCAAGGTGTTATGAAAAATTCATTCGATATGGTTGTGAATTTGATGCCGCCGCGTTTTGTTGAAAAGATCAGAAATCTTGGTGATGAAAAGAGAGTATAGCTTTTAAATGAAACCGGCCCCTAAGTTGGGGCCGGTTTCATGATTAAATTTCTTTAGCAGAACTATTCTTGGAATCTTTTTCTTTTAAATAATCTTCAATAGCCTTTTTCTTTATTTCAGATTCATCAACCGCTGAAGAATTCAGCTGTTTACATGAAATCAAAACGGGTAAAAGTTCACGGCTTCTGTCATCTGCTGAAGAGACATTTGCGTGAATCCATCCATAAAGATCGCCGCTAAATTCGCCTGTGATGGCAAAACGGTATTTAGACTGACCATTACTAAATTCAATATGAGTTGTATTGCCTGCATTTGAAATGCTATATCGAATTTCTTCTTTACTTTGAAATTCTACCAGATCGACTTCTTTTTCTTCACGTAATTTACTGGCGCGATCATCACCTTCAAAAAGGTAAATATTATTCTTATCTTGTTTCTTCGTTCCAGGAAAGAGAACAACACGGTTTAACGGTAAAGATTCCTCTAGAACTTGTCCGTCTGCGATATCTTTATTGAGTACAATTTTTGATTCTCTTAAGTCTTTTTGAGAACAGAAAAGACCTACACCTAATGGGCATTTAACTTCATTTTCTGTTATTTTAAGTTCGCATTGAACATGTCTTTCTGCGAATGATGAAAAAGAAAATAAACCAAGTGTGGCCATGATGATTAAGTTTTTCATAAATTCTCCCCTCAGAGTTGTTTTTATAAGGTAGAGCAAATCTCATGCCGCTTTTTTTGGCCTGAAACTAAAGTTATGACGGGGAAAGTGTAAAATAATTAGACATCATTAAATTATTTATGCATTTTGCTGGATATGAAGTTCTTTGGAACCTTGTTTCTCTTTTTGTCACTTCCCTTATGTGCTCAGGAGTTTCCTCCCAGTTGGTGGGAAGCTGTGCCACGTGAAAGCGCCTCCTCCTGGGAAATTCTTCCTCAAGACGCTGAGGAAGGGGAGGTGATCCTCTCTAAACGCACAGAATTGGGGATATTTTCGAATTTTGGAGCAACGCCTTTTCTCCTGGATGGGATGTTTTTTGCTTCAATTGAAGGCCTGTGGCAGTCCTTAAAATATCCTGACCCAAGTATTAAAGAGGATGAACGTCATTCAATAGCTGGTTGGAAGTATTCTCGCCATGAAGTCGCCCTGATGGTTGGACGTGAGGCCAAGCAAGCAGGGAATGAGGCCAACGCCATTTATCAGTCCAATAAACTAAGTAACATAAGTTGGTTTGGGTATTTTTTTGATTATGTCGATCATGCCGCAGGATCAGATTTCCATTATAGACTCATAAAACGAGCGATTAAGGCCAAGTTAGACCACAATCCAAATCTTTGGAATCTCCTCTTACGAACAAAGTGTTTAAAACTTCGCTCCGACCATTTAGCGGGACATAATGAGCCTCCTTCTTTTCGCTACTTTGAAATCCTTATGGTGTTGCGGGAGGAACGGACAGGGCCTATTTGTAAATATAAAGAAATTTAGTCCTAAGAGGGCAAAAGTTCACCCTGCATTCAATATTTAATTTTAGAATTTAGTGGCTTAACAGTGGAGAATTAGGGCCATTACGATGTTCTTTTGGTTTTTTTCATTCTTATTCACGTGCTTTTAGATTTCAAATCAGGTTAGAATCCCCTTAGGTTTTAAATAAATAGGTGAATCAAATGCAATCAAAATACTCTCTCAAAAATATAGATCTTATAAATTTTTTATTTCTATCGCTAACTCCAATAGCGGCCATTGTATTAACTTTCTTTTGGATAAAAATTGACGGATTTCACTACGGGCAAGTTCTATTAGGACTTGGACTCTATTTACTGACCGGAATTTCAATAACTGCGGGTTACCATCGCCTATTTGCACACCGGGCCTACGATGCTCATCCTGTCCTAAAATTTTTATTTTTGATTTTTGGTTCTGCTTCCTTTGAAAACAGTGCTTTAAAATGGTGTAGTGATCATCGTCTGCACCATTTAAAAGTGGATACATCAGAGGATCCTTATAATATTAACGAAGGTTTTTTTCATGCCCATATGGGATGGGTACTTCTGAAGAAGAATGGAACAGTCCATGAAAGGTTTGCAAAAGATTTTCGTCAGGATAAGCTGATAGCGTGGCAGCATAAGTACAATATGATCATAGCTATTGTTATAGGAATAATTATGCCGACTTTTGTTGGTGGTTATTTCCTTGGTTCTTATCTAGGAGCTTTGGCCATAGGAGTATTTGGTCGAATTGTCCTTACTCACCACTGTACTTTCTTTATTAACTCTCTTTGCCACTGCTTAGGATCGACACCATATACAGACACGAACTCTGCTAAAGATAGTTGGTTCATGGCCCTTCTTACTTTTGGCGAAGGTTATCATAATTTTCACCATTACTTTCAAACAGACTATCGTAATGGGATCCGTTGGTTTCATTTCGATCCGACAAAATGGTTTATTAAAACTCTAAGTTTTGCCGGTCTTACTCATAAATTGAAACTCACACCCCAAGAGAAAATTCTCGCAGCTCGTATGCAAATGAAGGTAAAAGAATTGAAAACAAAATTTGAATTACCTGAAATGGTTTTGGTTGAAGTCGAAAAACTTAAAGCTCAGGTCATTGAGGCCATGAGTAAAGTTCAAGAACTCAAAGTCGAATACAAAAAAAACAAAGAAGAGATGTGCACTTTGGCCATGCAAGAAGTTAAGACCAAAATAGATGCGGCCAAGGAAGAATTCGAAAACTGTATGCAACAGTGGGAATACCTTGTTCGTAATTACCAGATGGTCCAGGCCGAAGTTACTTTACGGCGATAAATCATTTCTTAAAAAATTTAACGAGTAATGACAGCAGTATGGAAATAAGGAGACAGGTTACTATTGGAAAATAAAAAGAAGAATTTTCTTTTTTGATGACAATATCGCCTGGGAGACGACCAAGAGGAATTTTGCTCCGAGGTATGTCCTTTCCCCAAAATTGCCAAAATAATCCAGCTGCCAAAAGGGCCACGGATAGCATAAACAGTATCTTGCTTGTTTTATCCCAATTCATGAGTCTCTATATATCATAGGTTTAACCATATAAGCTTGACTGATTAAAACACTCGGTTCGCCAATAATTCATGCCAAATTTAGGTTTCTTATAATTATGATTTCTTAAGACTTGTCGATAAGTCATTAAGAAATCAGGGCCAAGTGGTTTCATTCATATAATGAGTTAAAATATCTTTAACAAAAACGTTTCTGGATATTTATGAATACTAATTTTTTTAAATACACTTTCTTACTGGTTGTTCTTGGGGCTTCTCCCTGGGCCTATGCAACTAAGTCTTTAAGTTATTCAGGAAGATTAGTCACTCCTACTGGGGCACCCGTAACTGGTCCAGTTGATTTAAGAGTTGAGCTCGGTTACACCACGCCATCAGGTATGGGGCCAGTTCTATGCAGGCAAGATCTGTCTTCAGTAAGTTTAAGTAGTGGTGTTTTCCATATAAAAATAGATCCAGACTGTTTTCCTATGACTTTTTCCCAGGTGCTTTCAAGCACTCCAGATAATGAGACCCTTGCAATCAAGGTTACGGATTTAACGGCCGGCAAAACATATTCTTATCAGGCCTTACACTCTATTCCCTATGCGCATTTTTCTCAGTCTGCAAAACAGCTGGTTCAAATGGATGCGACGAGTGGGCAAGTGTTGAGATGGAATGGTTCTGCCTGGACACCTTCAGATGAATCTGGAACAGGGGATGGAACGATTACTCAAATCAACACTGGGGCTGGACTATCGGGAGGCCCCATCACCACATCGGGGACAATTTCAATTGAAATGGGTGGAATCCAGGACGGCCATCTCGCCGGCAATATTAATCCTTCTAAATTAGCAGGAACGCGTGACGGATCTAAATATTTAAAAGGGGATAATAGCTGGTCGACTTTTATGACTGATGTCTTAGCGACCATCCTCAACGGCTATATTCCTGTGGAAGGATCCAATGTAACAAGCGCGGATTCAATTTTTCAAGCGATGAGAAAGCTAGATAATCAGATTGCTGGAAAATTAGATAAAACAGGTGGCACACTAAGCGTTGGAACTATAGATGGTGTTCCAGATCCTGTATCTCTAAACCAGGTGGCCAATAAGGCCTATGTAGATTCCAAAGTAGGAAATGTAAATTCATCTCAATGGATTGACGTGGCCCCGAATGATATTCAATTTTCTACTGGTAAAGTAGGTATTGGAACCTCTGCTCCTACTGAACAACTCGATGTGGTTGGAAATATTGCTCTTAAAGGAAATCTTCGAATTCAATCAAATAATTTAAATTATGTAGAGTTTAAAGCACCGTCAGATGCTGTGCCAACCATATATGAATTACCAAAAGCAAAAGGTACAGCGGCAGGACAGGCCTTAATTACAGATATTAATGGAAAGTTATCCTGGGGATCAGCTTCTGCGGATACTGCAAGTCTGGCCGACGATTCAATTGCTCTTACTAAAGTGGCGGGTCTTACCAGCGCTTTAAATAGCAAAGAAAATAATTTACCCAGCGATGGTACTGATGCTCATTTTCTGAATGGTTTAAAAAAATGGATTAATCTTGATACATCTGCTGTCCCTGAAAATGGAAATCTTTATTATAAGGATTCACTGGCACGATCTTCGATATCGACCGCTTCGCCTTCGCCTTTATCTTATAATAGTGCTACCGGTGTTCTGGACTTTACTGCTCCTGGCCTCTCTGGAAATGTTCTAAAATCCGATGGCTCAAATTGGGTAAGTGGAGCAATCGTTGCTGGAGATCTTCCAAGTTTTGATGCTGTAAAAATCACCTCCGGGGTTCTTCCAATAGAAAGAGGGGGAACAGGAGCTTCTTCATTTAATGGGGGCCGAATCGTTCTTTCTACTCCAACAGCTCTTATTGAATCTCCCTCTCTTAGTAACGGTCAGCTTCTCATTGGTTCTACAGGGAATGCTCCTATAGCTGCGAACTTATCTGCGGGGGCAGGAGTTGATATTACGAACTCAGCTGGTGGCATTATTATTTCTGCTATAGGTAGCGGTGGAACGGTTACCAATGTGACAGGTTCAGCTCCGCTCACAGTTATCAATAATACGTCTATTCCGGACATTTCCATTAGCAAGTCCAATTCAACGACAGATGGTTATTTAAGTTCAACTGATTGGAATACTTTCAGTAATAAATTAGGAACCGACAGCTCCTTTAGCGGTGACGTGAGTGGTACTGCAAGTACTCTTTCTGTTGATCGAATTAAAAATTCTCCGATCCTCCTTTCTGCACCGACTTCTGGTAATCTTCTTCGTTTTGATGGCACCAATTGGGTCAATGCCATGTTAGGAACAGTTGATATCACGACAGGGATTTTGCCAATATCTCGTGGAGGAACAAACTCGGGAGTAGCACTTGCTAATAACCGCATTATGGTTTCTTCTGGAGGAAGTATTGTTGAAGCGGGAGCTTTAACTGATCGTCAAATTTTAATTGGTAAAACAGGATTGACTCCTGAAACGAGAACCTTAACTGCTGGTTCCGGTGTGAGTTTTGATGACACCGGCGCAGGAGTTTTTGAAATCAGTGCTACCGGCTCAGGGGGGACTGTTACTAGTGTGAGTGTGGGGGCTCCACTTTCCATCCTTAATAATACAACGACTCCGGCGATCTCACTTCCGAAGGCCACAACAGCGGTGGATGGTTATTTAAGTGCCATTGATTGGACTACCTTTAATAACAAACAGAATGCTTTGGTTAATGGGGCCACAATTAATGGTATCGTGTATCCGGCGCTTCCTACACAGAGCTTACAGATTCCACTTGCTCCTGTTAACTTAACCGATGCTGTAAATAAACAGTACGTTGATACCCAGGTCAGTGGAGCGGCCAACCAATGGGGACAAAGTGGAGGCAATGTTTATCGGACAGCGGGTTTAGTTGGGATTGGTACATCAACTCCATATACAAAACTGGATATAGAAGGTGGTGATGTCGCTATCAGGGGAAGCACATATCCTGGACTCTATATAAAAAATTCAAGTAAGGCCGATGGTACTTATGGTCGAACTTGGGCCTGGATGAACTATGCGAATGGACTTTATTTAAATGGATATGCTCCTACAGGGACCTCGCTTTCTCCAGGAAGTCCAATTAATGGGATGTTTGTACAAGATACGACAGGGAACGTGGGAATTGGAACTTCTACCCCAACTGAAAAACTACATGTTAATGGTAAGGTTCTTGCTGTGGCCTACGAGTATACTTCAGATGCTCGTTTAAAGGAAAATATCCAATTGGTTTCATCCCCCTTAGAGAAAGTAAGTAAATTGGAAGGAGTGACATTTGATTGGAGGCATGACGAGTATCCGGAAAGGAATATGCCAAAAGGCCGCACCTACGGTTTTATCGCTCAGGACGTTGAAAAGCATGTTCCTGAATTGGTTTCGACAGGAAAAGACGGATTTAAGTCAGTTCAATACGGTAACATCACCGCCTTACTGGTTGAGAGTATTAAAGAGCTTTTCAATTATTCTAAAAAAGAAAGCGAAGAAAGAAAAATACTAGAGCGTAAAATTGCATCTTTGGAAGAACAGAACCACAAACTTCAAAATGAAGTTGATGCCATCAAGGTCCAGCATGCAAAAGACATGGAAGAGTTAAGAAGATCAATCCTAGAAATGAAGAAAAAATGAAAGTAGTATGGTTGTCCCTTATAGCTTTCCTATTTTCAAGGCCACTCCTGGCCATCAATACCGTTGATACAGGTTTTCAAGTCTTGCCTGACGAACTAAAAACAATTGTGGCCCATGGTGTTTGTAAAAAAGTCTGGAATACAGGAGCACGCCCACAATTTGTAGCCACAAAAACCAATCCCGAATGGATGAATTTCTATGTTAATTATCCAAGTGAATTAGTCGTCAGGGATTGCAGTGC
Source organism: Bacteriovoracaceae bacterium UBA6200 (assembly GCA_002422605.1). Taxonomy (GTDB): domain Bacteria; phylum Bdellovibrionota; class Bacteriovoracia; order Bacteriovoracales; family Bacteriovoracaceae; genus Peredibacter. Next base: position 111,406 of record DISW01000006.1, on the reverse strand, counting down.
CTCATGCTCCAACATGAAGAAGATGGGAAGTGCTGCCAGCGGTGTTTACTCATTAGATATTGATGGTGCGGGGCCAGCTCCATCGTTAAATCTTTACTGTGACATGACCTCTGATGGTGGAGGCTGGACGAGAGTCTTCCGTCATAACACTGCGGGAGGATTTTTCGGAACTCACGCTGCCGCGGCCAACTCCAACCAAGTAGACCCTAATAATAATAAATATTCCATTTTAAATCTCCTCGATTATTTTGAAAGCGATAATCGTTTTACTTTTAGACTTCATTATCCAGAAAACGGCACTCGAAACGTCTGGTCACAAATGACTAATCCTACTTACGATACTGATGTTTTAGGTTATCGAGGAATAACTATCGATGCAAATGGACGTTACTGGGCAGGACTGGAGTTAGGTAACCGCTCTAATGGGATTAAGAATAATGATTGGTCATATTTAGATGGCTCAGTCCTTCATAATAACTGGTGGTATGCCGTAGGTTCGTTAGTTGACTATCATCTAGGAGCTGGCATCCCAGGTCCCGCAACGGCAACTCAGGATATTGTTCAAGAAGTTCAACTCTACGTTCATGACGGTGGTCTTTATCCTATGAGCTGCCAGCACATTCTAGAAATGGGTGAGAGTAAAGGGAGTGGGATTTACACGATTTATCCTGATCAAAAGAATCCTGTGACGACATACTGTGATATGGAGCTAGACGGCGGAGGCTGGACCCTTTTCTATGCCAATGCTTCTGCCGCGACCATGACGGTTAAAAAGTCCTACAACGAACATAAAGCGAGCTTTTCTGGAATCAGCATGGGGGCCACAAACCTTACTGATGTAAATACCAACGGCATGCTTAACTTCAATTACTTCTCTGCCACAGAGGTTCTTGCCCGTGATATCACGAATTGGGCCGCAACAGATTTTTCAATTGTCGAATTTCAAAATCCGGAAGATACCAAAAAATTTCTCAACATTAGTTCTGTTCCAATAAACGGGGCCTGTAAAACTCTTCCAGGGGCCGGAATGTTCCGATTTAGGAGTAGTAAAGGCGCTAATTACTGGTTCGACCAGATGAATAATTATGATGTTGCAGACGTAGGAATAGGTTGGGGAGATTGTCATCCTAATACTACCGACCAAACAGATGTATCAGACGTAGAAAATTACCCACGTCACTGGATCTATAACAGTAGTGGTGCATCTGACAGCACCCGGGTTCGTGGGGTAGGTGGATTTAACTTTGGAGACCTCACTGTTAAAGGCCGTTATTTTCTAAGAACTAAAACTGACCGCCCGAAAAACTGTATGGATATCCTTCTCACTGGAAAATCCAAGGGAAGTGGGTCTTACACCATTTACCCGGAAGGCAATGCTGTTACCGTAGATTGCGATATGGTCACTCAAGGGGGAGGTTGGACGAAGGTATGGCATGGTTATCCAAGTCACGCGCGCTACAATAATACGGCTTCAGAAATTTACTCTCGCTCTAACTCAATCCCTTTCAATCAGATGAGAATGGAAGGAGTGAATATCAACGTGAACGTTGTTGATACTACCTGGAAGACGGCGTATCTGGATAAAACTATCCCACTTTATTTTCAACAAGTGATCAATCAAGCTGATGCTGCTCATCCTCGGGTTAAATTTCCGGATTTTAACGGAACTGAGAATATTGAACTAGTTGGTAATTATTTTTTTAAAGGCTATGGAAATTTATGGAGAGTTTTCTATACTTGTGTCAATGTCAACCCTGTTACTGCTGACAGCATTTATGTGGGAGGATCTTATTGGCCTGGTTGCTCGTCCCGGGCTTCTTTTATTACATCAAGCCTTCCTACATGTTCTGGGTCTAACTACGATTATTGTGCTGATGGTATGGCCAATACAAGTGTCGACTCAGGATTAGGTCTTACTCTAAAAAAGTTTCAAGAAACGAGAGTTTGGGTACGCTCACTTCCTAGCATGCGCTCTTGTAAGGCCATCCTAGATAGTGGCTTTTCTACTGGGGATGGGATTTATTTAATTGATCCAGATGGGGCCAAAGGTCCCAATGAACCATTTCCTACTTATTGTGACATGACCTCGGATGGTGGGGGTTGGACTCTTGTCTGGTCGAACACCAGAACCGGAACAAATAAACCGGTCACAGCACTTTCTTATGCCAACTCCATTAATACTCTTCCACGTTGTTCAGTTGCAAAGACTGCACTAAATGATTTTTCCGGTAAATGTACTTCCATGTTCTATAGTGAAGATGGCACGAAGCTTCTCGATAGATTTAATTATTTTCTTGGTCTTAAACATTGGGACGAGATGACCGGCAGCTCAGATTTTGAATTAAAATTCAATTGGTCTGCGGATTATGAAAGACCAACTGATCTATCAACCATTTTCCTTGTTAAAAATTTTGATCCAGCCGACAAGTATCGTCTTAAAATTTTATCCCACAGGAATGTCGTAGGAGCAGTTGAACCAGGTTTATTGTATCATGGTGGAATGGCGTGGACGGCCTTTGATGCTGACAATGATACCCATTCAGTTAACTGCGGAGTGACTTATGCGAACACTCCGTTTTGGTACAATGCTTGCTGGAGTGGAAGCATGAATGGTGGAGGAGAAACTTCAGCTAGTGGGCATTATAACGGATCCTATTGGACAGGATCATCCCTGTCCTGGGGGGTCCCAACCGGATCAGGAGCAGGAAACGGTTGGTACTTCATCCGCGAAAATAAATCCGATGGCCCCTATTATTCTTCATGCAAAGACATTCTCGCTAACAATCCTGGATCTCCTTCAGGCCAGTATATTATTTCAAGTCACCGCTACACTCACAGAAAATTGAATGTCTATTGCGATATGACGACAAATGGCGGAGGCTGGACTTTAGTCGCTTATTCCAACAGTGCTTCTGCATCAGCTGCCCTTCCTGTAAACTTCTTGGTTACGACTTATACTCCAGCTGGTCACGTGGGTGAGAAATTCCTGCCTAACACGGCTGGCTCCTTAAACCCTGAACAGTTCTCACTTGATAACGGAACCACAGACGCCATGTTTATTTCTCCGGCCTACAATAGTGGTGCTCCCATTACTGATTTGAACATGGGCCCATGGGATTACAATGTGAGAAAATGTACAGGAAATCTACGTCACACCAGTAGGACTGAAGGGTGCGCAGGACAAGGCACAGGTCAAGGCGCTAATGATAATTTTGATACAGCTGATAAATTTAATCTCGCTATTGATAATGGGAACCAGGGTTTAGTTCCAAATTATGGACCAGAATTATGTTATTCAGGTAAAGGCGATTGTAGTTTCGAATTCTACTTAAGATAACCCTTGGTCGAAACCTTATACTGAAAGGGGTTGGACTTTCTACGAGCTTCGTTACGGGCCTTCTTTGCTAATTGAACTGCGGTGAAGTCTAAATCTTTGTTGATTTTCTTAGGTGCCTTAGCTGGTTTTTCCGTCATGCTTGCCGGAACGTAGGCTTTCTTCTGTGGAATGGCCCAAGAAGCTTTTACAGTTCTTCCATCGATCACTCTATTGTTAAGTTCTTCGATAGCTTTCTTCGCTTCTGCAGGAGTACCCATTTCAATAAAGGCCATGCCTCGCGACTGTTGGGTTTCTGGCTCCACAACAATTTTGATATTCTTAATGCTACCGAAATTTACAAAGATACTTTTAAGACCATTACGGTCACGTCGATAGCTGAGGTTACTTATATAAACAGTGGTATTCTTAGTGTTATTCATAGGCCCTTTGTAACAATGTGCTGCGAAATTGTAAATACCCATGACAAATTTGAAGGAGTATGGTTTACAACCGTCATGAAAACTATAATTTTTACATCTCTCCTTCTGGTTATCTCTAATATTGCAGCTGCTTCTGATCTTTCAGGTCGTTGGAATCGCTCAAATCGTGATCACCATGAGAAACCAATTAACTTTATTTTCATTGATGGGGCCTACCGCTCTAATTCTCAAGAACGATTTGTTTTTGAGAATGGAAGACTATCCCACACCATTGATCAGTCAGTTAAGTTAATCGCTAAAGATGATTACACACTTGAGGGAACGGTTGATTTCTACGACTCTCGTGGATGCTCTTTCAAGAATCTTTCGGTGAAAGCTGAATTCCAAAACGAAGATCTGGTTAATATTCTTATGACTGTTCCACGCTACAAATATAGAACAATTACGACTCGTCCATCAGGTCATGTTCGAGTGCCCGTTTATTGTCGTGATTACTATAACCACCGTTATGTATGTGGTTACCGTTCAGCCCCACGAGCTCCGGTTTCAGTAAGACATGAATGTCAGTTATTGGAGTATGTTGAAGTTCCTGTTCAATTGGAACGCGCCCTCTAAGCTAGGGATTAAATCCTAGTTGCCCTGGTAAGAAGGTGGGTCGTAGGACCTGGCCTTTGACCCATTCCAGAAATGGCGGAGCTGGGGCACGCCAACCTTCCCATTTAAATCGAAGAGAAACATAGGTCATAACCAAGGTGAGGAAATCGACATCTTCGCCATAGGGAAGACTTATGAGATTGAGAACGGCCTCATCTTGGAGATAGAGCTTTACCTTTCTTCCTTCTACTTCAACTGGCCTTACAGCAAAGGATAAATCCTGCGCCATCTCATCTCCCGGATCATGGGTGGGAGCGTCCTTTCCGGTAAAGAAAGGATGGAACTCATAATCCCTAGCTTCCCAGGCAATTGATTGATTGTTTTTTTTAAGCCACAGAAGAAAGCTTTTTCCCTCTCCCAAATCCCGGTCATTGGGTCCTTCCAGACACCATCTTAAGTAAGCTTCTCGGAATGTGATTCGGGATGATGTTTGATGTTTTACAATTAGAAGGGCCATACGGTCGCTGAAGGCCGGAGTCTTCAATTGCCCATGAACTCTTATGGGAGTGAATTTTAAGAGGGGTGTGGGACGTTCCTCATTCCACGAGGGTGTATCCTCATAAGACCAGGTAATCCGTCCATAGTTTAAGGCCTGCTTCATGGTTCTCTACTACGACCTTATTCCAAAAATAATTAAATTAACTTGGAACTTCCATATTCTTTCAATAGTTTGCAACGATTCTTAGAGCATCATTTTACCCGGGGGATTTTGTGAAATTAGGGAAGGCCATACTTTTACTTGTATTCTATATCGTGTCGTTTATGGGCCCTAATCTAAATTCTCCCCTAAGGTGCTCAGAATCAGAAAAGCTTTCATGATAAAGCCACTGCTTGGTTTTTAGATTTAAAATCAAGGAGTCTTCATGAAAATTCTTTTGAGTATGTTTCTTCTTTTATCGACGCTCCCAGCAATGGCCTTGACCTGGACTCACCAAGTAAATATCAATGGTGCCCAGGGGAAAGTTAAGAAAATGGATGCTGGAAAAAATTCTTTTGAAGCGGGTCCTTATTACTGCGAAGTAACACCAGTGATACTAAACAATAACACTGAATTTCGTTCACTGGTTTGTGCGGTTGGTTCGGGAACGGTGAGTACAGGAGGTCTCTGTACTCGAAAAGCTGCCAAGGTTGCATCTGTACAATATGCTATTCTCAATCTCAATGGACCGAAGAATAGTGTGAATGTGGTCGTAGCTTGTAAATTTGATTAGTTAGTCTTGGCACCTTTCGACAATCTGGAAGGTGCTATTTTTACCCTCTGCCATTGCAAAGAAGGCCACCGCTTGCTAAATATTGGCCATGAAAAAGATTCTATTTTTTCTTATCCTTTTTTCGACTAATTGTTTTGCCGTTCGGATGTGCCCAAGAGGTGTGGCCGAAATTGTTAGCTGCAAAGAACAGAGCACATATTCAGTTTCAGTTTGTAGAGATAATCAAGAATATTTCATGAGCTTTCAAAGTTCTCCTCTTGCCCGAACCATTCTTTTTCCGGCCACGATGGTAGAAGAAGATGATTCATTTGTTTTCACCCGTCTTGGTGATGGTGAAGATATGTTTCAACTCACTATTAAAAAATCAGTTGATGATCATACACGTGGAACTTTAAGAACATTAACTGGTGGGTTATCAGCTGAATACTTTTTTAGATGCCTGTCTCGAAATATTTATCAATAGGTCTAAATGAAAAGTTTTCTATTCTTCATTGTATTTTTAGTTTCGCAATCATCTTGGTCACAAAAAATTACTGTCTCTGGCATTTCTTCCGGCGCTTATATGGCCCATCAATTTCATATTGCTCATTCAGCAAATGTTTCAGGAGCGGCCTTGGTAGCAGGTGGTCCTTATTATTGCTCAGGTGGATTAGTCTGGAATGCTTTAAAGCTTTGTATGGAAACTCAATTAGGTCTTCCATCTGTCCGTGATTCTCTCGATGCCGCTGATCGGATGGCCCGCTTAGGAAAAATCGATCCGGTTAAAAATGTTAAGAATTCCAAAGTCTATGTCCTGGCCGGTACTTTAGATGAAGTCGTGGATCCTCGTATTGGTGATGTGACTGTTGCATTTTATAAAAGGTTAGGAGTATCTGATCGTCGGATCATTCTGGAAAACAAATTGGAGATAGGGCATGCTTTTCCGACTGAAAATTACGGTAATGATTGTCATTCGCCCCGCCGAAGCCCTTTTATTTCAAACTGTAAAAGGGATGGAGCAGGAGAAATTCTGAATCATCTCTATGGAAAACTTAAACCTAAGACTCAGGCCCGAGACAACAGGCTCTTTTCTTTTGATCAAACGGCGTATTTCAAATGGCCAGGTAGTCTACGTCTCTCACTCCATAATAATGGACTTATTTATTTCCCATCTCATTGTTCTCTTACAGGAAAGCAAAAATGTAAGATTCATGTGGCCTTTCACGGATGTAAACAGACCCAAGATGATATTGGAACGACTTACGCGACTCAGACTGGATTTAATCATTGGGCCGAGGCCAATAATATCATCATTCTTTATCCGCAAACGAGAAGAGATCCTATGATTGGCAATCCTCATGGCTGTTGGGACTGGTGGGGTTATTCTTCCTACGAATTTCACACAAAAAATGGTGCTCAGATTAAAATTATCGCTCAAATCATTGATGATCTCATGAACGGGGAACTTGCTCTGAAATAACAAAAGTCCTATACTTTTTGGATGCACATCCTTTTAGTCCGCTTCTCCAGTATGGGGGACGTGGTTCTCCAAACAGCAACTATTAATTGGCTTCGTTCTCTATTAGGGGAAGAAGCCACGTTCTCATTTGTTACATCGAAAGAATTTTCATCTCTCATCGATACCCATCCTGAAGTTAAATCAGTGATTAGTTTTGATCGCCGTGGAGGGGAGACCTGGAAAGATCTCATTAAGAAAATTGATGAGCTCCATGAGAAAACACCAATTGATCTTATATTGGATCTGCACGCAACTCTAAGATCGTTTCGGTTGAAATTATCTTATTGGACCATACCTTCCCTTACCGTGGACAAGCGGCGGTGGGAGCGCTTTCTTTTAACCAAAATTAAAAGTGTTAGGCTTAAAAGGCTCTTTGATAAAAAACTCTTCGGACTTGAGCCTCAAGTAGAAAGAATCCTCAAAGACTTTGAGGGAATCTTCGGAGATACCCGGAGTAAGCGTCGAACTGTGGACTATCGGAAAGGTCCCAATGAAGAGCTTACTTCTTTGGCATCACTTCCGGTTTATCCGTTACCAGGACCTTACATCGTTCTGGCCCCATCTGCTTCCTTCTCAAATAAACGTTGGCCAGTAGAGCGGTTTATGGACTTAGGGAAAAAGATTTTAAATGAAACCACCCTCCATGTGGTGGTGCTGGCAGGCCCGGATGATAAGTTCTGTGAAGCTTTCAACGAAATTGAATCCGACCACTTTCATAATCTTCAAGGAAAAACCTCTCTGAAAGAAAGCATGAGTGTTTTGGCCAATGCTCAAGGGTGTATTGGAAATGACTCTGGAATGAATCACATCGCTGAAGCTTATGGGGTTCCTTGTGTGACACTTTTTGGGCCAACAGATCCTCGCTTTGGTTTTGCTCCTCATGGTTCAAAATCCCAATATATTTCCAAAGAAATGTTCTGCAAGCCTTGTTCCACCACGGGCAAAACTCCTTGCTATAGAGACAGACTCTACTGCATGGAAGAAATTTCTGTTAATGAGGTTTTTAATGCCGCTTCAAAGCTTTTGGGGAATTCATGAGATTACTACTTTTCCTTTTGTTCTGGTTTCTCTATTTCCCTCTTTTAAAAATTCTGACCCTTGTTCTTTCAGTAAATAGTAAAATTGCTTCCCGCATCCGATTTGAGAAAAAAAATAAGTTTGAGGCCAGGGCCCAATCTTTTAAAGACTACAACATCGTGGCCGATATTTGTTTTGAAGTTTCCTCTGAGGGAGAGTTTCAGCAAGTGGCTCCGCTTATTGATGACCTCCTTGGGGCCGGGAAAAAAGTTGAATTGGTTTTCTTTTCGCCAAGTGTAGAAAAGACCATTATGAAATTAGGGGCCCGCTACCCTGAGCAACTTCGTTATTTTCGCTATCCGCTTTTGCGCTTATTCCCTTTTATTGAAAGGCGTTCATTCACTCATTGGGTAACAGCTAAAACTCTTGTCATGGTTCGTTATGATCTCTTTCCTGAATTTCTTTTATGGGGAATGAAGAAGGGAAATAAATTGCGCTTGGTTTGGTTTACTTTTAAAAAAGAAAGATCTCGAAATAAAAAACCATCCTTTTGGAAAAAGCTTTTTCTTAAGTTTGCTGATGTTGTGGTTTACTCAGGGGAAAAGGATTCAGAAGTTGGGGAAAGTTTAAATTTTCCAGGTCACTTTTTTGATTTTCGGGTTGAACAGATTCGCCGCCGAATTCTAAAGAAAGAAGAGAAATTTAAAGAGTTATTTCCTCTTTATCATGAATTTTCTTCTCACTTGTCCTTATACAAAAAAGATCAGAAGCTCATCTTAGGTAATGCCTGGCCTAGTGACCTTTTCCTATTAAAATCTATTCCCAAAGACACTTTGGTCGTGATTGTTCCTCATAATCTAAATGAAGAGGTAATGGCGCTCTTCCGTGAGTATCTGGACTTAATGGGCCGAGAATACTTTGAATTAAATGAGCATTCAGAAGAATTTAGAGCGGCCAATACACTGCTGATTAATAAAAAAGGTATTCTTTGTGAGCTTTATAGCGACTTTGATTTTGCTTACGTTGGTGGAGGTTTTGAGGGGAGCATTCACTCTGTGCTTGAGCCACTGATAAGCGGATCTTTAAGAATCTCCTGCGGCCCTTTTCATCATCGCTCTACAGAATACGATATTGCAGAAGAGTGGGGGAGGATTTCCGAGGTTAATACTCCAGAACAGTTTCTTTCATGGTTGAATGAACCTAAAATTCAGGAAGATCGTGATAAAATAGCCTCATTGGTTAGCGACTATGCTCAATTTAGGGAGTTTGTGGCCTCATGTTAAAAAATAGATATCAGGAAATTATTATTGGCGTGGGACTTCTCTCTCTCATAAGAGGAATCATTTCTCTCAGTAGGAACAATACTGTCCTGCTTATAGATGACAAACGCTTTCAGGTTGATAGTTACCCAGGACTCTATTTATCGGAATTGGAAATTCAATCTCTTATCCGTCTTGGGCACAAGTATGAGATTCCCGAATTGGTGGATCTAAGACAGTTCCTGGTTGAAGCACAAATTGATCTTGTCACTGAGAAAAAGCGTCTTCATTTGGGAAGATCTCCCTTGGATAATATTAAAGAATTACTTAGAAAATTTCCTGAACTCCTGGATGAGACTGATCTTGATCAGGTCTATGCTGTGGACGATGAGGAATTCAACCGGAACTTTTTTAAAGAATTGTCTCGATATGAACTTCAGTGCTTCGAAACCAGCATGAGACCTAAAGGACAAAGTTTTGAACTCCAGGGACCTAAGTGGCTTAAAACTATTTATCACCGTTTTGGAGACTTTTTAAATCTAGAGTACCAACATTCAAAAACATTAAAGTTTGCAGGTCTTCTGCATCTCTTAGGATTATCCTCAGAGGATAGATTAAAAATTGGTCTTTCCGCTTCAGAACTTCCTTTTTACTTTTTTAGATCATTGTCTCCCATTCATCGATTGAATGATTTTTTTCTCTCAACTCAGCTAAAGCGCAGGCTCTCCTTATTAGGCGGCGATTACAAAGAAAGCTCTGTCCAATTTTGGCAAATTCATGAAAATAAATTTGAAAATCTATTACTCGCAAGTTTTGAAGGGGTGATTTCTGGTGATAGAGTTTTATTTTTTTCTCACCTACCGGAGGATGTTCCTTTTCATTTAGATTCTCCATTTGGAATTTTTCGTAAAACAAAAGTTATTCCTCAAAAGCGATTGATGGCCTCTTTCCCTCCGACTAAATTATCTTATATGACAGACTCCGAACTCTTAGGTTCAGAAAGACCTTATAGGGTTTTAGCAGAGGGATCTGAATTCTCTTTCTATCACTGGCCCTATCCTGAGCTTCCTGGTTCTAAGCCCTCATTTTATGAGAAAGAGCTAAATGAATCCTTTAAGAAGGATGAGGCGAATCTTCCCTTTGGTCACGGGCCAGTGGTGCCTAGTTCTATAGAGGGAGCAACTTTAGATTTACGGAGCATCAAACCTTCTCGAAAGCGCCATCAGGCTGTTTTAGAGCGCCTTCCTTTGAGGATACTAGAGAAAAGTCAATTAATTCAAGGGTTTGAGTATTGGGGAGCCTTCCGCTACCACACTCTGGGATTTTTATCCCTCTCTTATGGAATTGAAGAAAACTAGGCTATAATAAGGGCATGATTTGTTTTTTGATAAAATCTGAACATGGGCAGACGGCGGTTGAGTACCTCTTATTAATACTGGTTTGCGCTTCTCTGGGGATTACCTTCTTTAAAAAGATGGATGAATACGTCATAAGTAACCCTCAGGGGCTTATTGGTGGACCTATAAATCAGTTCAAAACACAGTTAAATCAAGACCCTACAGGTCGTTATCGGACCTTTCCTATCCTTATTCGTCGATAGTTTTGACACTTTGTGTAAGTTTTACCTCCTCGGGCCGTTTCTGTTTCGGCAAATCGAATAATCGTTTATTGTTGACGCATATTATCATTTCCTTTCGAGGAGGAGTGTATGAAAAAAACAAACCTTTTGGTTTTGGCACTATCTTTAAGTTTTGCCACTGCCTATGCCCAGTCCGGTGAACAGATTTTAAACTCTGACCCGATTAACGTTGATGGTTACCTTGCTGAAAAGCAAGTGACTGACGGTGAGCTTGAACAGATCCGATCTGAGCTTAATAAGCAGAAGATGGGTACTCAGCTCAATAAAGAAAAGGCCAAAGACCTTGGCAAACTTACTAATCAAACTGAAAAGCTTATTGATAGTCAGGAAGAGTACATCGATCAAAAAATCGAATCGACTCAAGCGATTAAAGATTTCAATCAGAAGTATGAAGATAATCAGAAAAAACTTCGTTGTATAATGGAAGAATCTGATGCTTCTGAATGTGATCCTTTTAAAAACAAATATAAGAAGAATAAAAAAGTAGAAGTTGAACAACAGATTCAGGTTCAACAAGCGGCTCCGGTTGTTTCTACAGCTGAAGTTTCTCCGGTAAGTAGCGGCAGCTTCGAGCAAATTAAGTTTCTTCCTTTTGTGGGAGGAACTTCGTATAACGGTGAGCTTGAGCAGCTTGAAGCTGAGATCTCAACTGGTATTCGACTTGAATCGAACATTAATTCACGTTTTAGCGTAGGTATTGGCTTTAATTTCGCTCAACTTAAAACTGACGATTACGGCAATAACGGCTTCTACATGAATAACAATTACAACAATATGTTTGGTATGAAGGGCCGTGAAATCCAGTACCGCAACATGGGCGCTGATATTTACGGGAAATTTTTTATTACTAATAGTGAAAGATTTCGTCCTTATCTTGGAGCAGGATTAGGTTATAACCGTGCCAGCTTAAAGTATAATGACAATAATTCTGGTTATGACCCAATGTATGCTTATTCTTACGGTAAGGAAGAATACAACACTAGTTATGTGTCTGGTCAGGTCTTGCTTGGTTCAGAGATTATGATCACGTCTGGTTTTGGGATTAACTTAGAAGCTGCTTACTCGACTGGTCTTGGAGACAGCTTGTCTTCGAAGTCAGCTAAAAATGGCGGTTCTTCTCCGGATCAAGCGAGACTTCGCGATCTTGGTGAAGAAATCATCAACTCAAACGCTCTTTCAATTTTTGCAGGTGCAGTTATTATTTTCTAAAGTACTACTCCACCGATTTCTCCTCGAAAAAAGCCCTGGTCCATCCGGGGCTTTTTTATTTTGGCGCATCCCTCTTAAATATTTAAGTTGAGTAAATTGCTTTTGTCTTAATCATTGCTCATGGATGATTTAGAATAAGGGCAGTTTAAACTAGATTTTCCCAATGAAAAGGACTTCAAAATGAAACCGGTTTATCTCGTTAATGGTAAGCGTACGCCTCAAGTTAAAGCTGGAACTGAATTAAAAGAAATTGCGGCCCCTTTTTTAGGTCATTACCTTATTCGCCACTTGGTAGATAAGTATGCGCTACCTTTAGATCAAATCGATGAAGTGATTGTTGGTAACACTGGAACTCCAGCGAAATATCCAAATATTGGAAGAGTTATTGCTCTGGAAGCAGGTCTTAATAAAAAAACTTCCGGTTACTCTGTTCACCGGAATTGTGCTTCAGGAATGGAAGCTCTTTCTCAGGCCTATGATAAAATTGCCTCTGGCAGAAGTAATTTGATCTTTGCGGGTGGAGTTGAAAACATGTCTCAAATGCCGCTAATTTATAATAAGCACATGACAGACTTCTTCATTGCTCTCATGGGGGCCAAATCTCCCGCTCAAAAATTAAAAATCATCTCTTCTTTTCGACCTCATTTTCTGGCGCCGGTTATTGCTATCGAGCAAGGGCTCACAGATCCTTTCTGCGGCAAAAATATGGGACAAACGGCAGAAACTCTAGCTCGTGAACTCGGGATTTCTCGTCTGGAGCAGGATGAGTTTGCCAATCTTTCTCACCACAAGACAGCGGCCGCCACTAAAGAAGGTAAATTTCGTGAAGAAATTCTTCCTATCACAGCTGGGGCCAAACTCGATAAAATGATTGCCGATGATATGGGCTTCCGTGCCAATTCAACAGTTGAAGGCCTTGGTAAATTAAAGCCTTATTTTGAAAAAGAAACGGGTACCGTCACTGTTGGTAATTCTTGTCCTATCACAGATGGCGGTTCTATGTGGCTCCTTGCCTCTGAAGAAGCTGTAAAAAAATATAACCTAGATCCAATGGCCCGTTTAGTGGATTATCACTTCCATGGACTTGAGCCTGAGAGAATGGGACTCGGTCCAGTTCTTGCCACTCATGGAGTCCTTAAACGCACAGGGTTTACGATGGATCAAATGGATCTGGTTGAACTTAATGAAGCTTTCGCCTCTCAAGTTATTGGCTGTATGAAAGTTATGAAAGATAAATCGCTTTCTTCTAAATGGGGAATCGACGAAGTGGTAGGTGAAATTCCTCTGGAAAAACTTAACGTCAACGGTGGTGGGATTGCATTAGGACATCCAGTTGGTTCTACCGGATCGCGTTTGGTGGTCACACTTGCCCATGAATTAAAACGTCGTCGTCAAAGATATGGTCTTGCCACATTATGCATCGGTGGCGGACAAGGCGGTGCAGTTGTAATTGAGAACCTTAAAGTTTAAGCGGAGTTCCTATGAGCTATCAAAATCTTACTGTTGAAACAAAAGATGAATTACTTTGGGTTGGATTTGGAAAGTATGAAAAAAAGTCCATGACCACATTGACCCGTGAAACATTGGAAGAATTAAAAGCTGCGATTGCTGAAGCAAAGGCACTTGATAATAAGAAGGCCGTTAAAGGTTTAATCTTCTTTTCACATAAGCCAGGAGTCTTTCTGGCAGGAATGGATATTTCAGTTATTAACGAATTAAAATCAGAAGCTGAGGCACTCCGGGCACTTGATGAAGCTCATAGTATTTTTAACGGTCTAGAAGATCTTAAAATGCCCACAGCCGCCCTGGTTGATGGGGTATGTCTCGGTGGAGGACTGGAATTATCACTCGCCTGTAAAAAGATTTTTGTCTCAGATAATTCTAAGACTGCTCTAGGTCTTCCTGAAGTAATGTTGGGTGTCCTTCCAGGTTTTGGTGGAACTTACCGGCTTCCTAAGAAAGTTGGTCTTACGACTGCGCTTGATATGATTCTTACCGGCCGACAGATTAAGGGAAGAAAAACACTTCAACTAGGTCTCGCGGATGCCATGCTTCCAACTGAGCGAATGAAAGAGCTTGCTAAAACTTATCTCCTTGAAAAAAAGACTGGTAAGAAGAGAAGCATGAAAGAAGAAGTTGAAAAACAAATCGTAGATAACTTTCTTACAAGAAAAATTATCTTTCAAAAGGCGCGAGAAAAAGTTCTTGAAACATCTAAGGGATTTTATCCGGCCCCTCTGAAAATTTTAGAAGTTCTGGAGAGTGGAGCGACGAAAAATCGTGCCGATTATCTTTCTCTAGAAGCCGAAGCATTTGCTGAGTTATCTCAAAGTTCTCAGAGTAAAAACCTTCAGCATATTTTCTTTCTAACAGATAATTCCAAGAAGCTTGAGAATAAAGACAAACTCCCCACTGTTAGAAAAGGGGCGGTTCTTGGAGCAGGTGTTATGGGCGGTGGTATTGCATGGCTCTTTGCACAGAACAATCAAGCTCCTTTAATGAAAGATTTGACTCCTGAAGCCCTGGAATTAGGTCTAAAACAAGCTTCCCAGAATTTTTCAGCACTCGTTAAAAGAAAGCGTATGAGTAATGATGACTTCAATCGGAAAATGCGCTCCATTGATCCAACACTAAACTTCGAAGGTTTCAAATCTGTTGATTTGGTAGTGGAAGCAGTAGTTGAGAATATGGATATTAAGAAAAAAGTTTTTGCTGAGATTGAAGATTATGTAAAGGATGACTGTTTACTTACCAGCAACACATCATCTTTATCTGTTGAAGAGATGAGTAAGTCCTTGAAAAATCCTGGTCGTTTTGCTGGACTTCATTTCTTTAACCCTGTTAATAAAATGCCTCTTGTCGAAATTATTACCCATGAAAGAGCGACCAAAGAAACAATTGATACTTTGGTTAAATGGGTTCTGGATGTTAAGAAAACACCTATTGTGGTTAAGGATGGCCCAGGATTTCTTGTAAATAGAATTCTGGCCCCTTACTTAAACGAAGCCGCCTATCTTCTGGAAGAGGGTGTCTCTATTGAAGCCTTGGACGATGCCGCTCTCAATTTTGGTATGCCCATGGGGCCTTGCCGGTTGATGGATGAAATCGGTTTGGATGTATGTGTGAAAGTTGGAAAAATCATGCATGATGGTCTTGGAGAGAGGGCCACTCCAAGTGAACTGGCTTCAAAACTTCTTGAGGCCAAACTTTTAGGCAAGAAAAATAATAAAGGTTTCTACCTCTACGATGATAAGGGAAAAGTTATCGAGAAAAATCTTGAGATAGCAAAACTTCTTCCCCAGAAAAAAGTCCGTAAAGATGAAATGGAAATTCAAATGCGTCTTTTCTTGCCAATGGTTAATGAAGCCGCCTATATTTTTGCTGACAAAATTGTGGATAAGGCCGAAACGGTTGATATCGGAATGATTTATGGAACTGGCTTCCCTCCGTTCCGCGGTGGCCTTTGTAAGTGGGCCGATCAGGAAGGTTTAGACCAGATAGCAGAACGCCTTAATAACTTTGCTAAAGAAGTAAACGCCGACCGATATCAAATGGCGCCTTTCTTATCCATGATGATTAACGATAAGAAAAAGTTTTACGACCTTTGAGAACCTGGCCCTTTTTTAGTTATTTCTTTACCTACATTTTAAGAGCGAAGACTCGTCAACGGCTATTATTCATAGCTGTGACGGGTCTTTTCCTTTCTGCCTTCAGTCTGATGGTGATTCAGGGAATTATGGGAGGTCTACAAGCAGGACTTGTCGGTCGCTCAAAGAGCATTCATGGAACTCATTTGATTATTTTTGATCAGGTGACGAGTGAATCTCTGGAGGAATTAAAAGAAGTTCTTCGAAAAAATGCTATTCCTTTTTATTCGGAACTTGAAGTGGAAGTGATGCTTAAGCACCGAAATTTTGTGGCCCCGGCCAAGCTTCATGGAATTGATTTAGATGATGAAAGACCTGCATTTCTGGCCAATAAAGATTTTAGCGGTCTGGTCATGGGAAGTGATCTTTCCAGTAAAATTAAACTCCAGTTTTTAGATGAAGTCCAAGTTATTGCACCAGGTGTGACAGATTCATTAATGGGTGAGGTACCGCGCTTTACCAATGAAACACTTTCGGATTATCTTTATACAGAGCTAGTAGAAGTAGATGATTTTGAGATCTGGGGAAGACTAGGTTTAGTCCAAAATCTTCTCAGGAATCCTGGAGTAAATCAGATACGATTATTCGGGGAAATTCCAGAATCGTTATTAAATCAGCTAAAGTCTTTCGATACAGTCATCCCAAAAAGAATTATATCGTGGGAAGAGATGAATGAGGCTTTAGTGTGGTCTCTTAATCTTGAAACTAAAGTCATGTTATTTCTATTCATTAGTATGAGTTTACTTGTAGCGATTGCGATTACTTCAGGGCTACTTATCTTTTATTCTAAAATACGCCGGGATTTAATGAGTTTCTGGATTCTCGGAATGTCTCAAAAAAAGCTCATTGGTCTATGTTTTAAATTTACTTTAATCCTCTCCGGACTGACAGTTTTAGTAGGCGGTTTATGTGGTTACATGGCCTTACTTCTTCTCGAGAAATTTGGTCACACATTGATGCCAGACATTTTCGTGGAAAGACAGCTACCTGTGCAATTGGATCTAGGCCACATGGTTATAAGCTTGATAATACCATTCGGAATCTCACTAATTTTTAGTTATTTTTCTTTTTCCTACTTTAGAAAAGAAAATCAATCATTTGTCCAAATAGTCCGTTCATTGGGATAATTTAGTACATATTTCCCTTCATAAGACCGAGATAGGTTAAGATAATGTTCTTTTCATAGAGAGGACTTCGATGGGCAATCAGACCGTGACCCAGCTTTTTTCATCTAATCTTTTAAATGAATCGCCCTTAGCGAAAAGTTTGGGTGAAGAATTTCCACTTTGTGATAATGGGGCGATGGTTTTTCATTGGGCCGATTTTTATGAGACATGTGATGCCATTAAAAAGCAGCTTCAAAATGGCCAGATTCTCATGAACGACTTCAAGCTGCGAGAAAATGCTCTCTCACGTTTAAGTCAAATT
The DNA here is from genome assembly GCA_002422605.1 of Bacteriovoracaceae bacterium UBA6200. Lineage (GTDB taxonomy): Bacteria > Bdellovibrionota > Bacteriovoracia > Bacteriovoracales > Bacteriovoracaceae > Peredibacter. The sequence goes on along the minus strand of DISW01000006.1, from coordinate 94,088 downwards.
CCTGTGTGGATCAGATCAAGTAAAAGTATCGAGCAGACCACAATGTATGCTCTTTATGAAAACTATATTTTCAATCAAAAAGTAATGGATCCTTTTTTACCAAGAGAAGTTTCATTTCTCTCTAGCAATGGTCCCTATAAGGCCATGTCTATCTCGGAGTGTTTCAATAAATCTACCTATCGGGATTTTGTATTGGTTTATCTTCTGCAAGAAAAATTGCCTCGAAGAGACTTTCGGATCAGGCTCAAAAGCAAAGTGCTTTTTCAGTATGGTTCTCAATTTTCTGAAGGCCAACTCGTTTCATTAGAACAACTCGGATCTCATGGAATGCTTTTCTCAATGGATTCTGATGTCTATCTGAAAAAGTTCTCACAAGAGGAAATGATTCGAATTATGATCAACTCGCAAATGCTGAATCTTCCCGATGCTTCAAATGTCACAGATATAAGAAAGCATCTGGCGCCTTATTCTTATAATCTTCTTTATTCGGCCCAAAGTTCCGATGCCATATTATGCCGTATGGGCGATGTTTCAGTTCAGTCGAGCTTTGATTTTTCCATGAACAAAAAAGTCTTTCTTTTTGTTCCTTATCAAAAAGTGATCGACGGTCAAAATTCGGGAATAAAAACTATCCAGCGCTTTGTTGAGACTTCACGAGAACTGGTTCGTGATCAATTTCAAAAGAATTTCCTTAAGTCAGCCTAAGCATCTTTTTTCAAAGAGAAGTCTACCTGGTAGGCCGCACTCTTATCGAGATTCTTTCTTCTTTTATCGTAGCGCTCAGTTGTGGTGATATTGGAGTGACCTGCAAAGGTTGCCACATCCCTGATTGCCGCATGTTGAGTATCAAGAAGATGTGAAATCACTGTGGCCCGGCAAGAGTGGGGGGAAACAGACTTGTTGATTCCCAGTTTCTTAGCGTACCTTCCGATGACTCTGAAAATGGTTGAGCCGTCCATAGGCTTTACATTACGGGTATTAAGTTCCGTCTGGAGCAGAAAGTCCTCAGGACCAAGAGAAATATCATTATCATTTAAATGGGCGAGATAGATTTGAATCTCTTCATAAACTGTTTCGTTGAGCGGGATAAGCCTTAACTTATCACCTTTTCCCTGAATCCTCAGGACGTGATGGGTTCGGTCATAAACCATCTGATGCATTTTAAGATTAGTAAGCTCTGATCTTCTGAGTCCTAAATGAAAGAGTAAAACCATGATGAGACGATGAGTCTTCCCTTTATGGGTAGAAAGATCCGGGGCATTAAGCATCTGAACAACTTCATCGTCATCGAAGGCCACAGTAGGGGACTCAGTCTGAACTTTAGGAAGTTTAACTGTATCAAGGGGATTATGATCAATCAGTTTAGAAGCAATCGCCCACTTCATGAAAGATCTTATGCACACCAGTCGGCGGTTTATGGTGGCCGAGGATAAACCTCTTTCCAGAAGGTGATCACGGTAGAGTTGGAAATGATAACTTTGAATTTCGGCCGGATGCCCGACTGAAACTCCACCGGACTTCAAAAAATCAAAAAAGAATTTCAAGTCTTTGATGTAAGCGGTTTTTGTATCGGGTGAAAGGAATTGCACCAGGAATTCCTGAATGAAATCTTTAATGTCAGTTTTCTTTTGGGCCGCTTCCTGAAATTTGCGGGCAAGATCCTGATTGACACCAACAGTGAGTTCCAGGGAACTTTTTTTCTTCGTCATGCTTTGATTCTAAAGGAAACGAGCATTCCGATCAATTGTCATTTACTTGAGCGGTAATGTAGGAGAAGGCTTTCCTGATCTGCATAATGCCCATTCTTGGAACAAAAGGGGATCTTATCCTTCACTCCACGAACGATTCCGAAGAAGGCATCTCCACCCAACTGATAGCAAAGAGAGAAGCCCGGGCTCTGATTGGGATTAAACTGGAGAGTGATTTTTTTATCAAAGAAACATTCCTTGAGAGAGGGGCAGCTTTTTGAAAGATAAAGATCCTGGACTTTGTCGTGACAAAGCTCAATCTTTTTCCCTTGATGCTCCAGTATGGCCTTTTCACAGGCCAGGGAAACATTACTTTGGAATATAACGAATATTGTCGCTAGCTTGAAATAGTTGTTCATCACTTACCCAAAATGTACCTTGTTCTCTGTTGCAATCAGTGCCTGCCACATAGGAAGCACAGCTTTTGCCCCAGCTGTTTCTAATATTGTATTCACAGCGGCCATTATTCCAACGTCTCCCCAGAATGATACTGGAATGAAATCCCTCACTACCAGTAAAGGGTTTAACGTCATAATCAACTGTCTGGAGACGCCCTTTGACTATGTTAAAGTTTACCTCTTTCATGAAAGCTTCCAGATCAGTAGACTTCCTGACCACTTTGACTTCCATATCAGGTATGTTGTTGACCCATTCTTTACAGGCATTATCCGCAAAAAGAGTCATGGTCTTATTTAAATTATCTTTTACGAAGGAATCAGCAATGGCCGTCATGTTTTGACCGCTGACCACAAAGGGGGTAACAATGCTGCTGATTTCCCGGCAAATGGTTGCCCGGTCCATGTTACTCAGAATCACCTGAGGCTTTAATTCTTCCAGGGCCTTTACCAGATCGTGGACCTGGTTGGGGTGAGTCTCGTCAAAAGGAAGACCCTTCTCAGTGCAAATACGGCCTTTAGAAACGGTTTCTTTAATCGCGTCCTGAACTCTTCCGCTTTCATAAACATCAGTAAAGGCAAAGTTTTGAGGATTTCTGTTTCTATCCTCATCAGTTTCTTTTTGCAGTGAAGGTGTGTTGAGAATGTGATTGTTGTAGATGGTACTAATATGCATGCCGGAAACAGGAACACCCAGTTTAACACTCATGAGATCTGCGCTGGTAAAAGCGTAGCACCACCCGATGGAATCCTGATTCCTGGGAGTCTGGAAATGTGCCTTAAGCCGACTATTATTTTTAATCGCAGGATTTACCTCCCTGACATCAATATCGGTACATGAAGCTTTTTGCACTCTCTGGGCAAAGGCTTCAGGAAGCAGTGTCATTAAGAATAGAAAGAAAGCAAATTTCATAGTGCTTTTATCGGTTACATGCTGACTAATCCTGAGTGAAACCTTGTGGGACGGTGAAAAAAAAGAAATAATTAGTTATCAAGGAGTTACATAATGGTTTCAGGCATTCTGGCAGCAATCGGTGGTCTCATTTTAGGTTTGGCCATCTATCATTTTCGGTCCCAAAAAATGCTCCTTGAGTTAGGCATTCTGAAAGAAAAACTGTCCATTCAGGACAAGGTCCATCTGGAAGCCTCTGAGAAGCTTGAACTAAGATTAAAATCTCTTTCTCAGGAAATATTTGAAGAAAAGTCCAAACGTTTTAGAGAGGATTCTCTTCGAGGAATGGAACTGCTTCTTAATCCCTTTAAAGATAAGATGACTGATTTTCAACGTAAGGTAGAAGAGATGCATCTGACAGATACCAAAGACAGAATTAAGCTTCATTCGGAAATAGAAAGAATCATTCTCACCGGTCAAAAAATGAGCAGTGAAACTGAGAACCTCACCCGTGCTTTAAAAGGTGATGTGAAGATGCAGGGTAATTGGGGGGAGATGATTCTTGAAAAATTATTAGAATCATCAGGACTTCGTGCCGGTGAGGAATTCATTCTTCAGGGCAAAGAGATGGGTCTCAAAGATGAAGAAGGTCGCACTCAACAACCGGATGTGATTATTAATCTTCCGGAGAACAAACATCTCATCGTTGATTCTAAAGTAAGCCTTGTGGCCTATGAAAGATATGTGAACGAAGGCCAAGAAGAAGATCTTTCTCATTTTCTGGACTCTTTGTATGCTCACATCAAAGGTCTGTCTTCCAAGAATTATCATATGCTGGATAAGCTATCGACTCCCGATTATGTCATGCTCTTTGTTCCTATTGAAGGCGCCTTCATGCTGGCCATGCAAAAAGATAATGAACTTTTCTCACATGCATGGGAAAAAAATATTATGCTGGTTGGGCCATCAACTCTGCTTGCTACTCTTAGAACTGTTGCGAGTATCTGGAAGCAAGAAAGACAAACCAAGAATGCAATAGAGATTGCTCGTCAAGCTGGCCTTCTTTACGACAAGTTTGTCGGAGTGGCAGAAGAACTCGATCACATGCAAGGGCAAATCAGAAAGGTAGGGCATTCTTTTGATGACCTTCGCTCAAGAATTCTAAGCGGTAAGGGAAGCCTTGCAAATCGTATGGAAAATCTTAAAGAATTAGGAGCAAGAGCTTCCAAGGCTTTACCCGTTCAAGAGAGCTAATTGCCAAAAAAATGGGCCACATTCATTCCATCTGGACTTAAATGCGTTAAGTTGAAACTCAAGTATTTCATTTAGTTATGGCCAGTCTATGAATTTTTCCCGGAGTGTGAAACAATGCTGCCGAGGAAAAAATATGGACTTCGAATATAAATGCATTTCAAGCAACAACTTAATGATTCTTTCCTTGAAGGGAAAGATTGGTAGGGCCGCTAAAGACGCTCTCTTTAAGTCTTTGGAAGACATCTCGAAAGATGCTGCTAAACATATCTTAATCCATTTTAAGGATGTAACTAATGTTGAACTGGCAGCAACCCGGGATTTGGCCCTGTTACAACAAGAAGTGAGAAAGACCAAAAAACTTTATCTGGTAGGATTAAACAAAGATCTGAAGGCCATGCTGTTAGAGAAAGGAATCATTCGTGAAAAAGAGCTAAGAAACTCTTTGGAAGAAGCCCTGAAAACCTTGGATGACAACTAAATCTTGACTTCTGACCACTCGCGATTGATCTTGAGGCCATGTCTACATTCTCTTCTCTATTATTGATTGAACCGCTCCTTAAAAATTTAAAGAAGCTAGGTTACGAACGTCCCACTAAAATTCAAAGCGGGGCGATTCCACTCATTTTAGAGGGATATGACCTTATGGCCCTGGCACAAACGGGAACTGGTAAATCTGGGGCCTTCTGCCTTCCATTGCTTCAAAAATTGAACTCTACTGAAGGTAAAGGCATACGAACTTTGGTTTTGGTTCCTACCAGAGAATTGGCCACACAAATTCAAACCAGCTTTGATCAGTATGGTGAAGGACTAGGGATTTCTAGTTTTGCTCTTTATGGAGGAGTCGATCAGAAAGAACAAGAGACTAATCTGAGAGCTGGGGTTCAAATCCTGGTGGCGACCCCTGGTCGTCTTCTGGATCTGATTAAACAGCGAAAGGTTCAACTGAAAAATGTTGAAACCCTGGTACTCGATGAAGCAGATCGTATGCTTGATATGGGATTTAAAGATGATATTGATGAAATCAATTCATATTTGCCTCTTAAAAAGCAGAACTTGTTCTTCTCTGCTACCATGGCAAAAAACGTAAACGACTTAGCAGCAAAACTCCTGGTCGATCCTAAACGTGTTGAGGTCAACCCTACCAACTCTGTTGTTACAAAAATTGAGCAGAAAGTTTATTTTTGTAAAAGCATTGATAAGTTTCAACTCTTAAAAAAGATCTTAAAAGAAGAGAAGCGCGATCTAGTCGTAGTTTTCACTAAGACCAAAGAAATGGCCGATAAAGTTAAAGAGTATCTTCGCTTTAATCGTCTGGCCTCAGGAGTTTTTCACGGTGATAAAAATCAAAAAGACCGTGAACAGGCCCTTCGTCATTTTAAAGATGGGGGACTTAGAATTCTCATTGCCACCGACATTGCGGCCCGTGGACTAGATGTTCCGGGAATCAGTCATGTCATCAATTTTGAGTTTCCTATGGAAGCCCAAAACTATGTTCACCGGATTGGAAGAACCGGGAGGGCAGGTGAGAAGGGACAGGCCATATCGTTTTGTGATGAGAGCGAAAAACCGATACTGGAGCAAATTCAAAAATTAATCCGTTTGGTTATTCCTTCTGAAAGTTTCAAAGGTACAAAAGAAGCTCCCGGACCCTGGCTTCAGGGTGGACCTATTATTTCAAAGAAGGCCCCTACTCCCGGGCAGAGTCAGGAGAAAGCTGCATTCCTTGATCATTCTAAAAGACAAAAAGTAGTTGTCGCAAAAAATCATCCAGGCTTTAAAAACAATAAGAAAAAAAAGAAAAAATAAGTTAGGATTTTTCTAGAGGTGGTAGAGATGCTTGAACTAGAAATAAAACTAAAAGAATTTGAAGCTACTAAATTATTGAATTATGAAAAGGCCATGTCTCTGTTAGAAGAGGCCCATTTAATCGCTCAGCCTAAGGCCCTGCCTCATCTTTCCGTTCATTGGAAGATGTTTCTTCTCGCTTACAAATATAGAAATTGGAATGAATTCTTAGGGCAGATCCCAAGACTATTTCTTGCTGTTCCAGGTTCTCTTTCTGGCAAAGCTCCACAAGGGAATGTGGGGAGTACTAAGATGGGAATTTTCGAAGTTAAAAAATAAAATCATTTTAAGTGGCCACCCCACCCGGACTTGAACCAGGATCAGAGACTTAGGAAGTCCCCGTTTTATCCAGTTAAACTATAGGGTGACAAAAAAATGAGGCCACCAAAGTGACCCCTTAATATTACTTTTTAAGTTGTAGGTTTTTCAATCCCGAGAATGCATTATTCTTAAATTGTGGACCAGATTGCATTTGAGGCTGAGGTCTTTGACCTCCTCCGCCTCCGCGGCGAGGAGCTCCTGCACCAGTTCCCGTAACTCCTTCAGTCTGTGAATCGGCCTTGCAAGAAAGAGAAATACGACGGCGGTCCATATCGATACCAAGGACCCGTACTTTTAATTCCTGGCCAACTTTTAAGACATCCATCGCATTTTCTACGAAGGTATCACTCATTTCCGAGATATGCAGAAGACCATTTTCTTTAATACCAATATCAACGAAAGCACCAAACATAGTGATGTTCGTTACCTGTCCCTGATACCATTGGCCGATTTTCAAATCCTTTAGATCCGAAATTCCTTTGGTAAATTCAACGGATTTAAATGTAGTCCGTGGATCCTGGGTAGGTGCTTTAAGGCATTTAACAATATCAACTAAGGTCATCTCGCCGATTTGATCTTTAAGGACCTTGTCATTTGAGAGTTCATTTTGAAGAGTATCATCGTCCAATAGATCTTTAAGGTCTTTCTTTTTGGATTTTACCCATTCTTCAAGAACTGGGTAGCGCTCAGGATGGATGAATGTTCCATCTAATGGATGAGGGCCATTGTAGATACGAAGAAATCCTGCCGACTGTTCAAAAACTTTTTGAGTAAAGCGGGATACTTTTAAAAGATCATTACGTGACTTGAATCCACCATTAGTATCGCGGAACTTAACAACGTTCTGGGCAACTGTCGGGCCAATCCCTGATACGTAGGAAAGGAGTGGGGCAGAAGCTGTATTTAAATCTACGCCTACGAAGTTCACACATGATTCTACAACCGCTTCAAGATTGTTTTTAAGTTGAACCTGATTCACATCGTGCTGGTACTGACCCACCCCAATTGATTTTGGATCAATCTTCACTAATTCAGCGAGCGGATCCTGAAATCTTCGGGCAATGGAAATAGCACCGCGAACGGTTACGTCTTTATCAGGAAATTCAGCACGGGCAATATCTGAAGCCGAATAAATGGAAGCTCCGGCCTCGGAGATCATGGTCGCTTTAACTTTTCCTTCTTTTACCTGCGGGATGTGAGTTTCAACGAAATCCAGAGTCTCACGGCCATAAGTTCCATTTCCAATAGCAATATATTCAACCTGGAACATATCAATCATCTTAGTGAGGATTTGAGCGGCCCCTACTTTATCATTTTTTGGCTCATGAGGATAAACCACATGGTCGCCCATGAATTTTCCGGTCTGATCAACGATCACAACCTTACAACCCGTCCTTACACCAGGATCAATCCCTAAAACGGCTTTAGAACCTAAATATGGCTGTAAGAGAAGGTTTTTAAGGTTCACACCAAAGACAGAAATGGCCGCACTGTCGGCGATTTTCTTTAACTCATTTTTAACTTCCAGATCAAGTGAGGGCTGGATGTAATTGGTGAATGATTTTTCAGCACACTTTTTAAGAATTTCATAATTGGCGAGTCTTTCTTTCGTAGGAAAAAACTCCTGCTCAATAAGACCGATTCCGACTTCCGGAACAATTTCAGCATCAACTTTAAGAACTTTTAAGTTCATACCCCGTCTCATCGCCATATATCGGTGAGAAGATTTTGGGTCTTTAATTTTCGCCAGCGGTTCAGAGAACTCAAAGAAGTCCTTAAACTTTGGAGCATCTTCCACTTTATCCCCATCTTTACGGAGAGAAGCTTTCATCACACCGCTGTCCCAGAAAGTTCGACGGATTTTTTCTTTAAGCTCCAACTGATGGGAGAATGTTTCCATGATAATATCGCAAGCGCCATTGATAGCGTCTTGAACATCTTTTACTTTACCTTCACTTGGTTTTACGAACTTCTCTTCAAGCTCAGAGATTAAAGTGCGGACATCTTTGTCGCCTTTTAAAATCATTTCCGATAATGGCTCTAGACCATTTTCTTTTGCGATCATGGCCTTGGTTTTTTTCTTCGACTTATAAGGAGCGTAAATATCTTCTAATTGAGTCAGAGTTGCGGCAGCTTTGATTTGTCTTTCAAGTTCAGGAGTTAAAGCCTCCATCTTCTTGATGGCCTCTAGTACATAGGCCCGACGTTTTTCAGTTTCAACGTATTCGTTATAAGCTTCCTGGATATCACGGATCTGAACCTCATCCAGACCGCCTGTAGCTTCTTTACGATATCGGGAAATAAAAGGAATGGTGCATTCTTCTTCAAAAAGGAGCTTACAAGTTGCCATGACTTTGGTCGGGGTAATCCCGAGCTTAGTTGTGCAAAAAATCATTGCGTTTGGATCAAGTGTCTGTGAAGCCATGAAACGAATCTCCTTAAAATCTCTTTGATAACGAGTGAAAATGGTAACGACTGAGAGTGGAAATTGGCAAGAATTTGTGAGAATATGTGAGGGAATTAAATGAAAAGGATTGATTTTGACTAATCTTGCCATCATAGGGAGCGGTTTCCTGGGAAGAACTTTGCTTTATACTCTTGCCAAAGAACAAAAACCCTATGAAAAAATCACTCTTATCTCCTCAGAAACTTTTGCAGCTCCCTGCAGTTTAAATTCAACCGCCATCGTTGCTCCTCGTGGATTAACCCAAGGACATTCTCCTTTGGGTGATTATTTACTCCAGGGATTTTTAGATTTTAAAACACATGTTGAGAAAAATGTACCTTCAGGTATCTGGAACATTACTCAATTTAATGGGGCCACTAGTGGTCTGGATAATTTTAGGAGACGCTATCCTGCTGGTGATTTTACTCAAAGACTTGGAAACATCCCCTTAAAGAAAGACATTTATTTCAGGGCCGAAGAAGCTTTTATGCTCGATCCAAAAATCTACCTGAATTGGCTCATGGATGAATCCCAAAAAAATTTAAAATCCGAACTGGAAGTCCTTTCTGATTTTGTGACTGAGGTGATTGAAGAAGACAGACCTGTGATCAAAACCCAGAATGGAAGAACCCTTCAATTTGATAAAGTGGTTTTTGCAGGAGGGAATTATAATCGATTCTGGATGAACCTTATGCCAAAGTCCGTGCTTGAATCCTCAAAGCCTGTCCCTGGCAGTTATCTGGTGTTTTACCAGCTGGACTGGGACCTTCCTTCTTTTTCAATCACACTTGATGGAGACAACCTTATTTGGAATAAAGAGTTGAGGAGGCTGATCATTGGGGCCACTACTGAATCTGTTTCTCATGCCCTGCCTGATACAAATGAACTTAAAGAGATTTTTACTCGTCTCTTTGATGCCATTGATCTGACTCCTCCAGATTACTCAAAGGGAATCATTAAAACCGGCATTCGGGAGAAAGCGCGTAAAAGAGAACCCTATACTTTAGGACGGAATAACATTTTCTTTTTAGGGGGAATGTATAAAAACGGCTGTTCTCTGCCGATTAAAATGACCAGCGATTTTTCTCGTCAATACCTTTAGTTCTCTTAAAGAACTCACTCAAGCATTGATCGTTCTGATGAGTGTTTCTTAACTCTTCTATTTCTTTCTTAGTGGTAGAAAGGCGCTCAAAGGACGTGGTTTTCACTGCGGCCAGAATCATCTTTTCCAGATTCCTTAATGTCACAATATCTTTTTTAGCAAGGCCCCGGCAATGTTGAGAGGGAACATGAATGAAACCGAAAGTTACTTCCGGGTAGAGGTGAGCAAATTGATAGGCGAGATTGTTACAAACGAAGCTTCCAGCATTATTGGATACTTCAACTTCTTTCCGATCATTCTCTGGTAGTGCGCAATACATCTGGGCCAAAGGGTAGTTCAAACCAATGGCCTTCATTCCGTTAGGTATGATCTCAGTTTTGTTTCGTTCATTTCCTTCATTATCAGGTCCAGCAGTCTTGTCAAAATTTCGTGCCATCGTTTCAATCTTAAAATTACAGTTGGCCTCACCTAAACCCAAAACAATTTTTGGAGCAACCGGGAGTGAACGAAAGCAATCCTCAAGCTGATAAGTAGATTTATCAAATACAGTATTAAGCCCGCAAAGCTTCAGTTCAAATTCCGGATGGTCCTTGAGCTTCTGAAAAAGGACACCTGCGATTTTCTCTGAATTATTAAAGGCAGCTTTCCCGAAGGCATCGAAATGACTGACTAAAACTACCGGACGGGCCCAAGCACCAAAAGAAATAAGGAAGAAAAGGAAAGTTTTAATCATGAGTTTTTCTCTCATGTTTACTACCGCTTTTTGAATGGAATGGGAATATTTTACCCGTCTATACACATTAATAAAGGGCACTTCCTCCATAACCGAAAAGCCATCCAAAGACTACAAACTAAGGATGGCCCATGAGAAAATGGATTTTATCACTTGCCCTCGCATTTACTGTTTCTCTACCTGATACCTCAATTCAAGCAATGATCTCAGAAGATCATCATCATCCTGTGGAGAAGTTTACTCCAGAGGACCATAATTATCTGATCCCAAATTCTGTCGGCAACCAATATCTGGCCGTTAAAGGAATGAATATTACAGGTTTTAGTAAAGATGGACTCTTGAAGCTTCAGGAAGCCTTTTCTCTCCTGGAAGATGTTGTGAATTCTGAGGAGTTTAAAGATCGTGTGATCAATTTTAAAAACTCAAAGGGTAAACGTGCTTTTGCTTCCAATAATAATATGACCAATGAAGAAATCTTTGAAGCCTTTATGGAAGGAAGAGAAACTCTTCAAATGGATACTCCAGGGGAGATGAATTTTTATCTTCAGCTATATAATAGGCCTTGGTCCAAAGTGATTGGTTACACCAGCCAGAATACCAATGTTATTAATATTAACTGGAAGTATTTTAAAAATTTTGAGCCTCATGAAGTGGCGAGTAATCTGGCCCATGAATGGACTCATAAGATTGGCTTTGGACATAAGTCAGCAAAGGAGCATGATTCTGCTCCTTATGCCATCGGTTATATTATTACGGATATTGCTACGAAAATGTATAAAATGAATAAGCTCCACTAGATGTGGAGCTTATTAGTGATTATCGTCTTGATTCTTCCAGAAGCTTTTCAACAACCTGAATAAGAGGCTGCGGACGTGGATATTTAAATTCGCAGTCCACTTTAATTGGTGATCCACCATCTACCGGAAATACCGGACATTGTGGAGACACCCCAAAATAACGAGCAGATTCTTCGTAGACGAAGCTATGAGCAACTTTTGCAGCAACAGCGAATTCCTTAGGCGGCAATGTGCTCTGGTTGAAGTTCCATTCAGGAAGACCACTCACTGGACGGAAGTAGTTTTTCCAGTCACGAGGTACAACCCAGAAGAAGTCAGGCTGATCAGTGCTGCCAATCACGTTACGACGACGGGCCTTCTTACTGACACGCCACTGGCCACCGATGATTTCACCTTTAGCATTAAGTTCAAGATCGTATCTGAATTCAATTTTTGAAACCTTATCGTCTGCCACTGAATTTGTTTCGGCCTTACGTGGGTATTCCCAGTCTACGTAATTAAGAACAACATTGGCCCCGACAATATGAGTGGTTTCAGGATTTCTTGAAACGGCAAAGTTATCTTTATCTCCATACTCACGAACCGAGATGGCCGAAGAGCGGAGATTTCCTTCTTCACCCGTCATAGGATTGTAGTACTCAATTTCATAACTCGATACTGGCTGGTTTGCGATTGCGGCTTTTGGATTGATATCGACAACAAAACTGCGTCCATCAACACCAATCAGGTTAACCATTGAAAGATGGAAAATACCCGGGTGAACATCAGCACAACGAGGCTGAAGGGTAGCATCATCGCGGTCAAGTTCAGTATCAATATAGCGGCCGTACTTATCCTTATCAGGATTTTTCTTGTTACAACGGTTCCCTTCAAAGATCACGTTACTTTGAATGGTTGAGTTCGCCCATGTGAGGGATAGAAGCGCTTTAATGTCATTCGGGTAGAATGGCATTTGTTTTCCATTCGGAAGACGAACATAGACTGTTTTCTCTGGACGTGGGTGGTGTCCGGCGGCAACGGCCCATCCGTGACAAATACCTTCCCATAGGGCCATGAGGTCATTGGACTTTGGAATACGGTAACCATCCGGCAATTCTATAGCTGAGAGGAATCCCCATTTCTTTTCATTGCCCCATTTCTCAGCATAATTCCAAATGCGATTGGTGAGATCAAACGATGTGTCTCCAAGGAGAAGATCATATTTTTCAGAAGGAGCAAGTTCCGCTAATTCCTCTTCATCGAGTTCCCAAATTTTTGGATATACTTTTTTGTTGCGTTTTTTGCCGTCACGAACGTTTTTCTTCCAACCAAAGCTTCTTCTTGGGCTAAAGATAAAAACATCGTAATCGCGGTCCTGATACGTATTAGCAATCATCCCTTGGTGTAGTGGCCAATATGATCCACCCCAAGGTTGAACTTTCGTTCTTGCTTTATTAAGTCCTCGGCGTTCCATTTCATAGATATTAGAAATGTAGTTGGAACCCTCATAAATAGCATTAAGACGACTCTTAATATGCTCAGTAGAGTGAGGCTTATAAGGATAAATGGATTGTACTGGTTCTTTAATCGAGCCCGGTGAAGAGCAATCCTGATATTCAGGATCACAATCATCTTCTGCAGTCTGAGCAAAAGTCGGAGTGGTGGCCAGTGCCGCCAAAGCTAACGACAAGTAGAAATACCTTTTCATCGAACCTCCCCAATGGGTTTTTTATCATTCGTGTATCGTGAGTAAAAAAAAATAGCTAATCATATTCGCCACTTGAGTAAACTTTACAGTCCTTATGTGCTTGAAAGTACTCTGTTTTCAAGAACATAAAGCCGCTGATGTTAAAATCCGATAAGTATCCGAGAGGAATACCTATGTTTTACAAGCTTCTTGGAATTCTGGTTCTTTTGAACGGTTTCATCGCCTATGCCGGTGAAAACAATTTTAAAATGCGAGTCAGCTGGGTTCAGTCCTTAAAAGAACTTAATGAACTTATTGAACAAACTCATGATCGCAGGGTCGTTCAACAAAACGAAATTCTTAAACGCTTCCATCTAATCAATGAAGCTTGGGCCGATACTCGTTATGACTGCTTTTATGCCGGCTGGCCTTCGTCTTCAAAAATGAACGGCGGTGAAAAACATTGTCAGCTTCCAATTTTTTCGAACTCTAGTTACGAAAAAGGACTTTGTAAAGTCGGAGAATTTCAATGTCAGCCTCTCTTATTCGGAAAAAATCTTTGTGTTCCCTTTAGCTCACGAAAAGAAAGAAACAGCGCATATGCTAATTGTGAGAAAAAGTTTCAGAATGAAAAAAGAGATCATTACGATTTCTTGAGGAATATTTCACGTAAAGAGGCCAATGAATTGAGAGAATTATCTGCACTGGCAGGTGATATCTGTACTGCCCAGACTTCTCCACAGAAAGAAACTATAGTTTGTAAAAAGATTAACGAAAAAATTTCCGATGCTATGAAGGCAATAGATAGGGGATTTATCGAAGATGCTCCGATTGAAACAGGAACTTCCTTTTCTCCTTCGGAAGAGATTTGTGATGAAGAGAAGCCGGACACTCATAATGAACTTGCCCTTCAGATAGAAGAGGTCGCTCAGAAAGTTTCCGGTCCGTTGGATGAGGCCTATGAAAAAATGAAGACCGAGTTTTTGTCTTCACCTTTTTGTGATCCAGAAAAAGTTCTTAACAATTCTGAAGATAAGCCTAGTGCTGCTTTTATGGCCGTCTTAATGGAGGATTTAAGGCTGCTAGAATATCTAAATAATGAGGATCAGAAAAAGCAGATGCTTCAAAAATTAGGTGCTAAGTACTCCTTCAATTCTTCGCTCTTAAATGAAGTCGACCAATTTCTTAATCAAATGCCAGTTTACCCTCAAGAACCTGTTAAAAGAAAAACCTTGGGAGCCAAAGCCCGAGGAATTCTCCTCCAGGATGCAATAAAGAATTATCGTTCTGGAAATAAAGAACTCCGTCCTGAAATGGAAGACGTTTTAGGTAAATCAAATGTCTTTAAAAAGAATTCACAAGGAAATTTAGAATGTCCCTTCCTCTCTAAGGAAGCCTTTCTGACGGCCATGTCCGGAAGAGAGAAAGTCTTGAGACAACATGGTGGAAGCATCCCTAAAAAAAACCAGATCACGATTGTGGATTATACCCGACCATCAAACGAAAGACGGATGTTTGTGATTGATCTGGACAAGAATTTAGTCCTGCATAATACCTGGACTGCCAATGGAGTAGGAAATGATGATGGGAAAGGGCAGGACGGTCTAGGGGGAAATCCTCAGATGTCTAATACTCCCGGTTCTCTTAAATCCTCAGATGGCTTTATCATTGCCACTTCGGCGTCTCATGGAAGCCGCTTTGGTAACAATGTTCTACTGAAGGGTATCGATTCGAATAACACCAATATGGCCTCTCGGGCGGTTATTGTTCACGGGTGGCCTTCTCCTATGGGTGCCTATGCTGAGGGTGTAAATGAGTTTGATCGAAAGACAGGAAGATTTAAAACTCCTCATGATCCTGTTGAAAGGCTTATGACGACTAATTTCAGAAGTGGGAGTTATGAATCAATGGATGATGCTCTTTGGGATGTGAAAGGTGCGCTTGCTACTTCTCCTTATCTCCCACCTACGGAGGGATGCTTAGGAGTACCGACCATTAATATGAAACATCTGGACCGAAAGGGGCGGGATAAGAATCAGGTAGAGCTTCTTCGTGAAGATCTACCAGGAAGTCTTATTTTCAGTTATTCGGGACCAGGGATGCAGTCGAAGTATCTTTAAAACTTAACCGCGAAATCAGCACCAAAGGCAGTGGTATCAGGTCTGAATTTCAAGAGAGCTTGAGTGAACAGACCGACACTTTGAAGGTATTTAATTTGCTGAGGGAAATAAGTTAAGTTCACACGGCCGCGATGGGGCAAATTGTTGTTAAATTCGCGAGAACCTGATTGAACTCCACGCTGGTCCCAATCAAAAGTGAGAACCGATCCCAGCATCCAACGGTCATTAAAACGGTAGTTCGCATAGGGACCGCCGCTTATGATCATCGTTTGCATAGAAGTCGGAGTTCCTCCTTGAAAAGGTGGAGGAGTGACATTATTTTTATAATACATTCTATAAACTTGTCCCATCACACCAGCAGTCCAGCGAGGATCTGGTAACTGGAAGGCAAGGCTCTGGGCCAATACCAATCCATATTTCATATCCAAATCTTTGGATGTTTCTGAAGTCGGGAATTCATAAGACACAGTTGTAAATAAAGTTGCCCAACTCATTCTTAGTGGAGGTAAGCCTACATAAGCTCTGGCATTGAAAAATTCCGTTTCCGGACGGTTCGTAAAGTTAAAACCTTTGGCGTCCTTGTTTTCAACTTCATCAGTATAGCCATTACTTGCTGAAAGAGTGGCGCCCATGGCCCAGTCGGTAGTGATTTGATGGCGTAAGTTTACTGCGTGGAAGCTTTGTAAAGGAGCACGGCCTGAATTAGGAGAGTCGATACCTTCCTGGAAGACGTTATAGGTTTCACTTCCTTTACCGGCAGCAGTTGGCCCTAAAAATTGCTGATAGTAAGAAAGAGAAGTGTTCTCCCAAAGTCTTCTGGCCAGACTCTTTTGTGGCATCGCTATCTGGAGTACCTGCCCCTGGTTTCCCTGAATGTATTGATTCTGAGAATTTCTTTGAGCAATGAGATTGGATTGATCGAACTCTTCAAGCTCAATGATCTCCGCCTTTGCGGTGGAGATAAAGATTGAAATCCCAATGGCGGCCAATGCCGTAATGAGGATATGAGGAGCTAGGTTTGAACGCTTAGTTTTCATATTTTAGTCCCGGCAGTAGTTTTATTGTTCGCCATACCTAAATTATCAAGTTTGTCGCGGTCACTTAAAAACTCTTTCAGATTATTGATGACGATCATTCTCTGGGCAGACTCAATGTCTTTTCCAATTCTGTTCATAATCTCTTCCCTGATCCCCACATACTCGAGAGTGAGATTGTGAAGAAGAGTCTCGTACAACATAGAAACTTTAGAACGAGTTAGCATCTCGGCCGGTGTCAATAGTTGTCCTGAAACATCACGCTTGATAAGGATTGCCAGTTCCTCACGTTTGGCAGAATACATTGATTGTAAAATCCAGACAGTGTTACGAACTGACCAGATGTACATGTTAAGACCCATATTAGAAGCTTCTTCGGCCTTAGCATTCTGTAGGAAGAGTATTTCCCACTGACGCTTCATGTGAGCGCGGAACTCTTTTGTATCATAGATATCTTTTTGCTTAAAAAGAGTAGAGTTGGCCTTGAGGTTTTGCATCACAGTGCCATGCTCTTTTCTTGCCGTTGTATAGGCTTCAGCTAGTTTTTGAATCTTTTCATAGCCTTCTGGCTTTTTAAGATCTTTATAGCGCCATGAAAGAATGTTGGTCATCTCTTCCATGAAGACAAACGAGCGGCCGACATAATAGTCACTACGTTGTTGCTCCTTGTCCTGATCTAACATCACATAGATTTGATCGAGGATGAATCGACCCATTCGGTCCCAAAGATAAAGCTGCAATTGCTGAGTACGGTTGGTCTCGTTAAAGAGGTACTGCTTCATTTTGGCAGAAAGATTTGGGTTCTCAGCTCTTAGTTTAAAGATGAGATTATTATAACGTTCCAGCTCTTCCCAGGTTGATTCAACCTGCATAGGGAAGTTGTATTGTGTTTCAAGTTGTTCCAAACGGCCCATTCTGGAGGCAAATTCGATATTTTCTTCATATGCGATTTGAAGCTGTTTGAAGTTACTCATCCTCTCTGACCAGTTAGTTTTATTTACTTTTTCTGAATCCGTAGAAAGAAGCATATTCAAATGACGAGGAGAAATTTTATCTTTCGGACCAAGGCCTGAATTGATCTCGTATGCAGTCGCTGGGCCAGTTGTAACCAAAGAAGGATCAATGATATTGGCCATGATCGCCTCATTGGCCTTAGGTGCGGCTTGGGCAGTTGAGACTGAATCTGACTGTACAGGAATCACTTCAGTTTTTTCTGTTTCAATTTTGGGAGTGGTCGTCGTGGCAATGGCCTCTTTTGAACTTAGGTCATTAACCACAACAGTGCTTCTGTCTATAATTTTACTTACTTCTGCTTTAGTACTTAAGTAAGCAGAGCGAACGTGACCCACAGCTTGCATGGCATGGGGATTCATTGGCATAGTAATGAAGTAGTAAGTAAAAGGGCCATAAACGGCCAAAGCAATGGAATATCCCAGATTATCTTTTACCGTCTGGAAGAACCAGATGATTTTTCCAATAGTATAGCGGTAAAGCAGTCCCTTAAAGTTATTCACAGGACGAGCAATTAAACGCGCCAGGAAATTTCCGGTATTCTTTGGAATCAACATGAGTTTAAACAAAATCGTTGAAAGCCTATGAGCACGAATTTTAGTTTTTAAGACAAGTTTCATCTCTTGTTTGAAATTGGTGAAAACCAGTTGGCGTTCTTCCCAACTTAAAACCGGATCTAGCTCCGTCGAAAGAATTTTATTGTAAAAATTTGTCACCGCTGGATCAGAAGTTCCTGACTTAATGGCAAGGTTAACGTTTTTTGAAAGATAAAGTTTTCGCAGTAAACTCTCAACAGAATGAACCATCTTGGTAGATGATTTTCCTTCGCTTGCCTTTTGGTATTCCATAGAAAGGAAGTTATAGAAGTGGTTAAGAATCGGACAAGTTAAATCCATCTCATGGAAATCAACAATGATAGACTTTAAGGCTTCACGGTCAGAGCTAAAAGTGAAGTCACCCTGAATATTGTAGTAATCGTGGCGCTCGTGATATTGGCCATCAAGGGTATAGGCCCTCTTGAGTGCATAACCAGTGCCGCCCAGAATGAGTCCGATTAAAACCTGGCCTGTTAGACCTTCGTTTTGATAATCAAAACCACTCATTCCATTATTATTATGGATACTTTGTAATTCGCCCTGAAATTCAAAATTCGCTTTTCCACCGTCCTGGAGAATTGTCTCCAGGAAGGCGAAAATTTGCGGAATATCTTCGGTAAATAAATCAAGTTTCATTACAATTCCTCAACAAACTTATTGTTGTTGTTGTTGTTGCTGTTGGGTTTGGTTGTAGCTGTTTCCGAGTGAGATGGTGCTCAGGATCGGACGCAGTGTAATGGTTCTTGAAAGATCAAGCTTACGAGCAAAACTGACTCCATAAAACTGATGATTTCCGATTGCCGTTAAAGCTTCATAATCAGGTTTTGCTTTCTTCACAGCTCTTAAAATTTTAGCAGCGTGAAGTTTGATTTGCTGATCATTGGCCGATGGGAGGGCAGAACGAATCTCATCCCAGCTAATCTCAAGTCCTAATTCTTTAGCGAAGAGGATGTTTTTAGCATTTTCGAGGGCCGGTAGAATTTCTTGCAAAGCCTTGACCTTAACTTGATTAGAGTTAGGCATCATATAGCCAAAAAGAGAGCCGTATTTATTCAAGACTTCATCATAGCATTCGCGGCTAGCATTAATTCCGTCTCTGATTTCTGTAATAAGCTTACTGAAGAAATAAGGAACAATACGGTCAGCAAGTCCATAAAGCGGCTGACGCTCAACCGAGATGTCAACAGAGAGACCTTCAAGAGAAGCCGCTGAAACTCCCAGGAAGTTTCCGTAGAAATTCAGGAAGTAGGCCTGAGCAATGGCGCCATCTGAAAGGGCCTTCGCTTCCATCTTAGTTGTCTCTTCGATCTGGTGATAGTGAATCACTTCGTGACCGGCAGTATAGATTTGAGTAAGAGGGTCTAATTCTTTACGGATCCAGATAAAGATATCTGAATCTGAGAATAAACCATGGGACTTACGTTTTTTAGCAAAACATTCACCGGCATCCTCGCGGGCCGAGAGGTGATTTTCCAGAATTTTCTTTCCACCCAGGATAGAAATCTTATTTGGAGTAAGTTCTTTAGAGAAAATTTGCTCGAGAGGCAATCCTTGTTTCTTGGCAAATTGCTCTAAGTTATACTTCGCATATGGCATAACCTGCATAAGCTCGATAAGTTCTTTCACATCCACACGCTTAGAGTGCATGATATCAGTCATGCGTTGTAAGAAAGGAAACTGCTTGAAGTGTTGTTCACGTTTTAGAGCGATGAACTGAATACGCTTCTCGGCAGACAATTTCTTCGCTTCCGTATAGATCTTCATCCAGGCAGCACGGGCCTCTTTGATATTTTCCGGAATATAATCTGATTCCGTTAATAGTTCACCTGTAGCAAATTCTTTTTGAGAAGCTGTCAGAAAAGCGCTCTTTTTATTAAAGCTTGCTTCCGAGAGACCAAAGGTTTCAAATTTCAATTCAGGATGAACTGTTTCCACGGAGAAAAGTTTTGCAAACTCAATTGCTTTTTCTGAATTCTGAAGACGGTCCTTTACCATATCCATGAAGGCTTCAATGAGCTTCATGAGATTTGAAGCCGTTTTTCCTGTGATCTTCTCACGTGGAAATTCAGCTTCGATACTCTCTTTCAAAAGAGAGATCACTTGATTGAAATCTTTTGCCAGGAGTTTATTTGTTCCGGCCTTCTCTTTAAGCATCGCTCTCAGATCCTTTAGGATCTTACGGTCATGCTTACGATGCTCTTCTGTATAATTTTGGTAAACAATATCCTGATCAAGGACCAGGAGCACATCCAGCTGGTCCCGGAAACTCTTAGGAAGTTTATTCTTACTTTCAAGTTTCTGAAGAGTTGTAACGAGATTGATCTGGTTAGTATTGATCGTATCAAAATACTTCGAAGTAGCGAGATTGGCCTGCTTCGCATCCAGAACATCGATAATTTTATAAATCGGCTCAATTGCTCTTGGATTCATGAAAGAGAGAACTTCACGGCATTGAGTTTTAAGAGAGAGGGCCAGACCTAAAAGAGTATAGCTATCGGCCTGGTCATTCTTTAAGTGATTGTAGATTTCTGTTGTAAGACGTGAAACCTGAATCAATTGGGCCGCAACAAACATAGGCAAATGAGTTTGAAGAGGAACAGGGTTTTTTGTCCTAATAAACTCAGAAGCTGTCACGGAATCAGGAGTGCCAACATCATCAATCACCACGAACGGAGCATAACCGCCACCCTTGGAAGTATTAACGATTGAGCTCATTGGACCTTTTTCTTCCGGAGCATATCTCACAAGAGCATTATGAGTCATTTTAGGTAAGGCCTTAGCACCTCCACCATAGAAAACCCAAAGACGAATATCAGCTGCGAGGTTTGCAAATCGAGTTCCGCCTTTATCTTTCATCGCCACCGGAATACGAGCGATTTTTACAAGTTTTTGATAAGCATAGTGAGAAGGGTTTTCTCTAATCATATCCATGACTTCTTTTCTGGTTTCGTCAGAAAGAGTTTTCATGATGTAGATCCCTGAACCACCAGAAAGATTAGGTGCCTTAATAACCCATTCGTCCATGTCCTTTTCGATAATCTTCACAGACTCTATTTTTGGAGGAAGAGTTTCAGGAGGGGTGATCTTAGGTCCGTTTGCACTGATACCAAGTTCTTTCAACTTCGAAGCGAAGAACTTCGGAGCATATGTGGTAAGAGCAGCTAGAATGATTTTATTATCAAGAATACGGTTCAAACCACCCATATAGATTCGGTGATTTAAAATAGCTTCCAGAAGTCCCGGAACCGAATAGTCTGATTGAAGGGGAATCGGATTTCCATTCACATCAAGGACCAGAGGAGCTTCACCATCTTCTCCCAGTTTTAAAGAGTCTCGAAGATAGATAGGCTCGTTAGTATCAGGATCTTTTAGGATAATGTTTTTATCAATGTCAAAGAGAGCTGAATCAGCATTAATACGCGAATAGATCGCTGTAACAATCGGGTTTGACCCATTGATTGTACGGAGTCTGATGTAACCTTTCTCATCCTGGAACAATTGGACAGGATCGGCATAAACAAGACCAGAGTAAGCGGCAAGGTTATGAATCTCTGGAGCTGCACCATTCATTCCTCCTGGAGGAAGAATGACTTGAATACCATCTTTTACCCCGGTCCAGTCTTCACCCAGGGACTTGTATGTTTCGGCCAAAACCTGGAAGTGATCATTTGGCATAAGTTTGCCCATAGAATCTAAGACTTCAGGATTTTGCTCGTAGTGACCTTCAAGAACGTTCATATTGTTTGAAGCACCAGAAGGAGCTCCAGCATTAAGTTCTAAGATTCTGAAAGGAAGCTCAGGAAGCTTGGAGGTTCTTTTCGATTTAAGAATCTGTTCAAAGTTTTTTGATTGTTCAAGATAGTCTTCAATCAAAACCAGATCCAGGCCGACGTTATCGAAGAATGGATACTTCTTCATATTCGGATGATGAAGTTGCGGGAAGTAGTTCGGGGACTCCATAATCGCATCAATAAAAATATTTCTAATCTCGACAGGAAGAGATTTTACAAAGGGAGAGTCTTTAATCGATCTGGCCCCGTAGATATCCTGGATAACACAACGAAGAGAGACAATGAGGGATTGTGCTGCCTTTTCAATTGTGTTGAACACAGATTTCTGAAGAGGAACAATTGTAGTTGTACATGGAACGGTAAAAATTTTGTAGTTTCCGTTCGCATCTGACTTTTGAAAAGTTAAATCCCTTTTACGGATAAACTTCGTTAAGTTTCTCGATTCTTTTAAGTGAACCGATACTTCTCGTGAAAGAAGGTTTTTCACTAATGCTTTTGAATGGTTGTAAGGCGCCCTCTTTCTTCGCGAAGAAAAAATGTAGTTCGAAACATCCACCTTCACGCTTCCGATAAAGCCCTGGTTAGGGTTATAGGGTTGAAGTTTGCGCCGAGAATTTTTCACTTTAATCACAACGACCTCTCAAAAATGTCCAAAAGTTTTCCAGTTTTTAGTGAAGTGTATAGGAGAACCTGATACGGTGCAGTAATTACTCGTTTCTACTGTAAAAACTACACACATTGTCTTTTGATTCCCTCAACACGCAGAGGCTTCATGCAAATTTAGTGACAAGGATAATGTCTTATCAAATCGAGATCTTATCCTTAGCTGGTTGCTTATACTGAGGACATCTGTCTAAAGTTTGGGCAATTTGGTACAGGAAGCAAGTGGTCTATATCATTGAACTTTTTGTTTAGCGAGAGCTTAATGAAAGAAAATGTAAGTTTTTGCAAGACGGACCTATTGCAGTGTCTCTTTTTTGAAGCGAATAATAAAGAGACTCCCTTTAGGTCTCTTCCTTTGATAGTCGATTTCGGCATTATGGAAATGGGCAATTTTCTGAGCAATAGGCAGGCCAATTCCTGTTCCGTGTCCTATATGAGATCGGGCCCTATGGAACCTCTTATTCATGATTTGGTGGAGGTCTTCTGAATCAATTCCCGGGCCTTCATCTTCAATCCAAACTTCGATTTGAGAATTCACATTTTTGATGTTCAGTTGAATGGTGCTGTCTTCAGGCGAATATTTAATGGCGTTATCCAGAATATTCTCAAACAGAGCTTCTAAGAGCTGCCTTTCTCCTTTAACTTCCAGATCTAGATCCTCTTCAATATTAAAGCGAACCAAAATTCGTTTTTCTTTTGCTTTGAGATTCAGACGAGAGGATGTGCCTAAAAGGAGGTCATCGAGGCGAACTGGATGAAAGACAAAACTATCAAGCCCGGATTCAACTCTGGAAACGAGAAGCATATTTTTTACCAGATCTATGAGGCGTTCGAGTTCTTCCCGTAATGATTTATGAAATCGTTGATGTTCCTGGAGAGTCCGCTCTTTGGATTCAAGAACGGCCAGTTCACCTTTCATGATGGCCAGGGGAGTATTGATTTGATGGCTGGTATTAGACACAAAATGTTCCTGGGCCTTGAAGGAGGTTTCCAACCGGTCTAAGAGGGTATTTAAGGTCTTACTTAACTCTTCAATCTCATCTCCAGTCTTAGTGATTGGGACTCGAAGTGAGAGATTTGAAGCAGCAATCATATTCGCGGTATCTGTTAAAACTTTAATCGGGGCCAGAGCATTTCCCGCCACCAGGTAAGAGATAAAACTTGAGAAAAGAATCAGGATGACAACTACAGATGAAGTAATGGTTAGATGCTCTCTTTCTCTTTGAGAAAGAGATGCCAGAGAAGTTGCCACCTGGAGAATCATATGGCTTCCGGTATCATCGGAAATTTTAACGTTTACGGCCCTGAAGTCTTCGCCTTGAAAATTAAAGGTGATGAAATTATGGGTGTAATCTTCAAAAGAAAGGAGTTCTTTATTGAAGGGAATATCCAAATCAGATGGCGTTAACTTACCATGACTTAGAATTTCTCCATCGTAGGAACGAACATTAAAAAAAGTATTGGTAAGAATGAAAGGGAATGCTTTTTTGACTTCACTTTCCGGGAGGTTAAAATGGATCTTAAATTCTGTCCCTTCAGTAAAATGCAAGTATTCAGATAAATCGATAGCGTAATTGAGAAGGCCTGAATCAAAGTCTTCTCTGCCTGAATCAAAGTATTGGTTGGAGAGAATGTAGGCAAAGACACAAATAAACAACCCGAAGAGGGTTGAATAGATTATGGTCAGTCTGAACCGTATTCCTCGGAAAGAGCTATTCAATTTTGTTAAGGACATATCCTTGACCCACAACAGTCTTTAAAATCTTATTGGGAAAAGGAGAGTCGATTTTTTTTCTCAGATGATTAATATAAACATCAATAACATTAGACTCAGGATCAAAATCCGTGCCCCACACTTGTTTAGCAATGGAATTCCGGTCTACAACTTTATTAAGATTTCTCATAAGGAATTCCAGAAGGGTAAATTCCTTGGTGGTAAGTTCTATCTTCACCCCATGGCGGCAGACATTTCGAGCGATAAGATCCATTGAAAGATCCCCATTTCTAAGCTGTATTTTGTCATCATGTTTTCTTCTAATCAGAGCACGCACACGAGCTTCAAGCTCTTCAAACTCAAAAGGCTTTACCAAATAATCATCCGCGCCGGAATCAAGACCCATGATTTTGTCTTTCGTGGTTCCTAATGCTGTTAACATAAGAATGTAGCAGTCATTATTCTGTGCTCGCAGTTCTTTAGCGAAATCCAAACCGCTCATTTCCGGCAGCATCACATCCAGGATGATAAGGTCGAAAGGTTTTTCTTGTAATATTGTCCTGGCAACTCCAGGCGAGTCAGCCGTTTCAACTTCGTAACCGGCCTCAACCAGTCCTTGTTGAATGAGAGCTGCTACTTTTTTTTCATCTTCTACGATCAGTACCTTGACCATAAAGCTACCTCCAGAAATCATAGAGAAGAAGGTAAGTTTTAGGATGACCAGTGTCAACCATAAGTAATAAAAGGAAATTTCAGGGATAAAAAGAATGGTAGCGACGGGCAGAGTTGAACTGCCGACCCCAGCGTTATGAATGCTGTGCTCTCACCAACTGAGCTACGTCGCCTCACAGAAAAAAGTAGTGTCATCTTAAATAAGGGTGCACAATACGTCAATATTATTTCCCCTATTTAGGTGTGTTTTATCATGAATAATTTAAATCCGAAGGCCTACAGAACCTTGTTTTTTAAACATCTTTCCCGATTTTTAGAAAATATCGCTTCTGGCATAGAATTAAAAAGAACTCATGCAGTGGCCGTCTCCGGCGGAATAGATTCCATGTCGTTATTATGGTCTGCTATCGAACTCCATCGGCAAGGGGTACTTGGTCCAGTTCGTGCCATATTTATCCACCATCACACGCGGCCAGGACAGGATTTGGATCTGGAAGTTGTAAAGAAACTTTGTCGTGACCACAAAATCACTCTTACAGTTCTCCATGCTGAAGGGCTTAGGAGTAGTTCTGGAAATTTCGAGGCCAAGGCTCGCAGGGCCCGACAAGAGTTATGCCTGAATGAGCTAAAGAAGGGCGAATTTCTCTGGACCGGACACCATCTTGATGATTCGTATGAGTGGAGTTTCATGCAGCGACATCGCTCTACAACTCCCAAGGCGACGATTGGGATTCCGGTAAGAAATAAGAGGATTATCCGTCCTTTTCTTTGTGTTAGCCGCGCCCAGATCAAGCGTCTGGCAAAATTTGAGGATATTCCATATAGAGAAGATCCTACCAATGATGAAATTAAGCATGACCGTAATTTTATCCGTTTAAAAATAGCTCCTCTCATTAGGGAGCGGTATCCGAAGTACTTAAAGTTTTATGCTCATTTCGCTAATTTTTCAGCAATGGTGATGAATGTTAATCTTCTCAAGAAGGCGGGCCCTTCAAAGATTTATGTTTATGAAAATGGAGCGATTTTTTTAGGACGTCGATTTTCAGAACTTCAGATACAGGAAATGATTCATCATTTTTCTAACTCTGATCGTGGAGAAATTATTACAACTATTGAGCGAATGCTCAGGGCCATTGATAATGGTAAAAAAGGACCTTTTCATTTCAGTGGAGGCATTGAGGCATCCTATTCTCATGGCCTGTTAATGCTCTATCACCAAGGTATGGCCAACAATGACCGCACCATAGCTGCTTCCTTGTCATTATTGAGTAATGAAGAACTTTTGCAGATCGACACTTATGATAAAGCAGAGCTTGAACTGGCCTGGCAGAATCTTATCAGAAAAAAGAACGCGATGAGAAATATGCCTGGTCTGGTGTTGGTCATGGAATCAGAATCAATCTGCAAAACTCTTAATACATCTGTTTATGACAGTCGTTTTCCTCTCATTTCGTCTCTGTGCAAGGAGCGGGGTTTGCGTTTTATGACTTTTCAAAAATGCCTGGATGTCTGGATGCAAAAAAAAGAAAAGTTGCCTGAAAGACTCAGGCTTGTTCCGCTAAATAACCTTTCTCATCTCTTTACTTCCCAATAAAGTAAGAGTTTCGCTATAATGAAGCTGCCAACTTACAGAAGGCCTATATCCCTAAGAGTTAAAGAAGGTTTCTATCATGAGAAAACAACAGAAAACGTTAATGCTTTGGATCGTTGTGATTTTGATCATGGCCTTTGTTATGAAGGTTCTTGAGCAAAAAACGGTCAGCGCCAAAAATATTAACTTCAGTAATTTTATTACCGCCGTTGAGAGTGGAAACGTCCGTGAAGTGACCTTTCAGGGTGATACAACCATTCAAGGTAAATTCAAAGAAGGTTACGAAAATGGCACTTATTTCGAATTAACTGGTAATACTGGTGATGAAACATTCCGCATTCTAAAAGAGCATGGAATCATTCCAAACTATAAAAAAGAAGAAAAACAAGGATTCCTGGCAACGTTATTAATTAACTGGTTGCCGATGATTCTTCTTTTCTTGTTTTTCTTTTTCTTTCTCCGTCAGCTCCAGTCTGGTGGTGGGAAGGCCATGAGCTTTGGTAAGTCCAAGGCAAAGATGCTGACTGAAAACGACAAGAGAATTACTTTTGTTGATGTGGCCGGTGTTGAAGAAGCAAAAGAAGAGCTGGTCGAAATTGTCGATTTTTTAAAAGATCCAAAAAAATACACAACTTTAGGCGGGAAAATTCCTAAAGGTTGTTTGTTAGTAGGCCCACCAGGTACAGGTAAAACACTTTTGGCCCGTGCTGTTGCAGGAGAAGCGGGAGTTCCCTTCTTTTCAATTTCAGGGTCGGATTTCGTAGAAATGTTCGTAGGTGTGGGAGCTTCCCGGGTACGTGACCTTTTTGAACAAGGGAAAAAACACGCTCCATGTATCATCTTTATCGATGAAATCGATGCTGTTGGTCGCCACCGCGGTGCTGGTATGGGAGGAGGACATGACGAACGTGAGCAAACTCTTAACCAATTATTAGTTGAAATGGATGGTTTCGAATCAAATGAAGGGGTCATTATCATGGCCGCTACAAACCGTATCGACGTGCTTGATCCGGCCCTTCTTCGTCCAGGTCGTTTTGACCGCCGAGTGACTGTTGGCCGTCCTGATGTCCGTGGACGCCATCAGATTCTTAAAGTTCATACTCGCAAGACTCCTCTAAGTAATGACATTGAGCTAGAAACTATCGCTAAAGGAACTCCAGGGTTCACAGGTGCGGATCTGGCAAACTTGGTTAACGAAGCTGCTCTTCTTGCTGCCCGTGACGGAAAAAAAGCCCTGGCCATGAGTGATTTTGAAAACGCAAAAGATAAAGTTCTTATGGGTGTTGCTCGTAAATCCATGATGATTTCAGAAAAAGAAAAACGTCTTACGGCCTACCATGAGGCCGGACATACTCTGGTTGGTATGAATCTTCCTCATACTGATCCTATCCACAAGGTATCAATTATTCCTCGTGGACAGGCCTTGGGTGTGACTCAGACTTTACCAAACGAAGATATGCTTAATCTAACCAGAGAGAAGGGTGAAAACTTTATTGCCTTTCTTATGGGTGGACGTGTGGCCGAAGAAATCGTTTACGGTGAAATGACCAACGGTGCTTCAAATGATATTGAGCGTGCCACGGATCTTGCTCGTAATATGGTTTGTAATTGGGGAATGAGCGATAAGCTTGGCCCAATCAATTATGCCAAACAAAATGGGGGAATGGTCTATGGAGGAGAAAATGTTTCTTTCTCTGATGAGACATCCCGTAAAATTGATATGGAAATTATTAACTTTGTTCAGACTAATTATGAAGTGGCCAAAAGAATCCTTCAGGAGAATATTGATGCCCTTCACCGTGTGACTGAAGCCTTAGTTGCTTGGGAAACATTAGATGCTCAGCAGATCAGAGATATCGTAGAAGGTAAGGATATTGGACAGCCGGAAATGACTAAAAAGCCAACAGATACTCCGCCATCTGGAACAGTTGTTGGTGCCGGTCCAATGTTCGGTGCTGGTAAACCGACTCCAGCCTAATAAATGAATTCATTGATAATAAAGAAGATGGGGGTGATTAATGTCACCCCCAATTCGTTTTCAGGGCTTGGTGAACACCTCTCTCCCGAAGAAATCTTTAACCGCATTCACTCTTTTGGCGCAATAGACATCTTAGATGTTGGGGCCGAATCCACCGCACCTATGAATCAGGCGATTACTTCTCATGAAGAATTACTGCGTCTGGTGGCCATTTTTCCCCTTTTAAAGAGCCTAACCATTCCCTTGAGCCTTGATACCTATCACTATGAGACCATGATAAGTTTTGCTCAAATCTGGATGGATCATGGGATGAGTGTTCCGCTTATCTGGAATGATGTTTCAGGAAAATGGGATCAGCACGTTTCGGATTTTCTCTCGCTTCACCCGAACTTTTCTTATGTCTATTGTCATAATTTAGCACCGACAAGAGAACTTTCAGGAAAGCATATGGAAGTGGAATTTTCTCCTCGAACAGGGGAGGCATATCTGGAGGAGCTGGCCTCCTATTTGAAACCTCACGCCAGAGAACGAGTCATACTGGATCCAACTTTAGGTTTTTCTAAAACCTATGAGCAGAATTGGTGTGTTTTAGAAAATTTTGGCAAGCTCCAGAAAATGGTTGGGCATACTGACTGGCTTCTTGGTTTTTCCCGAAAATCATTTCTTCGAAAACGATTAGGCATTGAAAAACTAACGAACGAAAATCGAGAAGTGTTGGATCTATATCATGGAGATCTTCTCGAAAAAATAAAACCTCAATTACGGGGTACTGTTTATATCCGAACTCATCGTCCAGAACTTATCTGAAAAAGTTTACGCTTATTAAAGAGCTCGTATATAATCATTAATATGAAGCTCATGGGGATTACCTTACCAACTGTTCATTTCGAAGATTATCTATCTTTTCTCACAGAAGTTTTAGAGCTTGAACTTTGTGAGCTCACAGACATTTCTATGCGTCTTGATTTGCAAGGCACATGGCTTGAAATTATTAAAGTCCCTAGTGCTCCACATCAGCTAGGGAGCAATATTGAATTTGCTCTTAGTGCCGAAGATTTTCTTGCACTCAACCAAAAAGTTTCTTTCTTCTATTACCGGAGAGAGACATCACGCTTTTTACTCCTAGGATCAAGTGATGATTCTTGTAAGTTGGTTGATCCTGATGGTCGGGTATGGCGTTTCAAAAAAGCTCCTCTGACTTTTACAAACATCTGTTCTAGAGATGAAGTCGTCTTCATGTAAGAATCTTTTAGTTTACGTACAGGATTCCTTTTTGGAATGATACTTGCCAGTATTACTCCAATCTTTGGGAAAAGGACTTCCGATGAAAATCACACCATCAATTCTCGCACTGGCCACCATGCTGATTTCAGCACCTCTTTTTGCTCAGAATAAAGGTTTAGACGTTATTTACGGAGAGGATAACCGTATCGATGTTTTCGAATCTACTAACATGGCCCATGTAGAACTCGCAAAGTCTACTGCTGCTATGATTGATGGTGGAAGCTTGATAATTGATAGCAATGAAATCGAAATCAACGCTTCAACTCTTGAAAAACGTGGCATCTGTTCTCATGAGCGTTTCTCTAAACAAATCACTCCAGCTAACTGTTCAGGCTTTCTGGTTGCTCCAAATGTTCTCGTAACTGCTGGCCACTGTATTCGATCGGCCGCTGATTGCCGTGACAATAAATGGGTTTTTGATTTCAAGGTCGACCATGCTGAGCAAGGCAAAGTTTTTGTTCCTTCAAGCAATGCTTATTCATGTAAGAAAATTATTTCTCAGTCTCTCAATGGAGCAACGAAAGATGATTACGCGGTGATTGAGCTTGATCGCAAAGTGACAGATAGAAAACCTCTTAAGTTCCGCCGTTCAGGAAAAGTGACTACAGGAACTCCATTAGTTGTGATTGGTCACCCAACAGGTCTTCCAACTAAAATTGCAGATGGTGCAAACGTTCGTAGCCTTCAAAGTAAGTACTTTGTAGCTAACCTTGACACTTACGGCGGAAACTCTGGTTCAGCTGTTTTCAACGCCAGAACTCTTGAAGTTGAAGGTATCTTAGTGCGTGGTGATACAGACTATATTTATGACAGAACTTATGGTTGTCAGGTCTCTAACATCTGTAAGAACGACAGCTGTCGCGGGGAAGATGTAACTTACATCACCAACATCGACGCTCTTAAGAATATCTAAGAATTCTTTGTATAAAAATAAAGAAGGCCCGGCTTAATGTCGGGCCTTTTTTATTGGTCTTAACCTTGACGATCACTTTGAATAGTAGAGACAATTACTTAATCTTTAACTCTCTCGAGGAGAATATATGAAATGGATTTCTGTGGGTCTACTTATGGCCACAATGACTACCGCCAATGCAGCTACTATCGCTGTGATTGATTCTGGTATGGATTATAAACATGAAATGATTGTTCCAAATCTATGGGTCAACCAAAATGAAGTTGAAGATCGTAGAGATAACGATAATAACGGTTATCAAGATGATGTTCATGGATGGAATTTTGCTGAACAAAACGGAATGATTATCGATTATAAATATATCGGAACTTTCTCACCTGACTGTAAAAGATACTTCGATATCCAAGGTAAAATGTTTTTAGGACAGGCCACAGAATCTGAGATTAGTTGGCTTCGTCAGAAAGTTGCTGACCCTAAATTTATTAAAGAAATGGGAGTCTTCGGGAACTTTGTCCATGGTACCCACGTGGCAGGGATTACTATCAGAGATACAAAAAACCATGCCATGGGTATCAAACTTCTACCGACAGAAGTAAAACCTTTCCTTGAAGGATTGGGGCGTCAGAAATCCTCTCAAATTAGCCGTTGGGAGCTTCTAGAAAAAGGTTTTGATCTTCTGGCTTCAGAACAGATGAAACTTCTTTCTGATATTGCTCGTTTTATTGATTCCCATAATGGTGACATCGCTAATGGATCTTTTGGTACAGGTTTTAATCAGGCCAAAATGATCACTGATACTGCTTTTAAAGTTCTCTTTTTCAGAAAGCCAAAAGAAGATGAATCTAATCGCGCTGCCAGGATGTTCATTGAAGCTATGGTAAAACATGGTCAGTCTTTCGTCGCCAATGCACCAAAAACTCTTTTTGTTTTCGCTGCTGGTAACGATGGTATGTCTAATGACGAGTTTGGAACATCCCCGGCCAATATTAAGGCCGATAACGTGATCACCGTTGGAGCCACTTATAAGAATGAATTCTTTGCTCCATTTTCTAACTACGGAACGAAAATGGTCGATATCGCGGCTCCAGGAATGTTGATTCCTTCTGCGATTCCAGGAAACGATTATTTAGAAGTTTCTGGAACTTCTCAAGCGGCTCCTTACGTTGCCAATGTGGCAGGCCAGATAAAAGACACGAATCCAAATCTTAAACCATCAGATATTAAAAAAATTCTTATGGGTACAGTGGATAAGAAAGGCTTTTTAAGCGATAAGGTTGCGGCAAGCGGTATTGTAAACTCAGAGCGCGCTGTTGTAGCGGCTCAGATGTCATTAACCATGAATGTTTCTGATGCTATTTCTAGAGCAAGATCATTTGTTAAGGATGAAGTTTCTTTCGTAGGCCCTAGAGTCTTTCCAAATTTGGTGACTCCAATTCCACTTAGTCCGATGTTTAAATAATCATCAAAAAAAAAGCCCCACTTTTTAGTGGGGCTTTTTTTTGTTAGTTATAGATTAACGATACATTCGATAACGGATTCATAATTACCTGTTGTTGATCGATAAAGAGTTCCTGCTACCACATACTGTGTTCTTTCTGTAACAGCAATAGTTCTCACAAAACTTTCTGTTGAGCTGTTTGATGTTCTGGTTATGACCGAATTAAAGAAAAGACGCTGACCTGGTCTCCAGCGATATCCTGCTCCAACTTTTGTCTCATGACTTCTGGTCCCGCCGTTTGCTGAAACGCTGACATGAACACCGTGAGTACGCTCTCTGACATTAACCGCACATTTATCACCAGCGTCGTTTTGTCCGGAATAAGTTCCTACTGGAAGAGTATTAAGAAGTGCCTCTGTGGCGTCTAGTTCTGTTGCAAAGGCCGATACCGAAGTAAGTAAAAGGGCCGCAAAAAGTATTTTCACAAGTCTTCTCCTGATAATAATTCGCTCTTTATATAGAGCTTTCTGTTATCCGGGTAAAGTTAAATGTAATTCTTTTACGGTTGGGCTATCGTTCTATAAAGATTTGAGTCCAATAATATTTACCACTTGAGCTCTTAGCAAAAGCAAATCCTGTATGGGTTACCCGAGGCTGCTCGATATTGGCCCGGTGACCAGAGGAGTTCATCCAGGAGGTGAAGGCCATTTGAGGAGTTTTCTGACCTGCGGCCACATTCTCTGAACAAAGATTACCTCCGCCCAAAATGTCCCGTGCCTTATCACAGCGGGACGAAAATCCACTGTGGCCCATCGGGATTTTACCAGAGGCCATATTTTGACTATGGATTAGGGCAATTTTCCCTAATTCCTCATCATGAATGAGAGATCTAAGGCCAATGTCCCGGCGGTGGTTATTCACCAGGGTCATAAATTCCTCGGTCCAATTGGCAGTGGGAGTAGTCGGTTTAGTAGGAGTAGTAGAGTCACTCTGTTCTACTCCAGGATTGGTCGTATCTGGCATCCCTGCATTTGGGTCCTGGGTGCCGTCTTTATTACAAGAAATAACTAAAAGAAGAATGAGTAGTGTTTTTTTCATAATGATAGTTTGTCCCTATCCAGCTTTTATAAAAAGTGGGCAAAGAAGAAGCCTATTGTAGGCTCCATACTTATTTTAGATTTATGTGTAGAAATGATAGCGATAGATAAATACAGACGGCAATAAAAGAAAAGGGGCCTTTCGGCCCCTTTATTGTTTGAAATTAATTTTGAGCCTAAAAAAGAGGTCCACCACCATAACCGCCGCCGTCGAATCCACCGCTGTTATCGCGAGCAGGAAATTCATCATAACTATCGTAGTGGTTACGATTGTTATTATATTCGTCGTAAACCTCGTCTGGATTCTCGTAAGTAACATCGCCTCTTAAGTCAGCACCAGCACTACCGCTTCCCAGAGGGCGGCTGCAGCGAACGCGTTTGTTTTTTGATACAGTACATTTTTGGAAAGTTGCTACAGTCTCATATTTGGCCAGAGTGCAGACATCTTTCTTGTTGCAAGAATAGTAGCCTGTTAGAACTTCAAAGACCTGTGTTCCCCATTGAGCAACAATCTTACCCTGAAGATAATTTGTATTACGAACCTTCTTTAAGTTCGTTCCCTGAAAAATGACTTCATTTTTCATGACACCAATGGTTTTAACTTTTTTAACTCTTAAGTTCGTTGCTTCTGAATTGAAAGAAAAAACTAAGGCAAGGCACATTAATGCGAGTTTCATTGCTCCTCCTGCGTAGAAAATAATTCACCAACTAGTAGTTCATTAGGTATGCTCTATAAAGCTTCAAGTTGATGGCTATGAATTTTTTACCCAGGTGCGCGGTGCAGTATATGATAAAAATGACCATTTTGGCTTCTTCCTTTCTGATCCTCATGAGTTGCTCAACTCAGGATAAGTCCAAAGGGAATCTTTCATGGAAAACTCTTTCTAATAATCTGGCCGAGGAATATGCCAATTCATTGGGAGAACTTTCGCCGGAGTATGTAAGTGCCATGGGGTATAAGAGTTTCGATCCTCAAGCGACCGCTTATTCACGGAATCTGGATCAGAAGCATTATGTTCATGCTTACAAATGGCATAAGCGAGTCAGCGAAATTTTAGAACAAAAACTTCATCCTGAATTTAAAACGGATGCCCTCATCCTTCAGGATTCCCTGGCCCTTTCAATGGCAGAATCGGAACTCGATCAAAAAATTGGGACAATCCCTTTTATCCCTTTGACCGACATGATCCTTTCCGGTCTTGAGAAATTGATGTTTGAAAATGCTCCACAAAATAAAATGAACAGCGGGATGACCCGGTTCCGTTCTTACGTAAGAGGAACTGATTCGGCGATGCCATTGGCCGATGGAATTAAGGCCTATCTTTTAGAAAAGATGGATAAACTTGCAGAGAATAGAAAGCGTGGTTTCTGGCCCCTTAAAAAAGAAATTGAAGACTATCTGGAAGCCAGTCCTCTTTACCTGGATCAAATCGAAAAACTTCTTTCTAAATGGCCTGGAGCAGAGTGGAAACCAGATTTTCAGGAATTAAAAAATCAGGATCATGAATATAGAGAATTCCTAAGAAAGAAAATCCTTCCTTACTCCCGTAAGTCATTCGAAACTCCCAAAGAGTTCTATGCCCTTATGCTGAAACAAAGAGGGATTCTCTTTTCTCCGGAAGAGCTCATTAAAACGGGCCATAATGACTATAATCGCACTTATAAAGAATTTGCAGCCCTCGCCAGAAAGTTGGCCGAAAAGCATAAGCTTGCTAAAAGCGATCCTGTGTCGGTGGTTAATTTCCTAAAATCAAGAAGACTCGGAACAGATCAGGAAATTCTTGCGGCCTATTTAAAAGTAAGTGATGAGTTAAAAAAACTGGTGGTGGAAAAGAAGCTTTTAACTCTTGATCCTGGACTGGATTTTATCATTCGGCTGGCGACTCCGGCAGAGATGAAATCAACACCTTCTCCCCATTACCGGGGAGTACCACTCGTCTCTAAAACTAAAGAAAAAGCACAATTTGTTATTCCCACGGCCCAGGGCCAAGAAGGAATTGACGACTTTACTTTCAGAGAGGCGATTATTGACTTAACCGCCCATGAGGCTATCCCTGGCCATGCCATACAGTTTCATACTATGAGAGAGCGTGGAGTCAGCTTTATTCGTGCCTGGTTTGCTTCTAATAGCGCTAACACTGAAGGCTGGGGTCTCTACGCAGAAGAGATTATATTTCCTCATATGGAAGAAGAAGTGCAGTTTATCATTCTTCAAAGAAGACTGTGGAGAATGGCGCGAATGTTCCTTGATCCAGAACTTAATCTCGGAAAAATCGGCTACCAGAGGATTGAAGATGTTTACGTTAAAGAATTAGGTTTTTCTAAAAATTGGGCGAAGATTGAATTTGATCGTTATGCCTACGTTTATCCTGCTCAGGCACCTTCTTATTATTATGGTTATAAGATTCTGACTGAAGCAAAAAAAGAGGTAGCAAAAAAAGACAATGCTATTTTAGATGAGCGCTGTTTCAATGATGCAGTCTTAGATTTGGGTCTCTTACCACTTCAGGAAATCAAAGCTCGTCTAGTCCGGGACTTAACTTGCGTTGATTAGCTTTCTTTCGGGTCCTGAACCTCATCTCGATATAACCCGAGATGATTTTCCTTAGGGCCCGAATCTTGGCAAAATTAAGGGTTTTAAGCTCTTCCTTAAGGTATGACAGAGATCCAAGAATGAGGCGGGTCTTACCAGATACTTTTCTCTTTATCATGATTTCCTCCATTTACCCCACGCTACAAGCATAATTGATGCCAATTTTAGACGGTAATTAATAAACACTCCCTTGCTCTGTTTTCCAGTTGTTGATATGAATGCTTGGTTGTTGTAACTAGAAGGAGATCCGATGTTGTTTAAACACCTTACCTTGTCTTTGGCGCTTACTTTTTCTTTTAGCGCTCTTGCCATGAATCATGGCCTGCTTTTCCACAAGCAATCACTCCTTATGCAATCTGGAGATGCTTCCTCTCAGTACTTGAAGCTTCGCGCTGACGGTTCAATGAGAAGTGAGGAGATTGGCTTTTATGATCAGAAGCTCGATCACAGTAAACCTTATTCTAAAAAGAGCTTTAAACAGCGCTTCTTTGTTGATTCACGTTATGCCAAGAATAATGAATCTCCGGTTTTCTACATTATTTGTGGAGAGTGGAATTGTGGCGGAACTGGATCTTACTCATTCGTTGAAGGTCTCGCTAAAAAATTAAGTGCTCACTTAGTGGCCCTTGAGCACCGTTACTATGGTGAAAGCTTACCAACTAATAATTTGAAAGCTTCAAACCTAAAGCACTTAAACCTTCAGGCGGCCATTGATGATCTTGCGACTTTTCAACGTCACATGATGAAAGATCGTGGCATGACAGGCCCATGGGTTGCTTTTGGTGGATCATATGCAGGTACTCTTGCAGCTTTTTACCGCGAAAAACATCCTGAATTAGTGGTCGGTGCCCTGGCCTCTTCAGCTCCGGTTTTCATGAAAAATGAATTCTTCGAATACGACGCTCATGTTGCAAAGGTTGTGAATAAATCAAGCTGCGGAGACAATGTTCGTGCCGCCGTAAAACTAATTGAAGAAAAAATGCAAACACCGGAAGGGGCAAAAGAAGTTAAGGCCCAGTTCCAGGCGAGCAATGTGATTAATGATGGAGACTTCCTCTATGTGGTGGCCGATATGCTGGCCGCGGCCGTTCAATATGGACGGGATAAAGTCTTTTGTGATGCCCTTGCAACTACCGATGACCTGGTGGCCGGTTACGCTAAGGGCGGTCTTTCAGTTCTTAGCTCAATGAGAACAACTCCCTTTGAGATTTCACTTGCTGTGGCCGAAAGAGAAGTTGTTACAGCAGACGATAATATGCGCCAGTGGATGTGGCAGAGCTGCCGTGAGTTCGGTTGGTTCCAGGTTGCTAATGGAACAGGAAACAATACCTCTCGATCTTCAAAAATTGATCTAGAATATCATGATCTTGTTTGTCAGAGACTCTATCAGGTTCCAATGGGTCTGGATGGTGCTTTAAATGACGAGTGGTTTTATCCTCTCTTTAATCCTCAAGCTGAAAACATCATTTTTACCAATGGAACGAATGATCCATGGTTAACCCTTTCAGTTATCGATGGCGGCATTCAAACCAACGATGGTTTTGATCTTTTTATGATGGAAGGATCGGCCCACTGTAACGACTTGAATATTTCAAGAATTCCTTCTGTTCTGGCCGCTCAAAGCAGAATGGAAACAATTATTGCTGATTGGATTAAATAAGTTTAGCGACTCATTCTGGGGAGATTCCTCCCCAGAATCTTTTTTTGTTATTATCTGACTCTTGAAGACATGGCATCAAAGTAATAACTATCGTTCACAGGTGATTTCCTCATATTTGTCTCTGTTGTAGAAGCACAAGAAACGACAAATATGGCCATGAAGGCAAGCAGTAAATTAGGCATAAATTCCTCCATTTGTTTATAGATAGAATTTATCCCGCGTCTGAATTTAATTCAAATTGTTAGTTTCGATCACGTGATAGGTAGAATCTATTACTCCGGGCCAATGACCTTAACTCCCGGACATGTTCCCACTTGTTCGAATCCGATAATGACATTGTCTCTTACACTGAAGGCGTTATCGCAGTTATAGATAGGGATTCCCTGACAACCGCCCATGCTCTGACAATACCCACTGGTTTGAATGGGGGTCTGATCTTTATAGATCCAGGTTTCAATATCATTTTTGTGCTCGATTTTCTTTCGCTTGAGATTCTTAAAGTAGGAATGCTTTTTTATTTCTTCAGTGCTTTTACCTTCCCATGACTTCCAGGCAGTATTTCTTTTTTGATCAACGTTTGAGCAGGAGATGGATAAAAATAAAACGGGAATAAGAAGCTTTATCATAATCACCTCATGTTTTGAGCATATTGAAGAAGCATAATGGTCTTTGCGTCTTTAATCTTTCCTTCTTGGATCATATGAAAGGCTTCTGTTAAAGGCACCTCTATGACTTCAATGTTTTCCTGCTCATCAGCGGCACCTCCACCTGGGGCCACTTTCATTTCATCTCTATATTCAGCAATATAGAAATGTATAAGTTCTGTCACTGAGCCTGGTGACATATAAGCTTCGAAAATCTTTTTCACCTCATTAACTTGATAACCTGTCTCTTCTAAAACTTCCTTTTTAATGCATTCCATCGGGTCAGGTTGATCAAGCTTTCCCGCCGGGGTTTCAATTAAATGACCATGGCTATTTCCGTTGAGATAAGTAGGGATTCTAAATTGACGTGTCAGAATAACCGTCTGCTTCCCGGGATGATAGAGGAGAATCGTGACGCCATCTCCACGATCATAGACTTCGCGGGTTTGTTTTTCCCAGTTTCCATCTTCCTTTCTATAGGAATAAGTGAGCTTAGAAAGTTTTCCCCAATTGTCGCAAAGAAGATCAGCAGTTAAATTTTTGATTTGTTCCATTTAAATAAAGTAAAGAGCTTCCATCGGCCAGTCAACTCTCTTAAGAAATCTCCATGTTAAGGAATGATCTTACTGACTTAAAATAGAAGGGATGAGAACTCCTTGGATAAAGCGTCGCTCATTCTATTCTTTGCTCTTAATTCTGGTCCTGACGGTCCACACTATTTTCCTATTGCTTCAAATCCAGTTCAAAGAAATTTCTGAGGTGCCGGAAAGAAAGCCTTTGGTGGTTAAAATTGAGGACCAATTACTGAAGAATAAAAAGCAGATCGTGACCAGTGAGGACAGCGAAATCAGAGAGAAAAAAGATAATGCTTATCTCAGTGATAAAGACCGCTCTTTTGACAGACAAACCCGCGCTGCCAAAGTCGCTCCTTTTAAAACCGGAGAATCTTCAGCAGGTGCAAAAAAAACAGGTGGAAAAAAAGTTTCACTCTCTGATCTTGGATCACAAGTAGGTGAGGATCCCTTTAAAGAAGCTGCAAAAGAATATACTAAGAAAAAGAATGGTCATGGTGAAACTAAAATGGCCCAGGAAGAGAGCTCCAATAATGATTTCTTGAATGATGTTCCTGAAGGAGATGCCACTAACCTTAATACAGCAGAATATAAGTACTATGGTTTTTATCACCGAATAAAATTAAAACTCGAACAGTTTTGGGGCCGATCACTCTATGATAAGGCCGCACAGATGGCGGAATCAGGGCGGAGA
This sequence comes from Bacteriovoracaceae bacterium UBA6200, assembly GCA_002422605.1. Classification (GTDB taxonomy): domain Bacteria; phylum Bdellovibrionota; class Bacteriovoracia; order Bacteriovoracales; family Bacteriovoracaceae; genus Peredibacter. Next base: position 54,824 of record DISW01000006.1, on the reverse strand, counting down.
TTACCCTCATCGGAAGAGATGATGACTTCTTTGCAAGTGACATTAAATCAGAAAGGAGAAGTCGTTTCGGTGAGAATCATTGGAACCAGCGGGATAAAAGAACTAGATGACGCTGCCATTGAGTCTTTCAATGAAGCTGGCCCCTTTCCAAATCCTCCCAAAGGCATGATCCGCAATGGGAGAGTGACTTTGGAATGGGGCTTTGTGGTTAAGAGCTAGTTTATTTGTGTTTCACGTACTCAAAAAGACTTAGCATTGTGTTTCTCATGGAGCTGTTTTTAATTCCACGGGAAATTTTCAGAGCGTTCTTTTGAATCGCTACCGCTCCAAGATCTACTCCACCCTGAGAAGAAAAGTTAGCTTCATAAGTTCCGGATAAAACAAACACGCTTTGAATTTCTTTACCTAATTCAATTGTTCCTGATTCGATGTCAGTTCCTTGAGGCTCAGTACATTTAGCATCTCGGAACCACTCTCTTTTGAATTCATAGGAATGATCCACACTTATAGTGTAAGTCTCTTTAACGTGACCCTGACCCAGGTTTGAGATTTGAGTTTGGATGCAAGTTGTACTCCAGATTCCGGCCAATAAAGCGATAGTCATCATATAAACCCTCTTTGTCATTTAAAGGGCTTATAACCGATTCAGTTTTGGATGAACAACTAAATCTTTCTTTAGAAGGATTGTCTAAGTTTTATACGGGGGCCTGATTTTTACAGGGTATTGATTTCTTTCAACCTGAAAAGGCGTTAGCCCTTTAAAATGTGGCCATGAAACTAGTTAATGGTTTTCTTTTACTTCTCGGCCTATGCCTCTCGATGAGTTCATCCTCTGGGGATAACGATCTCTATCAAGTGATCACGGGGCATCCTCACGATATCGAAGAACTCAATCCGCATATTGAAACCGTCTATCAAAAAGGCCGATTGTGGGTAGTTGATTTAAAAACATCTGCACCTTTGGCGGTTCGAAAAAATCTCCGGGCCCTTACTGGAAAAGAAAAACATTTTTTATATGAAGGAATGTTTATTTCCAATAAAGGCCAAAAAGCCAAAAAAGTTAACATATCTCACTTCGTTTCCCAGGTGTCTGGCGAAAATATTAAACAGGATATTGTTGAACTTTCATCCTACGAGACGAGATTTGTGGCGACTCCAGAAAATACCTTGGCCCTACAACAAACGGCGGCCCGACTTAATTCTTTAGGATATGAGGTTCGAGAGCATTGTTATCGGGATGAAGTTTGTAGCCTTATCGCTGAGAAGAAGGGGCTTTCCAAAAATAATGAAGTTTTAATGATCATGGCCCACATTGATTCAGTTGGTGAAGCTTTTGCCGGGGCCGATGATAATGCTTCCGGAATGGCGGCCCTGTTAGAAATGGCCCGGATCCTTAAGGATTATGATAATCAAAGAACTATAAGGTTTTTTGTGACCAATGGTGAAGAAGCAGGATTGATTGGTTCTTCTCATTATGCACGTTCACTCGAAGAGGAAAATAAAATTCATGACATCCAACTGGCCCTTAATTTGGATATGATTGGTTTTAACTCTACCGGAGTTGTAGAAATTGAAACGGACCCCCGTTTTGAAGAGACTGCTCGTTTAATGGGGGATCTGGCTTCCAGGTATACTTCTCTTCGGACGAAAATTACTCTCGGCGCCTGGGGAAGTGACCATTTACCCTTTTTACAAAGAGGTGTTCCTTCGCTTCTAACGATCGAAGACTGGGAATCAAAAAACCCTTGTTACCATGAGGAATGCGACACAGTTGATTTAATTAATTTTGATTATGTCGCAGAAATTACCAAACTGAATCTCAGCACAATTCTTTATAAAGATCAGGAATAAAGCTTTCATCAAGTTTACCTTCCTATAAGACTGAATGTCTCTCGTTCCAAACCTTTGCATCAATCATAGTCTTTGCTAATAGATACTTATTACTTCAGTATGGGATTCATGAAAAAGGTCATGATTATCGATGATGATAAAGACGTGAGAGATGTGATTGAGTTTGTCCTGAGCGAGGAAGGCTTTGAAGTTCAGGGCCATGAAAATGGTAGGGAAGCCCTTGAAGTTCTCCTCTCTTTAAGTCCTGGTAATTATCCTGATCTTATCATCGTAGATAATCTTATGCCTGTTATGAATGGTGTGGAATTCATTTTCAATATCAAGAAGAAGTATCGAGATAAACTAGGAGAGATACCAATTGCTTTTAGTAGTGCTTTTGGAGAGATCGATCCTGAGTTAAATGAATTTCCTGAACTAATGTGTTTGAATAAACCGATGGAGCTAGAAGACTTATTGGCGCTTGTAAGAAAGGCCCCTGCTTTCGACAGGGGCCAGATTAATTTAGATAGTATCAGTCGTTAACATTCCAGTTTTACCTGAATCGAGGTGGTCTTCAAGACCTAATTGCCAAGAAGTATGCATGCGACCGTAGAAATCCGGACCATTGTTTCCACAAGCAGCACTTCCTCCATGAAGCTGACCAATCACACGGTGATTTAAGTCAAACAAAGGGGAGCCAGAAGATCCTGGTTCAGTTGTTCCCACGTCCCAATCTGTAACTTTCACGTGAGTTCCATCTCCAGGAGAAGTGGCACCTCCATAAGAAGAAAGAACTGTAGGGTCGTTTTCAAATGAAATTGATTTTTCATCAACGTTTGGATGGTGAATGGCAACTGCAGGAGAACCAACAGCATCAGTTGCATCCCAACCGGCATAACGGACGTTCCATTCAGCATTTGGCTGTTTATTCAAACGAACAAGAGTAAAGTCTGATTTCGAACCAGAAACGAGATGAGTTGAGCCAGATTGGAAATCTGTCATCTTACCATCACGAGTTCCACCGCATTTTGAAGTCTGGTAATTCCAGTAAACAACCAGAGATGGAGCTGAGCCTGCATTAATTCGGCAGTGATTAGCTGTCATGAAGTATGGTGTTTTATCATTGGCGGTGTTATTGACCATGAAACCAGTACAGAAAGTAGAACCACCAGTTGAAATAACTCCAACCGCATTGATTTCATTTTCCCAGCCAGCTGATTCAGAGCAAGCAACATCAACATTACATTTGCCGGCCTTAAGGGTTGATTGACCAAAAGTTCTAAAACCTTGTCCAACCTGACCTAATTCAATATCTACTTCGCCTACCAGATGTGCAGGAGCTGATACTTCAATGATTACATCATCACTCATGATAACTGGAGTCCAAAGCTCTTTGGCATTATTGTTATCTTCTGAAGTGAATGGACGGATGTACTGAGTGCGGTCAGCAGAGTAGATATTTAACTCTGCTCCTTCAGGCAAGTGGAATTTCGAGAAACCAAAGTTTAAAGAAACCGCATTAGGAGCAGTTACTTGGTGAGTCCAGACATAACCGCTTTTGGATTTTTCCCAAGAAGGCTGGATGGATACTTTGTGGGGAACTGCGAATCGAGGGGCTTCACCTTTTTTCTCACTAGCAAGTTCTTTATTGTGTAAAGCATTTACATCGAGAGGCTGGAAAAAGCTTGAGCCAGCGAAGGCTTCAAATGAAAGGCCCAGTATGGCCATTACTGTTAATAATCTCATGTCTCCTCCTTGAGCAATCAATCGTCATTACATAAAACTGTAGAGAAGTGTTTTTGATCTGCCATCTTACATTTACTCTCAGGGCTTTCTTAAACGATCATTTGCGTCGGTTATAAAAAATTAATCTTCACTCTGGACATCAATTATTCCCTCTCTTATTCTTAACTTTGTTAACTATTAATCTGGTTCATAAACAATGCTGGCAACCAAGCTTCAAACAATAATGCCTGAAGTGGGTAGAACGATGCGGTCTCTGGCCAATCATTCACTGCGTGATGAGGTTGGTCCGACTGTTCAACAGTTTCGAATTCTTCAATTGACTCATTTAGGATTAAGCCAGACACAAATGGCCCATTTCCTCCAGGTCTCCATGGCGGCAGTCTCAAAACTTGTGGACTCCTTGGTCAAAAGCGGCTTTCTGGAGCGCATCCAATGCGCAGATAGAAGATGCCTTCAGCTCAAACTTACTCCTGAGGGACGTAAAATTCATAAAAAAGTTACTTCGCATATTGAAAAAGCAATTGATAAACAAGTTGTTAAATTAACCAAAGAAGAAGTATCGGATCTTGAAAAAGGTTTAACGGTACTTTGTAAAATTATGGGAATGATCAATGAAAAGTAGATTGTCACTATTTGTTCTGGGTTGGTTTGCGTTCACTGATTCCTATGGGGCGACCTTAACTCTTAAAGAATCCTTTGAAGCGGCCAAGACGAACATGGAATCCATTAAAAGAGCACAAACGGTCGTGACTCAATCTGAAGAATTAAAAAACCAGGCAAGAGCGGCCTTACTTCCAAGAATAAGTGCAGTTGGGACTCATACTAATATTGATGCCCCCGAAACTTCAGGAAATTCAGCTTTTACTCTTACTCGCCAATATTCGGCTGCTCTTAGATTGAGTCAACCTTTACTTCGAGGAGGAACTCTATCTGCATTCGATTATGCTAAAGAAAATATTCTTCTCGCAAAGTTTAGAGAAGATTCAACCGAGCTTGGCCTTTATCAATTGGTGATTAATTCCTATTACAATCTGAGTATCGCTCAAAGAGATAAAAAGAATGTTGAAGAGTTATTAAAGTTCAGCCGTGAACGAGTTAAAGAAATCCGCGGAAGAACCGACATCGGACGCTCTCGTAAAGGTGAATTGGTGGAAGCTGAAGCTCAGCTTCTAACCGCTGAATCCCAATACCAGCAAACATTAATCAGACTTACTCAGGCCGAACAAAATTTTGAATTTTATACTAAGTTAACCCCGCAAGAAATTGGACATCTGGGTGAACTTCCAAAAGTTCCTGAGACTCTAAGTGAACTTAAACAGAAGCTTAAGGCCCGTCCGGATATTCAGGCGGCAGTTCAGGAAACGAAACTTGCCGACAAACAAGTATCGATAGCTAAAGGTGGTCATTATCCCACTCTCGATTTAACAGCTAATTATTATTTTGACCGTACTGGTGTTCTGGCAAGTTCCGACTGGGATCTGGGTTTCGCTCTGGTCATTCCTCTTTATCAAGGGGGAGATGTTCAGGCGACAGTTCGTCAGGCCGTGGCCGGTAAGCGGATTGCAGAACTTAACAGCGCTGAGACTTTCAGGACGGCCGAAAGAGATCTTTCCATTAATTATCAAAATATTCTTCAACTTCAGGAACAATTAAAAGTTCTCAAAAAAGCATTGGCCAAGGCCGAAGAAGCCTACCTTTTAAGTAAAAAAGATTATAAGTTCGGTCAGGTGACCAACCTGGATGTTCTTCAATCTTTAAATCTCTTCATAGAAACCAAACGTTCTTACGATTCCTTGGTTTCTTTATCTCACTTGAACTACAAAAATCTTGAAGCGTTGGTAGGAGTTCTTCCATGAGTTTATCTGATATCTCGATTCGTAAGCCGGTCTTCGCCTGGATGCTCATGGCGGCCATGATCATTTTTGGTTACATTTCGATGACCAAAATGGGCGTCTCGCAAATGCCCGATGTGGATTTCCCTGTCGTTAACGTGGGTGTTACATATGAAGGTGCTGCGCCTGAAGTTATGGAACTTGATGTTATCGATCCCATAGAATCGGCCGTGCTTTCTGTTGAAGGGGTGAAGTCAATTACCTCATCTGCCCGAATGGGAAGTGCAAATATTTCGGTTGAGTTTAACCTGGACAAAAATATTGATATTGCCGTTTCAGAAATTGAAACGGCCATTAATCAAGCTCAGAGAAACTTACCAGATGACATCGATCCTCCGACCATTAGAAAAATTAATCCTGATGACCGGCCGATTATGTTCCTGGCCGTTGCCGCTCCTGAGATGGCACCTAAAGACCTTATGGCCTATGTCCGGGATAATCTAAAAGACCAGTTTCAAACCGTCTCAGGGGTCGCGGATGTTTTCCTTGCCGGATACATTGACCCGAACTTAAGAGTTTGGGCCTATAATGATAAACTAAATCGCTTCGAACTCACTGTGAACGATGTTATCTCGGCAATTCAAACTGAGCATAAAGAATCTCCCTCTGGTTATATTGAAAATGAATTAACCGAAAGAAACGTTAGAACACTTGGTGAGGCCACAACGGTTGAGGATTTTAAAAGACTTCCGATCATTCGACGGGGAGGAACCGCCAACTACCGACCAATTTTCCTAGAAGAAGTGGTCGATGTGGAAGAGGGCATTGCTGATGTCAGAAGAATTTCTCGTTCTAATGGTAAGAATGCTCTAGGTCTGGGGATTAGAAAGCAACGTGGCTCAAACACCATGGCGGTAGCCGAAGGTGTTAAGATTAAGATGGCCGAGCTTCAAAAAAATCTTCCTCCGAATGTTGAATTATATGTGAACTATGACTCTACAAAGTTCATTGAAGAATCAATTCACGAACTTACTTTTACCATGTCGTTGGCGGCGATTCTGACTGCCATTGTCTGTTGGTTATTCCTTGGATCTTTCTCGGCCACCTTAAACGTCATTCTCGCTATTCCTACTTCGATTCTAGGTGCTTTTATTATTTTAAAGTACATGAATTTTACCCTTAATACCTTCACCCTTTTGGGTCTTTCGCTTTCAATCGGTATTGTGGTGGATGATGCCATTATGGTGCTGGAGAATATCTTTCGGCATAAAGAAGAAGGTAAGGATAAGGTTTCTGCATCCCGTGACGGTGCGAACCAAATTGCCTTCGCGGCCCTGGCCGCAACAATTGCTATTATTGCCATCTTCCTTCCTGTGGCAATGATGGAAGGAATTATCGGGAAATACTTCTTCCAGTTTGGTGTGACTATTTCTGTTGCTGTAGGACTATCATACATTGAAGCCCTGACTCTGACTCCTATGAGAACCAGCCAATTCATGGAAGAAAATAAACGTAACACGAAAATGGGTGAAGCCGTCGACCATGCATTTGACCGCTTAGTCGGGGTTTATTCTTCCTTGCTCGATAAGGCCTTAAAACATCGAATCCCGCTCCTCATTGGTTCTCTTATCTTCTTTGTTGCTACAGTCTCGGTAGTTACACTTATTCCAAGAGAGTTTGTTCCGGTTCAGGATATTTCTTCCTTCAACGTTCGAATTAAATCTCCTGATGGATCTTCTCTTGAATACACAGATAAGGTGAGCTTAGAAGTTGAAAAGGCCCTCATAGAGAATAAAAATGTAAAAAGATATTTCGTGGCCGTTGGTGGATTTGGATCGAGCGCTGATTCAAGTTCTGCCTTACTTTTTGTCACACTTCACGACAAGGCCGATCGTCCAATAGATCCGCAGACAGGTAAAAGACTTCATCAGACAGAAATTCTTAATCGGTTCCGTGCTCAGTTTAAAAATTATGCTAAAGGAAAAGTTATTTTCCAGGATACGTCGCAATCAGGGTTCTCAGCTTCCGGTCGAGGTTTCCCCGTGGAGTTCACCTTAACAGGAGGGAACTGGGCCACTCTTATTAAGGCTTCTCAGGATGTGATGAAAGAAATGTCCGATTCTGGTGTCTATGTAGACATTGATACAGACTATAAAGCTTCAGTAAAAGAGATTCAGGTTTTTCCTGATAGAAATAAGGCCAAAGTTCGAGGCGTTTCGGTGCAGGAAATCGGCACCACTATTAATGCTCTAATTGGTGGAACAGTCGTTGGTAAATACTCCAAAGATGGTCACCGAAACGACATACGGATTAAGATGGCCGATGCCTCTAAAGATAAGCTCGACGATCTGAAACGTATTTTCGTTCGAAATACCAGAGGTGAGTTAGTCCCACTTCTTGATGTGGTGATTGTTAAAGAATTACCGGGTGTGCAAACCATTAACCGTCGTAGCCGTCAGCGCGCGATTACTGTATATGCGGGGGTTGCACCAGGAAAGTCTCAGGGAGAAGCCCTGGCAATGGTAAGAGAGATCACGAAAAAGCATTTGCCGGCAGGTTATAATTTAATTGAGTCCGGTTCTGCGGAAACGTATACGGAAGCTTTTGCGAGCTTAATATTTGCTCTCGGAATGGGAATACTTATTGCCTATATGGTTCTCGGTACTCAATTTAATAGTTTCATCGATCCGGTCACAGTTCTTATGGCCCTGCCGTTTAGTTTCTCGGGGGCTTTCCTTGGACTCTGGGCAATGGATCAGACCCTAAATATCTATTCAATGATTGGTCTCATCCTCTTGATGGGGATTGTTAAAAAGAACTCCATTCTCCTGGTTGATTTTACCAATCAACGAAGAGAAGAGGGTCTTTCAATTACTGAAGCTCTAAGAGACGCCTGTCCTAAACGACTCCGCCCGATTTTAATGACCACTTTTGCTACCGTTGCCGGAGCGATTCCCCTGGCCTTTTCTTTAGGCCCTGGTTCCGAGTCTTTAAAGCCAATGGGGATTTCGATTATTTTCGGAAGCTTAATTTCTACCGGTCTGACTCTGGTAGTAGTGCCTGCGGTTTATTCATTACTCGCTAGGGAGCGTAAAAAGCAATGATCTGGTTAAAACCTCATTCCAAAGGGGTGGTTCTTGCTCTTCATATCCAACCTGGTGCCAAGAAATCAGAGTTGGTAGGAGAGCATGGAGACCGTTTAAAAATTAAAATCAAGGCCCCACCTGTAGAGGGTGAGGCCAATGATGCATTAATCGAATTTCTAGCGGGGTTTTTAAATGTACCTAAATCAAGGGTTCATCTCATGTCAGGAGAGAGCTCCCGCCAAAAAATGATTCTAGTAGAGCTACCAATCGAAGAAGTGAAATTAAAACTGAGTCAGATTAAAAGTTGATAAAAAAAAGTCCTGCCGAAGCAGGACTTTTTTAAAGTTATCATTTTTTATCGTTTATTTTTTAAGAGCTGCGTGAATTTTGCTCGCGATAGTTGTTATGCGGAAAACAACTTCACCGTGTTGGATCGATCCGTACTGCGTACCCGCTCTACAGCTATTTCCATTTTCATCACAAGAATTGACGATCATACATGTGTTCGGGTTACCTGATTTAGATGGAATATAATCTGTCTTACCTTGGATAAGAATTCCTTCAACCATACCAGTTTGAGCATCAAATACCGCCGATCCTGAGTTACCAGCGAAAGTATCAAGAGTCCCTGAGAACGTCGTGTTGTTAGTATTATGAGTAACCTTCCCTGCAGGTGATACTTTTGTTGGAAGACCTGTCGGATGGCCAATCACAACTAGAGATGTTGAGTTTGGAACCTTGCCAGCATTTCTGAAAGTAAGCGGCTTACGGCCAACAACCTGGCGATCTAGCTTAATAATGGCATAGTCCATAGTCGAGTTAAGTTCTGCGGCCACAACTTCCTTACAAGTATAGATATTAGCTACTGGAATATCACGAGTTGGATTATGGGAAGAAGATTTCATCTCGTAACCAAAAACCCAGGCATTGCCTTTGCAGACACTCTCAGGTGTCTGGCTGCCTTTAAAGCAGTGACCAGCAGTAACCAGAGTATCTGGACCAACTAGAAAACCTGAACAGTTAGGAGCAATTTGTTGCTGAGAAAATCGTTCTGAAGGGCATACATTCATGGCTTCTTCTAGAGTGCTGGTAAAATCCATATCTAGGAAGCCTTCACGAGCTGATTTTTTAAAGTGACGTACATCAACCATTCCAGCAGTCGACTGGGCCAAGGTTTTATGAAGTGAGCTTGTAACTTCATAAATATCCTGACGATTGTCTTTACCATAAATAACTTCCATACCTGCTTGGGCAGAAAGTGTTGTAAAGGCAGTCATAAGGGCAAGTGTCGTTAATTTCATTTAGGTCTCCTCAAATTGGCTTCGCGCCGGCGCCCTTTATTCCAAAGTAGAAACGAAATGAAAACTAACTTCTTCTGACAGAGTAATGAGTATTTAGTTGAGATTTATTAAGGCCGGCCTAAAAAAAAAGGGCCCTCGAAAGAGGGCCCTAAGTATAGAAAATAGTTCGAAATATTAAGCGATTTTGGCCCACATATTACAGTAAGCGCCTTCTTTAACGAGTGGGAAAGTAGGGGCTTTCATAGCAGCTTTCATTGCTGGAAGCACACACTGACCAACACCGTCTTTAGTTGCTTTGTAGTGTTTACAAGTTTTGCACGTCTTGCCTTTGCCAGCTTGAGGAGAAACTTCTTTATAACCAAGTTTTCCTGGTGCTACGAAAATATCAGCTGCAATAGCTTCTGTAAGGAAGCCACTGGCCTTACCAACAACTGTAGAAACAGCAGCAAAAAGTAATGTACTTTTTAAAAAATCTCTTCTTTTCATTTTTCAACCTCTTGTTAATAGGGAATGCATCCACTATCGGCATTTTGAACTGATTTTACCACAATTTTTAGAGGGGAATTGTAAAAAAATCAATGTTTTATATGTCAAACATTTGCATGTGTAGCCTAGCAGAGGTTAGCATTTTTGATAGACACCCTTTGCCTGAAAAATTACACTTTCAAAATATGAAAACACAGACTAAATCACTTAATTTTATCGATCTTTTTAGCGGTTGCGGTGGCCTTTCCTGCGGCCTGGAAATGGCAGGGCATCGTTGCCTTCTTGGCGTAGATGCTAACAAAGAGGCCATAGCTAGTTTTGCGGCCAATCACCATGATGCAGAAGTTTATCTGGGTGACATTAAAAAGCTTTCAGAAAAAAAACTCCGGGAGCTTTTAAAGAACCGTAAGGTTGATATGGTTGTGGGTGGTCCACCTTGTCAGGGCTTTTCGACGGTGGGACGTGGACAAGTAGAGGATGAACGTAATCAGCTTTTTAGAGAGTTTGTTCGTATCGTAAAAATTACTGAGCCAAAGGTCATTCTCTTCGAAAATGTTACGGGCCTAGTAGCAAAAAAGAACCAGGTTATTCTGCTTAAAATTTTCCAATATTTTGAACGCCTTGGTTACAACATGGACGCTCGTGTTCTTTCTGCTGAAGAATTTGGAGTACCTGAAAAACGCCGTAGAACAATCATCATGGGAGTTAAAGGGGGAGAGTGTATCTTTCCTGTAGCAACCCATGGTGCTCGTGCCGGAAAAAAAGTTAAGACAGTGGCCGATGCTTTAAAAAATTTAAAAAGCAAAAAAGGTCAAATTTATAATCACGATATTGAAGCCGCTCAAATTAAAAAAGTTGAAGATCGTGAACGCTTAAAATGCATTCCTGCGGGTAAAGGTATTCGATACGAAGCAGATGAGAAGGCCTATCTTCCGAAAAAATTACGTTATGGAATTGAATGGGGCAAGATTAGAGAGAATCGTTTTCGTCAAACAAGGCTTCAGCGTCTTCCTCTTGATGAACCCTCTCCAACCATTTTAACGGCAAGAACCAGCTACTATCATCCTGTTGAACCCCGCTATTTAACTCCTCGTGAAGCAGCTGCTTGTCAGAGCTTTCCTAATGATTTTGTTTTTCACGGTTCACAGACGGCCATCTTTCGTCAGGTAGGGAATGCTGTTCCTCCGCTCTTAGCAGAAGCCTTGGGACAGGTGATCAAAACGATCGACTTTAAAAAAGGTAAGGTTAAAAAGAAAATTCAGGGTAATGTTGTTGGTAAGAATGCTTTCCATTACCATGAACCTACTTACCTATGAATGAAACCTTAAAAAAAGTTTTTAGCGTCCGCATGTTATCCATGCTGTTGACTGGTTACAGTGCGGGCCTTCCACTTCTTTTAATTGGTTCAACACTTCAGGCCTGGATGACGGATGAAGGAGTGGACCTCACGGCCATTGGTCTGGTCTCTCTTTTGGGACTCCCTTATGTTTTTAAATTTCTTTGGGCGCCTCTTTTAGACCGCTTCAAAATTCCTTTACTGGGTCGCCGTAAGGGATGGATGCTTATTTTTCAGGTCTTACTGGTTGTTTGCATCTTTGGACTTTCATTCACAAATCCCAATACAGATATTTTCTTGGTTTGTACTTGGGCCTTCTTAATTGCTCTTTTCTCATCTTCTCAGGATGTGGTTCTTGATGCGTATCGAAGAGAGATTCTACCTGATGAAGAGTTAGGACTAGGTTCTTCTTTATATGTGACGGGCTATAGACTAGCGATGCTTGTTTCTGGAGCGTTGGCGCTTTATCTTGCGGATCAAATACCTTGGAAAAATGTTTACCAGTGGCTGGCCCTTTTCATGGCCCCATCCATTCTTTTTACGATATTTGCGCCAAAAGAAAGTCAGCATATTCCTATTCCGGCCAATCTAAAAGAAGCGGTGGTAGGACCTTTATTGGACTTCTTCCAGAGAAAAGGCGCCTGGATCATGCTCTTGTTTATTCTCCTCTATAAAGTTGGAGATAGCATGGCCTCCAATATGACCACTCCATTTATTTTGGATATCGGGTATACCAAGACCGACATTGCGACAGTGGCCAAAACTTTTGGAATGATAGCGACAATGCTGGGAGGAATCATCGGAGGCACGTTGATGCTTAAGATGAACATCCGAACTTCGTTGATTATTTTTGGAATTCTCCAGGCCATCTCTACTTTAGGTTTTTCAATTCTGCCTTCACTTCCAATTATGTTTACTTCACTGGCAATGGTCATAGCTTTTGAAAATCTCGCCAGCGGTATGGGGACAGCGGCTTATGCGGCCTATATGGCCTCACTAACGAATAAGCAGTTCACAGCTACACAGTACGCTCTTTTAACCGCTTTAATGGGCATTCCACGAGTTATTTTGGCAAGTCCTACAGGATGGATGTCAAAGGTGATGGGATGGGAAGCTTTCTTTATCGTTTGTACTTTGATCGCCGTTCCAGGATTACTTCTTTTGATTCCTGTTTTTCGCTTAGAACGGCCAAAACAAAAACCCGCATGAGAGGCTCTTTTTTATCTGAGTATTGATTTCTCGTTCATTCGAATCAGTCAGCTTTTGACCGATTTCTTTAGCAATTTTGCAAGCATTGTAAGTGATTTTAGTGCCGTCTTTTCGAAACGTGTATTTTTCGATCGCGGAATATTTGAGAAGAAGCTCAACTAGTTCAGCATTGTTAATTTCGATGGCATGAATAAGCGCCGACTTACCATTATTATCTATCAGTTGAGGATTGGCCTGATGTTTTAGGAAGAGGTTAGCAAAAGATTTCTTCTCATCTTTAATCGCTTTGATCAGCGGTGTTACTTCTGAATCAATGGGACCATTAACATTGACCTTATACTTTAAGAGGAGTTCAGCGGTCTTATAGGCCCTAAAACGTTGTTTTCCCTCAAGTAAAATCATTAAAGGATTAATCACTTCATAATCAACAGGAAGACTCGGGTAGCGAGAGATAATAGTGGTTAAGCTTGCGATATCCGCCTCTTGAATAAGGGCCTTAAAACTCTTCAGATCAGGAGCTCCATATGAAGCCTGTAAGATGCCTCTAATAAGATCACTCAGATCATTAAGTTTTTTTTCTTCGGCCAATTGGGCCGAACTTTTAAGATCTTTATCCAGGATTTCCAGGTTGGCACCGGCACCGATAAGAAGTTTTGCTATATCCTGATGACCATTTCTGATGGCCATCAAAAGGGCACTGTCCTTGCTCTGAAAATCAATTTTATCAAGGTTCACTTCAAAACCAATTAAGACTTTGACTGTATTGAGTTTGTTATGTTTCACAGCAACGATAATCGGAGGTTGTTTCAAAGCGTTCTGCCCTTCAGGATCAGCACCTTTTTCAAGCAGCAGATTACGAATTTCCCTATAGCCATTAATGATGGCAAGAGTAAGGAAGGTTTCGCCTGTTCCAGGGATTAACTGGTTAAAATCAAAATCTTCATTGTTTTCAAGAAGGGTCGTAAAAGCTTTTATATCATTGGCCTGGAGGGCGACTTTCAAGTCTTTTAAAAGGTAGCCATCATCAACCATGGATGGATGTGAAACAGTATTATCGATATTAGAGTCTTTAACCTTTGCTTTTTTCCCGCAGCTAGTAACTGTCATTACTACAAGCAGGACAAGTCCAAGATTAAGAAAGTTAAATCTCATGAGTTAGTTATAAAGGGCTGAGTCTTGAAGGGGGGAAAAAAGAAAAGTTCCGGAAAAAATTACAGTTAAGGGGCCAGCGAGGACCCCTTAACTAATTGAAATTAGAATACGCGATTCGGATATCTTTTTGATAGCTTAAGAAGATTCTTAAGATTTTTGTTCTTCAAGTGCTCACGACGGAGAAGAAGAATACCACCGGCCTTATACTCACGATTTGGATCATTACCAACTAGACCGAAGAAACCAATGTTTTTTCCATTTTGGTTGATATTCCAGTAACCAGAAATACCTGCTGTTTCAAATCCAACAGGAATCCAGATACCAAAAAGTGTTTCATGGTAGTAGAAAGAGATGTCATTAAGTTGTGTATCAATGCGAAGAGAATTCTCCAAGCGGCCGCCGGGAATACCTGGAACAGGTCTTCCATCTGGGAGAGTGTTGCCATCACCAATACCGATATCAATCGCTTCAAGATCTTGTGGATCTAGAGAAAGAACAAAAAGCATTCCACCATCTTGAACGTTTGGTGTGAAAGCAAAAGTTGAATTTCTTGTTTCCGGAACCGGCCCGCCAAGACCGAAATCACCAGAAAGGTTTAAGAATTTAAAAGTAACAAGAACCTGACCATTGACCACGTTAATAATCGGGCCTTTAACGCCGTTTAATTCAGGAACACCTTCTTGATTACCACAGCTGGCAGCAACAAGTAATGCTACTGACAAAACCATAGTTTTCAGGCCTAAGAGCCACTTTTCCATAATACCGTCCTTTTAAAATATAGTTATGAGATGCGAGCCATAAACTCTATGCCCAATATTATTTGTGTATTTCACTCTGAATGCAATGCTGGAACATTTTTCTAAGACAGATGAATCTATTTGTAAGATAATTGCGGCCATGAAATACATTGGCCCTCTCAGCAAAATGGAAACGCAGTTTCTAAGTCCCGTAAGTTATTGTTTGGAACTCCGCGGGGTGCGTTTTGATCTCACCCCTCTGGTAGGGAAGCAAGTTAAACTGATCTATAGTGGACAGATATTTTGTGTCAATTGTGGCAAAAAGACTAAAAAGTCATATGCTCAAGGACATTGCTTTCCATGCACCATCAAACTTGCTTCTTGTGATTTGTGCATTCTTAAACCAGAAACTTGTCACTATGATAAAGGCACTTGTCGAGAGCCAGCGTGGGGCGAAGAGAATTGCTTTAAGCCACACATTGTTTATCTGGCGAATTCTTCAGGTTTAAAAGTTGGAATCACTCGTAAAACTCAGGTCCCCATTCGTTGGATGGATCAGGGGGCGAGTGAAGCCTTGCCAATACTGGAAGTAAAAAACCGGTTTCTTTCAGGACAAATTGAAGTTCTGTTTAAAAAGCATATCTCTGATAAAACAGATTGGAGAAAAATGCTAAGAGGTGAACCTGAAAGTATCGATCTTAAATCATGGAGAGATAAACTTCTAGGTGAGTTGGCCATGGAACTCAAAGAATTTGAATACACGGTTCTAAACGAAGAAGTCTTGAAATTTAATTACCCTGTTGAGAGTTATCCGGAAAAAGTCAGTAGCTTTAATCTGGATAAGGTCACAGAAATAACCGGACGCCTGATGGGAATTAAGGGACAGTACCTTATTTTTGATTCAGGAGTCTTGAACGTCCGATCTCACGCTGGCTATGAGGTCACTTTGGAGGAAATCCATGCAAACGCCTAAAACTATTTTTCTTAAAGATTATCAACCTTCACCTTTTACGATTGATACCATTGACCTTACGGTAGATATCTTCGCTTCTCACTCAATTGTGAGTTCAGTCATGAAGATTAATAAACGTGAAGATTTGAAAGGGAAGAAAGTGACCCTCGAATTGAACGGAGAGGGGTTGGAGTTTTTAAATGCAAAGCTTAATGGCGAAGCTCTTTCTGACCAGGGCTACCAGATAGCTTCAGACAAGTTAAGCATCCTTGATATTGAAGAAGATGCCTTCACTCTTGAGATTCAAAATAAAATTGATCCAGCTAACAATAAGGCGATGGAAGGATTTTACCAATCAGGTCCTCAGCTGTGCACTCAGTGTGAACCGGAAGGATTCAGAAGAATTACTTACTTCATTGATCGCCCTGATGTGATGGCGATGTATAAAACGAAAATGATTGCTGATAAGAAACTCTATCCTTTTCTCTTATCTAACGGAAATAAAATTGGAGCAGGGGATTTAGAGGGTGGTAGACATTGGGCCCAGTGGGAAGATCCTTTCAGAAAGCCCAGTTATCTTTTCGCTATGGTTGCTGGTGACTTTGATGTTGCACGTGATACCTTTAAGACCATGTCAGGGAGAAATATTTCTTTGGAAATTTACGTTGATAAAGGGAACTTAAATAAAACTCCTCATGCCATGGAATCTTTAAAACAAAGTATGAAGTGGGACGAAGACACCTTTGGTCTTGAGTATGATCTTGATATCTACATGATTGTGGCGGTTGATTCGTTCAATATGGGCGCGATGGAGAACAAAGGTCTTAATATCTTTAACTCTACTTATACTCTCGCTAACGAACACAGTGCTACTGACCATGACTTCCAGAATATTCAGGGTGTGATTGGGCATGAGTATTTCCATAACTGGACTGGGAACCGTGTCACTTGCCGGGACTGGTTTCAACTCACTCTAAAAGAAGGGCTGACTGTTTTTAGAGATCAGGAATTTTCTTCAGACATGCTCTCCCGAGCAGTGAAGCGTCTGGAAGATGTGCGCCTTTTAAAAGAAGGTCAGTTTGCTGAGGACTCTGGTCCCATGGCCCATCCGATTCGTCCAACCAGTTACATTGAAATTAATAACTTCTACACTAGAACCATTTATGAGAAAGGTGCCGAAATTATCCGAATGATTCATACCTTAATTGGAAAAGAAAATTTCCGCAAAGGGATGAATAAGTATTTCGAACTTAATGATGGTAAGGCCGTGACCACGGAAGACTTTGTTCATGCTATGGAACTTGCTGGCGGCAAGGATTTGTCTCAATTTAAAAATTGGTATTCTCGTTCCGGGACTCCGACTCTGAAAGTAAATTCCCGAAGAGAAGGGGATAAGTTTATTCTTGATATTGAACAAAAATATCCAAGCACTCCAATCCCTGCTCCTGAAGGAAATATTCTTCATATGCCGCTCGTTGTAGGACTGATTGATGTGAAGAATAATTCTCAGGAAGAACATCTTCTGGAGATCACTAAATTAAAAGAAAGTTTCACTTTTAAAGCTAGTGGCGAGGTGATTCCATCTCTTAATAGAGGTTTCTCCGCTCCAGTTCATGTGGAGTATGATTATTCAGTTTCAGATCTCATCACTCTTATGAGTTCAGATAATGATGCTTATTGCCGGTATGAGGCCACTCAGAAAATTTACCAGCATATTTTTAAAAATGAATTTGAGTATTACCAAAAAAATAAGACTGTTAATCCTGAGTTTGATGAGGATTTTAAAAACGCCTTTGGAAATCTCCTTAAAGACCAGTCCATTGATCCATCTTTCAAGTCTTATCTTTTGGACCTTCCGACCGCCAATGCTCTTTCTCAGGAAATTTCAATGCCTGATTTTGATGGAATTGAACTTGTTCTCAAGAATATGAGAAAGAAAATTGGAGAAAACTTCCAGGGATGGCTTTTGGAAGCGCATATGCGCCTTTCAAAGAGTTCTCAATTTGAACTTACGCCAAAGGCATTTGGAGAACGTGCTTTAAAAAATCAATGTCTTTCTTACCTAGTCGCTTCAGACACATTACAAGGAAAAGAGGCTCTGGAGAATCATTATAAAAATGCCACCAACATGACTGAAGAAATTCATGGTCTACAGCAGTACATCTTAACTGGAGTTCCTCTTGAGCATGAGTCCATTCAGAAGTTCTATAATAAATGGAAACACGATTCTCTTGTGATGATTAAATGGTTCAGTTCTCTTGCCGCCTACACTCCAAAGAGTCTGGCCGTAGAGAGAGTGATGAAACTAGAAGGGGATCCTCTTTTCTTGAAAGAAGTGCCCAACTACCTTCGCTCCCTTTACTTGCAGTTTGCTAAAAATAACCTCACCGCATTCCATGATGTTTCAGGGAAGGGCTATGAGTTTATGGCCGAACGGATTCGTCACGTTGATAGCTTTAACCCTCAGGTGGCCTCAAGAACGGCCGGTACTTTTGCGATGATTAAGAAATTGGATCCGATTAGACAGGAAAAGATGCGAAATGCCCTTGATTCGATTATGGCCAAGAATCCTTCTAAGGATACTTTTGAAGTCGTATCGAAGTATTTAGCACCGTAAGGTCTATTTTTTAGACTTTAGTCTAACAAGCTGGGGTGCTGGTTTGTGGACCTTAAGGACCAAAACTCCGGCCATGATTGCAAATAAAGCGGCTGATAAGATTACATATTCCATAAAGTCCTCCTTAATGGCTTAGATCTTTTATCGACACTTTCGTCTCATAACATTATCCCCCATTTATCAAAAAAATGGGGGGATTTTTTCTCTTATAAAGCCTTGAAAGTAATGCTACTATGACTGAGATATCAACAAATTCAGATTGTTAAGTTTGGACCCGTATTATGGATACAATTCTTTCTCTCAGGCAAAAGGCCCTGAAAATCAACTTGGCCAAGAAATTTTACGGCACGTTCGCTGAGATTGGTGCTGGACAGGAAGTGGCCCGTCACTTTTTCCAGGCAGGAGGCTCAAGCGGTTCGATAGCTAAAACTATCTCGGCCTACGACATGACCTTTTCTGATTCCATTTATGGGAAGGAGCCTTCTGGCCGTTATGTATCGCAATCTCGCCTTTTAAGGATGCTTGAAAAAGAATTTCGCCTTCTTGAAGAACGCCTCGGCGATACCCGCGGAAAGGATCATGCTTTCTTCGTCTTCGCAGATACTGTTGCAACTTTAAATTTTAAGAAAACCAATGACGGTCACGGTTGGCTTGGAATGCGTTTCCAGGCAACCCCGGGAAGTCCAGTTAGTGATGTCGTTATTCATGTACGCATGCTTGATCCACAAAATCTCCTTCAGCAAGATGCTCTGGGGATTATGGGTCTTAACCTGGCCTACGCTTCTTTATTCCTCATGCATGATCCGGAAGCCTTTATCCGTTCTTTGATGGATCATTTAGATTCTTCCCGTATCGAAGTTAATTTTATTCGCTTTGGTGGCGACGCCTTTAAAGATATTGATAACCGACTGATGAACCTTCAACTTGTAAAAGAGGGCTATACTCAGGCGATCATGTTTGATGAGACGGGAGAAGTGGTTCTCGCTAATGATCATCTTTATAAAAAGAATGTTCTGGTGGTTCGCGGATCTTTCCGCCCACCGACTCTGGTTAGTTTTGACATGATCGATACAGGTCTTAAAAATTTCGCCAAAGACATCGGTAAAAAACCAGAAGATATCGCAACCATTTCAGAGATCACCATTTCTACTCTTAAGGCCGAGGCTGGCGCGGTCACAAAAGAAGACTTCCTCGCCCGGGTAGACCTTCTTTGCACGATGGGCCAGAAAGTTCTGGTTACGAACTATCCCCAGTACTATAAGCTTGCGAGCTACTTTGCTAAACTCAATGTTCCGCACCTCGGTCTTGTTCTGGGAATTTATAACTTCCAACAGATCTTTACCGAAGAGTACGCCAACGTCGATGGCGGTATCCTATCGGCCTTAGGGCAGCTTTTTCGAGATTATGTGAAAGTCTACATCTATCCTTATAAATCGGAAGCCGGACAAATTGAAACTATGGCGAACTTGAAAGTTCCTAAAGAGTTTGATCACTTATTGGCCCATTTAAAGAGCATGAAACAAATTGATGACGTCGAAAATTTCGATAAGGAAATTCTTCATATCTATTCATCCAAAGTTCTTCAGATGATCGTGAATAACGAGCCAGGTTGGGAAAAGATGGTTCCTCCTTCTGTATCTCAGGCAATCAATGAGAAGTGTCTCTTTGGGCATCCGTGTTTTCTGGGAAAGAATAATAAAGAAGTTTAAGTTATTTCCGGCCTTTTTCTAATTCCAGTAGTTCTTGTTTCATCTTCGGGCCATGGGCAAATCCCCCGAGTCCCTTAGAGCCCAGTACTCGATGACAGGGGTAAATGAGAAGAAAGGGATTTCTTCCACAAGCAGAGCCTATCGCCTGATAGGCCTTGGAATTAAGTTTTATGGCAAGGTCTTTATAAGTAGCAGCTCTCCCATAAGGAATTTCTTTCATCACCTCGAGAACTTTCATTTGAAAAGGAGTGAGGTTCGAATAGTCCAAGGGAATAGAAATCTTTTTTGTTTTTCCGGTTAAATAATTTTCGAATTCGTGGAAGCATTTTTCAAAAAGTGGATCAAGCTTTCGATCTGCTTTTTCATCAACCACATCAATCATCGAAATAGATTTCCCATCATGGGAGGTTAATTTTAGAGTTCCAACAATAGGCAGGGCCGGTAGAACGGCGCTCTTTAATTGTTCTTTCATGTCAGGCAGTTTATCATGCCCAGAAATGAAAGTCATAACCAGTCCATACAACAATCCTTTTATCAATTTGGCCTTTGAGGACCATTTCTTAAGGGGAGGGGCAGACCTTCCTTTATTATTTTTCTACGTTAATAGACCTTCAGTCGTTTTAGGTCGCTTTCAAAATCCCTGGCTTGAGACCAATCTGCCTTATCTGGTTCAGAATGACATTTGGCTCGTCCGTCGGCAAAGCGGGGGCGGCTGCGTTTTTCATGACGATGGGAATTTAAATTTTAGTTTCATTGTTCCGACAGGAATGATTGACCGAAGAAAACACGCCGAACTTTTGCAAGAAGCCTTTCTCAAGGCCGGGATTACGCTTCAAATTTCTCCTCGGAATGATTTGTGGCTTGAGTCCACAAGCGGTGAATGGAAAAAGGTATCGGGCTCGGCCTATAAGCAAACAAAGTTTGCCTCCTTCCATCACGGTACACTTCTTGTAAGTAGTGATTTAAATCAACTAGAAGAGAGTTTAAAGCACACCTTAATACCCACTGAGACAAAGTCCATAGCCTCTGTAAGATCCAAGGTGATTACCCTTAATGAGCGCCACCCGGGAGTGACTATCCCTGATGTGATTGAACTTGTCGCCCATCACTTTCGTACTATCCCTTTTGAACTCAATGGAACTCTTCTTTCGATGCCTGAAGTACAGACAAGTTTTAATCAATTATCTTCTTGGGAATGGCTCTGGGGAGAGACCCCTTTATTTGAAACGAATGGAATAAAAGTTCGCAAAGGAATCATTGAAGGAAAGAGTGAACGTTTCACTACAGAGACCGTTAAAGATCTTTTTTCTCAGGAAGATTTGGAGCGTTTATTTCCAGATTTTAGTGAGCAACGCAGGTTGAGCAGCCTGATTTTGTAGCGGTCTGATCCTCAAAGGTCCAGTCGCTGTAATGATCATTTAAATAGAGGCAGGCCTCAGTTAATGAATCAAAGCACTCCTGGAAAACTTCCTGATCCTCATTCTCTAAAACCGTCACATAGTACTCCAGACGGTCCTCTAAAACACTCTCAGGGTTTGCCCCAAAAGAGATAAGGGCCTTGAAATTACCTTTCTGGTAACGTGTATATGTCCAATTTTCATTATTTATGCACAGCATCCGACACTCTCAATCAAGTAAACACTTGTATTCCTAAAGCATCTAGTCTATAGTTTGTGGACTTTTATGTAAATGATTACCATTGCGAGGATATTATGGCGAAGGGACCACGAGTTATTGTGACTTTAGAATGTACAGAAGCTAGAAAAGAAGGGGGATCTCCTTCTCGTTATACTACTACTAAAAATAAAAAGACGACTCCAGAGCGTCTTGAAATGAAGAAGTATAATCCAAATCTTCGTCGTCACACTGTTCACAAAGAAATTAAGTAATTTTTCAAAAGAAAGATTTCATAAAAAAAGGGACTCTCAGAGTCCCTTTTTTTATTCTTATTTAAGTTCAGAGCTTTTAGTTTGAAGCACTTTTAATTGATGGCCTTCGATGAGGACAAAAGACTTTCTATCATCATTTGAGAGAGCAAAAGATCCATTCTTGACTCCGGCCAGTCCTGGTAATTGTCCCTTAATTTCAGAAATAAGAATATTTCTTACACCTTGAGCGGAGACGATTTTCAGTCTGTAACTTGCCGTATTTGTCGTATTCTCCATGAAGCTTTGCTGTTCAGGAGTTAGCTGATCGAGGATAGAGTAACTTTTTACTTCTTCCAGGCGATCCATGAATTTACTCACCTTTGCATCAGAAAGCATAATCCCTGTGCTATCCACCCACCCATCATCTCTTTTAGAAATTTTTAAAGTGGTGCCATCCTTGTTTTGAATTTCAAATGAGTTGAGTGAATTACTGTTAAGGGCAAAAACTTTTGATTCTACTAATTGGGCAAGGTCATAACTTTCCAGGGCCATTTCAATAGGATCAATCTGATAGATCTGATCTTGTCTGGATAGTGAAAGATAAGCTGAATTATCAATAGGATTAATAAGCCCTACTTTAATTTCAATATTTTTATTTTCATCATTGGTGAAGAAAAGGGTGAGATTAGGATTATCCAGCGAGAAACTTGAGATGTTAATTGGTTCTAGTCGGTAAAAATTCCGGACCCTGATTACATTGAGAGCATCGATAATTTTTACGACGATATCATTTTTGAGTTTCAAGACTTGCGGTTCCACCATCTGCCAGGGACCCGAGAGATCGGCTTCAGGATGAGTATTCTCAAAATAAAAAGTTCCATGTTTATTGGTGAGTTTGAAGTTTTTTATATGCTGTAGTTCATCCACAGGGATAGGATTCGCATAGATCTGAGCAATGTCGACTTCAGGGGTCTGGGATTCGAATACTTCCGCAAAAAGACCTAAAAAGAGTAGTATAAAAAAGAAAAAGAACACCAATAGGGTGGATAGGGAATGTCTTTTAACGGCCTTCATGGAGACATTATACCGGGATTAGATCCCAAGGGAATCATCTTCCTTACTTTTTTTACCATCTCCAGTATTAGGCTCAATGGACTTAAGAAAATTTCTAAGATTTGTTCTCTCGCCATTCATGGTAAAAGTGAATTTACACTGTAAACGGTAGTCCGGTTTGACTGAACTAATGATTCGGCTTCTCATGGCATAATGATGACAATAGGTCACATCGGCAGTGACCATAAAGTTTTGTGGAATGAGGAATTCGACAACAATCGACTGGCCTTGAAGAAATTTCTCTTTCGTAAAAGTCAGCATGGTTTCCATGTTGATGTCAGAAAGAAGCAAAAAGCCATATGAAACTTTATCCAAGTCGGGAACTTGTCTTTGGTAAGGGCGTTCAAGAATTGGATTTGGTTTATTGTTCTCAAGACCCTGCATGGTCTGTTCAGCGATAATTTCTTCGGCTTCATCGAGAGAACCAGATTTCTCTTCCTCATTTTCGGAACCTAAGGATTCCATTAATGAGGCCATACCGTCTTCTTTGGCACCACCAATGGCAATGACATTATCGGTGTTCTCGCTTTGAGGACCTAAATGATAGAAGTTTTTAATATCTTCAATATAAAGAGGGACCCCCGCAGCTTCACATTCTTTTATTCTCTGATCAATGGCCGCTTCAATTTCATCTCTTAAAGTCCATAAACGGACAGAGATCTTCTTCACTTCTACCGGATGACCACTTTTATTATAAATCATGTAATTTCCTCTCCCTTACATTCTATCAAACTCTGGGCTTTAAGAAAGAGCGGAAAAGTGGTCCGACAATTTCTCCTTTCTTGACTTGGTGCGTAGGTCTTTTTTGCCCTCCCATGAAATTTATTCAAGTCCTCCTACAATTAAAGGAAGTGAAAAATTTGGAGTCAGGAGATTTAATGAAAAAAATGTCAGTCATTGCGGTTTTAGGTCTAGCAGTTTTATCCACTAGTGCTTTTGCAAAGTCGCTCCAGTCAATGGAAGCCCCTTTTATTCCAGGTGAAGTTCTGGTGAAGGTAAAGCCTGGCCACATGGGGAAATTCCTTGCAAAGAAATCCTTACTAGGTGCTGAAGTAAAAAGAGAAATGAGACTTATCGCTGGTGATTATCTCCTTCTTAAAACAAATAACAAATCAACTATGACTCTTCTTAATGACCTGAACAGTCTTACTGAAGTTTCTTTCGCTGAACCAAACTATATCTACAAAGCGATCAATACTAACGCTACGGTCGAGAGCATGCTTTTCGGTTCAATTAAAGAAAACCACAGTGCTCTTGCTCCTAACGATACTCTTTATGGAAAACTTTGGGGTCTACAAAATACCGGTGCCAATGAACCTGACCGTAATGGCGGTTACTCTAAGACTCCAGGTGTTTCAGGAGCTGACGTTGATGCTGAAAGAGCATGGACAATTACTAAAGGTGATAAAAAAGTCGTCGTAGCAGTTATTGATACTGGTATTGATTATAATCACCCGGATCTTAAGAATAATATGTGGGTAAACGAAAAAGAAATTCCTGGCAACGGAATTGATGATGATAACAACGGATACATCGATGACGTTTATGGTTGGAATGCTAACGGCAAAAACGGTAACCCGATGGATGGAAATGATCACGGTACTCACTGTGCAGGAACTATCGGTGCTGAACATAATAACGGCTTAGGTGTAGCGGGAGTTATGGGAGATGTTTCTCTTATGGCCGTGAAGTTCCTGGGTGACGATGGTTCAGGTTCTCTTGCTGACGCTGTTGAGGCAATTGATTACGCTACAAAAATGAATGTAGATGTGATGAGCAACTCTTGGGGCGGCGGCGGCTTCTCACAAGCCCTTGAAGATTCAATTACGGCCGCTAAAAATAAAGGCATCGTATTCGTAGCAGCTGCTGGAAATGACGGCTCAAATAACGATTCACGTCCTTCATATCCTGCTAGCTACCAGGTTGAAAACGTTATCTCTGTTGCTTCACATACTGCTCAGGATAGCCTTTCTTCTTTCTCTAACTTCGGTAAGAGATCTGTTCACGTAGCAGCTCCTGGAAGTAACGTTCTTTCTACAACTCCAGGTGGCGAGTATAAAGTATTCTCTGGAACATCAATGGCGACTCCACATGTTTCAGGTGTGATTGGTCTTTTTGTCGCTCAAGAAGGAAGAACTTCTGTAAGTGAACTTCGTTCTCGCTTGATGGCGACTACTGTTCCTACGGCCGCTTATAGAAAAACAACAGCTGCTGGTGGACGTACTAGTGCTTATAACTTCTTAACTGATACTCGCATTCCTCGTCAGGAACCAAATGAAAATGCCTGGAGAGTTGAGTCTCTAGCTGAAGTATTTGAAACAGCTCATCCATACGCCAACAACGAAAGAATGAAGAAAACATATACATTCCCAGGAGCGAAGTATGTGAAGTTTGTTGTTGAGAAATATGACACTGAGAACGGTTATGACTTCGTAACATTTAAAGATGCTAATGGTGTTGTGATGGAAAAGTTATCAGGTAAAGGTGAGAATTATGAATCTGATTACACTGAAACTGATACAGTAACTGTTGAGTTCTCTTCTGACTCTAGCCAAAACCGTTTTGGTGTGGTGATTAAAGAAGTAAAAGTTATTTACTAAAAAAAAGCTCCCGAAAGGGAGCTTTTTTTTGGTCTACTTTATAAAAAAAAATGGGCCCACATTCGTGGGCCCTAAGCTTTTTATTGTAAAAATATACTACAATTATTTGTAGTATTTGCGTAAGAATTTAGAAAGACCCATTTTATCTAGCGTCTTAATTGTAGAAGTCGCAAGTTTAAGACGGATTGTTTGACCAGACTCAGGATCAAAAACTTTCTTAGTCTTAAGGTTAGGCTGTTTGAAAGTACGTGTCTTGATGTTTGAGTGAGACACTTTATGGTTTGCCTGACGGCTTTTACCAGTTAGATCACATTGACGTGCCATAATTATTCCCTTGTCGTTAGTCTTAATTTAAAAAGTCCAAAAAATTTAAACCGTTTTAAGCACCTTGGCAAGAGTAAAACCGAAGAATCTTGTGGACTTAACCGGCCGGCGGTTTCATACTCTTGGCAATTCACATTCTATTCTTATGAAAGGTGGTCCTTCATGTCACTTAAGCCCTTGAATATTAAATCAAAACTTCTTCCGGCACCAGCGTCTTCTCCTCGTTATTCGGTAACGATTAAAGACGCAAAGCAAGGGGAAATCACACTGGCCCATCCAAAAGCGACTCGTTCAATGATTGCTTTGATGGACTTAGGTGCTGTTAATGGGGGAGCCGCTTGCCACTGGGGTGGACCTTCTGCCATGACTGAGGCCTGGACCGCTCTTCATGGAATTATGTTTCAAGAGAAGAATTGGTTTGAACATTTTAACTTCGTGAATGATATCGGCCATGCTGAAAACGGCATTTATGCTCTAAGAACTGTTTTAGGCTACGGAGATCTGACATTGGAATCCTTAAAGGGCTTCCGCTCGATGGATTCTAAACTGACAGGTCACGGAGAATCTCATTTATATCCTGAAGGCGTTCTTCTTTCTAATGGTCCTTTAGGATCAGCCTTTCCTCAGGCCCAAGGTCTGGCCATTGCTGATAAGATCTCTGGGAAAAATCGCGTTACCATCGTTTCTCTTTCTGATGGGGCATCTATGGAAGGGGAAGCTAAGGAAGCTTTCAGTGCCGTTCCAGGACTTGCTCAGAAGGGAAAACTGAATCCATTCGTGCTGATTCTTTCTGATAACAACACCAAGCTTGGCGGAAGAATTGATAAAGATTCCTTTTCTATGGTTCCAACATTTGAGTCTCTTTCAGCTTTAGGCTGGGAAGTGATCAAACTGGATAATGGTCATGATTTGGAGAAGGTCTATCAGACTTTAGAAGACGCTATTGCTAAGACTAAAAAAGATCCTTCAAAACCCATTTGCATCTGGCTTAAAACGATTAAAGGATATGGTGTTAAGTCCACACAGGATTCTTCTTCTGGAGGCCATGGCTTCCCGCTAAAGGCCTATGATGAAGGCATCCATGCCTTCCTTAAAGAAATCTGGGGTGATGAAGAAGTTCCTGCAGAATTCGTAAGCTGGGCCAGTGATTTAACTGTGAAGCCTGAGAAGAAGTCTTCAACTGGCGCTCCTAAAGATAAAATACAAGTTGGTGTGGCCAAAGCTCTCTCAAAAGCCGCTAAGGATAATTATCCTGTTTTCTCTATCACCAGCGACCTTCAAGGTTCAACCGGTGTAAAAGGCTTCCATACAGATTTCCCTGATCACTATATTGATATCGGTGTGGCAGAATCTAATATGGTTTCTACTGCAATCGGTATGAGTAAGGCCGGTTTTATTCCAGTGGTTGATACTTTTGCAGCTTTTGGTGTTACCAAAGGAAACTTGCCTCTGATTATGGCCTCTCTTTCCCAGGCACCTGTGATTGCTATTTTCTCTCACACTGGTTTCCAGGATGCGGCCGATGGGGCAAGTCACCAGTCTTTGACCTATATGAGTGCTCTGGCCAGTATTCCTCACTTAAATATCGTGAATGTTTCTTCGGCCAAAGAAGCTGAAGAATATGTTTACGGTGCCGTTAAAAAAATCGCCGTTGATCGTGAGCAAGGTCATGACGGTGAGTCTTATATCTTTTTCATCGGCCGAGAGAACTTCGCTCTCGAAGTGAAAGAGGGACTTGAATATGATCTCCATAGACCCCAATTACTTGCTAATGGAACAGATGCCGCCATCGTTGTTTCTGGTTCTTTAGTCGCCAAAGGACTTGAGGCCGGTGAAAAATTAAAAGAAAAAGGTATTTCTTGTTCAGTTATTAATCATAGCTTTGTTAATCACTCGGACTTTTCGCAGATTGGTAAATGGATTAAAGAAAGCGGCGGACGAGTCGTAACAGTTGAAGATCATCAGTTAATTGGTGGCATGGGCAGTCAACTGACTCATCAGTTAAAGCTTCTTGGCTTCGAATTCGATATAATCTCTCTCGCTGTTAGAGGAGAGTTTGGTCAAAGTGCTTATTCGGCCGATGAACTCTATGCTAAGCACCATCTGGACGCTCAAGCTATAGTTGAGGCCATCCATACTTTAGAAGACAGAGGACATTTTATGAATCTTGATCCGGAAATTCTTAAATCGAAGTGGAAAGAGATTTCTCAAGAGGCCCGTAAAAAATGGGATTCTATCTCTGAAAAAGATCTGGAAAAAGTAAAAGGCAACGTAGGTCAGATGGTTGCTCTGGTTCAAGAGAAGTTTGGTATCTCAAAAGAAGACGCTACTAAAAAAGTAGAAGAACTTATGGCGAAATATCCAAAAGAAGAAATCAAGTCCCGAGTTGAGAAAACGGCGGGCATGGTTTTAGGAACAGCTTCATCACTTTTTGATCAGGTTAAAGACAAAATAAAAAAATAAGCGAGGACTAAATGAAAGGGCAATCAATCCTGGACGTCATCGGTAATACACCTCATGTGAAGATTAACCGTCTTTTCGGTTCTTCAGAGGTCTGGATGAAGCTTGAACGGCAAAATCCAGGTGCATCGATTAAAGACAGAATTGCCCTTTGCATGATTGAAGAGGCAGAAAAACGGGGAGAGCTTAAAAAAGGCATGACCGTAATTGAACCTACTTCAGGAAATACTGGAATAGGGCTTGCCATGGTTTGTGCCGTTAAAGGGTATAAGCTTGTTTTAGTCATGCCTGAAAGTATGTCAGTTGAAAGAAGAAGAATCATGGCGGCCTATGGGGCCACTTTTGAACTGACTCCAAAAGAGAAAGGAATTAAGGGGTCCATTGAAAAGGCCCAGGAACTTCATAAGAACAATCCAGATTCCTGGATGCCAATGCAGTTTGATAATACAGATAATCTCAAGGCCCACGCAGAAACAACGGCCATGGAAATTTTGAAAGATTTCCCCGAAGGTCTCGACTATGTAGTCTCTGGTGTTGGAACCGGAGGACACTTGACGGCAGTGGGAAAAGTATTGAAAGAAAAATTTCCCAATTTAAAAGTGATTGCAGTTGAACCATCTGATTCTCCCGTTCTTTCTGGTGGTCAACCAGGCGGCCACGCTCTTCAAGGAATAGGAACAGGTTTTGTTCCAAGTATTGTGGACCGCTCAGTTTTTGATGAGGTCATTACAATCACAAAGGACGAAGCCTTCTCCATGGCCCAAAGGGCCGCTAAAGAAGAGGGAATCTTTATCGGAATTTCTTCAGGAGCTTCACTAGCGGCCGTTTCAAAACTTCTCGGCACTAAAAAGGGACGCATCCTTACTTTCTGTTACGATACCGGAGAGAGATACCTTTCAATCCCAGGACTGTTTGAAGCTTAAAACATAAGGAATACGCTATGAGTGTCCTTCCTAATTATGTTCCCCGGGCCTACAATACCATCACAATTAATCTCATCGTTCCAGATGCGGACAAAGCAATTAAATTTTATAACAGCGCTTTTGATGCTGAGCTTCTCTTGAAGTTAGAGGATCCCAATGGCCGAGTCCTCCATGCCGAACTAAAAATAGATGGAACCATTATTATGCTCTCTGAAGGAGAAGTTACGGGTGGTGAGAACCCAGTCATTCTTCTGCTTTATACTGGAGATGTAGAAGGATTATGGGAGCAGGCGATCAGTGCCGGAGCTCAGGAAGTCTCCCCGATAACGGTAGAGTTTTATGGAGACAGGGCAGGCAAACTAAAAGATCCTTTTGGTTTTTACTGGAGGCTTGCGACTCATATGGAAGATGTGCCACCGCGGGAACTTCAAAATCGCTTTCACGAACTTTTCCCTTAAGAACACCAGCCCGCAATGATGATTCTGCGACCTTTTTTTACCTCGTGAATTTTATGCTCAATATTGTAGAGGCCTGTGAGGAAAAGAATGATTGTTCCGAAGCCGGGGGTTGGAATCTCCAGGAGGTTTTCAGAGTTCTTGACTCTGATGCCTAATCTTCCTCCCTCAATTCCTTCAGGTTTAAGTGTCAGGGATAGACTAAAGGCAAAGACTCTTGATCCATCATCATGCCAGATACCATCTTCTTCCCAGTCATTTTCGGCATCACGAATACTGATGATAAATTCAATTTCATTAAAACTATGGAACTCCTGTAGGAAATTAAAAAGACTTCCTCCCGGAGCTGTCAGTTTTTTTATTTCGCGATCAAGTGCTTCCCAGTTTTCGTCTCTCACCATTTGGCGGATTACTTCCCCCAAGGGGAAGTAACTCAAGTGAAATCCATTTTGAAAGAGTTCTGGTTTTTTAAGCATCTTCTTCCATGCACAGATAAATAAGTTCAGGCCTTATTCCGGACTTAATGGAGAGTTCTTTAATGGTATTCATCATCCACATTCTCATGGGCCTGTGGTAGCGGACCTTGCCGTCAAAACTTTTCACCATGGATCCTGAATGGATAACAGAGTCGGGATAATTCCGTTCCACTTCACGGTAAACGTCTTTGGTAAAACGAACCACTCCCAGGGAGAGATACTCCAGAGATTGATTGAGACCAAGAGAGTTCATTTGATTCAACAAAGCTTCATAACGTTCACGGAATTTATCTTCATAGATAATAGGGTCAAAGTGAGCGGCAATCTTAAAGCCAGCTTTTTGAAGGGTATTCATCGCCTGAAGACGTGCCTTGGTTGAAGGGGTCCTCATATCTATTCTTTTGGCCATGTCTTCCGGAGAGAGAGAAAAACTGATGATGAAATTAGGAAGGGGGGGGAGCTTTTCTAACTCTCTGGTGTTGACGGATTTTGTTCTTAGTTCAATAAGTGCTTCAGGGTGCTTTTGGCAAAACTCGTGGTAGAGCTCAAGTTCACCTGTTAAATGGGTGAGAGCAAGGGAGTCTGAGAACTCCCCGGCATGAAACCACACTTTTGTCCCAGGATGATTTGAAAGAACTTTTTCCATCTCAGAGATAATCTCTTCATGGTTAATAAAAAGAACGATGTCAGGTGTATTAAAATATCCCTGGAGATAGCAGTACTGACATTCATAAATACAATTGTAAGCATGAATAAAGTAGTAATGAGGTTCTCCGGCACTCCCATAAGCATCAGGGGCGAGTTTTAAAAGCTGGCCGTGCTTTCTTGCGAGAAAAAGATTGAGAGAGTCTCTCTTATGAAGATAAGGCTTCTTGGAGCGGCCCCAGATATCATCGTAGCGTGGTACAAAGAGGGGTTCTTTCTTTAGCTTCTCCAGAATTGAAGTTACTCGAGGATGATTTTTAATCTCCTCTTCGACATAAACTTCATTCCACATGGATTTCCCCATTCATCAGTTTAGTGAATGATTGAAGGCTTAAAGTTTTAAAGGCCAAAGCCTTCATTTGAAGTTCCTCATCATTTCCAGCTTCAAAAGAAACCGTAAGTTTTGATTTCTCCCAGAGAGGATCAATATCAATTCTAAAATCGTGTTGAGCAAAACTTTTTTGAAGTTTATCTTTTTCATCTTGGAGGATGGCCTTAAAGGGATTAAGGCGTTTTTCCATGACTTCAATTAGTTTCCTGGTTTTTTCTTTTGGAGAAACTTCAAGTAAACGGAGTTCAGTTAAGGGGAGAGAGTTAATGACCTTTGCACTCTCTTGATTTTCTTTTAGAGAGAGTTTTTTTAAAAGATTTTTAAATTGATGGGAACTAGTGAAAGTAAAATGGAAACCGGGTAGGGCCATTTTCTCTTCAGGTTCATTCGTCTGAGAAGTACTGACGATAGTTTTCAGAAACTCTGCAATTTTATCTGAGAACTCCTGGGCATTTTCTTTAACGAGTTCACAAGCACTAAGAGTGCCGGCCGTATCTGAGATCATTTTATAACACTTAAAAGGAATCCCTCCCGTTTTAGCGGCCATGGCAACTCCCCAGGCTTCTCGATCCACCAAATGACCCAGCCCCTTTAGCATTTGGGCCTTTTCCGGGGAGAGGATCCTCTCAAAACTCGTTAGACAATCCACGCCTTCGCTACCGGCCTTAAAACTTTTAAAAGCTGGTTTAAGATCATTTACAAGATAGAGGGTACGGATCGGGAGAATTTCACCGATGTTATAGTCTTTGAGAGTTCCGGCAATACCGATATTGATGATTTCACTAAACGGATATTTCGAGAGGATTAAGGCCGTTTTAGTGGCCGCTTCAAAGGGCCCTTCTCCGGTCAATAAAAGAACGATCTCTTCATTTTTAAAGAGTTCAGGAGTCATTCTTTCCAGTTTTAATTGCTGTATGACACTCTGAGCTTCACCCAAATGGGCCATTGTGATAAGGTGCATATCCCGCACTTTGCAGTAGCGTCGAGTTTTTGTCAATTGAAGAGGTTTGTATGATTTATCGCGAATTTTCACAGTTCTCTAAACCCCTCCCGGCCGTCACTTTTGGAGGTGCCTCCTTAAGCGGAGAAGGCGGAGGCTATGGATTCGGGGAGATGAGCGAGGCCCATGCAGAAAAGCTCATTAAAAGGGCCTGGGATGAGGGTATTACTCTTTTTGATTCAGCACCTATCTATGGTTTTGGTTTGTCTGAAGAACGTCTTGGGCGATACATGCCTAAGGAGGCAATGGTCATTTCAAAATCTGGTGTCGATTGGCATGCCACCAAACGAGTGAATATGACTAATGCCGCGGAGAACACTTCCCGCATGCTGCATGAAAGTTTAAAAAGATTAAACAGAGATTGCATTGATATCTATATGATTCATTGGCCTGATCAAAAGGTTGATATTCAAGAACCGTTGACCGTTTTAAAAGAGGCCCAGAAAGCCGGGAAGATTAAGCATATAGGTCTTTGTAATACGACTCCGGAAGATCTCGCCCGTGCTCGCGAAGTTTGTCAGATTGACGTCCTTCAAAGTGAATTGAATCTATTCAATACAGAACCCTTCGACCGATTAAACGGGGATTGGCAATCGGCCTTCAGCATGAGTTGGGGAACCTTTGATAAAGGAATCCTCACTGGTCGCGTAAATCGGGAACGGAAATACGATAAAAGTGATGCCCGTTCGTGGGCGCCTTGGTGGAATAAGCAAGATGTTCTGGTAAAAGTTGAGCGGGTTGAGAAGCTAAAAACCATTCTAGAAAAGTTTGATATTTCGCTTCAGGACTTCTGCTTACATTTTAATTTATTTTATTATGGACTCTCAACTGTCTTAATCGGTTTTAAACAAGAAAGTGACGTTGTTCAAGTTACGTCTAATTTACAGCAAAAACTTATGAGAGAGAGAATAGAGGAGGTTCTTGTTCTTTGGAAATAACTTAAATAGGAATAATTCTCATGGATGAGCAAGTTTATTCTATCGGGCCCCTAATGAAGGCCGCGAGGAAGTTTAAAAAATTCAATCAGGCCGACGTGGCCCGGGCCATTGGGTGTTCACAAAGCGCCCTCTCTAAAATGGAACACAATCTTCTAGTCCCTTCCGCCCCACAATGGTTTCTTTTTGCTCGTTTTACATCGATACCACCTGAGACTTTGGAAACAGGTGTGATTGATCGTCGTTCAAAAGTAAAACTTAACAATGAAGAAGTGTCCTTAGGTTTCAAGATACCAAAACGTTACCGCCATTTTCGCGCGGAAAAAGTGCGGGAAATTTATCCTTTTCTTACTTATCTGGAAAAGAAACTTGGTCCTGATACGGTAAAAGAATTCCTGGCGATAACAGAACTCGATCCTGAATTTTTTCTCGACTTTGATAATCTCATTAACTTTCAACTTTATCTGGATATGGTTAAATTTCTTATCAAAGAAGGAAGAAATACTCCTGCAGATATTAAAGAGATCATAAATTTGGGACAGAACGATGTTTATTGGGATCATTACGGAATTGAGTTCCGGAAGTTTGATTCATTAGAAGCTTTATTAGAAGAATTCGCCCGTGAACAAGTCTTTTTTCAATCCGACTTTCAACTTAAAGTAGATTCAAATACAGGAAAAATTATCACCAGCTATTTCCCGGAATATCACTTAAAGCAAGTGGCCGCCTCCATAACACCAGAAGCTGTTGAATTTATCAATTTGTATAGGGCCGCTACTTTGGAAAACTTAGTTAAGCGATGTCTTGATAAAGAGGCGAAGGCGCTTCTTATGCAAGAAACACATTCTTCGCCTCTAGGTGCGAGATTTGAAATTAATGTGGCCTAACTTTCATGAGGAAGAGTCTTCTTCTTAGGACGGTAGTAAGTCCTTGGAGAGTACTCTGAAAAATCAGCAATCTTGGCCATATAAATACAGGCATATTTCTCGATCTGTCCTGCAAGTCGACTTGGTTCAACTCCAGCACGCATCGTTTCTCCCCAGTAAGGATTGAAGAATTGTGAATGGGAGCGAATGAGTTTCCCAATCTTCTTATCTACTTTCTCAATCTTTTGAAAATGCTCCTGGATTTTTTCCTTGGCCGGTTTTTTGCCTTTCTCTATATCCTTATCAAAAAGATCATCGAGCTTTTGTTCGTATTGTATTTTTTCAGTCATCAAAGTATTGATCTGGTCCGAAAGGTCAGCACTTTCTTCTAAGGCACTTACTTCTTCAATGAGTTCTTCAATAACAAGAGCTGTTCTCCAGTTACAGGTTTTTTTAATAGAAAGAACATCACCATAGATATGATCACCTAAGTAAAGAATTTGTTCACCAGTGAATCCGGAACTTTTCTGAATCGTCTGGGCATTCCCACCTTGATAGACACCATCTTCAATTTTTCCATGATGATTTCTCATTAGCCCATTTGATGGATCGACTTGGAGAAGTGGCATCTTGTCAGTGAAAAACTTAGGCTTGTTAGCGGCCGTCACCACAATATTAAAAAGTTCAGACCAGTGCTTATGGTTTTTTAAGAATGGATTAATGGAGTAATCTAAAAGAAGTTTAGAGTATTCATAATCTGAGTTGGTAATAACCCAAAGTTTCTTTCCGTGCTTTTTGAATCGTTCAAGGGCCATAACAGCTTGTTCGTCTTGAACAATAAACTTCTTCACATTCTTTTTTACCTGAGACTTAAGAGAGCCGTCCCGGTGCGAGATATCTAGGGCCTCAAGGATATCATTCTCAATTGTTTTATAATCAGGAAGAGCAAGCTCAGGCTGTGAGTCCTTGAGGTCAACAATTTGCATGTACATAGTACAGTAGGACACAGAGAAGGTGGTATCGACTATGGAGTAGCGATCAGAATCATTGAGATCAATCACGAGTCCCTGATAAACTTTCTGTTGGGTTTTGAAATCAACTTCTTTTAAACCGTGATAAGCGTGTTTAACTTTGCTGTAGGTGGAGAGTTTTAAAACGTTACCCAAAGGCTTATCAATAACCAGCCCACGGATCGCCAGATCAAATTTGAATTTCAAATTTTTGATAACTTCCGGATAGCCTTTAACTTCCACTAATTTCTTCTGGATTTCTCTGTATGTCATCTGCTCAAAAGCCTCAGAATCATAGCGAACGAGGGTATAATCCATATCAAAACCGATGGCAGCGATTTGTTTCATGTTAAGTGTACGATTGACGTAAATTCCCATAGTTGTCCCTTTAAATTTGGCAGTATTACAGTTTCCACCTTTACAAGTCAGTCGTCAAACGTGGATAAATTACACAATGTGTCAGTTTTGGTGAATACAGGTCCTTTTAGAGGATATAAATAGATATTCATTTTGGAGGAGTTCATGAGATCAAAAGCACAGTTGTTGGTATTAAGTGGAGTACTTATTGGTTCATCTGCGCTTGAGGCACGAGTGATATATGGTGAAGACAATCGTATTGAGGTCAATTCTTCAAATGCCTTTCAGCAAAAACTTGCATCCTCAACGGCCGTTATGATGTCTTCTCGAAATTTAACATCAAAAAATTCAGAATATGCGGAAGTCTCTCAAAAAAATACCCTTGGCGCTTATATCCAAGATCTCACCTCTCAGGGTCTTAAGGCCTGCAAAGGGGAAAGATTTCTTAATCAACCCAATCCCGCCCATTGCAGTGGCTTTCTTATTGCACCAGACTTAATCATTACTGCTGGCCATTGTGTGGATGATTATACTGCCTGCGCTGATAACAGTTGGGTTTTTGATTTTAAAACTGATTCCCGTGGGAAGGCAGGAAACAAAATCAAGAAAAGTGATATCTATAGTTGCAAGAGAGTCATCTCTCAGACCCTTAGTCAGTCAATAAATCTCGATTATGCGATTGTACAACTCGACAGGAAAGTATCGGATCGTGAACCACTGGAAATTAATTCAGGTGAAGAAATCAAAAATTACACAAAACTCTTAGTCATCGGTGCTCCTATGGGTCTACCAACTAAAGTTGCTGGCGGTGCCTGGGTTAGAAGTAACCACCATCCTCACTTTTTCCAGGCCAATCTCGATTCCTTCCAGGGAAATTCCGGTTCAGCAGTGTTCAATGAAAAAAGCGGCCGTGTTGAAGGGATTCTCGTTCGCGGTGAACAAGATTTTGCTATCGATAATGCTAATTCATGTGTTCGTTCAGTTAAGTGTGCAAATGATAATTGCCGTGGCGAAGACGTGATGAAGCTGACTGTTATTCCTGAAGTAAGCCTTCAGGAAACACTTAATGAAGCCGCCTTAAATGGAGACATAGATACTCTTAATAAAGTTTTAACACTCGACACATGGGTAGATTTTTATACAAAAGACGGCCAGACCGCTCTCATGAAGGCCGCAGTCGGCGGTCATGCTGAAACTCTATCACTACTTCTGGCCGCAGGTGCTGATGTTAATCTGCAGGATGCAGAAGGGAATACAAGCTTGCATCATTTGGCCAAAGCTCTAAGCAATAAGACCCGCGCATCTTTAGAAATTTTATTGGGAATGGGGGCCAAGCTTGATCTCAAAAATAATAAAGGCGAAACGCCACTAGATGTAGCAAGAGTGAGTGCTAATTTGGATGGAGTCGAAATTCTCAAGACAAAGCTTGCTGTGCGTTAGTGCCATAGAATAATATTGCCAATTATTACTAACCTTGAAACCCTATTAATAATAGGTTCATTCTAAAAGGAGTTATAATGAAAACATTTTTGGCAGCCGCTCTACTAGTGTCCTCAGTATCTGCTTTTGCAACATCAATTAAAATTACTGATTTCTATTTTATTCGTACATCAACAGACTTGCGTGCCCCTCTGGCAGATTTGTGTGGAAAAGTAGAGGGTGCTACCTCTGTTCCGACCTTCATACAGATTAAGATCGATAAAACATCCAAAGGATATTCTTCTTACAATACTATTGCTGGTGAAGACGGAAAGTTTTGTTTGGCAGTAATTACGTACCGTGGAACAGCTGAAGCTTCTATTATGGGTACAAATGTCGCGACTGAGGGTTTAATTAGATAAAAATCTCTTGCCGAAAATAAGAGTTTTTAATAAATTAGACTCCACTAGCAAATCAGTTTTGGGGGTATAGCTCAGCTGGGAGAGCGCTTGCATGGCATGCAAGAGGTCAGCAGTTCGATCCTGCTTATCTCCACCAAATTTCCGTGATAAAAAAGCCGACCATGAGTCGGCTTTTTTTATGCCAAGGCTAACTACTCAAATTCATATCATTCATAGTTTCAATCACTTCGTTAAGCAGCTTCCTTTTTTGTTCCGGTGAAAGTCTCCAGAGGTCTCTCTGGTTGGCTAATTTTGGCTAACTTTTTGGCTAACACCGTAGCACTGTTTTTGCCGTAGCAAATTTTATTCAAAAAATTGCCCAAATCCATAGATAACCATTTGAGTTTTTAGGGGAGAGTGAACGCTGGCACATAAGGAGGATTTCATGCAAGCGATGTCTCTTAAAAATAAAATTAATCTCTCTCATGCAAAGGCCCTAAGACGTTCAAGAGAACAACTTAAGGTAACTCGGATTGAACTGGCCCGTCGTCTGAATTTAAGCCCTAAGGCGATTGAGAAATATGAGTCGGGGAGGGCCATAATTGATGAAGGTAAGCTTCAATCAATTTTAAAGGCCCTTGATTTAAGGCAAGAGGACTTTGAAAAAATTAGACGAGGAAAAGGCTGTGGGCTTAAGAAGAAAAAGAAAACCGTCTTAACCAATCAGGAAAGAAGAAGTTACCAACGGATTATTACAAAAGAGGTGAGGGTCTTAAAAATTCTAAGGCAGATGAAGAATTTATCGCAGGATCAAGCCTCATCTATTTGTGGGTACTCACGTCCTAGTATTGGGCATATTGAAAATGGTCGTATTACTCTAGATCAAAATCGAATCGAGCATATAGTGGAGTCTTATGGCCATACCATGAGCGAATTTAGTCGGCTGATGCGTGAGGAAATTATCAGAGATGAAATCTTAAGTGCCTCTTTTGAGATAATGAAACGCCTACCAGAAGAAAAGCTTAAAATTGTTAGCTCTCTTCTTCAAAGCTTTTAGGAGGAAATATGAAAAACATCCTTCTTAATCTCACTATCAAGATTATTGCGGATTTAATTAGCGTCGCTTGGTTTTTCCTGCGACCTGTCCTCTATCTAATTCTGGTTTGGCTCAGTCTAAGATTCATAAGCCTTTTTCAGTAATCATTTTGGCCTTGAGAGATAATGGTTAATTTCTCAAGGTCAATTTTCTTAATCGCTTCCTTTTGAATTCTATTATTTTCATTATCAGTTTTACATCATCCGCTCCGTTCACTTTCATTTCAAGAACAATCACGGTCTCCCATAGGGAACCCCTCCGAGATTCTTCTTGAAATGTGCTCATCTTCGCTTCTTTGAAAACTTTATCAAATGAAAAAGCAATTTCAAAAGGAGCTATAAGATGAAAACAATTGATGCACTAAACATTCTCTCTATCAGCGAAAAAGAACTCTCTTTAGAAATGGTGAAAAAGGCCTATCACCAGGCCTGCAAAATCTACCATCCTGATGTTAACCCTGCCGGAACGGCCATGATGCAAGCGGTTAATGAAGCTTATGAATCTCTTTGCCAAGAGACCTATCCAATCAAGCTAGGAGAATTAGATTTTTCAATCAACTATGGTGAAGCTTTGAATGAAGCTCTAAATTCAATTATCCACTGTGCAGCACTTGTTATTGAAATCTGTGGGGCATGGATTTGGGTATCAGGAGAGACAAAGGCCAATAAGGAAGTTCTCAAAGCATCTGGATTCCAATGGAGTCAGCAAAAAGGCATCTGGTACTTCAGACCGCAGTCTCAAAAGACCCGCTTTTATCGTGGAAACTCTTCTATTGATGAAATCCGTGCGAAGTATGGCACTGAAAAAGTTAATACAAGATTTTCTAAGGAACTCACATATGAGTGCCTTTAATATCGACATCTACTTAAATCACAGATATTTTGTTACCTATGACAAGTAGTGTAATTATTAATCTTGATGAGCATATTGATAATACTTATGAACCTTTAAGGATCGAGCTTTTAGAGATGTGTATAAAAGCTTTGAATGCTGATGAAGGCCGGTTCTTTGGGGTTGATCTTGTAATGGTTGGCGTGGCCAATAGAGCTGTGTCCTTAACTGAGGGATTTTTTACTTTATTGAGAGATAGAAATTTAATCTGCGCAGCCCCTCTAGTGCGCATGCAGCTTGATTGCGCTTTGCGGTTTTATTCACTTTGGCTGGTTAGTGAACCACATGACTTGGCCAAAAAAATTCAGAATGGGGACGAAATAAGGAAAATAAAAGATAGGTCTAATCAACGTATGACTGATCGTTACCTAGTAGAGAAATTGTACCCTACTTATCCTTGGATCACTAAACTTTATAAAGAAACTTCTGGTTTCGTTCATTTTACAGACAAGCATATATATTCAGCGTTTATTAAAGATAGAAAAAACCTTGAGGAAAACCAATTTTCAATTGCACTCACCGGCAAAGGGCATTTTCCCAATATCGCATATTTTGAAGCGATTGAAGCTTTCAAGGCTTCTTCAAACATCATTTTGGATTTAATGAGAGGTTGGGAGAAGACTAAAGAGATTAAACCTAGTCCTAAGTAAGTAAATAACCTATTTCCTAAGTAAGTTTTTTAATTTTTCAATTAAAGTAGTCTCTTCCTGAACTTCTTCTTTTGCATAGACTCGAATGTAGTTATTCATATTGAAGTTGGGACACCATATACATGAACGATTATTAGCGGTATGCAATAAATTCTCTTGTGGATCAGGATGTTTCATGAGGCTAAGTTCGGTTAAGGCAAATCCATAAAGCAACTTACAAGGAAGTGTATGAAAACCAGTTTTAGCTAAGTCTTTAGCGTCAAGATTACTTATGAATTGGTTAACTTCTTCCATGCTTGGAAGAATTTTATAATCTTTTTGACAATATGATGTATCACTTTCAGAGGTAAAAGAGTTTGTATAGCAATTCAGAGTTTCTGAAACCCGAAGGAAGCCGGACTGAAGACCTTCCCTTGTAAGAATCTTTAAAGACTTCCATCCTTTTATAATTTGAAAAAGATTATGTGCGTTCATAGAACCTTCTTGATCCTGTTTGAAAGCTGCAACATACTTCGTTGTTTCGTGGTGAACTTCTTTGTAATAATGTGCCTTCTTTGCAATTGAAAGAGCTGTGGAGAAAGTTTTGGCAGGCGATTTAGCGAAAACGAATGCGATAAAGACATTTTTGTCAGCAAAGTTTTCTAAACTTGAATATTCAATAAGGTCATTCATATTTTATAAAATATCCAAGGGGCTAGTGTTAAAAAAGTCTTCCTGAATTTTCATTCGCTTCTCAATAGAGTGAGATCTTCGTTCAAACCGACGTTCTTTGAGCTGAAATATGGTTTTATTCCAAATCTCAGAATTAATATTCGTTTTCATACGATGCACTACAGGGCCATGACAATATTTAAGCTTTCTTGATTTTCCACACGGACACAATAAGTTTTGCGTTGAAGGACTTTCCGCAGTCATTAGAATATTTAAGACAGTGTCCTCCGAATCGAGATTAAATTTTTCCAAAAAGTATTCTATCTTGCCGATTATTCCATGACTTCTTTCGCCCTGAGGAAAGTGGCCCATGACTTCGAAGTAAGCTTGATAAATAAAAAAATTCCGCAGGGGAACGTCGAGGAATTCTTTGAATGAGGCACCTATTGGCCAAATTTCCCATCTTTCATCTTCTACAAATAGGCAAGCATCACCGGAGGAAGGATTTATATGGCGATCCATTTTTCTTGGTATCTTACCTCCTGTCTCATAAACGATTGGTACACAAACCGGGTAATCTTCAGGAATAGAAATTAGAATGTCATACGTTTGCAAGACTATACCATCTTGTTCGAGGGACCATTGCCCTTTCAACGATACTTCATTCCCTTCAACTATGAGGTTAAGGCCTGAATACTGCTTTAGGCTTTTCTCAATATCTTCTAGGTATCGCCGTTTTAAGGCCATTAAGGTACCCATGGTTTTGTTGGAGTTTTAATATTAGAAACAGCGATATTAAGGGCATTCTTTTTCGCATTTAGCTTCTCAAATGAGTTCCATGCTCCGGTTACAACGTCATTACCCAAAGATTTTTGTAGGCGCTCATTTATTTCTGAGAAGCTACCTTTCCTTTCAAGGCCTATGAATTCCTCTTTTGCGGATTTTAGCCACGAGTAAAAGGCGTTTTTCCTCTCGGGATATCTTTCCCATTTGTCTGCAAAGTTCTCCTTCGGATTTATTGGGTTCTCAACGATATAGACGCCGTTTTTTTCTACAATGTGTTTGTCCATCTCAGTAAGGATATCCTGCAAAGTTTGATAAAGATTACTGGAATTTTTATAGGCCTTAGTGGCCAATGTGTTGATAATGACTGAGATCGGTTTATCGTCCTTCTCTCCTTTAAAAGTGGAGTCCCGATGTCTTTTCAGAATCTGAATTGCTCGTTGAAGCGTCGTCTTTACATTGTTATCGGGAATTTCCTCTACTTCTAAAGTTGAAGCCCTCGCCAGTTTTACTTTCTCTTCATGGATGGATTGACGCATTTGATATTTGAACCAAGCATTATAGCCTTTTGGATTACTGTATTGCCAGTGGTGAAGGTCTTTATCGGTGATAATAATTCCATCTTTTGCATTCATTTTATATTCTCCCTCTTCATCCGGTAATGCCGGCAGAATATCCATATGAAACTTAGGATACTTCAAGGTCCAGCATCTTTTGCCTTCCATCAATGTAGGAATATCATCAGAGTTCTCTTCCTTTAAGTATTCAATGTAGGCCTTAAGTTGGTCACCAACCTGTTTCTTTAGCTCCTTCTGAGTAATACCTTCTTTCTTAATTTCCCTAAGATATACGAGGTCATAATCAAAGTCGTCCCTAGCTTTTACTGGCATTACAGGTGTACCTAGTAAAATAGATCCTTGAGGGTATAAAATAGAATTAGAATTGAACCTTTTCTCGCTGTCTTTTTTTAGCCATTCTGCTAGATCCATGTATCTCTGGTTCGCAGTTGCTAGAAGATGCGCAGGGATGTCCAAGTTTTTGTAGATTTCGTTAAAATAGAGGTCTAATTGATTTAAATTTGGGTCAAACATACATATCCTGGTTGAAAGTTAAATTTTCTATCGTGTGTGCCAGAACAAACCCGCCTAATACGTTATTCTGATCATAAATATGAATTTTCATATCCGCTTTTGGCATCCAGATTCGGCCAATTTCCACGGCCACTGAAACAGGAATTGCCGGAAACAGGTGCAATTCAGTCTCTTGGCCGTGCTGGAGTTTGATCTCGTCTAAGAGCCTACGCATTCTTTTTCTGAATTCTGCTAAGTGCTCTTTGCTATGAAGAAAGTCGTTGTTAGGTTCATCAATCGTAAGGGTCCAGATGCTTACGCCTTGACCTAAAACTTTTTCAATTCTGTCGGTACTGATGCTCCCACTTAAGGAAAGATTTAAAGCAACCTTTGTGTGCATACTCTCAGGTTTGATAACCTTAAAGTCTATATCATCCCTTTCTTTTTCATCCCATTTCCATGTGGAGGGTTCTCGCCTACGCTGATAGACCTCGGCAGGTTGAATATCTCCAATAAGTCTTCCCAGTTCGATAAGGAGTGGTATGGGGCCAATAGCAAAAACAGATAGATGTTTTACAGGGCTTTGTTCAATGATGTTGAGAGCTCTGGTAAAATGTTTTCTAAGGTTAATAACTTCAAATTTCCAAAAGCTCGAATCGCTATCCTTAATAACACTATTCTTTAAACCAATCTCAATCGTACCCTCAGGATATTTTTTCGGTGATATTGCCACTCCTGCATCTTTCTCATTGAGGAGGGGGTTGTGATCTCCTATATTGGCCCCAAATAGAAGGAGGTGGCTTCTTCCTTCTTCAGTAACGCTTGTTTGCCTTGAAATTCTCATTTCATGTTCAAATTTCATCTCTTTAAGCACATGTGTAGGGTGCTCTTCAATTGCTTCAATATCAATTAGGCGATGATGGGTGTCACAAAGAAGTATTAGATTAGATAGATCTTTTTTCAATAGAGGTGATTGAAAGGGACAGCCCCTTGGGCCCCCAGGCTCATCAGCTATTATGTGGGCAACGTATGATTTGTTCATTTTTCTTTTAGTAAGTAAATCCTGGTAAAGTGGCTCGTTACAGTTTCTGTACTGACACCTTCCAGCTGCTTGAGCCCACAACAAGTTTTTAGTTTTTTCCGGTATAGTTGTTTTCGACATGAAGACCTCTTTAACTTTCTTAGTTAAAGGCTAAGCCTTGTCTAAACTTTTGAAAAGTGAAATAACTATATATAGTGGGGCTGACACTTTTTTGACGGTTGTTTTAACTAGATTTAGTCCCTGATTGTCCTACTGAAGCTTTTTTTGGAAGTGAGTTCGATTCCCACCACCTCCACCATCGGATTCCGATGGTGGACACTCTCACAAAAAAAGATCAATTAAGACTTTTAAATCACTTAGAAACAGTTTGAAAACAGTCATTTAGTTCTTAGGCTTCCTTCATCACAGAAAATCACCTGACATCACTAGAATTATGCTACTTAAGTGCTACGTCTGTGCTACTTCTGAAAATTCATTCATGTTTTTGGACTACGCTGTGTAGGTTTCGATACTTTTTGAGAAGGTAACTTCACAAAATAATTGGACTACTCTGTGTATTTTTTTGAAGAGCATTTTTAACCTAAAACAATTGGAGAAAATGCAAAATGAAAAAGAAGAATCGAAGATGTGACCGCAAGGTAATGACTAGAGAAGCGGAGGTATTGAAATATTTAAGAGAGCTTCGCAAACTTTCAATGAGGGACGTGGGCAAAATTATTGATAGGTCAGGGGCGACTATTAACCATGTAGAGAATGGGAGAGTGGATCTTAAACCCCAATTTATAATGAAGCTTCTGGATATTTATGGAGTGACCTATTCTTATTTTCTAGACCTCTGTAAAGGCAAGATTGAAACTCCTGAGCATGTTCGCTCTGACTGCATCAGTATTATTAAAAGGGTGCCACACGATAAATTAAAGGCCATTAAGACAATA
Organism: Bacteriovoracaceae bacterium UBA6200; assembly: GCA_002422605.1. GTDB lineage: Bacteria > Bdellovibrionota > Bacteriovoracia > Bacteriovoracales > Bacteriovoracaceae > Peredibacter. The sequence continues at coordinate 10,470 of DISW01000006.1, read as the reverse complement.
TTGGAGAGCTTCCAACAGATTTAATTTTGAGAGCATTCCGGACACATCCTTTACACTTTATACCGGAGACATAGGTTACACTTTTTTAACTGGAGGCCAGAGGGCTTCCAATTAAAAAGCACCTATTTTTTTATCCAAACGCCACTAAAAGTTGTCAAAACCGTTTTGGTCTTGTTCTTGAGATTGCAATAATTCGGCAATAAGTTCCTGATTTTTAAAATCCACAATTCTTCCTTAAAATATTATTTAGTTATGTACGATAATAGAAAGGAAGAAGTGGAATTGTAAAAATAAAGGTTATGCTATGAAAACGATTTTAGGACGAGTAGGTGGTAAGTTTGGCAAGGTAATTGCACTCACTCACTCACTCACTCACCCCCTATAAGCTAATCAGCTACGTTGTAGTTGTCGCCGTTGTATCGAGCTGTATAGGTAAAAACGAAGTCGAAGTAAATTTAAAAAATCCAAAAAAATCCACGCCGAAAGAATCTCTAAACATTACCGTTTCAAATATCCAAGTTGTAAATCATCAAGTCGTTATCACGGGTACAAATTTAACCAATGTAAGTGGCTTTCAAATAAAAGAGGGAAGTACCAACACAAATTTACAAATTGAATCCCTTACTTCTACAACGATCATTGCTAATACAATGTCGAATGTGACCTTTGCCGCAGGAAAATTTTTTGATTTTATTTTTTCAAATGCACAAGCGGCTTCAACATTTACAGTAAATTTTTCTTTATGTGATTCTCTATTAGGTGGTAAAGGTTTTGATTGTACTATCACTCCCACAGATAAACAGGTCTTAGCTTACGATGCTGTCTCTCAAAAATGGAAACCAAAAAACGTTAACGGCCTTGATTATAGAGGATCGTGGGATGCTACCTCCGGTGATCCTACCGCAACGACCGCAGGTGAATATTGGATTGTTAGTGTCGCAGGCGGAGCATATCAAGTAGGGGATTGGCACGTTTTTAATGGTACAACTTTTGATCGCATTGATAACTCACAAGCAATTCTGAGCGTGTTTGGAAGAACAGGTAATATCACAGCAGACTTAAACGATCTAAGCGACGTTGTTATTTCAGCACCAGCAAATGGGCAAGTTTTAAAATTTAATGGAACGAATTGGGTAAATTCCGCAAACACTTATACAGAAACTGATCCAAACGTCACGGCGTTTGCAAAAACTACACTTCCTACTTGTGGAGCTGGACAAGTATTAAAAGCAGATGGAACAAGTTTAAGTTGTGTAACTGATAGTTCTGGTGCAGGAGCATTTTCAGGCACGGCAAGTAGAGCAGTTGTTACGGACGGAGCAGGGGCACTAGCAACTTCATCTATATCAACGACAATTTTAAATTATTTATCAAACGTCACAAGTGATATTCAAACTCAGATAAATGCAAAACTAAGCTCATCATCGTTTGTTGATTGGTCAACAACAGGTGTGCAGACCATTGACCCAACTCGACTTAATTTAACAACAGCGAACAGAGTTGTTGTGACAAATGGTTCTTCTAATCCAACAGCTTCATCGGTGACTTCAACGGAGCTTGGCTATTTATCAGGAGTCACTTCAAATATTCAGACACAATTAAATTCAAAATTATCAACTTTCACTGAAACTGATCCCAATGTAACAGCATTTGCCAAAGCGGCACTTCCTACTTGTAATGCTGGAGAAGTCTTAAAGGGCGATGGTACAACTCTAACATGTGTGACTGATAATGCTGGAGCAGGGGCTTATTCTGGCACAATTAATAGAGCTGTATTAACCAACGGAACAACAGGTGAGCTTACAGTATCAAGTGTGACTAATACCGAGATTGGTTACCTTTCAGGAGTAACTAGCTCCATTCAAACTCAATTAAACAACAAACAAAATTCTGGAAAGATAACAACAAATCAACAAGACGCTGGGACTATTAATCCTTTCGGTACAAACGCAGGTGAGACTGGTGAATTTAGATTTTATGAACTCGTAGCGAATGGAACTAACTACACAGGCTTTAAAGCACCTGACATTTTAGGTGCAAATATTATTTATACACTTCCCCAAGCTGCACCAAATGCTGGTGAGGTTTTATCATCAAATGCGAGTGGCGTTTTAAGTTGGATTGCCATTCCATCAGCACCAGTAACAAGTGTAAACGGCTCGACAGGAGTTGTGACTTTAACAACTACAAATATTAACGAAGGAACAAATCTTTATCATACAGATGCAAGAGTATTAGGAACCCCAATAACGGCTCCGACTCTTACCAATTCCGCGATTGCCACAAGTGATACTGTTCAAGTCTCTCTTGGAAAACTTCAAGCACAAATTAATAACAAAGAAGGAAGCTTAACCGCTGGAACATCGGCACAATATTATCGTGGCGATAAAACTTTTCAGACGCTGGATACCTTAGCAGTTTCTGAAAATACTAATCTTTATTTTACTGATGCCAGAGCAAGAACCGCAACCGTGGCAGATGCCATTGCAGATGCCGTTACAAATATTGCTCCATCTCAAAATGCAGTCTTTGATGCTCTAGCTTTAAAACTAAACTCAGGAAGCTTTATCCAATGGGATACAAACGGCGTTCAAACCATTGATCCATCAAGATTAAATCTTGGAGCACCAAGTGCCAGTAAAGCACTTGCAACCGACGGAAGTGGATTTGTTGTCGCAAGCTCTGTTACAAGTACAGAGCTTGGATATTTATCAGGAGTAACAAGCTCCATTCAAACTCAATTAAATGCTAAACAAGGAGCACTTGGCACAGGCACAGTTACATCAACTCATATTTTAGATGGAACAATAGCGGATGCCGACCTTGCTGGATCAATCGCTCAAAGTAAAATTACAAATCTTACGACTGATCTTGGCAATAAACAAAACACTTCAAGCTTGGCGGCAGACGTAAGAGCAATTTTACTTGATGGATTATCAACAGCAACTAATGCGGTTATAGCATCAACGGATTCAATACTTGTAGCATTTGGAAAATTGCAGGCACAAATTACATCTTTAGGTTCAACCAAGCTAGATAAAACAGGTGGAACACTTTCAGTTGGAACAATTGACGGAGTACCAAATCCTACAGCAGCTGATCAGGTCGCCAATAAGGCTTATGTTGATAGCGCTGTATCTTCTCCAAGTGTGACCTGTCCGACAAACTATATTTTAGTTCCAGCAAATACGACATATTTTCCTAAGCAGTTCTGTGTTTCTAAATATGAAATGAAAAACGACGGGTACGGAACAGCGGTTTCGCAAGCAACTGGCACACCTTGGGTAAGTATTGATCGCCCAACATCAAGAAGTAAATGCCAAGCACTAGGCTCTGGTTACGATATGATTTCAAACGATCAATGGCAAACAATCGCCAGAAACATTGCAGGCGCCGCAAGCAATTGGGATTCTGGCACAGTGGCTTCAGGACAACTTAATCGCGGTCACTCAGACAATGCACCATCAAGTGCTCTTGCTACGGTTACTGATGATAATGATCCATGTAATGGAACAGGACAGACATGTTCATCATCAACTTGGGATTCCCAACGCCGAACCCACACACTATCTAATGGAAATAAAATCTGGGACTTTGCCGGAAACGTCTGGGAATGGGTAACAAACGATTCTAACGTCTCTAACGGAGCCGATGGATATATTTCAACGATGAGTGGTGGAGATATTAGACAAACTCGTTATGGAGCTGCTTCAGGCACTATATGTGCTACTCCAGGTTCTTCTCCATATTGTGGCATGGGGCACGGTTGGTTTAATTACACTGCTGGTGCCGTCTTGCGCGGTGGCNNCATCGGCTTCCGCTGTGTGTTCGTCCCGTAATGAAATGGGGATAATGTGGAGAGCCCTTGAGGCAAGTTCTTGGAGGGCGTAAGCCCCTTGGAAGCGCGAAGCGCTCTTGGTTCTTGGGGGAAGTTTTGAAATTTGTAAAAAGGGACAAGAGAAAAAATATAAAGTTTGAAGGATGAAACCTTTCGGAAAGTTTCCGAATTAGCATTGAGTCAGTTTCCGAAAATTTCCGAATGATTCGGAAAGATTCGGAAAAGAACTCGCGAAGTTAAAAATTGAAAAAGATCCATGGATGGAGAAGTTTTGAAAAAATCAGGTAAAGAAATAAGTGTTAAAAAAGCATCTCAACTTCTTAATTTGAGTGAGAGAACGGTCTTAAATTTCATAAAACAAAAAAAGATCGAAGCAATCAAAGTCGGGCGAGATTGGTTTATTGACTATGCTAGCTTTATCTCGTTTTCGGAAAAATATGAGTTTGAAATGGCAAACCTTTCGGAAAATTTCGGAAACATTCCGAAAGATTCGGAAAAGTTCGGAAATGTTTCGGAAAATACTTCAATCTTTCCGAAAAGAAACAACGAAGTTAAGCTAAAAAATCACCTTCCAAGTCTTAGAGTTTACGAGTTAGCAAAAAATATTATACCTCCTGAAACAATAAATTTAAAAAATCCAAATTCAATTGATGAGCGAATTCAGTCACTCATTTTTAATACTCTTGAATCCATTGGTTCAGGTTTTTATGCCTATTCTTGGGATGAAAAAAAGTATTATTACTCAAAAGCAAGAAGTCATGCAGGAGGAGCGATGGCCTTAATGGTTATTCACGAAAGCATACTCGATAAATGGAAGAAAACAAATTTCGAGCTAGAAGAAGTTTTAATTCCAGCTCTTGGTGCTTTGATCAAAACAGTGGAGAAAAAATCTTTAAAAGAAAAAACTGAAGGCCGTGAACAGCGAGGGAAAAATGAAAGAACCTAAGGCCTACGTTGATTCATATCAATTGACGATTCATTTATTTCATCGAACTAAAAATTTCCCAAAACAATTGCGACCAACTCTTGGAAGAAGCATAGAGGAAGAAGCCCTTAAGCTCACACAAAATTTAAGAAAAACATTTGTCCTGCCAAACAAAGAAGAAAATAAATTACGAAAAATAAATTATCTGCAAGAAGCTTCATTGTCGCTTGATGATTTAAAAGTGCTCATCCAGATGAGCTACGATTTGAAGGCCATAAATGTGGCGGCATTATCTGAAACGACATCTTTGACTCGTGAAATAGGAAAAGAGATCGGCGGACTTTTAAAGCATTTTAAAAGAGGGGGAGAACTATGACTCTTCTTGAAGATGTATTCAATTTTGAAAACCTTTTGGAATCATATAGAGCTTGTCGTCGTGGAAAAAGGGCAACATATGGTGATCAAAAGTTTTTTACCAACTATCCCGAAAGAATTTTAGAAATCCAAGAGGAACTTAGAGAAAATAGATATAAGTGGGGTGAGTATCGGGAGTTTTATGTTGTCGATCCCAAAAAAAGACTTATTATGGCCGCCCCTTTTAGAGATCGAATCGTTCATCATGCTATTCATCGAGTAATTTCTCCTTATGTAGAAAAAAGATTAAGTAATTCTGTATGTGCTTGTCGATGTGGAATGGGAAATCGTTATGCGGTACTGAAACTTAAGGAAAAACTGCAAAATCTTGAATCTCGTTATGTGATTAAACTTGATGTGAAAAAATATTTTCCATCAGTCGATCATAAAATTTTATTCAGTGATTTAAAAGAGATTCTTCCAGATGATTCTCTTGATATTTTATTGTGGTCTTTAATTCAAAATCATAAAGGCTACAAGGTTTTGGGAAGTGGAATACCTATTGGGAATTATACTTCTCAATTGTTTGCCAATTTTTATTTATCAAAAGTTGATGACTATATTATGAGGGCTCTTAAAGAGCATGATGAAAGGGCATTTTATATTCGCTACATGGATGATCTTTTACTTGTCGGTGCTAATAAAAATGCAACCTGTGAAATTGCCTCTATTGCTATTACTTTAGCAGCACAAAGAAATCTTGAAATACCAGTTTATAAAAGAGTCCATCTAAATCAGGATTCAATTCCATTTTTAGGTTATCTCGTAGATCGGGATTTCATACGTCCACTATCAAGAAATATTAGAAAAATTAAACGAAAGCTTAAAAAAATTGAAAAAACAAATATCAGAGCGAGCTACAAACAAATGGTGAAGCTTTCTTATGATAATTGGGCGAGTCTAAAATGAATATTAGAAAGGTGAGAAAGACATCCAAGGGCATTGGGATTGACGTAATTTTACGAGTGTGTGCTGGTGCCGTCTTACGCGGTGGCAACTGGAACAACGACGTGAACACGGGCGTGTTTGCGTCGAATTTGAACAACGCTCCTACGAATACGAACACGAACATCGGCTTCCGCTGTGTGTTCGTCCCGGGCTTTTGGGTCGAGACTGGATGGATTTTTTGGCGAGCAAGAAGTGAAAGAGCACGTTCTTTTTCATCTCGCAATTCTTTGCCTCTAGGCAACTTTAGTCTTCCTCTCCTAGGTCACGCAAGTATTGGGCGATCACTCAATACTTGGGATCTAAAAAATTTATTGTTATTGATATTTTTATTTTTCTCATTTGAAACTTTTGCACGAGAAGTAGATAAAGTTAACAATGGCGATACTATTGAGACAATCGCAACACGAAATCTTCCTCGTGTTTGGACGACTCATGGAAAAGATATTTCTAGTTATGCTGAAGATATAAAGAAATGGAATCCCAACATTAAAGATTGGAAAAATCCTCCAGTAAATCAATTGATCTATGTGACTTATCCTTACGATGCTTACGCATCAGGAAGTTCATGGGCACCAATACTACCTATGTATAAAGAGCCTAATGAATTTAATCGAAGTCTTCATGTTTCTGCTTTTTATGCGACCTCATTTGGTACTTATGCAGAACAAACGACTGATCAAAATGTAAAATCTGGCCAGAACTTTCCAGTGACATTTGGTTTATCGGGAAGTGTCTCCGATGATGAAAAAACAAATTTTATCGTCGGAAGTTTTTATTGGGCACAGCCTTCCAAGGGAAGTGTGAAAGGAAATAGCGAATCACTTACGAGTGAGTTTTCAATTCCTGGCGAAGTCGGGGGAAATCTTTATTATCAAAATTATAATCGTGAAAATGGATTAGGTTTTTATACAGGCTATGATTATGAATCTCTTAATACATTTAACACCGCTGAAATAGTCGGAGGTGATGCGGTTAAAAATATCAATAATCAATTGCACTACGGAACAGTCGGAGTCGTAAGTAATTTTGATGTGTTTAAAATGAATTTTAATGTTCGTGCGTCTTATTCTTATGTGCTTGCATCGAGTAGTGATTCTGGAAAAAGTCTATCTGGAAGTAAATATATTTTGGCCTTAACGTATAAGCCAGATGGGAGATTTTCTTTTGGAGCTTTTTACAAACACCATGATTTAGAGGGCACAACCAAATTAAGTATTGATCGGATTGGGTTTAATGTGGGGATTATTGTTTTTTAATAGTGGAGTAAAACAGGAAAGGGAATGATTATTACTTTTTTTTCGTAGTCTTGGTCTTAATAATCTTCTTATCTTCATCAATCTTTTGTCTAGCTGCTTGAGCCGTTATTTTTAAAAGCTTGTCAAAGTCAGATTCAAATAAATGATCCTGAATGACTCTGTATTTTTCAAATTCACTTTCTGCATGGGCCTTCGCAGCTTTTGCACTGATTTTTCCTGCACTCGTCAATATTTCTCTACGATTAATTTTTAAAATATCATTTAAGTGGTTTGCCCAATCATTCATTGTCATTGGGATTTTTCTTTTGGCCATATCTTCAGCAAAATCAAGATAACCACTCACTATTTTTCCAAGAGCATCGACTTCTTCTTTATTTAAATAATTTTTTGCAATGGAGACATCAGATTTTAAAATTTTTCCCTCTGGTGAGTTCTCCCACGTGGTTAATCCCATATAAGGCTTTTCATGGTTCGCACGATCGTAAACAACTTCTGCGGCAGTTTGTCCATGAATAGCATAGTGAAGCTTGTTCTGAATTTTTTTGAAAAATTCTTGAGTTGTTTCTGATTCAACATTGTAATCAACAGCAGTTGAATAAATATCAGTAATTTTTTGATAAAAGCGACGTTCACTTAGACGAATTTCACGAATTTCTTCAAGTAAATGTTCGTAGTAATCTTCACCTAGAAATGCACCGTTCTCTAAGCGTTTACGATCAAGGACAAAACCTTTTATAGAAAACTCTTTTAATATGCGAGTGGCCCATTGGCGAAATTCTGTAGCCTTTTTTGAGTTCACGCGATAGCCAACAGAGATAACAGCATCGAGGTTATAGAATTTTAAAGTGCGACTTACTTCTCGTTTTCCTTCTTGTTGAACTTGTAAGAATTCTTTACAAGTTCCATTTTCAGTTAGTTCACCTTCGCTATAAATCGCCTGTAAATGTAGGGTGATATTTTGAGGAGTAACATCGAATAGTGCCGCCATCATTTTTTGGGTAAGCCAAAGATTTTCATCTTCATAACGAACTTCAATGCCTTCTTCTCTTGCTTGAGTTGAAAAGATTAAAAATTCAGCGGTACTATTGCGGATAATTAGATTTTTCGTGGTGCTCTTTTTGTTCATATTAAGTGAAGGAGTTTAACCCCCTCCAGAATTATCACCACCAATACTTATTCTTGCAGCATTTACTTTGATGATTTTAAATAGTCCTTTTTCGACTATTTCAGAAGAACCATTTGCGTGCATAACCTCAACATTCTCTATTTCAGACGATTCGATTATTCTTCCATCAAAAAGGTGAAGTGCGTTTTTTGCAACATAGTTAACATGCTCAGAGGGAGTAAGAATTTCACCAGAGTTTAGTGAGATTAGAGTTACCTCTTTAATGGCAGATTGAGCATTAAAAGAAATAACAATTATTGAAAAGAGCCCAAATTTTAAAATATTTTTCATTGTAATTCCCCTTTATCTTCGGGATCAAAATTAATGTCTGTAAATGTATCACAAAACCCAACAGAAAATGCAGGAATATTTCCTTCAAAAGCAGGGTTACGCATATTGTTTTTTATTGTCTCATGCAAAATTTTATAAGCTTGATGATTTGCTTTTATTCCCTCTGCGTTTAATGATCCAGTAAGAGAAAAGGCATAATTACGTTCTTTTCCTGCATGATGCGGCTTGTAGTATTCGGCATAAGTAGTTAAATGGTGCTTAATGCTTTCAAATGATCGAATAAGAAACGTGGGATTATTAACTTTTAAAAGTCTGCTTTCTTCAATGGCCAATCCACGAGCAATAAGCGTATTCATGGCAGTTTGTGCTTTGTTACCTAATATATGGGCAAGCGTCTTAAAGTTAATTCCCTTGTCGTTTGAGGCCAAAATATAGGCAATAAAAAGTGAACGATCTTCTAAGATAGTTTCAAGTTCTTCTGTTGCAATCGCAGCGTTCTTTTTAGTCGTAGAAACACTTAATACTTCTTTTAAATTATTTGAAAGATTTTCATCGTAAGCAGCAAGAGCTTCAAAAAACATGGCAACATTACCAGATTCTAAGATAACTTTAATGTAATTATCTAGGTTAGGCTTTGTTGCTCCTGCCTTTGAGTTAATGTGATCACTCAAAGTACTTCTTGCGACATTGATTTTAGACGCGAGTTGAGAAATGCTAAGTTTTGCATTTTTCTCTTTTAAGTCCGTTAGGCATTTTTTAAATATCCCTGTCCATTGCTCTTGATTACTCATTTCATTCATAAGCTTCTCGATTAAATAAATTCATATGAGCTTCATATCGAAGGCAATAATCTCTTGACAACTAAAAAATGGCCAAAATGACACCAAATCTTCTGTTTTGACATGATTTATAGGGGTTTTACCTACTAAAAAAATCTTACAGCAGGCTTCTCTACGAAAATTGCTACCGACCGTCGGCCAAATCAGTGCTTTTGACTGACGGTCGGTAGCAATTATTAGAGCTATTCATTTTTTCATTTATTTTATCAAAAAATTTTAGTTTTCTTTTTTCGCTCAATTTATTTCATAAAAAAAGGAGGAAGAAAAAAAGAAGTAAATAAGCATCAACTTTTTTATGGAGGAACTGGAATGAAAAAAGGAACTAAAAATTTACTTGAAACACTAAAGCGCATGAAGCTTGAAGTGAATGAACTTGTCGGAATGCTTTCAATTAAAGAGCTGACGACAAATTTTAGATTTATTGATGAGTACAAACAATTACATCGTGCTTACGGGCGAATTTAAGGAGGGACAATGGAGAAAATGGAAATGCTGATTCAACATTTAGAAAAAACAATTGAGAGCATTACGCGAAGAGAGTTTAGAAAAAATCCCAAGGCCACGGCAATGGCCTTAAGGATTAAGAGAAAAATTAACGAACTTAAGAAAGTGAAAAATGAAAAATCGAGACATCTCGAAAATCAAGGAGTGCTTAAATACTTACACCCTAAATCACTTTTAGAAAACTAGAATTTTAACATTTTAAGGAGATTTAACTATGAAGCTAAAAATAATTTTAGCAAGTGCTTTGCTGTGCCTATTTTCGGCCTGTTCATTTAAAAGTGAGAACGGCG
>DISW01000004.1 GCA_002422605.1 Bacteriovoracaceae bacterium UBA6200 | reverse complement strand
TTGAATTCATCTCTTCAATAGATGCAGCCGTCTCTTCAAGCGAAGAAGCTTGCTCAGTAGCAGCTTGTGAAAGCTCCTCTGAAGAAGAAGCAATCTGATGGGCCGCAGAGGTAACTTGTGAAGAATTATCTGTCAAACTGGCAATCACTTGATCAATTGAACGATTGACGGTACGAAGAATAAGAGTGGCCAGGGCCAAACCACTTAAAATAGCAATTATACTTGTAAGAAGAACAAGATTTCTTGCCTTAGTATATTCAGACTCTGCAAGCTGAACTTCATCATTCATGAAACCTACGTTTCTCTTTATAATACCATCAATCGACTCTTCCACTTTAAAACGTAGAGTTCTACCAGTGACCATACTAAGATCAAAAGCTTCTCTTTTCTCTCCCTTTAGAATGTCCTGACGAATGATTTGGTTATTCTTCCACCAGTCTTCAACATTCGCTTTAGCATTTAGAAGATCCTTCTTCCCTGCTTCGGCATAAATTAAACTGTAGAGCTCATCCATGGTTGCCATAATTTTTTTATGGTTATCATCTAACCGAATGAAGTGACCTTTTAAAGCATCAGCTTTCTCTTCAAGAATCACGTTTTTTTCACTAATTACTTGATCCAAAAAAACACTTTTTGAAATGTTAGAAAGGCGCACACGCTGAACACTGCCTGAGACGATGCGGTTTAATCCTTCTTTAATTTCGGACATTTTATTCAAACCTAAAACTGAGACAGAGACACACCCCAAAACGAGAATCGAGAGAATAAAATAAATTTTTACACTTAAACTGAATCTTTTCATATTAATGGACCTTCTTCTAAGTTGGTTACAGTCCATAGAGTAATTTTATTATGATTTATTTAAATAGACGGTTAAAATTGCCGTTTAGTAAATGATGGAAAGTAGGAAGGAGTTTGATTTTTATCAGTATAAGTAAAGAAACAATATAAGTGAGGACTTATGTCCTCCCTTATATTGAGGCGTTTATTTTTTAGAAACAACTTCTTCTTTCATAATTTTTTTAGCAAAGAAGAAAACGATGAAGGCCACAATCATAAAATCGATAAGTGCCCCTACGACTTTTCCATACATGATGCCGTTATAGGCAAGTTGGTAAATATTTTCTACACCAGCGGCTCTTAGGGCCGGTTGAAAAATGAGTGGGGTCAATAAATCATTCACTAAGCTGGTAATGAGCAGGTTAAGCTTTCCACCAATAATGACAGCAATCGCTAACCCAATAACCCCATACTGTTTGAGAAAATCCATAAATTCGCGAATCATAAGAGCTCCTTGTTTATTCCTTCTAGCATTTCAAGGAATGGCCCGAGTGGTCAAGGTCTCTTGCAGAATATTTTGATTAGATTCCTGAATAGTGATTAGGCAAAAATCTGTTAAGAGGAAGTGAGCTATTGGTGAGTGAATTGTGACATTAAATGAATAGCAGCTTCCGGCGCGGTGATTTGTTTAGATAAAATCAATCCTTCAATTTTCTTTATTTCTTCTTCACCTACTCCCGCAGTGAAAGTCTCTTTCAACTGGTCAAAAACAAGCTGCCACATCCAATCGATCCCCTGTTGATTGCGCTTTTTATCGATGAGGGCCTGCTCTTCCCTGAAATAACTCTCAATACTTTCCTGAATTTCAGGAAGACCTTTTTTAGTTACAGCTGAACAGGAGAGAACCGGTGGGATCCAACCATCATGTCTCAGGATCTGGAGCGCTTGCTGATAGTCATGCTTGGCCTTATGGATAATCTTCTGCTGATCTCCATCGTCCTTAGTGACCACCACCATATCCACCACTTCTAAAATTCCTCGCTTGATTCCCTGTAAATCATCCCCTGCTCCTGGCTGAAGCAGCATGACGAAGATATCGACCATCTGGGCAACAGTTGTTTCAGATTGCCCAACACCCACTGTTTCAATTAAGACGTAGTCAAAGCCAAAGGCTTCGCATAGAAGCATAGATTCACGAGTTCTACGGGCAACACCTCCCAGTGTTTCTCCTGAAGGGCTAGGACGAATGAAGGCATTATCATCAATGGCGAGTTCATTCATCCGCGTTTTATCGCCAAGAATCGATCCACCACTTACTTGAGAGGTAGGATCCACTGCCAGCACTGCCACTGTTTTCTCTTGGGTTGTGAGAAGCTTCCCAAAGGATTCAATAAATGTGGATTTACCTACGCCAGGCGTACCTGAAATTCCCACTCTCTTCGACTTTCCAGTTTTCGGTAAAAGCTTCTTTAAAAGTTCCTGGGCAAGTTTTTGATGATCAGGATTGGAGGATTCAACCAAAGTAATGGCCCGGGCAAGGATCGAACGATCCTTATTTAAAATCCCTTCCTCATAATCCTTCAAACTAAGAACTTTTCTCATTTATGTCCCAGGGATTCATTAAGCTTTAAAATAAGTTTTTTTGCAGATTCCGCAATGACTGTTCCGGGCCCGAAGATTCCGGCCACACCCATCTTATAAAGCTTATCATAGTCCTGAGGAGGAATGACTCCTCCGATCGAAACAAGAATATCTTCGCGCCCAAGCTTTTTTAGCTCTGCTTTTAATTCTGGAACCAGAGTCAAGTGACCAGCTGCGAGGGAAGAGACACCAATGATATGAACGTCGTTCTCCGAAGCCTGACGGGCGGTTTCCTCAGGTGTCTGGAAAAGAGGTCCCACATCTACATCAAAACCTAAATCAGCGAAAGCTGTAGAGATGACCTTTTGTCCACGGTCATGTCCATCCTGCCCCATCTTAGCAATAAGAATTCGAGGACGCCTTCCTTCGGCTTTTTGGAATTTTTCAATCAATTCTTGAAGCTCTTTCACGTCATATTTCCCTTGTTGAACTTCTTTTAAGTATACCCCTTGAATCGTTTTGATATCAGCATGATGGCGTCCAAAAACTTTTTCCATCGCTAAAGACATCTCTCCCACCGTGGCATGGGCGCGGGCCGCTTCCACTGCTAAAGCGAGGAGATTTCCTTCACCGGAATGAGCGGCTTCAGTCATGGCCTTTAATTTCTCTTCAACAAGCTTTTCATTTCTTTCATTTCTTAATTTTTTAAGCCGCTGAATTTGAGCGTCTCTTACTTGAGAGTTTTCGACTTGAAGAATATTAGGTACATCATCTTTTTCCCGAGTATAAAGATTTACGCCAACAATGGGCTGAACTCCGGAATCGATTCTTCCTTGTGTCCGTGCTGCTGCTTCTTCAATCCTCATCTTTGGGATTCCTTTAGCGATAGCATGAGACATCCCGCCCAGGGATTCAATTTCTTCAATATGGGCCCAGGCCTTAAGGGCCAGTTCCTGAGTTAAGCTTTCTACGAAATAGCTTCCGCCCCAAGGATCAATGACATCACAGGTATCGGTTTCGGTTTGAATAAAGATTTGTGTATTACGAGCAATACGGGCGGAAAATTCACTTGGAAGGGCCAGGGCCTCATCCAGAGAGTTTGTATGTAAACTTTGAGTATGCCCATGAGTGGCCGCTAAAGCTTCAATTCCAGTTCGAGTTACGTTATTAAAAACATCCTGGGCGGTTAAGCTCCATCCAGAAGTTTGTGAGTGAGTTCTTAAGGCCAGAGATTTAGCATTTTTAGGATTAAAGTCGCCGACAATCTTGCTCCATAGAAGTCTTGCCGCTCTCATTTTGGCGACTTCCATGAAATAATTCATGCCAATCGCCCAAAAGAAAGAAAGGCGTGGAGCAAACTTATCGACATCGAGACCGGTCTTAACTCCTGTTCTTAAATACTCAAGACCATCCGCCAGAGTATAACCAAGTTCCAGATCTGCCGTAGCTCCGGCCTCCTGCATGTGATAGCCGGAAATAGAAATGGAGTTAAACTTCGGCATAAACTTAGAAGTATAACTAAAAATATCTGCAATGATTCTCATGGATGGTTCAGGCGGATAAATATAAGTATTCCTCACCATGAATTCTTTAAGAATATCATTTTGAATGGTGCCTGTAAGCTTATCAGGAGTTACTCCCTGCTCTTCACCGGCCACAATAAATAAAGCGAGAATCGGAATAACTGCCCCATTCATTGTCATGGATACAGACATTTGATCCAGTGGAATGCCCTGAAAAAGAATTCGCATATCTAAAATAGAATCAATCGCCACACCGGCCATTCCCACATCCCCTTTCACTCGAGGATGATCAGAATCATAACCACGATGGGTTGCAAGATCAAAAGCAATGGAGAGACCTTTTTGGCCTTTAGTTAAATTGTCCCGATAAAAGCGGTTAGATTCTTCGGCAGTTGAAAAGCCCGCATACTGTCTGATGGTCCAGGGACGAACTGTATACATAGAGGCATATGGACCACGAATAAAAGGTTTATTCCCGGGAAGAGTATTGATGAGTTTAGAAAATTTTAGGTCATCTGAATCATAGGCATTTTTTAATTCAATCCCCTCCGGCATTTTCGTGACAACTTTCTTTTCTTGTCCTTTTGATTTCGGATTCGACCAGGGTATTTTTGTAAAATCGCTCATGATGACCTCCTTTCAAAAAGAGACACCAGATTTTTCAAGATCTCGTAAATGTTTTGTCCGGCAAAAAGATTAATGAAGGAGGTCATCTCAAATTTACCGGCGATATATTTGTGTTCCGTCTTGGCCAGTTCACCCAGAGCTGCTATTACCGGATATGAATCATCCCCGGCACAAAGAACAATGATTTCTTCTTTACGAGAACTTAGATCTTTTTTAAATGATTCCAAATCAAGTTGGGTTT
This sequence comes from Bacteriovoracaceae bacterium UBA6200, assembly GCA_002422605.1. Classification (GTDB taxonomy): domain Bacteria; phylum Bdellovibrionota; class Bacteriovoracia; order Bacteriovoracales; family Bacteriovoracaceae; genus Peredibacter. Next base: position 107,147 of record DISW01000004.1, on the reverse strand, counting down.
TCCCTGATTCATGAACTTCAAGTCCCAACAGCTCAAAATAATTTTTAACAAAGTTCAGGCGAGCATTCAGGGCGCCATATTCTCCAAAGAGAGCAATATACACTTGAGGTTTATGAGGGAGACTCTCCATCTTTAATCTGAGTTCCTCAAAAATCCGGCCAAGTCTAAAAAAGGAAGGGGTTTTTAAATTTAGTCCAAGTCTCTCTTTCACATCAGGATAATCATTTATTCCAGAAAGGACAGTCTTTCTGGTTTTCATCATATCGAGGCGTTTCGTTCTTACTGCTATGAGATCTTCGGTTAAATCCTTTCCTTTTAAAAGCTCTTGCATAAGCTTCCAGGACTCTTCACACAGATGTTGTGTCAGATTTTCCAAATGAAAACTTCCGAAGGCCGCATCCTCTACGACTCCAAGCAAACTCTCCAGTGCGAGGATATGAGTGGTATTTCTGGCCATGCGAAGGGAGCGTTCAAGATGTTCCGGTTCTACAGGGTTTAAAGTTTCAAGCTCCCACAGAGTATTGTAACCAGAGGATTGAATATAATCAGCGCCGCCTATGTAAGCGGAGGCAACAGCTGTTTCATTTCGAAGCATATTAGAATAGCGCTCAAAAAGAGTCCAACCTACGTAGCTAGTCAGGGCAACCACCTTAAGCTCGCTCTTCTTACCAGCTTCTTCCAGAATTTTCTGACCTAGTAATTTGGCCGCCCGAATCTTAGCTATATTATGGAAGAAATGAGAATCAACATAAACTCCCAGATAAACGCAGTCCCCAATTGAGGGAGATACTTCTATCAAATTTTTTGATAAAAGGCTCAGCTCATGTACTGAGTGCCCGCCCTCATGATGAAATTTTTCGCCTGAAATAATCTGAGTGATGACATTAAAAGAATTACTCTTATAAGCGTCACTACCGAGAATAAAAACATCTAACTCTTCAGGGTGATTTGAATTTTTAAAAAGATTTTCAATTTTATCCCAAACACCACCACCCAAGGCTTCGTGGTGAAAAAAGAAGTTTTTCACACCGCTGGCCAAATCTTCGGCGAGAAACTCTAAATTTACTGAAACATAAGTCGTGGAAGCCTTTTTCCAGGAAGAAGATGATAACTGAACTGAATAAGCGCTTTTAAGAGAAAGGGTCGGCCAACTTTGACCAGAAATCAGCTTTTTTACAGTTTTTGAACCTATTTCTGGAAGTTTAAGCTCAGCTAATAGAGTTTTCTCCCACTGTTCTGCTTGGTTACTAAATTCGCTATCAATAAAACTCGTTAAGGACCCCACATAAACTCCATGAATAAAAGGCAATTATTTATAAGTATCGTAACAAAAAATTAAGCAAAAATCCTCTTCTCGATTAAACTATAAGACGCTGGAGGACATTTTTGAGTCTAACGCTTTTAGTAGAAAACAATCCAAAGATTGAATCATTTTACGTACTGAACCTGGCCACTTGGCTGGGACTAGATGTTTTGACCAAAAAAAAGGCCGAATTCGCCATTAAGCATCTTGAAACTAAGCATGATGAGATCAAACTTATCATTGTCCGTTCAGTCATTGAAAAAGAAGATACCGCTCGGGCCATTATTGAGTATGTCAAAGAGAAGGATCTTAATATCCCTATCATCGTCATTGGGCCTGCCCAGACACTTCCTCCATGCTTTTCTCATATTCCCAATTCTTTACAGCTAAAGCCCCTCATTCAGGCCAGTGCCCGGGCACTTAATATCACGGCCAAGGACATGTCCAATAAAGTTGTTCCGGATTTTTTCCCTATTCCAATTTTATATTTCAATGTGATTAGACGCTCAGTCTGCCCTGTCTATGCTCAGGACATTGATGACAATAAAAAATATCATCTGCAAGTTGATAAACTGATTGAGTTTGATGATGTCATGATAAAAGGGATGGTTGAGCAAGGTATCACTCATCTTTATGTAAAAAAACTCGACCGCCTGGACTTTGTAAATAACGTAACTTCAGAGCTTATAACTCATCTGGAAAATGGTGAACTTTCCCCTGACGAGGAGATATCTGCCAGTGAAAAGAATATGGAACTTCTCTCTAAGAAGCTTCTTACAATTGGGATCAATGAAGAGACGATAAAACTTGCAAAGAAAAATATCGATGACATGAGAAAGAACACTAAGGGTAATCCCAAAATGGCGAAACTCTTAGAACGTCTTCTATCCAATAAGACAGGTTATCTTTTTAAACATACTCAAATTCTCACTTATATTTGCCTTCATATCATTAAGCATATTGATTGGGGAAATGCCGAGCAGGAAGATAAAATTAGTTTCATCGCTTTCTTCCATGATATCGTTCTCGAAACTGATCAACAGGCCATGATTAAATCTACTCTGGAACTTAAGAAGAGTAATTTCTCTCCTGCTGAAAGACAGTTAGTTGAAAGGCATGCTCAAATGGCCGCCGAACTCGCTTCCAGGTATCCTCATGCTCCGATGGGTGCCGATCAAATTATTAGACAGCATCATGGTATGCTTAATGGCATTGGCTTTTCTGAGCACTACGGAAATAACGTTTCACCTATTGCCGTTGTCTTTATTGTGGCAGAAGAATTTACCAGAATCATTTTAAATCATGAGAATGGGCCCTTTGATCGGACAGAAATGTTGCGCGAGTTGAAAGAAGAATTTCCAACCTCGCGCTTTCAGAAGATAATCGATATCCTTCAGAAAGTTACTTTTTAAGTCAGAGCTGCGATATAGGAAACCCAGGCATCACAGTTTTCAACATCCTCGGCAGGTGAAAATTCACCGTTTCCACCGCCATCTCCATCATCCCCTTCCCAATAAGCAACGGTTTTTGAAAATCCAGCTTCTGCCAGAATGTCTCTTAATTCAGGCATCATCCACATCCGCCAATGATAAGTAAAAACGTTTTCATGTTTCTTACCTTTAGCATCACGGAAATGGATCGCAAAAGTGCAATCGTGTGTGAATGGATTAAAGTGCTGACACTCCCAGTAGTAAGTGAGGCCCTCAAGTTTCTTAGTGTCTGTGACGAGTTTCTGGCTTTCTGGTCCAGCGAAAATATCCAGATAGAAAATCCCCTGTTTATTGAGAGACTTTCGAACAGTTTTAAAATACTGAAGGAGTTGCTTTCTTGATTTAAAGATCCAGTATGAAAAATTGAAAGCACAAATCACATCAACTTTGGGAGCTTTGGTCTTGAGAACGTTTTCTTCCCTGTAATGCATTCGTTCTTTCTGAGATTTAGTAAGCTTTGAATAATGCCTCTTTTTCCCCATTTCAATCGGCTCAGGATCCAGGTCAACGCCATAAGCTTCACAACGTTTATCTTGTTCCACCCAGCTGCATGAAATAGCGCCTGTCCCGCAGAAATCTTCTCTCAATGTATGAGGCTTGCGTCCATAAAAACGTTTGAATTCGTCCTGCATAAAGGACACTTCGCCCTCTGCATTTTGAACTGAGCGTTCATAAAAGTCGTATTTTTGATCTAATGTAAGCGATGATTTCACAAGATATTCCCTTGAATAGCATAAAAAAGGGCCCCAAAAAGGGGCCCTTACAATGATTCATTATTATTTTTATTTGGTCAATTTGATCATGTCATTAATAATCATCATTGATTCTTCAATCACAGCGTCTTTTTTAAGCGTTTTAGAGAACTCTTCAAATTTTTCCTGCTGGGCCTTTTCTTTACTCTTAGGACTTAAATCTTTTACCAGAAGATTTTTATTTTCTTCTTCTTTCTTGAAGACATCAGTCATCTCACGGATTGTTTGTCTGTCTTTTTCGTAATCAGCGGCAACTAAAGAACGACTGGTTTTTTCTTTTTGTTCTTTATACCAATTGATTGAATCAATTAAGTGCTTGAACTTATCACTCTTGGCCACCCGTTCTTTAGAGTTATTACGAAGTTTTTTAATATCGTACTTCTCTTTCCACTTATCAAACTTAACGGCCTTTACTTCACCCCAAGGAATGGAGTAATCAAGAAATTTCTCACCGCTTTCAAGATGCGAGAACTGATCCGGAAGAATGATATCCGGAGTGACACCTTTATACTGAGTGGAGCTTCCGTTCACCCGGTAAAATTTCTGAATGGTAATCTTAAGTGCTCCCAGTGGAGAATAAGATTTGGCCATCGGAGAGACATAACCATCAAGATCCACCACTGCTTGTACAGTCCCTTTACCGTGAGAGAATTCGCCCCCAACGATCACAGCGCGATCATAGTCCTGAAGGGCCGCGGCCACAATTTCAGAAGCTGAAGCAGAAAAGCGGTTGATAAGAACCACTACAGGTTTTTTGAAGTCAATCTTTGGATCTGTATCGGCCAGCACATCAACGGCACCTGTATGGGCCTTGACTTGAACAATTGGACCTTTCTCAATGAAAAGCCCGGAGATCATACGGGCATCTTCCAGTGCACCACCGCCGTTATTACGGAGGTCAAGGATAAGCCCTTCTGCGCCTTCTTTATTCAAGCGTTCAATTTCTTTTCTAGTGTCATCAGTGACATTTCGTCCGTTTCTATCATTAAAATCCCGATAGAATTTCGGAATCGTAATATAACCAATCTTAGTCTTATTTGGAGCAAGCTCTAACAAGACTCCTTTAGCATAAGATTCTTCAATCTCCACCACGTCACGGACAATTGGAACAACTTTAATCAGCCCATTTGGTTTTTTAATAGTAAGACGAACTTCTGTGCCTTTTTTACCGCGAATAAGTTTAACCGCATCACGAAGGGACATATCAACCACGTCCACCGGTTCATCTTTGCCTTGTCCAACTTTCAGGATAATGTCTTCAGCTTCTAATTCTTTTGTTTTCCATGAAGCTGAACCAGGTACGATTCTTTCAACCTTAATGTAGGAATTCTCCTCTCGAAGGATGGCCCCAATCCCTTCAAGCTTTCCTGACATATCGATGTCGAAATCTTCTTTTTCTTCAGGAACAAGGTAATTGGTATGTGGATCGAACACTTTAGTTACAGAGTTATAAAACTTATCAAGTTTATCCGAGCGCTTCTCATTGGCCAGACGTGAAAAGATCTTTTTATAAGACTTCGCAACTTTATCACGTGCTTCTTTTTCAATTTCTTTTTCACTGAGTTTCTTCTCAGTTTTTGGTTTTTTCTTCTTGCCTTTATCATCAGTTGCAAGTCCGTTTTGTTCTTCACGAAGATCAACGATGCGTCCTAAAACTTCATACTTCATCAGGCGTTCCCAATGAGCATAAAGATCTTTTTCAGTTTTAAGAAAAGATCTCTTCTTAGGATCAGTTTCAAGAGAATCTTTCTTCGTATAGTTCAGAGGTTTTTTAAGGAGTTCCTCTACATGTTTTTCAATTTGCCCCAGACGTTTATTCATTAATTCTGAACTTACATCAAGGATTTCCAGATTGCCTGAAACCAACATGTCATCGAATGACTTTTTATATTTTTCAAGTTGCTTAACGTCGCTCTCAAGAAGGAACTGTTTTCCATAGTCAATTCTTTCGATGTAAAGCTTAAAAGCATTCTGAGAAAGCTCGTCGTTAATTTCCTTATTCGCCAGATGCATATTCTCAAGAGCGCCTTTAAGAATATTTCCAAGAACCATTTCCCGCGTGTAGCGAGGCTTTGGTGTCATGATGCTGCCCAGAACGGAAGGAGCTGATGGATCATCACTAGTTGACATTGGTGATGATGTCTTCTGAGCATAGGCCCCTTGGGCGAGCATGGCCAAACTTAGCAATAGAACATGGGATTTCATGGGACCTCGATTTCAAAACAATGGTTATGATATTTTCTACTTAGAGGGGAGGAGATGCAATCATTTTCACTCAGAAACGCTTATTCAAATCCTTCATAAAGGGGATGATCTCCTGAGTCTTTTCCTCGTCTTTAGCACAAATGACCTGCTTCTCCCCTTTCATACTTAGGCGAAGCGTTACCGGACACTCATTCTGAGATGCAGGAAGCTCGTATTCACATTTGATAAATCGCGCCGCAAAGTCCTGATCCATTTTTTTAGCATCGCGCGAGTCTATCTTTTGAATTTTTTCTTTATTCTCATTTTTGTAATAGAGATAGAAATCCAAGTTGGCCGTTCTCTCTAACCAGTAGATCTCGTTTTTCGTAGTATCCTCAATGCTGAAGACAACTAACCCACTCCTGAGATCTGATGAGCTTTCTTTTACAGGTGCCGAAGTATCTTGTGCAAAAGCGGTAAAGCTCAGAAGCAGTGATAAAATAATCTTGAACATGCTCTTTTCCTCTGTCTAAAATTATCTCATAGGGTCAGATGACTTTCAAAGAAAAGCTTATTACCATTTGTTTATGCTTTATCACTGGCTTAAACCCTTCTTGTTTTCACTTGACCCTGAAACCGCTCATAATCTCATCATCGAGTTGGCGAAACTTGCCCCTACTCTGGGGAGTTTAAGTGGCATTAAGCCGGATCCTTCTTTGAAAATAAATGTCGGAAGCTCTAGATGGAACTTCCCTATAGGTCTGGCGGCAGGCCTTGATAAGAATGCCCAGGCCTTAGATTTTTTTACAGCTCAAGGGTTTGGTGCCATCGAATGCGGAACAATTACTTTACGTCCTCAGGATGGAAATCCACGTCCACGCATGTTTCGTTATCCCAGTGAAGAAAGCCTTCGCAATGCCATGGGGTTTCCAAATGAAGGATTAGCGACCATTCTGCCTCGTCTTCGCTCCTATAGAGGATCTACTCCTATTGGTGCCAATATTGGAAAAAATAAAGAGACGGAAGCAAGAGAAAGCATTGAAGAGCTCTCGATCTTATTTGAATCCTTGATTCACGATGCAGATTATTTTGTCATTAACGTTTCAAGTCCTAATACTCCAGGGCTCAGGGCCCTGCAGGAAAAATCCTATTTGACTGAACTCTTTACAGAACTTAATTCCAAAAATCAGGGAAAAGATCTTTATCTTAAAATTGCCCCTGATCTGGAAGAAGCAAAAATAATCGAACTGGCCCGTCTCACTTCTGACTTAGGTTTAACTGGTATCATCGCTACCAACACTACCATCATGCCTGAACGTGGCAGTGGAGGTCTCTCTGGCCGAATTCTAAATGAAAAGTCTCGCACGGTTCAAAAACTTATTCTGAGAGAAAAATTAAACATCGAACTCATTTCAGTCGGCGGTATCACTCAACCTCAGGATCTTTTCCATCTATGGTCTCATGGGGGAAAAGCCGCTCAGATTTATACTGCCTATGTTTTTCAAGGCCCGGCAATTTTGAAAGTATTTAAGAAAGAATTGAATAGATTTTTGGAAAAACAAGAACTCACTCTGAACAAGTTTTTTGAGCTTTCATTGGATGAGAGACAGTACCGTCTGAAAGATTTCCTTTAGCCCGCGTAATCTTTATTCTCATGATTTTGTTCCGCATATTCTACAATCATTCCGGCGATATCAAGGCCTGTTGAAGCTTCAATCCCCTGAAGCCCAGGAGAAGAATTCACTTCCAGAATAAGGGGACCTCTCCAGGAACGTAAGAGATCAACCCCTGCTACATTAAGGCCCAAAACCTTGGCGGCATTTATCGCCATGGCCGCTTCCTCATCAGTAATATCGACTTGAACCGCCCTGCCACCGCGATGAAGATTTGATCTAAACTCTCCATCTTTGGCAACTCTCATCATACTGGCGACAACTTTGTCCCCGATAACAAAAGCACGAATATCACTTCCATTGGCCTCTTTAATAAATTCCTGCACCAGAAAGTGGGCCTTCATTTGTCTAAAGCCATCAATCACAGACTCAGCGGCTTTTTGAGTTTCCGCCAGGATCACACCCTTTCCTTGTGTGCCTTCAACCAGTTTAATCACACAGGGAGCTCCCCCAACCATCTCAATCAGCTGTTCGGTCATTTTAGTAGAATGGGCATAACTCGTTACAGGTAATCCGATCCCGGCACGAGCGAGTATTTGCAGACATCGCAGCTTGTCTCGGGAACGCGTGATAGAAGTTGATTCATTAAGTGAAAAGACACCCATCATTTCAAACTGCCGAAGAATCGCCGATCCGTAATAGGTAATGGAAGCACCGATCCGGGGAATGATCACCTGAAAATCATCAAGCACTTCATCCTTATAATGAATCATCGGCTTGGCAGAAGTAATGTTCATGAAACAACGAACGGGATCAATCACTCGAACTTGATGGCCTCGGGCCTGGGATGCCTTCACCAGACGATCAGTAGAATAAATTTTGGGATTTCGAGACAAAATACCAATCTTCATGGACTCCAGTCTAAACCGGAAAATCAACTTTTAATACTGACTTTAATTCTTCGACCCACTCCGGATATTGCTCCTCATAATAAAGGTCGCAATCAAGTCGATTAATGAGCGAACGCGCACCGTGCTTAGAAAGGAACTCATCAAAATCTTTAGAGGCCTGACAGAAGTGCGGATAGTACGTGTCACCTAAACCGATCACTGCATAAGACAAATGGGAAAGGTTCAGCTCTTCACCAAACTTGAGAAAACTATACCACTCTGAAGCGTTATCCGGAGCTTCACCATCACCATAGGTGGATGTCACTAACAAGAGAGTGGAAATAGAACTAATCATCTCGGGAGAAAGAGCACCCATGTCGTGAACTTCAACTTGAAATTCGTCTTCCAAAGAATTGCCAATAACATTTGCGAGGTTCTGAGCGTTACCACTTTGAGAACCCCAAAGGATATGAAGTGTGCTCATTTGTCGCGACGGATTTTTACAGCTTCATAGCCAGCTTTTTTAATGGCCGCTTTAATTTCTGAATCAGCAATTTTGGTCTTCGCTAATTCTTGAAATGTTGCTTTCTTATTTTCCAAAGAGACCTTGATATTATCGACCTTATTGGTGGCCTTAAGTTCCTTCGTGATGGCCTCAACACACATTCCACATGTCATACCCAGGACATCCACTTCCACTCTAGCGGCGAAAGCATTAAGGGATATTAATAGCATCAAAACAGATAAAAATTTCAATGTTTACTCCTAAGTTTTTGAAGAAATTCTTTAGCATTATAGACGAGGTCTGTAACTTCAGGTATACCCGCATCATGAAAAAAGTTTGGGATCGTCTAGGAATCGCCTTTTCATCTGCCTGTGTACTTCACTGTATACTGGTAGCCTTTATGCCGCTTTTCTTTCCTGCTATTGCTCATTATACCCATTCGACTCTCATTCATGTCATCGTCGGGATTATTATTCTCTTCACTTCTCCGCTGGCCTTTCTTCCAGGTTATCGTAAACATGGACTTACCTGGATCATAGCAACGGCCATCGGTGGTCTCTTCTTCATCCTCTTCGGAGTCCTACTTGAAGGGCGCTTTAGTGATCAGATTACTCACAGCATTTCCATCTTTGGCTCACTGCTTCTTGTTTTTGCTCACGTTAAAAATCTTCAGCATTCTCATCGTCATAAGCATCAGTGTTGTTAAAAGCTCTTTTAAGTTATCTGAATTGTTAATGTATCTTTAGTATTTGCCGTAGAACAGTGTATACTCCGACCTCATAAAAGTGACATCTCTAAATTTACCTTCAGAAAACCAAATCTTCATAAACAAGTTCATCATTCGACTTCGCTATTACCGTGAAGCACAGAACTTAGGTCAGGCCGAGATGGCGAACCTTCTTCAGATTGGACTACGCTCTTATCAGAGATATGAATCGGGAGAATCAATACCTCCCCTTCACATGCTCTTCTCTTTGGCCAAAATCCTTAAGGTTCAACCTGAAGATTTCATTATTGACCGAAAACCATTGAACTCTGATGTGATAACTATCTTTGAAGGAGATAAGAAAAAAATATTTGAAGAAGATACCTTGGTTAAAGAATCAAACCTGGTGAAAATTTTAAATTCAGAAGAGTACTTAAAAAGTCTGGAGCTTACCGATCTTACTTTAATGAGAAAAAATTCTCTTTTTAATTCGGCTCATTATTCTCTTTTTTTTGCTAATTCCAAATACTGTCTTTTAAATCCATTTGCAAAGAAACTAATGGGTCTCAAAAGTGATTATGTCCTTGTTAGCAAGGTCCCCGAAAGCATGAAACTACAGGTTGAACATTTGGCCTACTTAATCGGCAAAAGAAAGTGCTATGTCCAATCGATTCTTTATCCTAAAACGGCAACAGGTAGCTATAGGCTCACCTGTAAGTACTTTTTTGTAGGCCACAAGAACAACTTCTATTCATTAGGAGTATGTGAAAAAGACTAAAAAAAAGGCCCTCGAAAGAGGGCCTTCTTATTGATGCAATTTTGAGAATTACTTTTTGCCGTATTTCTTTTTGAAACGGTCAACGCGACCTTCAGTATCCATCACACGTTGAGTACCAGTATAGAACGGGTGAGATCCAGAAGAAATATCAACTTTAAAAAGAGGATATTCAGCTCCATTAACTGTAATTTTGTCTGAAGTCTTGATTGTAGATTTTGTAATGATTTCGAAGTCACAAGAAACGTCTTTAAAAACTACGTCTCTGTAATTTGGATGAATACCTTTTTTCATGCGCTTATCCTTATAAAATAACTAATATATAACAAATGAAGTTCTGGCAATTTACCTACCGTGGCCCTTACTGTCAACGAAGAAAATACTAAAAGAAACTACTTCTTCGCTGCAGCAAGCACAATACTTGCCAGCTCGGCTTCAGTCATCTTTTCAATGATTTTAGGGTCCTTCTTATCTTCGGGAAGGGTAATATTTTTAGTTCCTACTTTAATGTAAGGTCCATATTTTCCATCCAGAATAGAAGCTTTCTTCTTCAATTTAGCAACTAAACCAAAGTCTTTTAGGACTTTAGCGCCTCGGCGACCGGCCCCTTTCTCTTCGGAAAGAAGCTCCAAGCCTCGTTTGAGATCGATGGTAAAAAGATCATCTTCTTTTTTCAGTGAGCGGAAATTCCCATCGTGCATAACATAGGGCCCAAAGCGGCCATTATTAGCAAGTATTGGCTTTTTCGTCTCAGGATGAAGGCCAAGCTCGCGAGGTAACGAAAGCGCGTCTACAGCGTCTTCAATCGTTATAGTCTTAGGATCCTTTCCTTTTGGAAGAGAGGCCCTTTTAGGCTTTGGATTCTCGTCAGTCACTTCACCTAATTGAAAGTAAGCTCCATAGCGGCCAACCAGGCAATAAATGTTTTGCTTGGTTTTAGGGTCTTTTCCAATCGGAGTCGGACCATTGGCCTGATTTTTGAGAAGTTCTTTAATCTGTTCCGGATCAAGGTCGGCCGGAGCAATATCTTCAGGGATAGAGGCATGAACCTCATCCTTGCCGTTTTTTTCAACAACATAAGGTCCAAAACGACCGACTTTGATATCCATCGGTTCGCCGTCTTTTTCAATATGAATGGTACGCGACTCTTCAGGCTTGATTTTCTTGTCTTGCTCTTCAACTTTCTTCGCAAGGCCGCCCTTGCCTTTATAAAACTTAGTCAAATATTTAAGGGAATCTTCTTCGCCATAAGCGATCTTATCCAGAGATTCTTCCATTTCAGAGGTGAAAGAATACTCCATCAAATGCTCAAAGTGATTCTGAAGAAGCTGGATGACGGCCATTCCGGTGAATGTAGGAATGAGGGCCGATCCGTCTTTTCTGACATACCCACGATCAAGAATTGTTCCAATAATAGAGGCATAAGTTGAAGGACGACCAACACCTTCTTTCTCTAGTGATTGAACGATAGAGGCTTCTGTAAATCGTGCTGGCGGTTTGGTTTCATGGTGGTTGGGATGAATCGCCGCGGCCTTAAGGGTGTCCCCTTTTTTTAAGACCGGAAGGATGACTTCCTTGTCTTCTAAAGCCGCTTCCGGATCATCGGAACCTTCCACATAGACGCGAAGAAATCCTGGGAAAAGGATGCGAGTACCAGAAGCAGAAAACTCCGCTTCGCCGGCCTCAATTTTAATCGTCATGGAAGCCTTCTCAGCATCTTTCATCTGAGTGGCCATGGTTCTTTTCCAGATAAGTTCATAAAGGGCAAGCTCGCGACCGGTCATGCCCGTTTTATCGGGGTGAGTAAACTCAGCACCGGCAGGCCTGATGGCTTCGTGGGCCTCTTGGGCACCTTTTTGCTTGGCCGCAAATTGGCGGACTTCTGGATTTAAATAAGTTTTACCATAGAGCTCAACCACCATATTTCTGGCCGCATTGATTGCTTCCTGAGAGAGATTGGGTGAGTCAGTTCTCATATAAGTGATGAGACCTTCTTCATAAAGACGTTGTGCCGTTCTCATAGTGTCTTTAGAAGACATGCCAAGTTTACGGTTGGCCTCCATTTGAAGAGTCGAAGTAATAAATGGGATAGCTGGTTTCGAATGGAATGTTTTCTCTTCTACTGAAGTGACTTTCCAATCAGACTTCTCAAGATTTTTTGCCAGATCTTTGGATTTTTTCTCATCCAAAAGAACCACTTTTTTAGCATCAATGAGCTTACCGGTCAGACCATCAAAATCCTTCCCTCCAGCAACTTTTCCGCCTTTAACCATAGTTAACTTGGCCTCAAAAAGGGCCTTTTTATCAGCAGTTGGATGAACTTCGGCTTTAATATCCCAGTAAACTGAGCGCTTAAAACGCATTCTTTCTTTTTCACGCTCCACAATCATCTTTAAACCGGTAGATTGAACGCGCCCGGCCGAAAGACCATAGGCGATTTTTTTCCATATTAAAGGAGAAAGAGTGTAACCATAAAGACGGTCAAGAATCCGGCGAGTTTCCTGAGCGCGAACTAGCTTCTCATCAACTTCACGGGTATCTTTTAATGCTTTTAGAATGGCCGCTTTGGTAATTTCATGGAAAACCATGCGCTTAACCGGGACTTTTGGTTTCAAAAGTTCAAGTAAGTGCCAGGAAATAGATTCACCTTCGCGGTCTTCATCGGTCGCAAGATATATTTCTGAGACTTCTTTCATCTTCGACTTGAGTTCAGTGATGATTTTTTTCTTATCTTTGGGCACAACATAAAGAGGTTCAAAATCCTCTGCCACGTTCACACCTAGCTTCGCCCACTCTTCTTTTTTAAGCGCTGCTGGAATATCAGAAGCTGACTGAGGAAGATCACGAATATGACCCATACTCGCTTCAACAATGTAATTACTTGGTAAAAACTTACGAATGGTCTTGGCCTTAGTGGGAGACTCCACGATAACCAGATACTTTTTGTCTGCCATTTTTTTCCTAAATTTGGGGAGCTATCCTTAATAGAGATAAGGGCCATCCAGAAAAGAGTCAAGGATTAAAATAACCGACACTTTGGGCTAATTAGTAGTTTCTAACTCAAACTAAACCAAATTTTAGCTCTGAGAGGCGTGTAAAAACTGTTAAAAATTTCACCTTTTAAAATTCTTAAAGTAAATCAAACCAGTCTTTGTAGGTTTTACTACGGGAGGTTTCTTTGGCCTTAAAATCATCGACCGGACCAACTTTATGGGACCATCTTTATTTCTGGTTAAAAGAATTGGTCATCTTTGTGGCCTTGGTCGCCCTCATCACCTCTTCTTTTGTGGCCTTCTTTTTCCTGCCTGATGGTCACTTAACTTCAGAATTTCTGACTTTACTCTTTTATTAAAAAAAACGGGTCCCGAAGGACCCGTTCTCGTTTAACGAATAAATAACATGTCGTAGTACTTAGGCACCGGCCAGTTATCGTCAGGCACGATTTCTTCAATACGGTTACAAAGTTCGGCGACTTTCACTGATAGAGGCATAATTTCCATCGCGATCTTCTTAGCAAGTGTTTCCTCATCGCCATTATGAAGTGACTCAAGGTTGTTACTCATGTTGATGGTTTGCTCATAAAGAGTTTTTGAGAGATTTCCTAAATCCTTTAAGAGCTCCAGTTCAAGAGAAGAATCAGCTCCAACCTCTTTCTGCTTTTTAATACTTTCTGCAAGCTGGGATTTATAGTCCACAGCTACCGGGATAATTTGTTTTAAAACCATGCCCGCAAGGGTTCTGATTTCAATTTCACGGCACTTAATGTAACGCTCAAGCATAACATTGTGACGGGTATTGATTTCCGATTCTTTGAAGACCCCTGTTGTCACCAGGAAGTTGGTTTTTTTATTATCTTTAAGAACAGAAATGGCTTCAGGCGTTGTTCTTAAATTTGTGAGACCTCTTCTTTCAGCTTCTTTAACCCACTCTTGAGAATAGCCGTCACCATTAAAGACGGACTTCTGGGCATTCCCGTACCATTTTAAGATGACCGCCAGTAAGGCTTCATCAGCTGACTTCCCTTTAGAAATCTCGTCTTCTATAAACTTATTCGTTTCCTCAAAGACGTCGGCCACTGCTGCATTTAAAAGTGACAATGGATAACCAATTGAAGCGGAAGAACCGCAAGCACGGAACTCAAACTTATTCCCCGTAAAAGCAAAAGGCGAAGTTCTGTTACGGTCTGTATTGTCTTTAAAAAGATCTGCAAGCTGACGAGTTCCCAAATCAAGGATCGTTTTATTGGAAGCTACATACTTGCCACCGGATATCATTGAATTAAGAATTTCAGTCAGGGTCGTTCCAAGAAAGACTGACATGATTGACGGTGGAGCTTCATTTGCACCCAGGCGGTGATCGTTACTGTGTGAAGCAATACCCATGCGGATAATGTCAGCGTGACGTTGAACAGCTTCTGTCACGGTCGCAAGTACTGCCAGAAAGCGGTAGTTATCCTGAGGATCATGACCTGGCTCAAGGAGATTCACTCCTGTGTCTGTCGACATAGACCAGTTCAAGTGCTTTCCGGAACCGTTAACACCAGCGAATGGTTTTTCATGTAAAAGACAAACGAAGTCATGCTTTAAAGCGACGTTTCTCAGAACTGTCATGACCACCTGGTTACTGTCGGCCGCAACGTTAGTGTCTTTAAAAATGGGAGCAAGTTCAAATTGTCCAGGCGCTACTTCGTTGTGACGAGTTTTGGCCGGAATCCCCATCTTATATAATTCAATTTCTACTTCCTGCATGTAAGCGAGAACCCGGTCCTCAATCATACCGAAATAGTGATCTTCCAGCTGCTGGTTACGACTGGTTAATGATCCAAAAAGAGCTCTACCCGTCATGACCAGATCCTGACGTGAGAAGTAGAAAGCTTTATCAATCAAAAAGTATTCTTGTTCGGCCCCACAAGTTGTCGTGATACGACCTACATCCTTCATACCGGTCAAGTGACAGAATTTAGTCACAACTTCATTAACCTTTAACTCCGATCGAAGAAGTGGGGTTTTAGTATCAAGAGCATCCCCATGGTATGAAACGAAGGCGGTAGGAATAACCAGCGTTTTTCCATTGGAAGAATTTTGAATAAAAAGTGGAGAAGTTAAATCCCAGGTTGTGTAACCACGGGCCTCAAAGGTTGCTCGTGATCCGCCGTTAGGAAATGAAGAAGCGTCCGGCTCACCTTGCATTAACTGAGAAGCGGAAAGAGCTTCAATAGGACGATCATTATCAAAGGAGAGAAAGGCATCATGTTTTTCAGCAGTAGAACCTGTTAGTGGCTGGAACCAGTGACAGAAGTGCGTTGCTCCTTTGGAGATGGCCCACTCCAAAACAGAGTTTGCAACTTTAGTTGCCAGCGGTCGGTCAATTGTCTTCTTCCCCTCAATCACTTGCTTCAAGCCTTCTTTGTCTTCAAGAGAAAGAGATTTTGAAAGATGATAATTATAAACATTCTCCCCATAGTACTGAGAAACTTTAAGGTACTTCCCCTGGTCATTCACAGGGACATTACACTTTCGAGTTTTTCTTCCTAAGACAGTGAGCTTTGCTTGCTGACGTAACTGATTGGCCATACTTTCTCCTAAAGGGGTATTTCTTCATTCGAAGTCAAAACGTTATAAATTGGGAACTTATAGAGATATTATCGGCAATTCTTAGAATTTCTCTAACAACTTTTTATAGCTTATCAAGAAGATGCAGATCAAGATAAACTAGGTCAACTATGTACACCTGGAAAATAACCAAAAACCTAACGAACCCTTTAGATCCTGAGTGGGATGAACTGACTCTTGCGTGTTTAGGAGAACAGGTCCATAAAAATCGAAAAATGGGGTTTCTTCTCTCGAGAGAAGCTTTGAAAATGGCCTTTATGGAGCAAGGGGTTGAGCTTCAAATTAAGGACTTAAAACTCCAGGAATTTCACCTCCTTCATCACCTTCCTGAATTTACTTTTTCTTTAACTCATACCAAAGATTTCGGGGCGGCATTAATCGCTAAGCGGAAAGATTTTCTTTCAGTAGGAATAGACGTAGAAAATGAGTCAAGAACTGTTAAAGATTCTGTCTTGAATAGAATTGCCCACCCCGAAGACTTAACAAACCTAAGAAAAATTGAGGTGTGGTGTTTGAAAGAAGCCGTTTATAAGGCCTTGATGAACAGCGGTAAATTCTCCTCATCCATCGGATTTACCAGCATTCAATTAAAACAGAACCGCTGGGACCACTCGCCTTCAGGTCTTTCCGGCGAGTGGTCCCTTCAAAGAGTCGATGAGGCTTTGATTGCTATGGCCTTTTTGAAAAGCTAAAGGACTTCACTGCAAGAGCTCTGTCTACAACAGCAATTTCTTTTAACATACGTGGAGAAACTGTCGGCATGATTTCTAATCTGGTCAAACGCCCCATACGGCCAACAATCAATTCATAGTTTTGATCAACCATAACCATCGTTCCCAGCTTTTCAGCATCTTCTCTTTGGAAACGATAACCATTTAAGAAAATCATCTCGTCACCGGCATTAACTCCTGCCTTGTGAGCTGGAGAATCAATAATAACCGTTCGGGCGATGGCCTTATCATTTTGCCATTCCCAATCAATCCCTAAATAAGGATTTGGATTATCAATCCATTTAAGTTCG
Organism: Bacteriovoracaceae bacterium UBA6200; assembly: GCA_002422605.1. Lineage (GTDB taxonomy): Bacteria > Bdellovibrionota > Bacteriovoracia > Bacteriovoracales > Bacteriovoracaceae > Peredibacter. The sequence goes on along the minus strand of DISW01000004.1, from coordinate 90,296 downwards.
CATCCCATATTCTTCATGGCCGAATCAAAATCAATATCCTGAGTCGTCTCAATCATGGTTGAGAATGCTTGAAAGACATCGTCTCCGCCCAAATCTTTAACCATCCCATAAACTTCCTCACGAGTGAGTCCGGTTTCAGGTCGACGTTTGAAATCTTTCCATAACGCTCTTAGAAGATCATCAACAGATGATCCCTTCTGAAGAAGAAGGGAATGAAGAACCATAAAGACCAGTCCGCCTTTAAGGTAATAGCTTACAGTAGAGTTTTTAGAATTTTCATCAGGACGGTAAAGCTTCACCCAGGCATTAAAAGAACTTTGTTCCAGAGAATGATAATGCCTTCCTGGAGTATTGAGGTAAGCTTCGAGGTTCGCTTTCACGACTTCCAGATATTCTTCGATGGTTGAAAGTTCTGCACGGTAAACAAAAAGATCATCCAAAAAGCTGGTTAATCCCTCTGCTAGCCAAAGCATCGAGGTGTAGTTTTCATTTAAATAATCAAATGGGCCTAGTTCTTTAGGACGAATTCTCTTCACGTTCCAGAGGTGGAAGTACTCATGAGCGGCAAGAGAAAGATAGTTTTGATAATCTTTTTTATTGGCAAGCTTCCGTCCATCAAACTGTAAAGCTGTTGAGTTTAAATGCTCAAGACCGCCAAAGAGTTTCGGCACAAAATGAGTGATAAAAAGATACTGATCATAAGGGAGGTCATTATCAAAGTGCTTGGCAACAGTTGCGACGATCTTTTTTAAATCCCCTTTAATATCATTTTTATGAGGATAGAGTTCACCATAGTTGACGATATGGTGAGGAATTCCTTCAAACACAAAACCATCAGTTTCCTGACAGCCAATTTCAACCGGAGTATCAATCAATTCATCGTAATTTTTTGCAGAATAAAGAAAGACATTTCTTTTTTCGGAAATATCTTTAAGACCACAGCTTAATTTCGACCACACTGGTGGAAATCTGAATTCAATGGTTGGATCAGTAAAACCTTCACCTACTACACCCATTAAATAGGCCGGGCCATGGAGATAGGCATGACTGGCATCAATATGAATCGTTCTTACCGTTAATTCTTTCCCATAGATTTCATAAGAAACTTCAAATCCTTCCGTTTCTTTTTTTAGATCAGATTTTTTCCAATCAATTTCCCACACGCCTTTGTTGAGCTGAGTATGAAATAAGGCTTCACCATTTGCCTGACTAGCACTGAACCAGCGGATATGGCGGGCATATTCTCGAAGCAGATAAGACCCCGGACTCCAGGAAGGTAGAAATACCTGGATTTTATCTCCCCCAACAGGTTTCGTTAGCTTAAGGGTGACTTTCACATGGTTCTGCTCGGGTTTATCAATCTGGACTAGGTAATGGGCCTTCATATGTAATCCTTTAAGGTTTTTGGCATAGAATAAGTTTTGAGACGTCTAAAGACAATATTCAAAAAAATTGTTAAAATGGGTCATGGAAAAGACTCTACACCCCTCAGATATTAAACTTTTTGTGACCGATAGTGCTGTTCGCCAAATTCAGCTCATGCAAGACAATGATTATACCTTGGAAGGACTTCATTTCCGAATAAAAATTGGCGGTAAAGGCTGCGGTGGCTTCACCTACGATACCGGATTTTCTGAACTTCATCCTGATGATCTGGTGATTATTCAGGAATATCAGCTGATTAATTTCACTTTAAAAGTGTTAATTGATCCTTTCACGGCCTACTACACTCAGGAAGCCACTCTTGATTATTTATTAGATCCCTCTAATAACGAAGAAGGATTCGTGCTCAATAATGCTGCTGATGGACAGCATCGTGGAAAATTCTTCACGGACGAAACCAAACTTCCTCCTTGGGCAAAGAAATGAAAGAAATTTCACCTGACTATCGCTATCTCAAGGCCTTCATGGTTACGGCCTTGCATTTAAATTTTTCTCGTGCCGCCCAGGAACTCAACATTGCTCAATCGGCCGTTTCTCGCCAGATAAAACTACTGGAAGAATCTGTGGGAGATCAGCTTATTATTCGTTCCTCAAAAAGAGTTCTTTTAACAGAGAAGGGCCAGGCACTTCTGGATGAGCTTCATCATTTTGAATCTCGCCTGCAAGATATCTTTTTTGGGCATATGAATAAAACCATCAAAGTGGGAATCCTTCACGGTCTTTTAGAGAACTGGTTTCAAGATTTGATCCTGGAATTCACGAAAAAAAGTCAGCACCAGCTTTCAATCGAAGTGAACTCCCTTGATCTTCTAAGAGAAAAACTTCATAGCGGGAAATATGATCTGATTTTTACTACAGAAAATATCCAAAGTGAGATCGCAAGTTCACTTAAACTTTTTGATGAGAAAATGGTCCTTATCAGCAAAACGGATATCAATCCAAAAAATGTTCATGAGTACCCGTGGATTGTTTATTCAGATCAAGATCACCTGTTCAAACTCTCCAAAAAACAATCATCAAAAATTATTATTGTTAACTCCATTACCACTATCATTAAGCTCGTCCGTAAAGGCTTAGGTGTTGCGATTATCCCGGATCATACAGTTCCTCCGGAAGCTCAGCTTAAGACCTACGATCTTAAAGGGCTCCACAAGGAAACGATTCACCTTTCAAGCCTGAATTTTAAATCAATGCCGGAACATATTAAAGAATTGGTGGATTTAATTAAGAAGCGTTAGAACTGACAGGACATCTTCCCGTTTAGAACTTTGCCATCCTCACAAAGAGTGACTTCAAGATGGTTATTAGATTTAGGGTGCTTAAGCGGATAAAGTTTTTCAATTACTTCTCCTGAAGTAAAACCTTTTTTCAAAACATATGGCCACCGGACTTTTACACCGACTAGCTTTGCCCCTTCTTCTAAACCAAAAAGAATTCCAGCTTCATTTTGTGAAGGCAATCCTCCCTGGGAGTACTCTACCCAACGGCGCTGAACAATTTTCTTTCCCTTAACTTCCGTATAAAGCATCACCATGGCACCTAGTCCTGAGGTATTGGATTTGATTCCATGAAGGTTAATTTTTACACTCTTGCGGCCTTTTATATCCAGTTGGTTTTCAAATAAGTACAAGCGTGGAGGTATTTCTGCCTTACGAATATTATTCTGAGAAGTTAAAAAATCCGGTTTACCGTCTTTATTAACATCCAAGACAATCGTGCCTGTAGGATTAACAACATCTATTCCTAATTGTGAGGCCACATTGATAAAGGAGCGGGTCTCATCTTGTTCAAAGAGGACTAATCTTGAATAAGGAGGAAATCCTGAATTATCCACCACAATATCAACTCTTCCATCTACGTTGTAATCAACCCAAACGCCTCTCCGATCGCCCTGGTTCCATGATTCACTATTAGCATCGCTCACATATTCAGTTCTTAAAAAATAAGGAGGATAGATTTCCTTCGATCCTGTCAAAACACTTGAACGATCAACAGACTCATTGTCATAGGCGTGGGAGAGCTCGCCCAAGAAAATATCCATCATGCCATCATCATTATAATCAGTGCAGGCACTGAAAAAAGACCGCCCGCCCCCGGTGGGGATCAGGCTGCCGTCAGGATCAGAAGAATAATTTGAGATGACTCCAATATCTTCGAAGTACCTCTCGCCTGTTCCTGATCCTCGGTTGTTCATCCATAATTTATTTTTATGGCCCGAGGAAGAAACTGTCATGATATCCGGGAAACCGTTTTGATCTATGTCACAAGTTGAAGAGCCATAGGAAGGCTTGGCATTGGGTGGATACAATTGATCGGAAGTTTTATCCGCTTCTCCACGAAGGAGATGAGTAACTTCCTCAAACTTCCCTTTATTATTTCGGAGTAAGCGATCGGCAACCGGTAGATACTGATTATCTTTATTTTCATACCAATTAGAAATAAAAATATCGGGCCACCCATCCAGATCATAATCAATTACGGAGACCGAAGAAGTGGGTTCTATCGGAAGATTAATCGCTTCCGTGGCTTCCTCAAAAGTGAGTTTTCCTTCCCGCATCTGACCATAATAAATTTTAAGCGGGATTTGACTGACTTCACTGCGCTGATTTAAGACTCCTGCAATGAGATCAGGAATTCGATCTTTGTTCATGTCATAAATGAGAAGGTAGCTTGCCTTAAAATCTACCGGCAGAGGATCATGTGACCAGGGAAGGAATTTATTCTCTTTCTGATTCCACAAATAGAATTTAGGGCGAGAATAATAGGTCGGCAATATCGCCAGATCCGTGTGCCCATCGAAATTAAAATCAACAGCGTTGAAAGTTACAGCATAAAGGCCGCGGAGCCCATAATCATTCGTTTTATCAATGTAAGACCCACCGTTTTTCAAAGTGGGCCCTACATTAATTGTTTGAATGTTTTTTGAAAGAGATTCGAGTTCTTCAGCAAGCTTTATTGATTCCTCATCACTGCTCTTTTTAGAGGTAGATGAACAACTCAATAAAAGCGCCAGAAGGAGGCCAGAGGCACTCCTTCTGGTGAAATTAGAAGTCAATGATATCAAATCCAAATCCGTCTCTTTCTGCTACAGCATCGGACAATTTAGGAATGAGTTTATCGTAACTGGAATTCAGACGCTTATAATTCTTAGTGAAGGCCTGACGACTATCACGACAAATAAGTTCAGTCATAAGAGTAACATATTCTTTATCTTTGTCTGAAACATCACTTCTATTCAAGATTGATGTCGTACGAGAAAGGACACAAAGCTGAGCGTAGAGTTCAATTGACATATTGGCGATTCTCATCTGAACGAGTTCGTTACCGATGATGTTCTTGCCATACTTAATGATAGTGTTCTCAACAGCAATGGCAAAATCTTTTAAAGCTGAAACGAAATGATGACCTTGTTTTTCAAGATTCGGATGAACTTTCGTAAGAGTTTTAGAGCCAAACTTTTTTGAAATTCTTTTCTTAGCAAAATCAGTTAAAACACCTACTGATTTAATAGGATCCTTAAGCGCCTTGGAAACATCAGCGATTTTTCCAAGTTCTTTCAAATCATCCGATGGGGCCTTAATGCCGGAAAGCGCAGTGAAAATTCGGAGAATTTCATTCGTTCCTTCAAAAATAAGGTTAATACGGCAATCACGCATGATTCTTTCATAAGGATATTCACGCATATAAGCGTTACCGGCAGCAATTTGAGTCGCTTTATCGATGGTATCCCAAAGTTTTTCAGAACAATAAACCTTACAGATGGCCGACTCATGGGAGAATTCACTCATTCCTTGAGTGATTTTTCCAGTCGTCATATAAACCATACTTTCTGAGGCGTAGATATTGGCTGCCATGGTGGCAATTTTTTCTTGGATCAATCCGAAATTGATAATCGAATCGCCAAATTGTTTTCTGGTTTTGGCCTGGGCAGTAGCAAGACTTAAAATATTCTTCATCCCGCCAACAGCGCCTGATCCTAATGAAAGTCTTCCAGTGTTGAGAACGTTCATGGCTATTTTAAAGCCCTTGCCTGGCTCACCTATAATATTGGTGGCCGGTACTTTAACATTATCAAAGTAAACCGCTCGGGTTTCAGAGGCGCGAATTCCCATTTTGTCTTCTTTTTCACCAAAAGAGACTCCTTCCATGCCTTTTTCCACGATAAAGCAGGTGATCTTTTCTACTTTCTCACCTTTACTGTCCTCATGATCTGTTTTAGCAAATACTGAATAGAAGCCTGCATGCCCGGCATTCGTGATCCAAAGCTTTTGGCCATTAATGGTGTAAGTGCCATCATTGTTTTTGGTGGCCTTAGTCTTAATTGAATAAGCATCTGAACCAGAACCCGGCTCAGTTAAACAAAATGCCGCATAAACTTCCCCGCTGGCAAGCTTTGGAAGCCAATGTTTTTTCTGTTCTTCGTTTCCTTCATTCAAAAGGGCCTTAAAACCAATCGATTGGTGAGCGCCCAGAGTAGTAGCAACAGCTCCATCATGACCAGCTATTTGCGAGAAAACACGAGCGTAAAGAGTAGTATCAAGTCCTAGGCCTCCATACTCCTCACCTACGGCAAGTCCGCAAAGCCCTAAAGCAGCAAGTCCATCAAGAACATCTTGTGGAATTTTAGAGTCGTGATCAAATTTAGGGGAATCAATATTATCTTTGGCAAATTTATCGATGGCATCGACCATCGCCTTGGCCATTTCAACCTGATTTTCATCCAGATTAGGAAAAGGAAAAACTTCTTCTTCCTGAACCTCTCCGTAGAACATACCTTTTACAATGGATTCGATTTCTTTTTGTTTTTCAGTTGCTGACATAAGGCCTCTTTAGACAGTGACAAATAATATATAATTATAAAGGCCGGTTCATTTCAAAGTACAGAAGTTCTAGCCTTTTTTATAAAGATAAACGCAAGATCTCTGATTAAAACGATCGACTACATAACCAACTTTAGCACTACAGTTTAATTCATAAAGAAGAGAGCTTGCACATAACATCAATTTTGATGACAATAAATTGATGATAAATAAAATCAAAGACTTCCTAAAAAACAAACTGAACCGTCAGAAGATGAAGGACTTATCTGATCAGGATGATATTTCTGATGAAGATCAAGCGGGCGAAACAACCTTACCTGAATCCAAGCCTTCGATGAAAGAAAAATTCTCTGAAGCTTTCTCTCGTTTGCGATCATCTAAAAGTAAAAAAGAGTTATCAGATTCTGACTTAACTGGTGAAACACCAATACCTTATCAAGAAGATTTATCCCCTACATGGAAAGATAAGTTTTCTGATTCATTAAGCCGCTTCAAAGCGAAATTGGCCGGAAGCAAGGCACGGGCCTGGACAATACCTGGCGCTAAAGAAGGTAGCAAAGATAAAGCAAGCCTCTTGCTCTCTCCTAGTCTTAGTCAAAATATTGAGAAATTTCTTTCACGTGAAGCCAGAGAAACAATTCATCAGGTAGCACTGGTAGCGATCGTTGCTTCAGTAACCTATTCTCTAGGAAAAGTTTCGGCCCTCATGGTAAGAGGAGGGCCGGCCCTCGATTCAGCACGGGACTATCGGGTAACTCTTGATTTAAGCGATGATTTTAATGCTGGTACACTTTCTCAAGTCAGAAGTATCAACATCTTCAGAACCAATACGGGTCTCGGCGCCAAGAAAAAAGTTGCAGACACCAAATGTGAGAAGGCCCAACAGCAGAGTTCACTTCCGATCAAGCTGGTTAACACTATCGTGCTTCAAGATGCTGTGAAGTCTCTGGCATCAGTTCAGGTTCGCGGAGATAGAGACTTAAAAGAACTTCGTGAAGGTGAATCGATTGATAATCTGGCCAAAATTTTTAAAATCACTCGCCTTGAAATTCTTGTGAGAAATTTAGAGAGTGGGATTTGTGAAAGCATTGCCTCTGATAAGGCCAAAGAAGCTCGCTCACCTATTTCCGTTATGACTCCAGCACAAAGCCGCCAATATGTGGCCAATAAGAAAATCTCAGGGATTGAAAATGTTGGTAATAAATTTACGATTTCTAAAGCTCTTCTCGATGAAAAAATAAAAGACCTGGCGTCAATTCTTACTCAGGCGCGGGCGATTAAGATTCAGAATCCTGATGGTTCCCTCTCATTCAAAATGACAGAAATGGATCCTGAAGGGATTTTTCCTTATCTTGGATTACAAGATCAGGACATCATCACTTCAATCAACGGTAAACCTATTAATGACTTAAACGAAGTAATGTCCCTCTTTGGACGCATTAAAAACCTGGATAATCTTCAGCTCGGTATCAAGCGGGAAGGTGCAACCTCTGTTCAAGAGTATTCCATTAAGAAATAAGGACGAGCGGAAATGAAGACAAGACGTCAAAAGAAACATTTCATGAGTTCACTGCTCTTTGTTTCTCTCTTACTAGGGAGTTATGAAGCACAGGCACAATTTAATAAATACCGTTCGCAAACTCGCTTCAATACGAACACTGGAAACGGAACCCCTCCATCCCCTGATGCAGCTACTCCTGGGGCAAGCACATCTGACATTGAATCCATGTCTGCTGAAGATGCAGCTGCGGCTTTAAAAGCAGCAGAAAACTTCAATGATGAAGAGGATCTGAATGACAATGCTGAAGAGCCACTTAATGCAGACGCAGCTTTTGAACCAGATGAGGATGAAGATGCCAATGATCAAGCTTTCGGAAATCGTCCTTCCAAGGCCCTTCAGGCACAACCGAAAAATAGTAAATATGTTAATTTAAATCCTGAAACAGCTTTCGGACCTGAAATTGTTGAGAGTTTTGACTTCCCTGATACCGACATCATGGAAATTACAAAACACATGCAAAAGCTGACCGGGATTAATCTTATTCTTGATAAAGACGTTAAGGGTAAAGTTTCCATCATCGCTCCTACTCCTATTACGGTTGGAGATGCCTGGAAGGCTTACTTGGCGGCACTCAATATGGCGGGATACTCTCTCATCAAAACGGGTGCGTTTTATAAAGTGATTAACGCTCGGGATATCCGTTATACTCCTACTAAGATTTATACCGGCAACTATACTCCTGACACAGAAAACTATGTCATGAGAGTTATTTCTCTTAAGCACGTTTCAGCTGCGGAAATTGCCCGTAACTTCCGCCCATTCATGAGTCGTTATGGACGAATCATTGATATTAAACAGACCAACACCATTATCATTGCTGACACAGGCTCAAACATTAATCGTCTGGCCAAAATGGTTAAGTTCCTTGATGTCACAGGACATGAAGAAGCGCTTCAAATTGTCCAAGTGAAAAATTCTTCGGCCCAGGAGATTGCAAAGCTTCTGGATAATATTCTTAAAGGCGGCTCTGGTGCATCAGGAGCGACAGGCAGAACAGGAACTTCAACTCCCCGCTTTACCGGATCAACTGGCGGCGGAACAGAATCAACCAGTGTGATTTCCCGAATTATTGCTGAACCAAGAACGAACTCTATTATCGCCATGGCAAACGCTGAAGGTGCCAAACAGTTAAGAGAACTTATCAATAAACTGGATGTAAAACTTATTTCATCAGGCTCTAACCGCGTTCACGTTTATTATTTAAACTACGGCGATTCGGAAGAACTTTCTAAAACTCTCTCTAGTATTGTTTCTGGTAATGCTCCGACAGGAGGCAGTACCGGTGGTGCGAGCCGCTTTACTTCGTTCTCTGGAGGCGGAGAAAACCCGATTTTCTCGGCCGAAGTAAAGATTACATCGGATAAAAATAATAATGCTCTGGTAGTAACCGCTTCACCGACCGATTGGCTCACTCTTAAAGATGTGATTGGAAGGCTTGATATTCCTCGTGACCAGGTTTATGTTGAAGGCTTGATTTTAGAAGCTAACGTTACTAAGAACCAGGGTTTCGGAGTTGAGTACGTAGGTGCTTATGGGCAAGGAAACGTTCAGCGAACAGGGTTCACAACGAAAGATTCAGCGTCTTCAGGTTTACTGGGACTTCTGACTTCAGGTGTTCCTCAGTCTCTGGGCGGTTTTATCGCAGGTCTGGGATTCGGTCCTACTCGTACAGTAACTACGACTACTGCCGCAGGAACAACAACAACCAAAGTAAACGCTGTTAACGCCCTCATTAAGGCGATTGCTACTCACTCAAGCACTAACGTCCTTGCGACTCCTCAAATTCTTGCCTTAGATAACACTGAAGCGACATTTGAGGTTGGTGATACTGTTCCAGTAAGTAACTCAACAATTGCAACCGGCGGAGTCCAGGCCTTTAGTACCACTCAGCAGGAAGCTAAGCTTTCATTAAAAATCACTCCGCAAATCAATAAAGTAACCCGATTTGTGAAACTTAAGATCAATCAAAAAATTGATGACTTTAAGAGTGAAGAATCCCCTTCTCAGAGCGGTGGACGTCCGACGACGACTCGTTCTGCAGTAACTGAAGTGATGGTTCGTGACCGCGACACCATTGCGATGGGCGGATTACTTCGTGACCGTGAGCTGGTTACAAACAACAAGGTGCCTATTCTGGGAGATATTCCGGTTCTGGGCTGGTTGTTCAAAAATAAAACGAAACAGGTGGAGAAAGTGAACGTGCTCTTTTTCATGACTCCTAAGATTCTTTCTCCATATGCCAAAACGGCTTCGGCGAATACGAAGGACATTTTGGAAAGAAGGAATCAGGGCATGAAACATATGTTCACAGAGGATGAAAAGGATCCTAACAAAAAGATGACGGATGACCTGAATAAGAAATTAGATAATCAGATCGCCGGTCCTCTTTATGATCTATCAGATGCTGAACACTATAAAAACTTAAACAAGGTCGACATCGGACCGGATGAGAACGCGTTAGAAGAAGGATCTGACATAGATACCCCTGACTACCAGGAAATTATCAAATCGGTGCAATAAGCTATGAATGTAAATCATGATGTTCTGGAAAATATTGAGCTAAGTAAGGAAAAGATCGGTGAGCTTTTACTCAAGCATACCTCTCTTACTCGTTCTCAACTTGAAGAATCTCTGGAACAACAACGAAGTGAGGGTGGAATGCTGGGAGATATTCTTCTCAGTAAAAACTATATCCATTCTCATGACTTAATCAGAATTGTTTGTCTCCAGATTGGTATCCCTTATCAGACTGATATTAAAATCGAAGAAATTGATGCCAACGTGGTGAAGGATCTTTCCATCAACTACGCCAAACATCACGAGGTACTCCCTTGTCTGGAAACAGATTTTTCGGTCACCGTGTTGATGAGTAATCCATTCAATTTCAATGTGGTGAATGATCTTCACATGATCTATAAAAAAGAGATCAAGATCATCTGCACCACTTCCCTTCGTATCCAGGATGCCATTAACCGTGTTTATGAGAAGGCCAACCGAAATCTGGTAGACTCCATTGAGGATGAAGAATTCGAGGAGAATCTTGATCTTGAAGGTCCTATCGATATTCTTGATTCCGCAGCCGATGAAGCTCCGGTCATTAGATTCGTGAACTCGATTATTTTCCGAGCTGTTAAAGAACGCGCCTCGGATATTCATATTGAACCCTACGAGAGAGAAACGATTTACCGCTTTCGGATCAACGGGGTGATGACAGAAATTCTTCGTCAACCTAAGAAGACCCATGCTGCCGTATCATCACGTATTAAAGTTATGGCCCGATTGGATATTGCTGAAAAACGTCTTCCTCAAGATGGCCGTATTAAAATTAAAATTGCCGGTAAAGATATTGATATCCGTCTTTCTACAGTTCCTATTCAAAACGGTGAACGTATCGTTATGAGGGTCCTCGAGAAGAATAATATGGCACTCAACCTTGAAAACCTTGGTTTTCGAGGAAAAGTACTGGATGGACTTCAGGAGCTCGGTGGAAGAAAGCACGGAGTTTTATATGTAACGGGACCAACAGGTCACGGTAAAACGACAACTCTCTTTGCGCTTTTAGACCGGATTAAAACTCCCGATAAAATGATTATCACCGTGGAAGACCCTGTGGAATATGAAATTCCCGGTATCTCTCAAATTCAGGTGAATCACAAAATTGATCTCTCCTTCGCCGTAGCTTTAAGATCAATTCTTCGTCAGAACCCGGATGTTGTGATGATCGGGGAAACCCGTGACCGTGAAACAGCTGAGATTGCCATTAACGCCTCCCTAACCGGTCACTTTGTGCTTTCCACTCTTCACACCAATGACTCAAGTTCGGCCCCAACCCGATTGATTGATATGGGAGTTCAACCTTTCTTGATCTCCTCCTCTTTAGTGGGAGTTCTGGCGCAACGTCTTGTAAGAACGCTTTGTAATAACTGTAAACAACCGACTGAACTGACTGATTTTGAAAAAGTCATTTTAGATCTAGATACAGTTCCGGCAGCCTCTACTATCTATAAGCCTGTGGGTTGCGCTAAATGCAGCAACACCGGTTACGCCGGAAGGACCGTGGTTTCCGAACTATTATTAATTAACGATGAAATCCGCGCTCTCATCATTCAAAAAACTGATGCTGCCACTATTAAAAAGGCAGCGATTAGAGCAGGAATGAGAACTCTCCGCGGTGATGCCCTTGATAAAATTTTTGAAGGTATTACCTCAGTAGATGAAGTTGTCCGCGCGATTAATGCTGAAGAGGCCGAATAATGCCAATCTACTCTTACAAAGGTTTAGACAGAACCGGTAAAGAAGTAAAGAACACGATCAACGTGGAAAGTATTGTAGCGGCCAAGCAACGCGTGAAATCTCTTGGTATCATGCTGATCGACATTCAGGAGCAAAAGGCCCAGGGAACATCCGGAGGTCCGAGTCTCCTGCAGCTCAGAGGTTCTGTGCCAGTGGAAGATCTGGCGATGATGACCAGACAACTTGCAACATTAATTAAGGCCAAAATTCAAATTGTGGAAGCCTTATCTGCTCTCGTTGATCAGGTGGAAAACCCGAACCTGCGCTTGGTTCTTTCAGACCTTAAACAAAAAGTGAATGAAGGGGCCAGTCTCGCTAAGTCGCTCCAGGATCACCCGAAAATATTCAACTCTATTTATGTGAATATGGTTGAAGCAGGTGAAGCTTCCGGAACTTTGGAAATTGTTCTTCTTCGTCTGGCGGATTTCACTGAATCTCAGGTGAAACTCAAGAGTAAAATCCGTGGGGCCATGACCTATCCTATGATCATGGGTATTTTTGGTTTTGTGATGATGAATGTTATTTTCATCTTCGTTATTCCAAAGATTGCCAAAATTTTTATCAGTATGAAAAAAGAGCTCCCCCTTATTACTGAGATTTGTATCTGGATTTCTAATTTCCTGATTAGTTACTGGTGGGCCGTTATTGCTGGAATAGTAGGAACCGCCTATATGGTGAATAAATATATTCATACTAAAAAGGGTGAATCTCAGTGGCATGCTCTGCAGTTAAGACTGCCGATCCTGGGTCTGATGATTAAAATGATTAATGTAAGCCGCTTTTGCTCTACATTAGGAACTTTAATGAACTCCGGGGTACCTATTTTGACTGCCCTTACCATCGTTAAAAACTTGATCCCGAACGTTCATATGAAAGATGCTGTGGAAAAGGCCCGCATTTCAGTATCAGAAGGTGCTTCCATTGCTGCTCCGTTGATACAAAGTGGTTACTTCCCTGCCATGGTGACTCATATGATTAAACTAGGTGAACGTTCAGGGGAATTAGAACCAATGTTAAAAATCATTTCAGAAAACTATGAAGATCAAGTACAATCGAAAATCAGCGGACTCACCTCTGTACTTGAACCCATCATGATGATTTGTCTGGGTGCGGCCATCGGCTTTATTGTATTTGCCGTTGTTATCCCGATGATGAACATGAACTCGCTTCGCTAAGGAGAAAATATGCTAAGTAATATTCAAAAGATCATGAAATCCCAAGCTGGTATGAGCTTAATTGAGATTTTGATCGCCCTCACCCTCTTGGCCCTCGCGGGTACTTTTGTTGGTGGTCGAGTTTTCGAACAGCTTCAAGAAGGTAAAGTTTCGTCTGCAAAAATTCAGATCAAATCGCTCTCTGACCGATTGAAAGAATTTCGCCGTGACTGTAATTTCCTTCCTACTACGGATCAGGGTCTTGATGCTCTGATTGAGAAGCCAACAGGCGGCCGGGAATGTAAGCGTTACGCTCCGGGCGGATACATTGAAGGTGGGAAAGTTCCTCTTGATCCATGGGATAATGAATTTATCTATGAATCCGATGGTAAAACTTTCACAATCATCTCTCTAGGTGCTGATAACACTGAAGGTGGTGAAGGTTCAGATGCCGACATCAACTCAAAAGACCTCTAAATTAATTTCTAACCACCAGGGTTTCTCGTTAATTGAAATCCTGGTGGCCCTGGTTCTCGCCGCTATGATGTTTATGGTGATACCTTCAAGTGATCACGTTCAAAAACATCGAGACCTCCAAACTGCTGTTGATGATCTTGACCGTTCTGTTCGTTTTGCGAGCAATGAAGCGGTCCTCAGAAATGCAGTCGTGAGACTCAGAATTTCTCTCGATAAATCCCCTACTGAATACACGGTCGAATACGGACCGGCCGGAAACCTGCCACTCCCTGATATGCCTGAGAAAACCTCCAAATCTCTGCAGGAAATCAAAGCAGAGAATGAAAAGCGGACTTCAATCGACCGACAATTCACCAAAGTTGAAGAATTTGAAGAAATAAAGCATGAGATTTCTCATGACGTAACTATCCTGGGCATGGCCAGTTCTTCGCAAAAAGCTCTCGTTACTCAAGGGGAAGCCGTTCTTTACTTCTTCCCCACAGGAGAGAAGGACGCCGGGCTTATTATATTCTCAACAACTGATGAAATCGCTTACCTCGAGATAGCTCCCTTCATTACAGAGACCAACAGTGTTTTTGAACCTCTACCGACTTCTAGCGTTGCGAAACTGGAAGATATCCTTCAAACTAGAATGGACGAGGTTTATAAACAGTGGATATCAAATTAAAAAACGAACAAGGTTTTTCCCTTTTAGAAGTGATGATTGCCGTCACTCTCTTCGCGTTTTTTGTTACTGCTTACCTTACCAGTCAAGGTTATAACGTTGAAGACTCCCGCTTGTCAGAAGAACAATTAATTCTGCAGCAACTGGCCGAAAGAAAAATCAATGAACTCTTTCTGGATCCACCCAAATTTACCAATGTCACTACAACCCTGAAAGAAACTAAAACCTTCGAAGAGTCAGAATTCAGCGGCTATGAATACACGCTCGAAATAAAAAAATTAACTGTTCCGGACTTTGGGCAGCTCTTTTCTCAAAAAGATGGAGTCTCTGAAGATGCACAAAATGCATACGAAGGTGACTACTACAATGACAGCACTAAGAACCAAAGAAATCAGGCCTTAGAGAAAATGATTTTCGAAGAATTGAAAAAGAATATTGAAAAGATCATCTGGCAGGCGCGGGTAACAGTAACCAATAAAGAGACAAAATATAATTTCTCACTTTCTACTTTTTTAACTAACTATAATGAAAAGATTCAACTCAATGTCGGCTTCTAACCAGAACGGCTTCACCCTTTTAGAGATACTGATTGCCATCACTTTGCTGGCCTTCGTCTCTCTTGGAGTAGTGAATATTACTGAGAATGCCGCTCTTACAATGGAGCGAACGACTGAAGTGAATCAAAACAATCTTCAAATTGAAACGGCCATGGGTCGTTTTGAATGGGATTTCTCCCAGATTTATTCTCCCCTCTATTTTAGTTCAGTCATGAATCCCAACCAGACACTGACTCCTAGAAATCCCAATGACCCCAATGAGGAAAATCCGGATTTAATGAATCAGCAGACAAACTTCAGTCCGGCCTTACAACAGTACTATGAGCAATTAGTGGCCCGTTTTGAAAGGAATGAGCATTTTTCCGCAGTCAGTAAGGAAGGTTTTCCGATTCCTCGTTTCTATGCGCCTGAAAAAAATGTTTTTGAGTTCTTTACCTCTTCCAATCGACGGAAGTTTGAAAATACCAAGCAATCCCATTTTGCCTGGGTACGCTATGCTCTTGCGAACCAGGAAGCTTTGCCAGATGAGGAAGAGAGTCCTGACATCCCTCAAAACTTAAAAAGTCTGGTCCGCTACTTTTCTGCTGATGATCCTTATAACGACAAACGTCTCGATCCGGAAGGAAGTGAAGTTAAAGGTTCGGTACTTCTTCGCAATGTGGAAAGCCTTGAATTCCAGTATTGGAATTACAACACTAAGAAATGGGAAACATCCCTTAAATCAATTCCGGCCGGTGAAAACCTTATTCGCGGAGTGAAAATTCTCATTACCTGGTACGATTCTCAAGGCCATAAACGTACCGCCGCTAGGACTTTCCGTAACCACTGGCCAATGGTCGCTCCTCAGGATCCTGCTCCGACACCTGGAGGAGGAGGCATTCCCCGGGATCAGCCCAAAGATCAAGATGATGAACAGCCTGGAGATTTTGATGATGAGACTTAAAAAAGATCTCGGAAAAATTCTCAAGAATGAGCGAGGAATTGCAATCATGATGATCATGACTGCAATTATTCTCCTCATGGCAATCTATGGTGAATTTACTTTTGAATCCAAGATTTCTCGAATTAAGGCGATCAACATCATTGACCGCTCTCAATCAAAACTCATGGCCGAGTCCGGTTTGCAGCTGGCAATGGCACGGCTTCGTCTCTATAAAGAGGCCTACAACAAAGTTCAGGGCAATGCAAATGCTAAGAATGCCGTCCAACCACAACTTCTGAATCAGTTATGGGAAGTCCCTTTCATGTACCCCATCCCAATAACCGGAGAAGCCTCCCGAGCTTTCAAAGATACTGTTGAAAAATTCTCTACAGAGTCACTACTTGAAGGGGAAATGAAGGTTAGCATTCAAAATATTTCGAATCGCTTGAACCTCAATATGCTACGGGTGGATGTAACAAAATTTAATCCTAATCCTGATGAAGAAGTACAAGATACCCAATCGATGATTAATATGGCCGACAACGCTATATTAACCGATGTATCTGTAGACCAGTCCCTCTATTTCCTGCTTAAACGATTAGTAGATGATAAGAAACAAGTTGATGAAGGTTTTGAGGATCGCTACTCCAATTTAAACTATCAGGAGCTTTTAACTGGTCTGAAATATTTCATGTCTGACTTCGGTAGCATGGGCCAGGATCCTCTTGCCGGTGAAGCAGAAGTAAACTTTCAACGTATTCCATTAACACCGAAATTTGGTCCAATGGGTTCTGCCAGTGAACTCTATGCCATTCCTGGCTGGAATGATGAATTGATTGAACTGATCCAAAACGAATTTTCTGTCTATCCGACAACCCAAATTGATTTTAATAAACTAACGGCCAACATGCTTAAAATTCTCATCCCTAGTATGACGGATGACGAAGTAAAAGAATTTTTTCTCTGGAGAGATGATCCTGAGAAGCCTCAGTTTATCAATTCGAAGGATGATTTTAAAAAATATATCGTGGGCCAAGAAAGATTAATGAGTGAAACGGACTTCGAAAACAGAATCAAGCTTTTCGAAAGCAAAGGAATCTCCTTCGGCTCTAATCCTAATCTATTTAAAATCGTTTCTGAGGGAAGCTATAACCGCTCGACCTTTACTTTGGTCGCCTATGTTGTTCTCCCTAAAAATGAAATTCCTAAATGTCCTGAAGGACAAATTGGGACTCCTCCTAATTGCCGTCTCCCTAATCCAGGAGAAGAAGTACCGAAACCGCCTACGGAGCAAAATGCTCAATTACTCGAACCTCGAATCATTGAGATACAAATCAATTAATTATCTAGAGTAATTCAGAGCTTATGGTTAAAATAATACCATGCATGTATTGTCCATAGATATCGGTACCTATAGTGTAAAATACCTTTCCTCTTTCGTTGATCGTCGGAAGATTTCTCATGTCGACATGAGTGAAATCATTCTGCGCGATTATCTGGCCGATAATGAGTTGTTATCTGAAGAAGAAGCTCAGGCAAGAATCGTTCAGGAAATTATTGATTCAGTTGCAAGGCCCGATACCAAGATTGTTTATCAGGCCGAAAACTCCA
The DNA here is from genome assembly GCA_002422605.1 of Bacteriovoracaceae bacterium UBA6200. Classification (GTDB taxonomy): domain Bacteria; phylum Bdellovibrionota; class Bacteriovoracia; order Bacteriovoracales; family Bacteriovoracaceae; genus Peredibacter. The sequence goes on along the minus strand of DISW01000004.1, from coordinate 72,794 downwards.
TGATGACTTCCCGTTTTCTTACCTTACCTGTTAAAAGTAAGAAGAAAGCTGAACTCATGCTCCCCTATCAACTTGAAGAAGACATTCCTTACGCCCTAAGTGAAATCCATTACGCCTATCGGATTGAAGGTCAGAAGACCCAACATATGGCGATGATCGAGCTGGTTAAAGAAAATACTTTTGTTGAGTATTATAATCGCCACCGCGAAAAGAGCATTCTTCCTAATATTCTTACGACTGAAGCTTCGGTAGTTGAAAATTATTTTAACCAGACTCCCATGGCCGGTCCTTTTTGCATTCTGGATATTGGACATAAGACAACCAAGGCCTACTTCTTTTATAATTCCAGGCTTCTTACCAGTCACATCAGCTATATCGGCGGCCATCATATTAATGAAATGATTGCTGAGTCTTATAAGATCGAGCCGGATGAAGCCATTATCTATAAGCACCAGAACGCTTTCCTACTCACCTCTGCCCAATACGAGGAAGTTGAACAGACTCAAAAAGAATTCGCGGCTTCAATGGATAAAGTGTTCTCTCATCTGACAGCTGACTTCTCTCGCTGGAAGGTTGGTTCTAAAGTTAATTTTGGTCTTTCCCTACAGCATGTCTTTATTTGCGGGGGAACAGCAAATATAAAAAACATCACCAACTATTTAACTGAGAAATTTGAGACCAAAGTTTCCTTATTGGAAAGCTTTGATAAGATCGAAGCTGAGAAAATTGATCTTAATCCTAAAAATAAATCTAAGTTTGCTTTGGCCAATATGATGACGATCGGTTTTAGAAAAAAGAACCGTTTTATCAATCTTCTTACTGGTAAATATGCTCAAGCTTCTACTTCTGAAATTCCACTCTACTCCTTCTCCTTTATCGGTGTCAGAGTGGCAGCAGTTTGTTTGATTTTTGCTCTTTCTTTTGTAGTCGAAAGATTTTTCATTGAAAAAGACATCGCAGAAGTAAATGCCCGAATTAATACCATCATGAAAAATGATACCTTGGAAATTAGCGGACGCCTTCGTAGGGCGGCCACAACAAATCCAAAACAGATCTATGATTTACTTGTAAAAAAACAGAGAAGTGTCCGTCAGGAAATCCAGACACTTCAATCAGCTGTTCAAATTAAGGCCCTCTCTCCACTTGTTACCGTGAGCCAGATTGCGGCCAGTTCCACTGCTACACTGGTTGAGTTTACTTCTAACGATATAGGCGAGGTCAAAGCTGTATTTACTGATGAGTCGGTTGAAAACCTTACTCAATTAAAAAATACTTTTGAACGTTCAAATCTCCCTGATGTAGAGGCAACTCTGGATCAGGCAAAACTTCAGCTTCAGATCACTTCTTCAGGAAATTAGTATGGATGAATTAAACGGTCAGATGACGACATTTAAAAAAGTTGATCGCGAAATCTTCGAGCGGCTGGATAAATTTAAACTCACCCCCGGCTACAATAGTCTTCAAGATTTTTACAACAGCATGGAAGAAGAACAGCAGCGCCTATTTAAGGCCTTCATCATCTTCACCCTATTTTTTATTCCTTTATGTGGCCTTGGATTCATTGCCTGGCAGAACAATAATCTCAAAGACGACTTGAAAATAAGAGTCGCCTTAGTTTCCAAGGCAAATGAAGTTATTGGCCATAAGCAAGGATTAGAGAACGTTGGTCCGAGCGTTCTATCATCTAATCCGATTGAGAGTGAGTCGATGATGACTTCACGACTTTCTAATTTAATTTCTGCCGTTGGATTAGACTTGTCTAAAATCCAGGTTAGTAATTATGCCAGCGAACTTATTTCGGATGGAGTTATGCGATCCGAAGCTGACTTTTCATTCACAAATATCTCAACTGATGAACTTATGAATCTTTTTTCTTCAATGATTTCCCGCGAGAAATTTAAAGTTCAGTCGGTTGAAATTTCCAGGAATGCTGACACGAATCTTCTTCAAGGACAGTTCCATGCTATCCACTTCAGTGATATTTCAGCACTTGAAGAGGAGGAGTAATGGCACAGGCAAGTGAACTCCAATCGCTGGATCAGATCAGCTATAAAAGTAAAATTAAAATCTATATCTATGTTTTTCTGGTTTTTATTTTATTCGTTATGGGCTTTTTGAATTTCTTTCCCATCGGCGATACTTTAAAAACGGCATTAAAAACCGGCTTCCAGGGCACTAACTGCAATCCTGATTTTGACAACATCAGGGTTGAGTGGATCATGCCAAAAGTTATTGTTTCCGATCTTAACTTACCGGCCTCATGCTTTAATCGCACAGGCGATCCCTTAAAATTTACTCATCTGACTATTAATTTTAATTTCGTCAATTTTTCTCCTTTCGGGCTCCCCTTTCGTATAGATACAGAAATAAATGCCCAACCTCTAAGTCTTTATTTCGTTCAAGGATTTAGCGAAAGAATGCTTCGCTTAAAAGACCAATCCATCTCTCTTCCTCGCCTTGAACCTCTTATGGGCGGGAACATAAAATTGGCAGGCAATCTTACTGTCGACCTGAATCTCCTCCTGAATAATGAAAATAAGATTCAATCTCTGAACTTCAAAGCACGATCTCAGGACCTACAAATTCCCTCTCAAAATATTCAGGGCTTCACCACTCCAAATCTTCCCTTGGACGATCTCTTTATTGAAGCCATTTCTGATGCGCCTCCACGTATTAATGTTGAGAAATTAATTATTGGTGACCCCGAATCACCTGTGAGAGCTAACTTCCAGGGATACATAAATCTTCAGGAAGATGCGATCCCATTTTCGCAATTAAATCTAAATGGTGAAGTGGCCTTCTCTCAAAGCTTAAAAGAATCTCTTCCTTTGATTGATATGATGTTTCAATCTTTCACTCAAAAAGATGGCTTTTACCAGATCCGTTTAGGTGGTACATTGGGGGCGCCAAAACCATCTGCCCCATAGGAATCTTTCATGCTTACCGAGGCCATCCGGACTGCTTTAAAAAAGTCTTCTTTAAATCCTGAACTGCTTGAAGTGATGGACTATGCGGTTTTCCCGGCAGGAAAACTATTCAGACCTCGCCTTGTTGAGGCACTGGCACTTGATCTTCATAAAAACGTGGAAGCCAATCATCTTCATCTTGCTTCTGCCATTGAGCTCCACCACGCTTACACTCTGGTTCATGATGATCTTCCAGCAATGGATAATGATCTTATCCGACGAGGAAAAGCTTCAACACACGCTCATTTTGGCGAATGGAAGGCCATTCTCACCGGAGACGCTCTTCTTATTGCCTCCTTCAATGAATTATCGAATATTCGCCATCAAAGCTTTCAGGAGCTTTTAAAGCTTATGAGCTGGTGCACTGGGGCCAAAGGACTTATCGAGGGACAATTTCGTGACCTCAAGGCCGACGGGAAGATGGATTTCCAGGAAGTCGTGCGGATTCATGAATTAAAAACAGGCAGACTCATTCAACTGGCCACCTTAGGAACCTACCTCCTCTCTCATAAGACCAATCTTAAAGAGAAGATTGAGTTTTTGCGCTTAGGTCGCGAAATTGGAGTCAGCTTCCAGCTATTGGATGACCTTTCTGAATTAACTGAGAAAGAGGTCTCGCCTCATGAGAAAGCAATTAATCCATTTATTTCAAACATAGAAGAAGCTTTAAAAGAATTACGTCTCTCCCATCAGAGACTCATTTCTATTCTTTTTAAACATCATCTGGATCACACCACCATCATGCTTCAGAATTATTTCAAAAAGAACCAAGAGAACCTTCTCGGTAACTTCAAGATACTGGAAAAAAATATTGGTGGAAACTTAGGCGATCTGAAAAACTGGATTACCAGTTTCGTCTGAATTTGATGTCTTGAATAATATGCAAAGACTTTTCGATAAAAGGCCTGAGATCAACTGAAGGGGCCACAGCTCTTACAGGTGCTTCAAAATGAGGAATTTCTACCTCAGAAACCTCGACCTCACCTGCCGACATTTTAAGCTTAGCTTCTTGAATCGAGAGTTTGTCCTCAAACAAAAGCTTTTTGATTTTTAAAATATTTTCAACATCTGAACGAGAATAAATTTTCTGTCCACCTTCAGAACTAATAGGCTCAATCTCAGGGAATTCTGTTTCCCAAAATCTAATGACATAAGGCTTCACCCCAGTGATCGGGGTGAGCTCTTGAAATTTAAAACTAGATTTATTAGGAATCATGAGAAAAGCGTATCAACTGATGAATGTTTAGTCATTATCATCATCATCCGAATCATCGTAAACCGTATCATCCTCGTTATTTAAGAATGAACTTAAAGCACGCGGTTTAGCTTCTTTGATTGGTAATGACATATTCTCATTCCCGCCCTCATCCAAACGATGAGCAAAACGTTCAGTAATGTCTTCTTTCAAGATTTGCGATGGCTTAAACGTTAGTACACGTCGTGCACTAATATTCATGGCCGTACCCGTCTGAGGATTTCTCCCAACTCGAGTAGCTTTGTCGCGAATACTGAAATTTCCGAAACCAGAAATTTTTACTTTTTCGCCTTTTGCCAGAGTGTCTTTAATAACTTTAAAGACGAGATCTACTAATTCCGCAGCTTCTTTTTTCGAGAACCCTGCTTCCTTGTAGATACGCTCTACTATGTCTGCCTTAGTCATGCTCATTGAAAGTCTCCCATGAAGTTTCAAAAGCTTATCGCCAATAATTTCAAATTATTAATAGGTTAGCAGTAAAAGTGATTAGTTCAAGCAAAAAAAAAGCCCCAACCGCCGAGAAAATCAGCAGTTGGGGCCCTAGTAAACAGATTTTAATTACTTAGTAGCGTCGTAAATGGCTTTGAAGGCATTGAAATCACGTACTGCAAGCTCTGCAAGCATCTTACGATTGATTGTAATATCTTTTTTCTTAAGACCAGAAATAAATTGGCTATATGAAGTTCCGAGCATACGAGCACCGGCATTAATACGCACAATCCACAGTTTACGGACATCTCTTTTAAGAAGACGACGGCCAATGAAGGCATAATGAAGGGCACGACGAACAGTTTCCGAAGCATGCTTATACTTCGTTCTACGGTCGAAATGGAACCCTTTTGCTAGTTTTAGAACTTTGTTTCTTCTTTGGCGGGCCTTAAAACCGCGCTTGACTCGTGCCATACTTTCTCCTCTTCATTCATAGGGGGGAACTCTGTCCTCTTTACCCTATTTCACTACTCTCGATGGTTATTAAAAAAATCCCAATTACACTAGGTAAGGGATACACATAGCTGCATTATGGTAATCACCAGGATTTACATATCCAGGAGTACCTTTATCTTTCTTAGCTTTCTTCGACTTGTTTACTAACAAGTGACGAAGGTGGGCCTTCTTATACTTAATTTTGCCTGTAGCCGTTACTTTAAAACGCTTGGCGGCTGCGCGTTTGGTCTTCATCTTAGCCATATAAATCGCTCCTAAAATACTAAAAAAATGCACCCTTAAAAGAGTGCATGAAGTTATCACGGGATAACTATAAGTTAAAGTGTTTTTGTACTATTTTTTCTTGCCTGGGGCAACCATAGCAATGACTCGATTCCCCATCATTTTGGCCGGAGATTCGACCACTGCACCTTTTTCAAGTACTTGCTTCATAATCTCATCAAATTTGGCCAAACCAATTTCTTTATGGGCCATTTCTCGACCACGAAATTGCATTAAAAGTTTTACTTTATCGCCGTGATCAAGGAATTTTTCGATATGGCTCAGCTTAACTGACATATCGTGCTTCTCAATATTAGGGCGAAACTTGATCTCTTTAACTTCGATTACAACTTGTTTCTTCTTAGCTTCGGCCAATTTTTTCTGGATTTGGTATTTGTATTTACCGTAATCCATCATTTTAACCACTGGAGGAACAGCGTTAGGTGAAATTTCGATCAGGTCCAAACCTTCAGAGTCGGCCATGAGACGTGCTTGGGCAAGAGTTACTACTCCGTAAGCCTTTCCATCGTCTCCTAAAAGACGGATCTCGTGTGCACGAATTCTCTCATTTACACGTGGTTCTTGAACTTTCTCGCTTATAACCCACCTCCATACTTAAATTGGGGTCTAAAAATTAAATAACCAAAAGTTACATCTCTTGGAATAACCTGACAAGCTGTCATTCGTGGAACAAAGACTCTACCACAACATTTAATTCTGGTCCAAGGAGCCTGCGGCGAATACAAAGGATGAAGTCCGAAGCCATATTTTCTTTGTTCCCTGCTTCTTCCAAGGCTTTTTCTGACTCATGTAATAGTTCGGGCAGCGTCTTTCCTTGAAGATAAGTTTGCCATACAGGAGCTGCGGTCCAATCAAGGAGCGCCAAAGGGGCCTCTACTTCTTTTAAAGGGCCTATTACCGGGCGGGCCACAAGGCATTGACCTTTGCCCTCCAAGACAGCACTTGGGTCATTTGAAAATAAAAGAAAGGTTGCTTCTTCGGCCAGGTCCATTCCAAGCTCAGAAAGAAACTGGTCGATTTCCTGGCTTTTATCAAACCAATCTGCTCCCAAATTCTCGGAAGGCAGACAAATCCATCTCATATTGGGTAGAAAAGAGTTCAAGGTAAGGCCTTATTGAATTTAAGATTGATCGCCACCTGATCATTAAGGTCACGAATGAATTTTTCAATGAACTCATCGAGCTTCTCATGATCCACGACTTTAAATGAGCGATCTTCATTCCGGTCAATCACACGATTATTCTGATGATAAATTAATGTGTCTTTAATGATAGGAACAGCATATGACTCAGGATATTTAATCACTCGTCCGTGTTCAATTTCTAAAGAAAAGAGTTCCTTGGTCACCTGAACAAAGCGCTCCTGAGTAAAATTCTCATTAGCGAGGTATTTAATCGCCAGACACGAGATGTAATAGGCTTCATAGAGATAAGACAAGGCGGTAGAGAAACGTCTAACTTTTGTCGCTATTAAATACAGTTCCTGACTGGATAAGCGCATGCACTCTTCAAGGGATTCAACTCTCCTGCCAAGGGCAAAAGATATAATCTCCAGTGCTTCATTAATCATCTCTTTCAGACTTGGAAGATAAAACTCGTACTTAAGTTCTTTTCTCTTATTCATAAGAAAGCGAGTCAGCTGCATGCCATCTTTAATGGAACCATTAAAGACGTTGAACCATGTAGAGTTAATAATTCCCGGAACAAGAAAGTGGTGCAGGATCATGTTCTTATGAAAAAGAACCTCTACTCTCCTTTCTCCGCGAATAACATAAAAAACCTGATTAAGTTTTTCGCGTTTTAGGACTTCAATTTTCTTATTTCCAATGAACATATCCAAAGCAGAACGAAGAGAATCTCTGAATTTTTCAACTGAAAGACTTGGAGTCATGGGAATCTTCATGGCCTGACAATACTCGATAACGTCCAGAGAACGTTCTTCAATTTGTTTCCAGGTCAGAGCTCCGGATGGCTCATCCAGCATAATGAGGGCCAGAAGCGCACTCGGGGTAATCGGCATATTCCGACCTACGGCCCGGAAGTTGGCAAAGGCCAGGTTCTGAGTTGCCTCTTTGAGATCGCCTTCATAACCATCCATGACAATCGGTTGCCCGAAGTGAATATGAATGGTGCCTAGTCGCTTATTAACAAGTTTGATTAATTTAAAAAGCTGGGTTCCTTTCTCTGGAACCTTTTTTCCTCCACCTAGCTCTCTGGCGTGGGCCTTCTCTTCCGGAATATGTTCATGGGCCAGAGAAACTGGAATAAACATGAGAGGCTTTTCTTTTAATTGAGCATGGGCCTCAAGGAGCATCTGGAACAAACCATACTTTGGTTTTAGAAGCTTTCCTGTTCGAGTACGCCCGCCTTCAAAGAAAAATTCAACGATTTGCCCGGTCTTTAAAAGATAATAAATGTAACCTTCAAAAGTGAGCTTATAGAGCATATCGGAGGTAAAAGAGCGGCGGATAAAAAAAGCTCCCGCCTTGCCAAAGAATTGCCCAAGTGGAAAAACGTTCAGGTTAATACCTGCGGCCACTCGAATGGGCACTCCAAAATTTTTAAACATACTATAGGTCAGGGCCACATAGTCCGCATGAGACTGATGGTTAGGCACGAGAACAATATGATTATTTTCTTTTAATGCTTTGAAATCCATTCCCGGAGGAACTTCCAGATTTACGCCGTCATAAAGTTTTAAAAACGTCGCATCTAAAACTTTGGCGGCCGATTTCACGAGTGTCGGTGAAAACTCGCCATGAATTTCCTGGAAAAGTTTTTTTATTTTTTGAGCGTCTTCGGGTTTATTCCGAAGACGCTCAACTAACTTGGGATATGTTAAAACGGTATCTAAAGCGTTATCTGAGAACATTGGATCCTATAGGTTGAGTCCATGGGGTTTAGATTCAGTCATTCCTGAAGCCGTCATTTCCATGAAGAGTGCATTCTTATTAATGTCAGCCAGAGTGTATGCGTTCAGGTAAGTCATGCCAGAGCGTACACCACCGGAAAGTTCATGCACAATGTTTTCCACTGATCCCTTGCAATTCACCCAACGCGCCTCACCTTCTGCGGCCATTCCCTGCGGAAGTTCGCCTCTCCAGGAGACCTGAGCATCTTTAGAGGCCATTCCACGGTAACGCTTACGTCCACCTTCAATTTCACCCGGAGTTTCGAGACAACCGGAGAGCATGGAGCCTAACATAACTGTCTGAGCGCCAGCGGCAAATGCCTTAACGATGTCGCCTGAAGTTTTAATTCCGCCATCTGCAATGACAGGAACACTATATTTACGGGCCTCAAGAACACACATAGCTACGGCCGATAATTGAGGAACGCCACATCCAGTGATGATTCGAGTCGTGCACATAGAACCTGGACCAATTCCCACTTTCACCGCATCGGCTCCGTGTTCAATGAGTCCCCTTACACCTTCAGGCATTGCTGTATTACCAGCGATCACATCAATTTTTGGATATTTCTTTTTCACATATTCTAAGGTTTCAAACATCATGACGGAATCTCCGTGAGCGATGTCTATCGTAAGGATGTCGACTCCGGCATCTGCCAAAAGATCGGCCCTTCTCATTCCTTCTTCTTTAACACCAATGGAAGCCGCCACCGGTAAACCAAGAGGTTTAATCGCTTCTCGCATAAGTTTAATTTGTCTCACTTGCTCCTCTGGAGACATAAAGCGGTGAAGGATACCGAGCCCTCCAAGCTCTGCCATCTTAATTGCCATCTGATACTCAGTTACAGTATCCATGTTGGCCGCAATGATCGGTGTTTTGAGAGTGAAGTTCCTGGTAACTTTCGATTCAAGGTTTGGTGCACGTCTTGAGCTCATCTCAGAATGTCGTGGCATCAAAAGAACATCATCAAAAGTTAAACCGCGTGATCGTTCCAAAATCTCGTGAGCTGAGAAAATGAGTCCCATTTAATTCCCTTAGGTGAATGTTGGTGTCACTTTATCATGCCAAAGAGAGGTTGAATTGGAAATATCTTTAAGTTATTGAAAAGATTGATTCATTGCCTTTAGATGAATCACTAGGATAGATCAACATGCGTCCTTCCAGTCCTTTTAAGAAGGAGGACTCATGGCTTTGTCCCACCCCTTTTTCACCGGTCATAGGGACAAAAGAGCATAGTTCACGGGAGACTTCCTCAAAATGATCTTCCTTTTTATCAAGAAGAAGCAGCACATCAACACCACTGGTTTTTAAAACAAAGAGGAGCTTACCTCCTACTTTAATTTGATCATGAAAAGCCTGAGGAAGATCCGTAGCACCGGCCGTAAAAATAGCTCGATCGTAAGGGGCTTCCTTTGCATAACCATGGGCCCCATCGGCCTGAATAATTTCTACGTTTTTATAACCAAGATGTTTTAAATTTTCTCGGGTTTCCTGAGCAAGAGAAGGAATGATCTCAAGACTCACAACTTTACCTTTCTCGCCTACGATATGGGACATGAGGGCCGCATTCCACCCCGATCCTGCCCCTAACTCCAAAACATTGTGGCCTGGTTTAAGTTTCAACATATCAATCATCATCATCACAAAAGAAGGCTGAGAGATGGTGGAGACAAATTCTGAATCACGGTAAATTTCCAGAGGATGATCCTGGTAAATTTCATCCATTGAGTATGGGATTTTCAAAAACAGATGCCGTGGAGCTTTTTTATAAGCCTTCACCACTTCTGGAGAAAGTTCAAATTTTATGCGGGCATATTCAAGAAGGCGATCTTGCTCATTCATGAGAACAATATTGGGAAATAAAAATGGGAATTAATATGCACACTGCTTTTCAAACAGTGTGCAAAAAAGATTATTCGTATTTAGCGTGGAAAGACTCAATGGCCCTGGCCATTAAAGAAGAGTGGGCGCGAATCTTACGGAGAGCAACAACCATATCTGAATAAGTTAGTGCAGTAAGTGGAGCGTAGACACCTTTTGAAATCCGATCAAGGTGTTTTTCTCGCATACTGTCCGCCCAAAGTTGCAGCTCATGAGATTTAGCTTCAATTTTAGGAATATCCAAAGCTTCATCATTTAAAAGACCTGCTCCTACCATATGGAAGAAGTTCCAGATCTCATCCAGGAATTCGAAGAATTCAGTTCGAGACTGACCTTCTAGTTTTTCACTGGCCTTAAAGCGCTCACGATAGTTTGCAAGTCTTTCAACATAGTCAGCTACTGATTCAAGTTCGTCAGAGATTTTAACCATCGCTTGAATTTGGTTCGACTGCTGGTGAGACATCGGTTTTTCCATCACATAACAAAGAAAGACTGTGATTTCTTTATTCATATTATCAGTGATGCGTTCGTAATCGAGGATCTTGGCATGTATTTTAGGATCGTACTCATCAGCTTCCCAGAACTCACGATTGAGTTTATACATGCGGCCCACAATTTCTTTCATCTTTTTAAGCTCTGATTCAGCTTGGGCCATAGAAGCGGCAGGAAGCATATTCGCAGGATCTCCAAGAACCAGGAGATGAGGAATCTCTTTCTCTGCTTTATCAGGTGTAATTTTTATAACAAATGCAGCTAGCTGATTAACAAACGGTAAGAAGATAAGGGTTGCTGTGACGTTAAAGAGCGTATGGGCCAAAGCAATATGCTGAGAAACATAAGGGATACTACCATCAGGAGCAACAAATCTTGGGTCCAGTGGAATGAGTGAATCTACCAATACAAAATACTTTGGTAAAAAGAATAGCATTACTGTTACACCAAAGAGGTTAAAGCATGCGTGAGCTCGAGCCGCTCTTTTAGCACCAACTGTTCCACCAACAGAAGCGAGGATTGCTGTTACTGTTGTTCCAATATTCTCCCCAAGTACTAAGCAAATAGCAGTATTATAAGGGATCACTCCAGTTGTGGCCAAGGCCATGGTAATACCAAGCATCGCTGAAGAGCTTTGAACAATCATCGTTAAGAGACAGCCCATCATGATCGAAGCAATATAGGCACCGTAATGATCGCCAGAGAAGTACGCAATCGAATCAAGGAAAGCTTGGTTGTCTCTAAGTGGGACGAAAGCCGCTGACATGGTCTTTAAACCAATAAAGACTAACCCTACTCCCAGAAGAGCTCGACCAATGTGCTGGAACTTGTCTGATTTAGAAAAAAGAGCGGGAATGAACCCTACACCTACTAATAAGAGACCGTATTTGTCGACCTGAATGGAAATAATCCAGCCAGTGATGGTCGTCCCGATGTTGGCGCCAAAGATTACCCCAATGGCCTGAGTGAGATTCATTAATCCGGCGTTAACAAAACCCACCGTCATAACTGAAGTAACTGATGAAGACTGAACAATACAGGTTACAATTAGACCAACACCCACGGCCATGAAACGGTTAGATGTAATCGAATTAATGATTTTTCGAATAACATCCCCGGCCACGGCTTGCAAACCGTCGGACATAAATTTCATTCCGAAGAAAAAAATCCCCAGTCCCCCGAGAAGGGTGTAAATAATGGTAAAGGCTTCCATCTACTCTCCTTAAAAGACTCTCTCTAATCAATCAGAGTTGCAAAGCCGATTGGTATCAAAATATAGAGAATCGTATCGCGTATTAAATAAAATAAAAAAAAGTAAACGAAAGCTTTCGGACCTTTAGAGAACAGCTTTTCCAACCCCAGGTATTGAGCTTTTTTAGACATGGCCACCATAAATTTGGTTTTGCCATAATGTTTAAAAAAAAAGCTAATGGCCCCATCGACTTTACGGTCGAAGGCCAGAAACCGGGCTTTAATCCAGGCCGACATAATCACTTCCAAAATTTTGATGTTATATATCAAAAATGAATTAATGTTTTTGTGAAGAAAGTGTCAAGAATGGGTTTCGTAAACAATTTTTATTTCAAACAGGCTTAGCCTATATTTTTTAGAATTATGACAATTCTGTGACAATTTACGATAACGCTTGTTCTAAAGTTGAGCTTATGTTGACCAGCCTGAAATTGTGGAATTTTTGCTCTGGAACTCTTCAGGACGAAGAGCTTAAGAATGAGTCTTTTGTTTTAAGAACATGTCAGCGTACTCTTGTGCTCGCTTATGACAGATATCCCTTCCATCAAGGCAATTTAAGTAAGCATGACCTGGTTACCGGTCAAGAGGCTTACTTATATCTTTTAGAAACAATTTGTGGCCTAAAAAGTAAATTGATTGGCGAAAATGAAATTGTTGGTCAATTTAAAGATGCTTATAAAATTTATGCTTCTTCTACTTTGAAAGATACTAAACTTCTCCTCATTCTTGAGAAGCTTTTTAAAGATGCTAAAGACATTCGCACACAATACTTGATTGGTATTTCTCAAAAGACTTATGCCTCTTTAACTCGCAGACATTTTCAAAAAGTTCATGCCGACCACATCGTTGTCGTGGGTTCGGGGGCTTTAGCCGAAGATCTTATTAATCAGTTTAAGAAGAAAGCTCAGGTTTCGATCTGTGCCCGCAATACTCAAAAGGCCAATGAACTTGCTCAAACCCACTCTCTGAATGTGATTCCTTGGGAAGATCGTCACCGTCTGGTCGATTTCCCATTTATCGCAAATACAGTTGGTGCCAATACGCTTCTCTTTGATCAAACTTTTTTTGCTAACTGGAAGCGTCCTGTATCTTTGTTTGTTGATCTCGGCTCACCTTCAACTATCAGTACTTCACTCAGCCTATCTGAAGGTGTTGTGCGTCTAGAAGATATCTTCAATGAAGGTGCCATCGTTGAGGAGCAAAAACGAGAGCAAATTTCCCTCGCCCGCAACGCTATGGTGAATGTAACCTTGAGACGCAAGAATCTATTTGCACAAAAAAATAAAAAATCTCTAGAGCTAATTCCTCCTCAAATCACAACAGATGTGAGATACATCTAAGCACTATGACTACTTACAAACTTGGAACACGTGGGTCACTTTTAGCAGTGACTCAATCGACATTAATTAAAAATGAAATTGAAAGGATCTCCGGAGAGAAAGTTGAGCTTGTCCTCATAAAAACTCAAGGAGATCAAATTACCAACAAGCCCCTCTGGCAACTTGAAGGTAAAGATTTCTTCACTAAAGAGCTCGATGAGGCTTTATTGAAAGGTGAAGTTGATTTTGTTGTTCACTCCTACAAAGATTTAGGCTCAGAAAGACCGGAAGGGATTAAGCTTGCCGCTGTAACGGAGAGACGTTTTGCTCACGATATTCTTCTCATCCCGCAAGCTACCATCAATGAGCTTAAAAACTGGAATGGCCCTTTTGTTGTGGGAACTTCATCTCCTCGTAGAATTGCAAATCTTAAACATTCACTATCTGATTTCATTCCGGGCTCTCCACAGATTGAGTGTGAAACTCTTCGCGGAAATGTGAATTCAAGAATTAAAAAATTAAGAGATGGTCAATACCATGCTATCACTTTGGCCCTGGCAGGTATTGAGCGCCTGGCCCATACGGAAAAATCCGCAGCCGAATTAACCGAACTTCTTCAAGGTATGAATTACTTTGTTCTCCCACAAAGTGTTTTCCCTTCAGCAGCTTCGCAAGGAGCTTTAGGTATCGAGATGCAGGCCGCCCGACAGGACGATGGAAAACTTCTTCATATCCTTTCACAATTGGCCCATCCTAAAACAGTTGAAGAAGTTTATCGCGAACGAAAAGCTTTTAAAGAATATGGTGGCGGATGCCATCTGGCAGTGGGGATTCACTCAAAAAAAATCGGAGATGATTTTCTCCATGTTCATTCTGGAGAAGTTGATGGCGTAAGAATAGAGAAAAGATGGCTCGAGAATTCTTCATATCCAAAAATTTCTGGGAAGATTTTCGTTGGCCTACCTCATGGTTCTCTCGAAGATGTTCTTTATGATGAATATTTAACTAAAGTTCCTGAGACTAAAAGCCTCACATTGGAAAAGAAACATCTTTTTGTGACTTCTCGCTACTGCGTAGCAAGTTTAAAAGCCTCCACCGCTCCAGAAGGCCTTTGGGCCGCAGGAACGAGGTCGGCACAGATGCTTGCTCAGGAAGGTTTTTGGGTGAATGGCACTTCTGATAGTCTTGGGACAGAGGATCTGGTGGTTTTAAAAACATCCAAGGCCCTTAAAATCATTCATCCCCATATTGAAACTGAGTGGAATGTTTTAAGCCATCATCAAGCGACCTCTGATCTAGGCACTGTTATTGGTTGCTATGAAAGAGTGGAAAATAAAATAACTGAAGAGTTTAGGAATGCCCTGGAAAAAGTAGACGCTTTTTTCTGGACCAGCTTCCCACAATATCAAGCCTACCTTTTGAAATTTCCAGAAATCGAAAGGGCACATCATTTCTGTGGACTGGGAAAAACATGGCAGGAATTTAAAGCTGCTGGAATCAAGGTTCACACAGTGGCCTCAATGGAAGATTTTTATCAGTTAAGGAAATAATATGAATAACAAAGAACTTTTCGAAAAATCCCTAAAATACGTACCTGGTGGAGTTCACTCTCCGGTTAGAAGCTTTAAAGGTCTTCATACCACTCCTCGATTCGTGAATCGCGGAAAGGGTGCTTTTATATGGGACGAAGAAGGAAAAGATTTTATTGATTTCTGTATGAGTTTTGGTCCCCTTATCCATGGTCATCAAGATCCTGAAATCAAAGAGGCCATCATTAAAGCTTTAGACTACGGTTGGACCTTTGGAGCATGCGAAAAGTATTCTTTAGAACTGGCCGAGTACATTGTTGAAAAAATCTCTTTCATTGAACAGATACGTTTTGTGAATTCAGGAACAGAAGCTGTGATGACAGCGGTTCGCCTTGCTCGCGGAGCTACCGGCCGTTCCAAAATCATTAAATTCAACGGCTGTTATCATGGTCATCTCGATGCCATGCTTATTAAGGCAGGCTCAGGATTAGCGGGAACAGCAGAGGCTTCATCTAAGGGTGTAACTGAGCAACAAGCTTCCGATACTCTTATTTGTGAGTTAGGAAATCTTGCAGAAGTTTCTCAAGTCTTCGAAGAGCACAAAGGACAAATTGCTGCCATTTTCATTGAGCCTCTACCGGCCAATAATGGTCTTCTTGTTCAGGAATTGTCTTTCCTTCAAGGTCTTCGTGATCTTTGTACAAAACATAATGCTCTTTTAGTTTTCGATGAAGTTATCTCCGGTTTCAGAATTGGTTTCGGAGGAATGGCAGAGAAGACTGGTATCACTCCAGACCTGGTTACTTACGGGAAAATCATTGGCGGAGGTATGCCAGTTGGTGCTGTAGCGGGGCCTAAAAAGTTTATGGAATTACTTGCTCCTATTGGCCCGGTTTATCAGGCCGGAACTCTTTCAGGGAATCCAGTGGCCATGGCAGCAGGACTCGTTAATTTAAAAAAACTTACGAAAGAAGCTTATGTTCAACTAGAGCAGAATACTGTGAACATCGTTGGCATTATGAAAGAGTGGATGGATAAGAACGGTTTTGAAGATTATCAAATTGTTCAATACGGCTCTCTCTTCTACCCTATTTCAACTCATAATAAGTTAACTACAATTAAAGATCTTCCGGCCAATATGGGCGAGCGTTTCTACAAACTTTTCGAAACATTCCTAAATAAGGGAATTTATCTTGCACCGAATGGCTATGAAGTTGGTTTCTGTAGTCTAGCACATGGAAAAGAAGTGCAAGACGAATTAAAAAACAGATTATGGAAGTAAGAAGGCCTAAGCGCTGGTTTTATATTCTAACTTCCCTTTGGGTCGTCATGCTTTTAAGCCTTGGAAGCTGGTGGCTTTTTTTAGTATTTAAACTTCATGCTACTCTTAGTGATCTCAATCATCCAGAGCTAGGCTCTTCTAAGAACTTTCTTAATATGATGAAGTGGGAAGGGATTTTCTTTTTTATCTTTTTACTTCTCTTGGGAAGCTCCCTTATCGTTCTTTATTTTCGAGACATGAAAAAATCAAAGGCCATGCAGGCCTTCTTTTCTTCCCTCTCCCATGAACTTAAAACTCCTTTGGCGAGTATGAGACTTCAAGCAGAAGTCATTAAAGACTTAATTGAGGATGAATCCCATTCACATGATCAATTATCCAGCTTAACTCAGAGGCTGATTCAGGATACTCATAAATTAGAATCTGAGCTGGAAAAAAGTCTGCAACTTTCTAGAATCGAACAGGATGCTCCCTTAACGATGGTTCCTTTAAGCTTGGAACGTTTTTTAAAACGGCAGGAGCAAAAACTACAATTGCCTTTCAAGTTAGAAATTATTATTGGGCCAGGTGCCGAAGAAGTGCTGGCCGATGAATTTGCCCTTAATATGGTTTTTAGAAACCTATTTGAAAACACCCTACGACATCAAAAGAATGCAGAAAAAGTGATCATCCAGGCGAAGCGCCAAGGAGGACATGTAGAAATTCTTTATGACGATTTAGGCCAGAAATTTACTGGCAACGTTTCTCACTTGGGCGAACTCTTCTATAAGTTCAATTCCACTAAAGGAAGCGGTATCGGGCTCTACCTCATCAAGAACCTCATGAAGAAAATGCATGGCCATTTAAAAATTATAAATACTCAGCGGCTTCAGTTCGAGCTCACTTTTCGGGCAACCCAAGGAGGGCCACATGAGTAACCTCTCCTTACTTTTAGTAGAAGATGAACCAAACTTAGGTCAAACCCTGAGGGATTATCTTCGCTCTAAAAAATTTACTGTTGAACTCGCTACTAATTGTGCTGAAGCCCGGATTAAGTTTCAGGAAATGATTCCAGCTGTTGCGATTCTTGATATCGGACTTCCAGATGGTGATGGCATCAGTCTGGCCAAAGAGTTTCGTGCAAAAAGAAAAGATTGTGTTCTTCTTTTTTGCACGGCCTTAAATGACCCTGTCCTACGAGTAGAAGGATTGGAATTGGGTGCAGAAGACTACATCACGAAGCCTTTTGAGTTAAAAGAACTCACCTTAAGACTGGACCGTATATTAAAATCACGCCAGATGACCCTTTCAAATCCTGATGACTATCATTTTGGAAAACTTACCTTCTGGCCCAAGCGTTTTGAAATTAAAGATGCTGGTGGTAATATCCAATCTCTCAGTCAGAAAGAATGCGCTATTCTCGAACTTCTTTTAGAGAGAAAAAATGAAGTTGTCGCTCGAGATGAAATGATCGAATCCATCTGGGGTGAGGACGCATTTCCTACCAACCGAACAATTGATAATTATATTGTGAAACTTAGAAAATGGGCCGATTCAGATACGGAGAAATCTCTTCAGATTATTTCCGTCAGAGGAATTGGCTATAAATTAGAATGGAAAGGACATTAAATGGACATCTTTGAAAACCGTGGATCAACTTTGCCAGTATGGTTCATGAGACAGGCCGGCCGATATCACTCTCATTATCAGAATATTAAGAAAGATTCTGACTTCATGACCATGTGTAAGGATCCAGAACTGGCCTGTGAAGTGACGTTAGGTCCAATCCAGGACTTTGGCTTCAACGCCGCTATTCTTTTCTCTGATCTTCTCTTCCCTCTTGAACAATTGGGCATGGGACTTTCTTACCATTCTGGTCCTCCGACTCTCGAGTGGCATTTACAAAATCCAGATGACATAAAAAAATTAAAAGTTGTGGCACCAGGAGAAGAATTTTATAAATTCCAGGGCGATGCCTGCAAACTCATTCGTGAAAGACTCCCAAAAGATGTGACTCTTTTAGGATTTGTTGGAGCTCCTTTCACTCTTTACACATATGCTGTTGAAGGTTCCCATGCCGGAAATCTAGTTTCTGCGAAACAGGGTCTTTTTGATGGTCGTTTTGAAGCCTTCACAAATATTCTTATGCCGGAACTTCTGAACGAGATGTTGGTTCAGGCCCGTAATGGCGCTCAGGCGATTGCTCTCTTTGATACAGCTGCCGGTGAACTTTGTGTCTCTGACTATCATGAATTCATTGTTCCAAAGATCAGTAAGCTCTTAAAAGAATTCAAGGCCCAGTCTCCGAAGACTAAGATTATTTACTACTCTAAACATACTCAAGCAGGCTTTATTAAGGCCCTGGATCTTACAAATATTGACGTAATTGGCGTCGATTGGAGATGTGATTTGGTGGAGATTCAGAAGCTTCTTCCTCCTCATGTTTTCATTCAGGGAAATCTTGATCCAGCTTGGCTTCATTTACCGTGGGAAATTCTGGAAAAGAAAGCGGCCCATTATTATCAAGACTTGCGTGATCGAGGTCTGGACTTTAAACGTTGGACCGCAGGGCTCGGGCATGGTGTCTTAATTAAAACCCCTGAAACAAACGTTCGAAACCTGGTAAAACTGATTCAATCGCAAAAGTGCTAAACCACTTTAAGACATGGAAATTTGAAGGAATCTTCCCAAAAATTAAAATCTTGGGTAAAAGCCTTCCGTTTCGGATTATAATTTCAGGAACGATACGGAGGTACGTATGAAGAAAGTTGTTTTGGCCATGGCGATTTGTGTTTTCACTGTTGGCGCTTTTGCATGCGGCGGTGGGAATAAAGATAAAGAAGAAGAGAAAAGATTTACGAGTATCACTCGTCCTTATTAAGAAGACTTCAAGGCCTGCTTTCGAGCAGGCCTTTTTTTTAGGTACCTATAAAAAAATCTTTCGATAATCCAGCTCTCTGAAGGCGCGCAACTTTAGACGGAACAAGACCCGTAAACTTAAGTTCATCGTCTTTAAAAGCCCCCACATCCTGCATAAGAATACGATCGCCTTCCATATGATTCAATTCTGTAATCTGTTGAACTCCGCGTTTACCGCTCTTATCCCGACGAATTTGAATGATGTAATCAACCGCCTGAGAAATCTGAAAGCGCAAGGCCTTCAAAGGAAGATCATGTCCAGAAAGGAGATAGAGATTCTCTAAACGGCTTAAGCACTCTCCCGGTGAGTTGGCATGAATACTGGTCATTGATCCTTCGTGACCTGTGTTCATTGCTTGAAGAAGATCAAAAACTTCTCCTCCTCTACACTCACCCACGATGATTCTATCCGGCCTCATCCTTAATGTATTTTTGAGAAGATCTCGGATCATTAATCCTTTGTTGTCACTGACAGAAGGCCTGGATTCAAGTCTAACCACATTGGGAAGATTGAATTGAAGTTCACGAGTGTCTTCTATCGTGATGACTCGTTCTTTTGGGTTAATTTCCTGTAAAAGTAAATTTAAAAAAGTAGTCTTCCCTACTCCCGTTCCACCAGAGACGACGATATTCATTCGGGCACGAACCATTGATTTTAACAGTTCTATAAATTCAGGCGAGAGTCCAAAGATACCAGGAGAGCCATCAAAGGTGTTAATCGATTTCTGATAGCGTCTGATTGTTATTGCGTGAGAAGTATTAGTGTAATCCTTATGGATCAAATTCACTCGACTTCCATCAGGAAGATTACCATCCAGAATCGGGTTAAGTGTATCAAAAGGCCTGCGATTGAACTTTGAGATACTTTGGCAGAAGTCATCTATTTCTTCATTGGTGAACTTAGCATCAATCCTGATCATCTCACCGTCTTTCTCGACATAGACATTATCATTACCGTTAATAATGAGTTCAGAGATACCGCTTTTCTTTGCCAACTCGTCAATGAGATCAAACATTCGGTTTCTTGCCATATTCATTCCTAAATTTTCTCATACAGAAAAATTTCTGATTCATTAATACTAGCACCGTATGCCAGTAGGTTATTAAGCATTTTACTTCGAGCTTCAGGAGGAAGCAGTTCATAGAGATCCTGAAACTTTTTACCGCTCGCAAGAGAATTTGTGAGCATTTTTTCACCAAGCCCTTCAAGAAGGTGCATAAGAATAAGAATCAACCAATCCACTTTTTCAGAACGTCCCTGAGATAAATCCAAGAGAGGCCTTATCTCCTCAGGAACAGTTATTTCTAGATATTGATTATTCTCGCGATGTTGGATCTCAATATTGGCAAGTTTCAGATAAAATCCTAAAAGGAATAATCTCGACACTCCGTGGACGGCGTGATTTCCAAATCTCGTTTCAAGATTTTTAATATCTTCGACTAATTCCATACTGGTTGAGACAGGATAAGTTCCGTAGATTTTCTTATAGAGGAAAATACTCGCCATGCGGTCCCTGAAATGGGGCCAACCTAGAGCGAGCATAGTTTTTTCAAGCCCTCTTCCATCATCAAAATCTTTAAAGGCCTTCTCAAGATTCATATAGAGGGCCTGATTAGGGCGAATAACATCAAAGACAGGGGCAGCAGTTGCCACTACCGAAAGGTTGGATTTTAATAAGGTCGTAAACTCAGCCGGAAGTACTGTGTAAGGCAATTCAAAATTCTTCATAGTTTCCGACTAAATTAATCCGTTCGCAATTATTGTATTCATGCTTTATTTAAACATGAGAGTAGACTTTCACCAAGGTTTTACAAATAATTTAAGTTATGAGTTTACCGGTTTACCAGCTATTCAATATAAAGTCGGCTTCTATCGAAGAATTGAAGAATGTTCTCTCACCAGATATGAATCTTAAACATCCAGTGGCCTTCAACCTTAAAAACCTTGATCTTGAAGGGCAACGAGAAGCTATAGGCTATATTGAGAATTACTTTTATTCGAATAACCTTACTTTCAAGTTTCCCTATCCTCTGTATCTTATAAGCGATCATGAAGACAGCATTAGCAGAATCCCTTTAGTTAAAGAGCAATCTTTACTGCCAAAGTTCTATTCGCAGCGAGACACTAAAATGAATGTGAAGGAATCACATGTCATTGGAAAAAATAAACTGCTGCAGCTAGAAATTAAAAACAGTGATGCCTCTGCCGTCCAGCAAGACCTGGAAAACTATGCTGTTTCTCACAGGATTATTCAGAATCTTGAGAAAGAACGAAATTTCTATCTGTTTATCCTGAACCGTTTATCAAAGGTAAGTAAGAATGGATAAGAAACGCCTCATCAAGAATCTAGAAGCAGATGACCTGAAAGGCTTTGAAGAGTTTATCGAAGGCCAACCTAGTGACACCAATTTCTTGCCTCGAGGCGTAGGGGGTGGAACGAAGAAGAATGATTCAAACTTTGAACACTTTACATTTCTCACAAACGACTCCGTTCGTTTAACCAAGATTAAAGAACTCTTAAGTGAGAAGCTTCCCTTCTCTGCGAAGTTTAATCAAAGTGAAAAGCTTATTTCCGAGCAGAAGAATGAAATTAAACTTATGCAGAAAAAGTTATTTGAATTTTGTGATAACAAGAACTCCCCTTACAGGAAGTCCTTGTCTGAAATAATGGATTCTTTTTTCTCTTAAACTATTGCCCTGAGATATTGAGCAGGATCGGACCTCCGACATGTTTAAAATCCTCGGGGGACATGTCATCAATCTCGTAACCGTTGAGCTGTTCCAGTAAAATTTGATAAAGATACTTATCAAAGCGAGGAATATTCTCGAGCCCAAACTTCTCTATAAAGCGAGTCGATTCTTCTCTCAGAATTGGATCTTCTTCACCTTTAATTAAATACTCCTGACCATTTTTCTTAAAAAACTTATGATAGAAGGTCTTTAATTCGGAAATGGTCACTCCCATTTTTCCGGCCGAAGATTCATTATAATAACCACCGGCAAAATTGATGAAACTTGAGATCATGATGGATTCAAAATCAATGTTTTCTACTTCATAGTTCAAATAGAACTGATCATTCAATTTTCCATCGGCCTTAAGATTATCCACTACAGCAAAGAATGTTTTAATAAAGGGCAGAGATTCCACGAAAGTCTCAGTGCTTAGATTCCATAAGTGGAAAGAATTTAGGTCATTGACCTCCAGTGCCTTAGAACTTCCATCAAATTTAAATTTGGCAACTTCTTCATGCGAATTTTCTAAGAATGAGTTCCAATACATTCCAAGGAAGTAACCAAAATCATCAGCTTCAAAAGGAGTTTCTGAAAGGGCCTTCTTGATTTTCTTTTTCGTCATTTCAATTAAGCTATGACCTACTTTAAAGAGATCAATGAAATCAAATTTTAAGAATATATTCTTTTGATCCTGCGCCCCTAATTGACTATAAACATACTCGAATCCCAACTCCAGCCTCTGGCGTGTTTGGTTCCCTACCCGGCTCATGGCCAATGATCCGTTCTTCAGAGCGTCTTCTAAAGTCATCTTCGCATTTACCAGACGGACGAAACTGAAATGAAGAAACTGCTGGCGTTTTTCATCGGTAACATTTTGAAGGGCCTCTTTAATTTTATCCATTCCAGATTGATAGGAAACTAATGAAGAAGCATGAAGACACTGATTCATAGAAACAGCATCCAATTCACCAGTGAGTCCTTTTTTATTTTTAATAAAATGGGTTAACTGGGATTCCTGGAAAAAAGGGCTATTGTATTCAAGAGCATCATAGTAGTCGACAAAACCGTATTCGCGCAGGCGCTCTTTTTTGGCCTCATAGTTTTCTTCTTCCATCAATTGGTAAGAATCAACGAGCATTTTAAATAAGAAAGCATAAGCTTCCTCAACTCCAATGTCTGAGTAGAGCCTACGAATCAATTCTTTTAATTCTTGAACTAAAGTAAAATCTTCCGGGTATTCGATGAGAAGCTGATTATCTTCAGTTAGAAAATAATTATTACCTTCAGGATACATCGGGTCTTCTGCATCAAAAGTCTGAACGGTGAATTGATTTTTCAGAGTGAGAAGAAAATCTTCGCTTTTTATGAACTCTAGAATAACGTCATCGTCCGGGCATTTTGAATAAACTTCAAGGCAATGGAAAGCCGCTTCAGGATCGACAATATCCTTTTTCCACAAGTCGATATCCCTCAGGGCCTGGCGCTGCTCACTAGATAATTTTGGCAGGATCGCTGCTATCTGATCGCTGGAAGTTGTTTGAAGGGCCACATAAAGAGGCTGGATAGGGATCATGGAAAGATCTTTTCCCGAATCAACTAACTTCTCAATGTCTTCAAATTTTTTATAGGCCTGGGCCTCGTACAATAACTGGCTTAACAGATCTTTTTTGATCTCAGAGTCGCTCATATGAAAAATCCTATTGTTGATTGATGTTTGTGTACCTCAAAATGCTTCTGTTGGCCATGAACACACTCTGCAGCAATTGATGGATTTTATAAGAATAAAACGGTAAACTTTCCCTATGACCACCACTCCAATTGGCTTTAAAAAGATCCCTCAACTTAAGGAACTCCAGGAAGGCTTCCCGGGCCTTAAGGCGCTGTTTTTCGACATGGACGGTACTCTCTTCAACACGGAAGAGCATCACGCTCAGGCGCTGTTTATGATGGCAGATAAATATAAAATTATTCCTCCCTATTCTCCGGAGATGGTCCATGAACTTCTAGTAGGTAAGGCCGATCACTTGGTCTTTGATATCATTAAAGGCTGGGAAGGAATGCCTAAGCATTGGACGACGAAAGATTTTGTAGATGAGAAGACCCAAAATCTGATTGAAATCTTAAAAGCCGTAGATCCCCATTCCTTTTTTCCAAAAGAACTTCTCGAGATCCTAAAGGAAGCGAAGAGTGAAAAATTATATCTCGCTCTGGTTACTTCCAGCGAGAAGGTCATAACCGAAATTCTGCTTCAGATGACCGGGATTTATGATTATTTTAATTTGATTCTCACTAGGGATGATTGTCCCACTCATAAACCAGATCCCTGGCCGTATTTAAAAGCGATGGATGTATCCGGTTTTCATAAAGGGAGTGTCCTCATTTTTGAGGACTCCCACGTGGGTCTAAGTGCCGCCCAGGCTTCAGGCGCTCATGTGATTAAGGTTGAGTGGTTTTAATTACGAATAATGAAGAGCTGCCACTGTCTTCCAGTTTGCTCATTATTCATTAGCTGCACATATTCTGGTTTTGGTTTAAAAGCGGCATCAATTTCATTCGATACATAAAATCTATCCCCAAGAATAGAAATAATATTCCAAAGGCCATGATGTTCCTGCATATCAATCATGTACTTTAAAAACATGAGAGGAACAGGTGCTTCTTTACTGCCAAGTTTATCGTAGGCCAGCATCTCAACCAGCGCTTCACGGGTCATGAAAGTTTTAAGACGCTCTGACAGGGTGTTGATCATATTGAGGCTAAAGACGTAATCATATTTAAGCTTCAGCATATCCACTTCAACACGATCCAGATTGTCCGCCTCTCTGACTTCTGCGGCCTGGAGGAAAGCACTCTTAACAGCCGCCGGGATTTCTTTAATAGGTGCCTTCACTGGTTCTTTTACAGGCACGGCTTCCACCGTTTTAACTGGCTCCTTTACTTCAGCTTTTTTCGCTGGAGTCTGAACGGCCGCTTTAGGTTGTTCAGGAGCTTTCTCAATCTTTATCGGTTGATCCTTCACATAAAAATCTTGAAGTCCCTTCTCTTCGAACTCTTTACTTGCTCCGTAAAAAAAGACTCGTCCCTGTAAGAAACGTTCTTGATAACGTTGGCGTAGAAAGTTTTGAAGAGGCGGAAAGAGTTGCTTCAAAGACGCATAACGTACTTCTTTATGTGACATCACTTCTGTAAAGCGACGAAGGCAGCCCATTGCTTCACCGCTCTTATTGTAAGTATTGATGATGTTCGAAAGACCCAATAGAAAATAAGCGTCACGATTTTGCGAGAGTCCGTAGATCTCATCTATTTCAGAGCAAATAAGAGTCATGAGCTTCTGATCTTCTTCGCAGCTAGTTTGGAACTGCTTTGGAATGTCGTCTTCACTGCATTTACCAGAGCATTCAGAGTTCACCCTATATTGTGAGTACCACTTGTATTTATTGGTGGAGAATTCTTTCCACCAGTCATTCTTTTTATAGTCGTGAGAGAAGGTTTCATCATAGCGGGGAGAGAATTTATGCAGACGTCCGACGAACTTTTTCATTTCATTCGATTTGGGCCGGCAACTTTTTATCCATTTATTAAGATCGAATTGGCATCCATTTTTAAATCCCAGATGCCCGGACATGAGGCCCATATGCCACTGCCCTTCCAGGAGATAACTCAAGGTAATCAAGCGGTATGAGAAACGTATGTCATCAAAGTGTTTACCTAACTGTTCGTTGGAACAAATCATCGCTCCATTAAGTTCCGAGCGTAAGAAAAAAGAATAATCATTTTCTTTTTGAAATAAGAAAGGTTGAAAAAAATTTTGAAAATAGATTTCATCTTCAAAAGACATTTTACCCTGATAAATATCCTGGAAAATGAGTGGCTGATAACGTTCAGAATAAGAGTCTAATTTCTTCTCTCCCAGATACCCTTCCATATAGGTGCGGTCCACCCTACCTAGGGAGAATGTACTTAAGAGCAAAAAAAAGAAGGCAGCAAAAATCCGAGTCATTCATGTCCTAACTAATGAATATTACATTTAGTTAGTTTAAGCCTAAGGACCAATATGAGACAAAAGATAAAAGAGTCGGTAAAATTTCCCAGCATTTCCCATGACGGGATCTCCAGTGCTATAATAGAGGAACTGTCCCTCATGTTTTGGTTCCATTTAGCCGACAAGAGGGATCAGATAACTTCAACAGGAGTTGCGTATTGGAAAGTGATCATTTCGATCCTAACCACGCTTAACCCTTCCGCCTTTCACGGCCTTGGGTTGAGCAACTAACAAGATGCTTTTAACACCGAGGTTTGTATGACAACGAAACAAAGAGTCCTGACTAAATTCCCTTTGATTGAAAAGCTTAGCGAAACAGCTGACCTACCAAACAATAAGACTAAACCTCGTAGTTTACGTCCTATGCGCTCTATGGTGGCAGTAAGAAGCCTTAAGCCTAAAACTCAGGGTACGGCCTTCATCAAGACCAATGAGAGTGAAGAGAGAGCTTAAAAGTTCTTTTCGATGTCAGCTTTAAGCTTCTTCTGAATTTCGGTTAGTTTTTCAATCTGATTCTCATGAATGAGAGTCAGGTACTTCTTTTTTAATTCAAATATAGTCGTCGAAGCTTCCAGATAATGCTTCTTTAGTTCTCGCATACAGAGTTGCTTTTGATCTTTTGGCAGTAGATTTCCTTCGGCATCAGGTGAATCCCCACTACAGTAGAGCTTCTCCTCTTCTATCCCTGCTTCAACGTTCTTAATCGCTTTAGTGAATTCATCCTCAAAGATTGGATCGACTTTAAGTTCAAGGGCCTTTAAGGCCGTGAGTAGGGCCGGCACTTTGCTCTCCCGAGGCTTATCAGAAGAAAAATCAAAAAGGTTGGCCTGTGCCTGTCCAATAAATAAAAGGCTAATCAGAAGAAATTTAACCATAGTTCCTCTTGAGAAAAATGCTGTTGGAAAAACTTTTCGCTCTCCCTAACAAAACGACTTAAAGGAAATCCTACCACATTGGCATAATCCCCTTCTACTCTGGAAATAAAAGTCAGTGAGGGCCCTTGAATTCCGTAGGCACCTGCTTTATCAAGGGAATCTCCAGTATCAAGGTAACGCTCTAGTAAAGCATCCGTTATATGATCAAAAGTTACACGGCTTTCCTCAACAAAGGAATATCCATATTCTTTTCCTTGATGAAGAACCTTAACTGTCACTGCAGTAAAAACAGAGTGAGTGTTTCCACTCAGTTCTTTTAGAAATTTACGGGCCTCATCGCGTCCATTCGGCTTGCCATAGATTTTTCCCTGATGGCAAACAATCGTATCACTGGAGACTACAAAGAAAGAAGAATCCGGATTCTCATTTTTAAGAAGATCATAAACGGCCAGACCTTTTACAGCGGAAATTTCCGAAGAAAATTCGACAGGATCTGCCGCATTTGATTCTTCTGGTACATTTAAAGTCATGACCTCAAAGGGCACTTTTAAATGCCCTACTAATTCTTTCCGACGAGGAGAAGCTGAAGCCAGAATAAATTTGAATTTAGAATTTTCCATTTTTTAGTATCCAGACATAATACTGAAGATCATTCATTTCAGCGACTCTTAAACTTTTTCTATCATACCTGGATTTAAGGCCCAAAAGATAGTGCTTTAGAGTGGCCTTATAGTGTTCATCAGCAAGATCCTTCTTAACCATTTCTCCGCTGTCTTCGAGCTTCGTAATGAGGTTTTCGAGAGATCTGAGGTTTGTCGTTTCAATTCGTCGGGTATATTCAACCAGAAACTGCTGCCGTTTAGAAAGCTCATCTCCCCACAGGTTGTATCCAAAGTTACGGGCCAAAAGTTCTGCTTTATCACCCACTTTCATCATGGGGATTGTGAATTCCTTCACCCATAATTCACGGGCCAGCTCGATAGTTTTAATTCTTTTGGTGATTAATTCAGTGATTTGAAGGTGAGAAGGAATCTCAACTAACTGTGAATAACTTCTTCCATTTCCATCAACTTCATACCACTCAGTTTTATCGATAAGATAATCTGTGTTGTCAGTATAACCCCTGAGATGAAGAGTGAATTCTTCTCCTAATTCAAAAGTACGTTTCTTAAAATAGGTTTTACCACCCGGGTAGTAAAGGTAATCAAAGCTTGCCTGAGATGAAGTCACAGAAGCATTGGGAGAAACAACCATGATTTTAGTCCGGTGATTCATGAGAGGATTGTGCTCATTTTTTAACTTATTAAGGGCCTGGATTTGATCCTTAATTGCTCCCTCATCCAGATCCATAACCTCTTTCAGTCGCTCTTCATCAGATTGAGCTTTAAAGCGTTCTCTCGCAAAATGATTTACGTTGGCCTGACGAACCATCAAAGGTAAAGAGAAAGAATCCGTCTCAGGAGCGAGTTCCAATGGATAATCAGCTTTATGCCTGGGATGCCAATAGAAATGACCCTTATTGAGCCTTACCAGAAGAAATACTTCGCCCTTACCAAGATTGATTTCCTGAACAGACAGCGAGCTTTGGGGCGAAAGCCGCATAAGGCTCCCTTCCATAAAATAAATCCAAGCAACTGAATCTTCATCAGTATGGATCTCGTCCCCTTCTTCAATTCGAGAAAGGTGGCCTGTTTGCGCCTTTGTACTTCCGCGATAAACGGAGCAGCTTCCTTGGCATTTCAAAAACTTCCCGGCGAGTTCTCGGTGTTCCGAATCTCTCAGACGAATTTTCCAATCAGGCTTTTTATCCTTAAGCTCTCGCTCTATCAGCCAGTTATTAATATCTAACCATTCAGTTGCATCGAGTTCCGACCAGGGAATAATGGAATATTTCTGACCTTTATTCGGTTGGGCCACATCTTGAATGGCCATTTCAGGCCTTACTTGTAAATCCTTTGACTCATGAAGATCTAAGGGAGAAAATTTTTGTTTTCCGGCCAAATCAGGCATTAATTCTTTTTCCATCCCCAAAAACTCCACTTCCCCATGGGATATGAGCGGGAGGAGAATTAGACTCATGGCAAAAGTCGACCAAATCAGTTTCTTCATAATTAAATTCCTATAAGTTTCTCCTCGGAGTCTTAGTTTGAAAATTTACGATAGAGGCCTTTTCTGCTACAGTGATGGTTCATTTTACCTCTTTTGACTGTCTGGAGACCTGATGGAACGAGAAGCCGCCCCCCAAACTGATAATTTCTCTTTTGTAGAAGCCGAAAGATCCGTTCTTAAATTCTGGCAGGAACAGAATATTTTCAAGAAGTCCCTGGATAAAACCAGAAAGGGTAAGAACTATATTTTCTATGATGGCCCTCCTTTCGCCACTGGTTTGCCTCACCATGGCCATATTGTGGCCTCAACTATCAAGGATATTATTCCTCGTTACTTCACCATGAAGGGTTTTTACGTTGACCGCCGTTTTGGTTGGGACTGTCATGGTCTTCCTATCGAACAGGAAATTGATAAAAAGTTTCAGATGTCAGCTTCAGACTTTGTGGCTGAGCATGGAGTAAAAAAATATAACGATGAATGCCGCGGAATTGTAGACCGTTACGTAAACGAATGGGAAAAAACCATTAGTCGACTAGGCCGTTGGGTTGATTTTGAAAATGATTATAAGACCATGGACCTTCCTTTCATGGAATCGACCTGGTGGGTTTTTAAATCCATCTGGGATAAAGGGCTTATCTACCAAGGAAACAAGATTGTCCCTTACTCCCCTGCCCTTCAAACAGCGCTTTCTAACTTTGAAGCAGGTCAGAACTATCAGGATATTCAAGATCCGGCAGTCACCGTTCTTTTTAGAACAAAAGAAGATGCTGATACATACTTTGCGGCCTGGACCACAACTCCCTGGACGCTTCCTTCCAATCTTTCTCTTTGTGTACACCCTGAAATTGAGTACGTAAAAGTTAAAGACCTTGAGAAAAATATTTTCATCATCATGGCCAAGGCCCGTCTTGAGGCCTACAAGAAAAACTTTAAGTATGAAGAAGTAGAAACCTATTCTGGAGCTGAACTTAAAGGGAAGGCCTATGAGCCTCTATTCCCATATTACTCAGACCTAGGAAGCAAAGGTTATTTCGTTATCTTAAACGATGAGTATGTAACAACTGGCGATGGTACAGGTATCGTTCACCAGGCACCGGGCTTTGGTGAAGATGATAACCGTGTAATGAAGGCCGCAGGATTAACTGAGGTGGTTGTTCCCCTTGATGCTTCAGCAAAGTTTGTCCTTCCAGTTAAAGACTTTGAAGGGAAATTCATTAAAGATGCAGATAAAGAAATCATTAAGAACTTAAAAGATCGCGGACAGCTTTTTCATCAATCGACTTTAGTTCACAGTTATCCAATGTGCTACAGAACTGATACTCCGCTTATCTATCGGGCCATGCCTCAGTGGTATTTAGCTGTTGAAAAGATCAAAGATAAAATGATCAATGCTAACCAACAGATCACATGGGTTCCAGAGTCCATTAAAGAAGGTCGTTTTGGTAAGTGGCTTGAGAATGCTCGTGACTGGGCCATCTCACGTACCCGTGTTTGGGGAACTCCCCTTCCGGTTTGGATCAATGATAAATCCGGCAATGCCATCTGTATGGGTTCAATTGCAGATCTCAAAAAATACACAGGTGTGGAAGTGAATGATCTTCACCGCGAGTATGTGGACTCTTTAGATTTCACTATCCCGGGAGAAGAAGGAACTTATAAAAGAATCCCTGAAGTTCTCGACTGCTGGTTTGAATCAGGCTCTATGCCTTATTCACAACTTCATTACCCATTTGAGAATGAAGAAATTTTTAAAGATGGTTTCCCTGCAGAATTCATTGCAGAAGGCCTGGACCAGACCCGCGGATGGTTTTATACCCTAACGGTATTAGCAGCTGCTCTCTTTGATAAACCGGCCTTTAAACACGTTATCGTTAACGGTATGGTTCTTGCGGCCGATGGCAAGAAGATGAGTAAGCGTCTTCGTAACTATACTCCACCGGATGAACTGATTGAAACATTCGGGGCCGATGCTCTTCGCTTGTTCCTCATTAACTCAGGGCTTGTGAAAGCAGAAGAATTACGTTTCACTGATGAAGGAGTTAAAGACATGGTTCGCCGTGCTCTTCTTCCTTGGTTTAACTCGTATAAGTTCTTCTCCACTTACGCGGCAGTAGATGGCTGGAAATTGAACGCTAAAGATGCAGCCTCTGATAATATTCTCGATCAATGGCTTACTTCTAAGCTTCAGACGTTAATTAAAAACGTTAACCACGAGATGCAGAACTACCGCCTATATAACGTGGTTCCGGAGCTCTTTAACTTCATCGAAGATTTAACCAACTGGTACATCCGTCTTAATCGTCGTCGTTTCTGGGAAGAAGGTATGTCGGCCGATAAATCGGCGGCCTACACCACTCTCTACACTACTTTAGAGACTCTTTCTCGATTGATGGCACCGTTTGCACCATTCCTTTCTGATTATATCTACCGGGAACTCAAAGTTTTCGGTGGTTCAACAGATGAATCTGTTCATTTAACTTCTTATCCTGAGGAAGCTGATACTCTCATTAACTCAACTCTTGAAACTGCAGTGGGAAGAATGCAGCAAGTGGTTCTTTTGGGACGCCAGAAGCGTGTCACTGAAGGAGTTAAAGTTAAGACTCCTCTTAAAACGCTAAAAGTAATCCATCAGGATCAAACTCTTCTAAATGAGATGATGAAACTAGAAGAGTTCATCAAGATTGAACTTAACGTGAAGAATGTTGAGTATCTGACAAATGAAATAGACTTCGTCGTTCTTTCGGCCAAACCGAACCTTCCAGTGCTTGGTAAAAAGCTCGGGAAAGAAATGGGGGCCTTTAAACCTCTGATTGAGAAGCTTTCTTCAGCTGATGTTCAAAAGATTGAAGCTGGCGGCAAAGTAACAATTAAAGATGTGGATTTTGATTCCAATGAAGTTCTGGTTTTTAGAAATGCAAAACCAGGAACTCAGGCGATGACCAATAGACTTATTACTATTGATATGGACTGCACCCTTGATCAGGACCTGATCGATGAAGGCCTGGCGCGAGAGATGGTGAACCGTATTCAGAAGACGAGAAAAGACTCGAACTTCAATGTGGCGGACAGGATTTCTGTGACAGTCTTCACGACCCCGGAACTTGCTAAAGTGTTCAATAAGTATCAAGGATACATCTCGTCTGAAACTCTCATGACGAAAGGTGAAGTATCAGATGTTAAACTTGAGAATTCAATGGTTCATGAAATTGATGAGATGGTCTTCGAAGTAAAAGCTAAGAAAGTTTAAACTTAAGGCCCCTCTTTATCGAGGGGCCTGTTGAGCTTTTGGGCCACTCCTAGATAAGATAAGAGGGTATTTTTTGTAAGCGTAAAGCGCATATGGGGGGAGACCACCCCTGTTTTTAACATTTCTACATTAATGCTTGAAACGATGGGTCTGAGGCCTGTTAATTCTTGTATCTCCATCCCGGCTTCACGGCAATAGTCCCTTAATTCTCGTGGTTTAATAAAGAGCTCAATCACATGCATATTTTTTGGAGTGTTTTTAATAAACCACTCAACAAGCTTTATGATGATGAGCCATGAGAGAAAATTTCGGTTAAAGGTATGAAAGAAAAAAAGGCCTCCAGGCTTCAGCACTCGTGAGAATTCCTTAATCACCCGGGCCGGATCCTCCACATGTTCCAGAAAATCCATGGCCGTCACAACATCAAAAGATTGATCAGGGTAAGGCAGGTGGAAAGCATCAGCTTGCTCATATTTAACTGAACGGGTTCTATCATGAATCTCAGCAATCTTAAGACTCTCCAGAGAAAGATCTACCCCAGTAACTTTAAATCCCGCCAGAGCGAGGTCATTACTTAAAAACCCACCACCGCATCCGACATCAAGAACGGTTTGAGAATCCTTATGATGTTTTTCCAGATACTCAAGTATCCATGGAACCTTGACTTTATTTTCTGCACGTAAAAGCGCAATAGGGTCGTCAAAGGCGGTGTACCACCTTTCGCCATACTGCTCGTACAAGGTATTGTCTATTTTGCTTGTTTCTTCCATGGAATACTCCAGATGATGATCTGATAAAACATAAAGCTCCCAACTATGTAGGGAAGAATTTTAAGAAACGTACTCCCGTCTCTTTTCCACATTATTCCTGCCGACAGAAAGACTAAGGGATGAAGAATAAAAAGAAGGGAATGAAGCCACTGCTCAAGCTTTGAACAGAGGTCTTTATGGACGAATTCATCCTTTGTCACAAACAAGCAGGAAAAAGCGCAAAGTGAAATATAGATGAATAAATTATCTTGAGAATAGGAAGCCGTGTTCACAAAGATAAAGGGGATAAGAACTGTCAAAGTGTCTAAGGGATGTCCGAACCTCTCCCACTTCCCCATACCACGCTGATGATGGATTCGCTCATCTATCCCCATGATTATTCCTTGCAAGATGAAAGGGAGATAGAGATAGATCAAGTTTTCACCTCAAAGACTGAACCGAAAATAGTCAGACCCGGACCAAACGCCAGGCTCACTATTTTCTTTCCACGATGAGGCTTAGATTCCCAAATGGCCTTCCATACATGGGGCAAAGTCGCAGAAGACATATTGCCTCTTTTACGAAGAACGTCATGACTAAACTGCACCTGATCAGGATTTAACTCGAGCTTTTTTTGAACGGACTCAATAATCAGTGGTCCGCCCGGATGAACAGCGAAGATCGCGTCTTTTAAAAGTTCTTTTTTCATTACACCCGAGACTTTGGAGAGCTCATCTATAAACGCCGGAAGATGATCTCGTATTTTAACAGGCACTTCCCGTGAGAGAGTCATACTCATTCCAAACTTCGAGGGGGTCCAGGTCATATCATCTAAGCTTTCCGGAATGAGTTTCTCATGGATCCCTAGAATTTTTAGACCTTCATCCCTCTTCCCTACGCTGTACTTTATATGGCCATCGGAAAAAAGAGATTGCACAACCAATTGCTCAGGAGTGTGCTTTAGATGATTCAAATGCAGACTGCAAAGTTCTGTGTGAACGATATCAATGTCACATCCTTCACTCATTTGTAATCCCCTTGCCATTCTGACAGCGGGAAGTGAAGCATAACAACCCATATGATAGGCATGCGTGATTCCCGGAGGTTTTGATTTCCCGCTAAAATACTGCTGCGGTGGACTTGGAGAAAGATAACCCGTGCAGGTGACATGAATAATCTGATCAGGTGTATGATCACGATAAAACTCTTCAAAGACTCGTTTTACTTTTTCAAGATAGTAGTAATTTCTTTTTTCAATTCCGGCGCTCTCAGGCAGAGAGTAGATCTCATGATTCTCCCAATCTTCATCCACTTCATCACAATCAATATAGCGGCCTTCAATATGCTTTTCTGAAAGGCAGTATTTACCAAGTGCATGAAGTTCTGTGCCTGATAAGGAACCAGTATTTTGATGATAGCTAAGTATCCATTGATTCAAGTCACTCTGGCTTCTGTAAGAGGCCGGGCGAATACTATGGAAAGAATGAATCATGCTTTCTCTATTCATGCCTTGTCTTATCACGGACTCATAAAGGCTTAACGACCACCGGTTACAAGAGAGAGGCGTTAAGTGGGCACTCCTTAGATTAATCATTTTTTATTTAGTTTATTTAAGTCATTAATTTTCCAAGCTTCCAATCCTGGCCCCAAGGAGGGAATTACACTTAAAGGAGGAGAAAAGAGAATGAACTGGCAGGATTTTTTTCAATTACGAGTCTACAAGGAAACGTTAACTGGAACTTCGCCCTATTTTGAGCAAGAGCTCCGAGTGCCTCAAGAGTTCTCGATGAAAGAACTTTTATTAGAAGAATTCTCAGGACTCAATCTTTCAGAACAGGAGAAAAAACATTTCTCACTTCAAGTGAGAAAGATCTATCTGCGCCATAGTTATTTTAAGTGTCGTGAATTTGAAAGAATCCTGAATAATTTTATAAAGAAGCTAAGTGAGGATAAAGATCAGATACTCACTTTCTCAACCACCGCTGGAGGAATCTATCTTTTTATGGGGCTTCTTAAAGAGTCTCCTTTACTTCTCCAGGAGAAGAGAATTATCTGCTATAGCTCAGAACTTCCCTTAGATACCTTAGAAGTACCTCGCTATTCTTCCCATATCCATTTCATTTTAAGGCCTCATTCACAGAGTTTCCTGAGAGGGTTTCCTTCTTTATGGAAACATTCTCACCTGATTGATCTTTTCCAGATGAATAAGGCATAATAGTGAGATGCGCTACCTGCTTATTCTCCTCTTACTCTGCACCTCTACTACCTGGGCCCAGCGACGTTTGGATCAACATACCTACCAGGTAAAAGTTCGCCCAATCCTAAACGGAATCGTCGGTGACTTTTATCAAATGATCACCCTCTTCCCTTATTTTCCCCAGGAGATCATTCCCCTTATTCAGGAAGTTTCTCTGCTGGAACCTTCTAAAGATAATCTTTTAAAGAGTTGTCCCGGTCTTTTAACTAAAGAGTGTGCTAGCACTGCTAACTCTCTCCGAGAAAGTTTATTCAAGATTCAAACCCTCTCACTAAAACTTAAACGGCAAGTGAAGATGTCACCCGATTTACATCTCAGTAGCATTTCTGCTTTACGATTTATTTCGTTATTTGACCTTAAGCTCGAAAGTATAAAAGCAAATCTTGATAATATCTCTTTGCTCATTATCGCCGAAATTCCTGCACGGTATGAGACTCATTCAATCATTAAGGATCTCGATGAACTCGACACTATGGTCTCACTCGCCCTTCAGGAATTTATTCCCTATGCCTACCGTGAAGACTTTCAGCAATTTTTTTTGAATTTCATTCAACCGATTAAAACTCATCTCGCTAAAAGAGCGAATCCTGAGTTTTTATATCGAAATATGAACCCTCTGAATTTTTCAGTAAATCTTCTGAACATGAATCTGACGAAGAGAAAAAAAACGCCGGATGGAATGGGCAGTTATCTAGCGACGATGCATGCCCGATGGAATTCACTACTCAGGTATTATTTTTAAAATTCCGGACAAAAAAAAAGGCCCCTCGTAAGGGGCCTCATTTCGAAGATTAGTACTTAGAACGTACACGACCGCGAACATCGTTTTTACGACGACGCTTATCTGCGTTCTCTAACTTCTCAGCTTTCTTGATAGAAGGTTTCTTGTACTCTGAACGAGCACGGTATTCCTTAACAATCCCGTAAGCATCACAAAGACGTTTGAATTTCTTAATCGCTTTTTCAGCTGGAAATCTTTCATCAATAGTAATTGAAATTGTAGACATACTAAACACCCCCTTCCGCATGACACTGAAAAGCCGAAACAGCTTAAATTTCAAAGACCAAAAAAGTAACCTTTTAACGCAACCTCGTCAAGACCAACACTGTGCAAAATCTAATTTATTTGCTAGAAAGAACCATGCAATTAGATGCTTTTTCCCTAAATAACCAGAATGATCTCCCATTGGCGGCCAAATTAAGGCCTCAAGGGCTTGAGGAGTTCTATGGCCAGAGTAGCATCCGCTCACAGCTCGATAAGCTGGTTTCAAGTCCCCGGCATGTCATCTTCTGGGGCCCGCCAGGAACCGGTAAAACGACCCTGGCCCATATCATCTCCAGCAAAATTGGAAGAGAACTGACTGTTTTCAGTGCTGTGACCAGCGGCATCCCTGAATTGAAGAGAATCATCCAGCAAATGCTGGATCGAAGAAGGGAATTTGGAAAAGAGTCGATTCTCTTCATTGATGAGATTCATCGCTTTAATAAATCCCAGCAGGATGCCCTTCTCCCTTATTTAGAAAATGGTGACTTTCTCTTTATTGGGGCCACTACCGAATATCCTCACACTTCTCTGAACAAGGCCCTGATTTCCAGAGTGTCTCTCATTGAATTAAAAAAACTCGAGGTCAAAGATCTTACCCAGATCCTCTCTCGTGGTGTGGCCGATCTAGGGCGACCGGAACTTCAGGAATATATTGAAGAACTTGCCCCCCTCTCAAATGGTGACGCCCGCTTTGCTCTCAATCAATTAGCAAGACTTGCGGCCTTTGAAAGTGATGAATTAAAAAATAAAGAACAGGTTCTTAAAGAACTCTTCGAACATGCCCGTCAATATGATCGAAATGCTAATCGACACTATGACGTCATTTCGGCATTTATTAAATCGATTCGTGGTTCAGATCCGGATGGAGCACTCTTATATCTGGCCATCATGCTGGATGGTGGGGAAGATCCTGAATTCATCGCGCGAAGACTTATGATCTTAGCGAGTGAAGATGTGGGCCTTGCAAACTCTCAGGCACTTCAGGTCACAAGTAATGCTCATTATGTGGTTAAACACATTGGGATGCCAGAAGCCCGAATTACTCTCTCACACGCCACCGTTTTTATGGCACTTTCACCAAAATCCAATTCCGTTTATAAGGCAGTAGATGCGGCCTTAAATTATGTCAAAGAACACCCGACTGTTGAAGTTCCCGGGCACCTTTCAAATGTATCTCCTGAGAAAAAAAATTATAAGTACCCTCATGCTTATCCAGGGAACTGGGTTGAACAGCGCTATCTTCCGGTTGAAGTGAAAGACTCTTTTTATCGACCACTTGGTAACGGATCAGAAAAAGTCTTAAGCGAAAACTGGAAAAATTCCACTCAAAAACGTAATTGATCAAATTTATTATGTGGCATATATCCACTCATGATGCCGTTTCAAGACTATTAATTGTGGTCTCTGATTTGCTTATCTTTAATAAAGGATAGGGGGCCATTATGGAAAAAGATATCAGACTACATTCTCCCGGTGAAGGTAGACCAAAGAATTCTACCCAAATAATCAGCTTAGGCGTGGGATTCATACTCTTCGCACTCGGTTTGTGTGGGTTTATGTATCCTGGCTTTGCAGGACTGCATCTCGGACCTCTCTATTCTTTTTCGATTTTCCTCTCAGGTATATTATTAATCTATAACGGTTACAGGAATAACGGCCGTGATGCCTTTGTCACAACTTTCGGTTTCTCTATCTTCTATGGGATCCATGCTTTTGCTGGCTGGGTATTCGGTTCTTTTGGATTACCAACAGTCGGTAATCAAACACCCGCTCCCAATTTACTTAAGATCATCCCAGGATTTCATGAAGTCGCCCGGACGGATCATATTCTTAATACTATATTAATGCTGGTTCTCGCCGGCGGTGCTTTTGACTGGTGGAGAAGAAGTAACAAACGAAAAAGTGTTCTTAGAGTTGTCAGAGATTATTTCCGGGATCATCGTCATGAGAGACAGAGACCAATACGACATTAACCAAAAAAATGGCCCTCTTTCGAGGGCCATTTTTTTTAGATCAAATTTTCCGGTTTCATTGTTTCAAGGTGATGCTTCACGCTTGCAAGGAATTTAGAACCTAGTTCGCCATCGATAAGACGGTGATCGTAGGTGTGAGTACCGTACATCATGTGGCGGATGCCGATAGCATCGTCATCCATTACCATCACCCGCTTCTTAATCACACCAGTACAGAAGATACCAATTTGCGGTTGAAGAATAACTGGAGTTGCAATCAATGTTCCGAAAGAGCCATTGTTTGTGAACGTATAAGTTCCACCAGAAAGATCATCCATAGTCAGTTTTTTAGACTTCGCTTTAGTGGCAAGAATATCAAGCTGACGAGCAATGCCTGTAAGGTTTAAGTCACCGGCATTTTTAATGACCGGAACAACCAGACCAGTAGGAGTTGCCACAGCACAACCTAAGTGGATGTCTTTTTTGATAACAATGTTATCGCCCTCAATTGAAGCGTTAATAAGAGGATGCTCTTTCAAAGCTTGAACGATGGCATAAAGAACGAAGTGAGAGTACGTAAGGTTAATGCCTTCACGTTTTTTGAAATCGTCTTTAATTTTGTTACGAGACTTCACAAGATTCGTCATATCGATTTCATCGATAGAGTTAACGTGTGGAGAAGTTTGTTTTGAGAGAACCATGTTCTTAGCAATAGCTTTTCTCATGTTATCCATAGCAACGATTTCAACACGGTCAGATCCACGAGTTTGTGGAACACCGGCCGGAGCTGGAGTTGAAGCGGGTGCAGGAGCTTGAGCTCTTGGAGCTGCAGCTGCCGGAGCACCTTTAGCGCCAGAAGCGATATAAGCCTCAAGATCAGCTTTATTCACACGTCCGCCAGCACCAGAACCTTTAATCTGAGAAAGCTCAGAAAGAGAGATTCCTGCGTCTTTGGCCATGGCCTTAACAAGCGGAGTGTAGAAACGAAAGCCTTCTTCTTCTTGAGCAGGAGCTGCTGGTGCCTGAGCAGGAGCCGCTTCAGCTTTTGGAGCTGCGGCTTCTGTTTTAGCTGCAGGAGCGGCCTTAGGAGCAGAAGTTGAAACTTCAGCATTTAAATCATCTTCAATAATTGCGATCGGAAGACCAACATCAACTGTCGCGCCTTCAGGATAAAGAAGCTCTACAATCTTCCCCTGAATCGGAGAAGGAATTTCTGATTCAACTTTATCAGTTGAGATCTCGAGGAGAATCGCATCGAGTTCAATCACTTCACCAGCGGCCTTGTGCCACTTCGTAATAGTACCAGTCGTGATCGACTCACCCATTTGGGGCATTACTACTTCAATTTTTGCCATATCATTATCTCCTTAAAAAATTTATAAATTTAGAGCGCGCCCTTTAGCGGCCAACACAGCTTCCCCAAGGAATTCTCCCAGAGTTGGATGTGGATGAATGGTAGCGAAGATCTCTTCATCAATACCTTCCATCGTACGGAAAAGAACGTATTCGTGAATAAGCTCAGTAGCATTGGTTCCCACGATGTGAGCACCAAGAAGTTCACCGTATTTTTTACCAGTAAGAACTTTAATGAAACCAGTATTCTCGTTAGAAGCGATGGCCTTACCGTTAGCGGTAAATGGTGCCTTCCCTACGTTATATTCAATACCTTTTTCTTTTAATGCACGCTCAGTATAACCGACAGAAGCCACTTGCGGCTGACAATAAGTACAACCGGCAATATTTAACTTATCGATGGCGTGCGGGTGAAGACCGGCCATGTGCTCAGCTGCTACCACACCTTCGTGAGAAGCCGCGTGGGCCAGAAGTGGGGGGCCAGAAACGTCACCAATAGCGTAAACACCTTTAGTGGTTGTTTCATACATTTCGTTAACTTTGATGAATCCGCGTTCAGTTTGTACGCCGGCCTTATCAAGACCAAAATTCTCAATATTTCCGGTCATGCCGACTGCGATAAGACCCATTTCAAATTTATATTCTGTGCTCTTACCATTTTCTTTAACAGTGAAAGTAACGTCATTACCGTTGTTCTTAGCTGTGACACCTTCAATACCTGTTGAAATTTTCATGCCAAGTTTTTTATAGGCCTTCTCAACTTCTTTTGAAACTTCTGTGTCTTCGATAGGAAGAAGGTTCGGTTGCATTTCAAAGATATGAACTTCTACTCCGAAAGCATTCCAGAAATAAGCAAATTCCATTCCGATAGCACCAGCACCAACGATACCGATAGACTTAGGAAGCTTTTCTAATTTAAGTGCTTCCCAAGCGCCAAGAAGACGTTTTCCATCATGCTCAAGTCCAGGGAAAGAACGATACTTAGCACCTGTTGCAATGATGATGTTAGTAGCGCTGACTTCTTCTTTTTTCCCATCAGCCCCAGTCACTTCAAGAACTTTTGCAGACTTAAAAACACCTTTTCCATTAATGACTTCGATTTTGTTTTTCTTCATTAAAAACGCAATCCCCTTAGACATATTGTCCGCGATGGTATTAGCGCGTTTAACGGCGATTCCAGCATCCAGACCTTTAAGGTCTACATTAATTCCCAGAGCTTTTAGATCATGAACTTCATGCACAGAGTGTGCAGATTTTAGAAGAGCTTTAGTAGGAATACAGCCTCGGTTAAGACATACGCCACCAAGTTTATCGGCCTCAATGATTGCTACTTTTTTACCTAACTGAGAAGCGCGAATCGCTGCTACATAACCGCCAGGCCCGGCACCTAAAACGACAACATCAAATGTTTTGGCCATTTGGATCTTCCTTTTGTTTCCAATAGAACTATATATGTCCCGGAATCATGGGCTTTACGCCCTGCACTTGTCAATGAAGCAAGGGGGTTTTTAGCTAGACGAAGAAGGCTTTTTAGAGCTATAAAGACACTCTATGTCAAGATCCCGCTCAGACCTATCCATGACCCCTGAGGAAATTTCCTCAATACTAAAGCTTTACCCTAAAGGTTTAGTTGCTGTGGACCTAGAAACTACTGGGTTGTCCCCGTTGGTGGATAAAATTATCGAGATTGCAGCGGTTAAAATTTCTGAAAGTGGAGAAATTACCACTTATCACCAACTCATTAATCCTCTGATCGATATCCCGGAAATGACTATTCAGTTCCATGGTTTGCGGAATGACGATCTTAAAGACGCTCCGACAATCAAAAAACCTCTGAAAGAATTTTGGAATTTTGTTGGCCGTCATCCCATGATTGCTCACAATTCTTCTTTTGATCTGGGGTATTTAATAAAATCCTCCCATGATTTTCAGATTGAATTTCCTCCTCTCGATATTTATGACAGCTGCCGTTATGCTCGTGCTGTCTACAAAAAGCGCGAAGGCGGACCCGAGAATTACAAGCTCTCCACTCTCGGGGAGTTTGTGGGTTTCAATCTCAATCACCACGTTGCGATTGAAGACACCTGGGCCTGTTTAAAAATCCTTGCCCACCTGGCCGGGGTCGAAGCTGATCATAAAGTTGCGATGGAAAAGAGTTATGTTTTCAGACTTTCGCAATTTAATAAAAATGATTGCTTTAACTTTTCTACGCGCTTAAAGAATCTTGCCACCATGGTGCAGGAAAAAGAGCTTATGATTCTTGATTATCGGGGGAGCGGGAACGGAGGACGAAGCCGTCCGGTTCGTCCTATCGGACTCATGCCTCTTCCCAAAGGCCCGGTTCTTTTTGCAGAATGCTTACTCTCCGGAATGAATAAATCTTTTCTTTTAAAAAAGATTAAATCCTACGAAAAACTAGAGGCTTGCCTCTGGAAACAAGGAACAAAGTCATGATGAAAAACTTTATTACACGTGAAAATCTCGGTCAGAGGTTTACCCAACTTGTGATTCTTATAGCTCACCTCCTTCTCTTGCAGTGGATTCTTTATACTCTCTACGAAGGCGGCGTTCTTCCTTTTAAAACCCTCATGATGCATTTTGTGGGTATCTCTCTTTCAGGCGCGCTCCTCATTCGGACCTGTGCTTATATTTATAAACGCCAGTACTTAAAGGAACTCGAAAAAGATGGTCGGGAACCCAAACTGGACTAATGAATTTAAAGAGTCCTTCAAAGATTTAAGGGAACTCTATCATTTTCTGGATTGGCCTCTGCCAGAGGTCCTGTTAGACGTGACTCGAAAATATCCGGTTTTTGTTCCCAGGAAACTGGCGCTTAAAATGAAACAACAGGGACCTTT
Organism: Bacteriovoracaceae bacterium UBA6200; assembly: GCA_002422605.1. GTDB lineage: Bacteria > Bdellovibrionota > Bacteriovoracia > Bacteriovoracales > Bacteriovoracaceae > Peredibacter. Next base: position 30,565 of record DISW01000004.1, on the reverse strand, counting down.
TGGTGTTCTTGCACGGGAATTTCTTCCTCACATTCATGAATTGAGTGATCATGGTTTGTCTGATCCTATTGGGGATAAAAATCATTTCAAAGCTCCTCAACTGATTCACCGTTACCATTCTCGAGCACTCTTTACTCCCACGACTGTTTGCCCGGTTCACTGCAGGTACTGCTTCCGTAAAAATGAACTCAATTCTCCTGAGGAAATCTTTCAACAGGATTTTTTAGAAACCATAAGTTATTTAAAGGCCCATCCTGAAATCAGTGAGATTATATTCACAGGTGGAGATCCTTTGACTGTATCCAATCAAAAGCTCGAAAAATATTTACGAAGCTTTGCTGAAATTGAAAGCATCAAAGATATACGTTTTCATTCGCGCTATCCGGTGATTCTTCCCTCACGTTTAGATGAAGAATTCTGCGCCCTTCTTAAATGGGCCAGTGATCAGTTTAGAACCGTCAGCCTTGCCATTCACGCCAATCATGAAAGTGAATTCGATGAAGAGAGTAAGAAGGCCATCTCCAATCTTAATGGAACGGGTGTCCAGCTGCTATCTCAGACTGTCTTACTCAAAGATGTGAATGACGATTCAACAATATTAATTGAACTCTTTGAGCTCTTTCTTGATTTAAAAGTACGTCCCTACTACCTTCATCATCCTGATCAAGTGAAGGGAGGCCTCCATTTTTATTTACCACTCGAAAGAGGTCGAATTATTTATCACTCTCTCCGTGATCGGCTTCCCGGTTGGGCCCTTCCTCAATACGTAATTGATATTCCCGAAGGACATGGGAAAGTTTCGGCCTTCAATCCTGAAGGAACCTCATTTTCTGGGCAGCTTATTTCCCGCACCGGAGAACTTAAAAAGCTGCAAGAGCCTGACTTTTTTAATTAAATAAACCGGCAAGCTTTTCTCCCCTTAAAATTCTTTGAGTTAGCTCGAGTCATGTTAAGATTTTCTTATGAGTCAAACTATTTTGATTGAAACGAATGAAGATTTAAAAAAAATCTTTTCTATTAATTTAAACACATTCGTTGGGACTGACGTTATTCATCGTAATAGTGCTGAAGACGCGCTCGAACTCCTTCGCATTCTTCCTCAAATTTCCCTCGTCATTACAAAATGTAAGGTTGGTAACGAAGAAACCGCTATAAAGATTTACCAACACATCAAGAATGAAGGCTTGAATACGGCCCTATTGATTCTGGGCGAGTGCCCTGCCCTGGCGGATGAAATTCTTTGCCTCTCAGAACCAGTCAGCTGGGAAATATTAATCAAACAGGCCGCATCTCAATTAGGCGTTAGCCTTCAAAATGTGAACGATAAGGTTAAGGCCGATTATCTTCCTGTTGGCGTTTATTATTTTTATGATATTCAAAAAACTCCCTGTGATATTTATATCCGAATTAAGAAGGGACAAAACGATTATCAATACGTGAAGCGGATCCATTCTAAAGATACTTTTGATCAAGCCGATATAAAAAAATATGAAGAACAGGGCCTTAAAGAGTTCTATGTTCCTCGCGATTACATTCAGTACTTCACAACTTTTGTAACCAATCAATTATTCGAAAAACTTGAAAGTAGCGATCTAAGTTTAGAAGATCGCATTTTAACCACTGCGAATGCTCACGAAATAGTTCGGGATAAGATCCAGCAACTAGGTCTTGACCAGACAACCATTGATCTATCCGACGCTTCCATTAATTCCATGGTTCAATCTGTGAGAAAATCACCGGAAGTCTCCAGTCTTTTAAAATTTGTTTTTTCCAATAAAGTTTCCTATGCCTACCAACACTGCCATCTCTTAGCGATGATGTGTCACTACATCCTCTCTAAACAAAGCTGGTACAAGCCTGAGCATCTGGAAGTTTTATCTTTTGTTTCATTTTTTGCAGATGTGACCCTGAAATCAAATAAACAGATGCAAATCTCCACCATGAAAGAGCTCAGCGAATCAACATTATCCGATGAAGAGAAAAAACAAGTGCTCACTCATGCGGCAGATGCAGTCAATATTCTGGAACAACACCCAGAGGCAAGCCAATACATTAAAACGGTCCTTATCCAATCCCACGGCTCCCCTGAGGGCCTTGGATTGCCGGAAAATCCTAGCGAGGATCTTCATCCTCTTTCGAAGGTTTTCATCGTGGCCGATAATTTCGTAAAAATCCTCCTGAATCCAAATATGCCCTCCACTAAGAAGGAAATCCTCCAGATCCTGGCAGGGCGGTTCACAAATCCTAGCTACCAAAAGATTATCAAGGCCCTGGAACAAAAGTTTCAGTAAAAATCATGCTTTTTTACAAACTTAGAGATTGACAATTTTCCACCGCAAGAATTATTATCAACAGCACAAAATGCGGTTGTAGCTCAGTTGGTAGAGCGTCTGCTTGCCATGCAGAAGGTCGTCAGTTCGAATCTGATCAGCCGCTCCAAAATTCTAAAATCCAAATATTAAAACCACCCTTGCGGTGGTTTTTTTATTTTTCTTCAACTACTTAGAATCACAATCAAGAGACTAATGCCATTCGGGCAACATTTCAGAGCATTTCAAGATATTTCATGCCGAAGTTACTTTGTGGTTACCATGGGATTTTTTAAATAGCAGCGTTAAGGACGCGCTTGCGATTTGTAGCACGTCACGACGCTAAGTTTTGGACATCTCTCTGTTTTAAACATCAAGCACACGCTTGATCTCGCCTGCTACATCCATCAACCAACAATTAACTAAGGATCAACCATGAATGCAACACAAGCTGTCGCTAGTGCGACTTCCTACATCTCTGATTATGCCGTCCTGATCAAAAAAATGAGACTCATAAGAAAACTTAATCGCCAGCAGGCCGCTCTTCTTTTTGATTTCTCCTTCAAGAATTTAGAAAGACTAGAAAATGGCCGGGGAATGATTACAACTGAAAAATTTAAGGAATTTCAAGATCGCTACGGCTTTACTGGCCGCGAATTGGAAGACCTTCGATCTGGAAAAATAGCCGCTCCTACTGATCCATACAGTAATAAGAAAAAAACTACGACAGAGAAGAGAAACAATAGAAGATTTTGCCATCGTCACATTTCAAGGGACTGCAAGGTTTTAAAAGAGCTTAGACTTCTTAAAAGTATCGACCAGTATTCAGCCAGTCGCCTTTGTGGTCTTGGCCGGAATACCATAGGCTTCATCGAAAATGGTCGAGTCCATCTTACTGATTATAAGATACGAAAAATTGTTGAAAGTTATGGGTTCACGATGGAGCTATACCAGCAACTTATAAAATTGCCCCTTCTCCGTCATGAAATGATTGAGCAATGCCAAGAAATCATCAATGGAATGGATGAGAATAAATTAAGGATTATCATGCCGATGCTTCAAAGTATGGGGAAGTAAAGCTCCATACGAGGACAGAAATTAGTGATCTTCTACGCAAATTCCGAATCCGAGATCAATAAGTAATCTATCAAAGTACTAATCCCATCAATGAGAAAACGTGTAGCCTACTGCCTCCTTTGTCTGTAATTTTAAAATTTAAAGAGCAAACCAAGGGTCGTTGAAGCGTCGAGAATATCCGACTTCGCCTCCCCTCTGGAAACGTCCCACTCTACGTCTTGCGTGAGTTTCTGAAATCCAACTTGAGTCATCCAAGTGGCATGGAGTGAATAATCTTCTTTGGCAAAAATTTGGCGATTGAGTTCTACCTGGCCGTTCACTCCAAAGCCTTTGATCGAATCAAGCTTTATGTCGGCATTATCACTTGAAGATGAGAAAGGAAAATTCATCCACCCTTTCAGTTTTAGAACAGTAGGTTTTCTCGTCGGAAGCTCAATATCTTTTTTCGCTCCCAATGACAGGTACATCAAAGTCATTTTTGTCATTTCGATGTTTCCACTGTTGTTTCTGAAAAGTGGACTTTGTTCAATATTAAGTCCTCCCAAAAACCATTTGTAAGAGCCAAATAAGTTAAGAGCATACATTTGTTTAGAATCTCCGGAAGTCAGAGTTTCATATTTGAATTTGTAAGAGTCGAACTGAAAACCGAATGACCAATCATCAAAAAGAAATTCAGAGTTAAGTTTCAGGTCATTTAAAAATAGCACTCCGACTTCGGCTTTCCCTAAAGCCCCTGTTTGTGAAACAGAAAGATATTTCGCCCCATAGAGAGCAGAAATGTTCCACTCTTCCAGGCCAAGGTTCTCACTTACACGGCGGTCTTTTTCCTTCGGCTGTTGTGCTGGTTCAGATTTTTTATCAAGGATAATCTCTGGTTTTCTTTCCACAACATCAGTCGCAAAATTCTCTGGAACCGATGATGTATCCGGAATGATTATATTTTCAGTCTTTGCGATTGAGGCAGAATTCTCTATTACAATGCTTGGATGAAATTGGATTTTCTGATTAGGGAAAATAATATTTAGATTTAAGATACGAGGATTAAGTTTTTTCACTTCAGCGAGCTTACCATTGGTCCCATATATTCTCTCACTTGGATATTTATTTTGCACAATTCGAGAAAGAACATCTCCAGATTTAACGATATAGAAATCTTGGGCCAATCCTGGCCCTGTGAACAAAGAAACAATGATTACTTGAACGGCTAACTTTTTCATAACAATATTAGTTTAACATATTGAGTTTCGGACTCCATAGGGATGAAGAAATTTCCATCCCCATGGTTGGCCCTGGAATAAGACCGAAGTGCCTTGAGGTCTCGCAAAACACGAGAAAGATGGTCAATAACCGTAATTATTGACTTCCATCACCTATGCTTTCTCCCAAGGTTGCCAGCGCCCACACACGCAGCGGAACCCAATGTTCGTGTTCGTGTTGCCAGGACCATTGTTCAAATTGAGCGTGAACGCACCAGCGTTCGTTCCATTGTTCCAATTGCCACCGCGAAGCGCAGCGCCGCCGAAGGCGGCGAGTCGGTCTTATACCAAATTTTCCATATTTCCTAAATTTCTCCAACTTTCAAAAGATAATACCATCTGAGCTTTAAGCGACTCGTTTGCTCCGGCTTTATCAGCTCTTATAAGTTTTTTAGCAAACCGTTGTTCATTTCTTCTCAGTGCTCTAATGCCATCATGATTTAAAACAAAGCCTAGAAATGGAATAGGGTCAGCCGCAATTACCATCATTTTTTGAGGTGGTATTATCAACTGTAAATCTTCTGATGCGTGCTTAACGAGTGCTACTGCGACCTCGAAAGCCTTCTTCTTAGAGTTTGCCAGAATGACCATGTCATCCATATATCTGATGTAAAAAGCATGCTTTTCTTTAGAGTCTTGCTCAAAGTTGATATCTAACATTTTACAAGACAGTTGATCTATAGAGGAGAGATAAAAATTTGCGAATAGCTGTGAAGTAAGATTTCCAATAGGTATGCCCCTTTTGAGTTTTGCGTAATCCGGATAAGAAGCGAGTAGGCTTTTTAAAATTTTGCCAAGACTTTCATCTGGCAGCATATCAAGAAAACGATTCAAGAGGAGTTCATGTGGTATTGACTCGAAATATTTTTTTACATCTAGCTTGATACAGTACCGATCTTTTCCCATGATTTTTAGTTGCTCTTGGAGTCTGATTACGGCATTAAGGTTTCCCATATTATAGCGACAGGCAAAGGTCCTCACACCCATGGTTTGATCTAGTATTGGAAATGTGACTCTGTGAATTGCTGTATGTACAACTCGATCCCTGAATGGAGCGGCCATAACAATTCTTTTTTTTGGTTCGTACACATCAAATCTACGATATCTACCCCATTGAAAGTTGTTAGTTGTTTTCAGTTCTTCCTCAATGGATTTAAGTTTTTCTCCATAGGCAAAGAGATATTTTTGATAACCTCGCTTCGCTTTTTTCCCTCTAGAGCATTCCTTGAAGGATAAAACAAGATTTTCAAATGAAGACATTTGATCAAAAAGTTTAGTGACCTGACTCATGTTTAATCCATCCTCCAAGTTCTCTTCCTATTTCTTTAGATTGCTTAGACAGTTCGGAAAATCCGGCCATATTTAACTCCCTAAGTTCGCTGGAAAGTTGGATAAGGGTTCTGAATTCATCTAAGGATTCATCAGCGGCCAGAAGATTTTTTAATCTTGTTGATTGGGACTTAACCACCGATGCTTTTCTTATGTTGATGAGGCAGTTTAGTATTGCTTCTTCGAGTCTTCTTCCTAGTGTTGGTCTCATTGGTTTTGAGAAGCTCTTTGTTCGGTGGAAGACTTGGATTGTTGTTTGATAACAATCGGTATAAATCTTGGTTTCTCTCACGTCTTTTTACTCTCGAATTTTTTGTAGGATCTATCAGTTTTAATTTCTATTTTTCTAATCAGTGAAGAGAAGGCCGGCATAAGATCCTCTTCCAGCCTTCTTATTTTGCTTGGGATGTCATTGGCGTGATTAGTATAAAAATAAAAGAGAGACAACATTCCGCCAACCTTTGCTCTTGAATGGTCATATAGCCTTGCTTTAAGTTTGTTGTCGAAGGAGTAAAATCCTGCACCTATCAGTTCAATAGCATCCATTTTAAGGTTATGAAATTTGCTCAACAGTGCCGTGTCGTTTTTATCAAATAATTCGGTTGCGTCTGTTTCTTTGAGTGTCTCACGGGCCATTTGAAACAAGCGAAGCGTTGATACAGGATTTGATTTTCTTCTTGGTTGGTCAGGTTTTCCGGAAGTTTTATGCTTTTCGGAAATTTTATTTTCTTGAAAATCTCTCTGCTCTGATTTTTCGATTATTGTAGGCTCGGCACCTAGATTATAGCGCTGCTTAAAAGCTTCTAATGAAGGCATACTGATAAACCATGATTTACCGACTTTAATGGCTTCAATCTGTTTTGTGTTGATATAGTTTATAATTGTTCGTGGGGTCACAGCAAGTAAACGTGAAGCTTCTTCGACTGTTGTTTCTTTTTGGTTCCTTTTATTCATGGCCAATACTTTAACAAATACGTGTTATATTGCGTACTTAATTTATTGCGGAATTTGCATAATTTAAAAATGTCAGGTGAAAAGCAAAGATTAAAAGAATTGGGCGCCTTATTTCGAGATCTACGTCTTAGGAGAGGTTGGACCTTAGAGGAAACAGAGGATCATGGTTGGCATGACTGGAAGTATCTTCAAAAAATTGAAGGTGGCCGCAACATAACAGTTCTTACTCTTTTCAAACTCTGCGATCTTTATGGGGTTAGAGCAGAAAAATTTATTTCCGCTTTGGAGTCAAGTTTTAAACGTTAATAGAAAGTTTCCGGAAATTTCTGTATTTACTGATTTCATTTCCGGAAATTTCCGGAAATATCAGAAAAAAAATTTCGTTGCCCCTTCGGGGCAAATGCAGAAATTAGTCTCGGATAAATTCTGCAATAAAACCTTCTTTCAATGATATAGAATTCCAAGAACCAATGACCAAGAATACAAGTGCCTGCCAGCGCCAAATTGCTTCTGCGAAGTAGCACTTTAACTATGTGAGTCTAAGGTCGAAACACGCAGCGGAACCCAANNGCGCAGCGCCGCCGCCTCCACCATATAATTGTCCGAGACCGTAGTTTGAGTTGTAGTTAGCTGCTGTTACACTTGCTGGATTGGCAGGCATATAGTCTGCTGCTGCAAGGGCACCACATGAGACCACAGGAAGCTGAGTCCAGGCACCTGCGCAACTTGTAGGTCCAGAGGTAAGACCACCACCTAAGCTCCAGTCAGTCCATTCCCAGACGTTTCCTGCGATATCCCAAATGATCTGACCATTTGAAAGCGTGTGCGTTCTTTTTTGCTCCCAGCCTGACCCAGCTGCTTGTCCGGAGTTATTACCAGTTCCATTATAAGGATCATTGGTATCAGTCACAGCAAGAGCTGAGCCTGGGGAGTTATCTGAATGTCCGCGATTAAGCATTCCGACTCCAACGGCAGGAGTCACACCAGACCAGTTGGCGGCGGTCTTTTCAATTTCATGGGCAATAGTCATCCACTCTGGATTGGAGATCAAATCATAACCAGCACCAAGAGATGTGCAGGCAGTTTTAGCATTGGTTTGGTTAATACTAACCCATGGAGCTCCTGCTGCTTGAGAAGTGGCAACTGAAGCGACATTTTTCATTTCAAATTGAGCGACACAAAAAGCATTTACCCCAAGAGAGGCATTCGCAGGGACGCCAATATATCCCGCAGGACAGCTGCTTAGTATGTATGACACATTTGCAGCTGAGCAAGCAGATGAGTTATTGAGAGCATTAGTTGAGCTGGCATAGAATGAATAAGTCCCAACAGCAAGTGAGCTTGTCGTAATATCAACCGTCGCTCCACTTGCAACCGCTGAACCTCGCTCAGTGGAGCATGATGAGTCTGAAAATATTTTAACCGTATCGCCACTTTTGACTCCACTCACTCTAATAGTCGGAGTGGCAAGATATCCCGGAGATGTTGCAGGAGTGATGAGACTTAAAGCAGACGGCACGTCAGGGGCTGAGTTCATCGTCACTGACATGTCATTTGTGTTAGTATCATAGAGACCTTGAGAGTTTTTGATACGAACTCTGAACTTGTAACTTGAGCCAGGAGTGAGACTTGATATGGAGATTGAACTTTGAGCTTGTCCAACGATTGAGTTTTTGAAGAATAGCGAGCCTGAAGTCGTATCAAAAACATCATAGGCAACTGCGTCCGGATGAGCGGTCCAGTTAAGAGTTAAACTCGTATCATTTTTAGCTGAGACAGAACTTACTCCAGCAAAAACCAAGCTAGAATCTGTTCCACCTTCCCCTGGTGTCTCTCCAGTGCCAGTGCCAAGAGCGGCTTCATCAAACTTGGCAGTACCAACACCGTTACAGGCACTCAATGAGAGCGCCAGACCTAAAATAATAAAATAGTTCATTAACAAATGTTTCATAATTAAACCACTCCATGAGTTGTATCGGGATTTCATGCGAGGATCTTTAGGGATAGATATGCAACGTAATACATATAACCCTTTTACTTAAACGATAAAAAACCAACCAAAACACTCCTCTTTGGCGGATCTCTAAGCTCCTATCGAATTTCCGATGGTTTTAAAAAGAGATGGTACCAACGGATTCAAAATGAAACCTAAAGCGCTAATTTGACAAAATTTGATATTCTGGCAGGGGCATTAACAATTATCTACGAATCCAAGACTTTGATCACTCCCTATAATTGGGCAAGGTCTTGTAAAAAGTAAGGCATTTGAAACTTCGATGAGATGCTTGTTAAAACTCTAAGCATTGTTGAGATTGCACACTAAAACCTGAGATAGAAAACTCGTCACTTGCATTATTCTTAGCAGAAAAGAACGCTTAACAAAAAGGAGGTGTTTTATCCAGTATTGCCTTAATCCAGCGAGGCTTCACGATGTACTCAGGCTCATAACCAGTGGCAATAAATAATTCAGTAAAGCCTTGGTTGAAGATATCTTCACTCAAAACATCACCCCTTAAATCTTGCCCGAGTTCTAAATCAATATAGATCGGTGTTCTTCGCTGTATTGAGTTCGAATTCTCCAGAAACTCTTTTACTGAGTAGTACGATTTAAGGTTCACATCTTTTTTTCTTGAAGCAAGCTTCCACGAAAGATGAGTCAGATTGTCATCATCAATAAGAATCACGTCTTTTAGATTAGAAGATTGTGTATTGATTTCCACTTCATTGGCCATACTCTTTGGCAGAAGCTTAACCCCATACTGTTCACAAAGTTTGATAATCTGTGGCTCATCAGCTCTCGCAGTTACAAGAATTGACCGCTGCTCAGCATGAAGCTTATTAATGCAATCAACGCCATTCAGATCTTCACCCAATAACTCAAAGTCTGAAAGGAAAATCGTGTCTTCTGGAATTTCTTTGTGAACATTAAGCAAATTGAATGCCTTGTAAAAATGCTCAAGCTCTATACCTGTATTTTTAAATCTCTTCTTCCAGACCTGATGGATACTTTCATCATCATCAAGAATAATAACTTTTTTAATATTATTGATGTCTAATGCGGTTGCGAAGTACCCAGGAGTTTCAGCAAGAGGAAGCGTGACTGTCACAATTGTTTGTTCTTCTTGAGTAAAATCAATATTACCATAGGCCGCTTCTATTTCTTTTTTGGCATTATAAAGGCCCAAACCATTACCATCACTTTTAGTTGTAAATCCCTTTTCAAAAATTCTACAAAACTGGTGGGGAGCGAGCCTAGGCCCTGCATCCTTAACTTGCACAACGAACTGCCTATCAATCACTTGAAGATCAATCTCGACATTACCATTGAAGCCTAAGGCCTCTGAAGCATTGGTCAGTAGATTGGAAATTACACGCTTAAAAGTTTCTGCTTCCATGTTAGTGAATACTGAGAAGGCCCGATAACCTGATAAAAGATTTATCACAAGATCTGGTTGGCCTCGGTACTGCATTCTTTTTTCTTGAATAATCTGATTCAAAGTGGATTTAACGTGAGTATGTGTGGCCACCGGTCGCTTCACTCGTTTTCGCATCACAAGAAGATTATAGGCAATTTCTTCAATGCGGCCAATGGCAAGATTTATACTGTTGCGCTCAAGCTCAGGTAGTTTTGCGATTTCATCTTTTGCTGACTTGAGTGCCTCTAAAGGTGAGCGAATGTCATGGGCCACCTGTGAAGTAATTTCAGCAATGGTGCTATCTTTTTTAAGTTTCGGATAACTTTTCATAACCTCATAAAGGATATGAAGTTCTTTAAGGTGGAAACTTCTCTCCTCATTGTCTAGTTCGTCCTTTTCAAGTTTTCCTACGAGTTCAGTGAGAGGACGGATAATGTCACGTTGGACTCGTTTGATCTGCTTTCTGAAAAAAACATAAAGAACACCAACGAGGAGAAAGAACATCAAAAAGGACATTCGCATATAAGGGATAAAGTGGTCGACAATGATGGAACTTCCAAAGCGGGCCTCAACACGGAAGCTCACTGTTTCAAACTCATTTTGAACAAGCTTTGAGTAAGTCGGATTGAATAGATTTATCCAGCCGTAATAAAAAGGAACTTCATTTTCATCAGTTTCGATAATCACGTCAGAGATTTTTAAGACCACATAGTCGAAATGATCTTGCTTTTTAATTATATCCAAGTGGTCCTGAAGTGCTTCGAAGTCTTTAAGTACAATAGAACTGAATATCTCAGTCTGATTCAACTCAATTATTGTATCAATCTTGTCTCTTGTTGATCTGATACCAGAACGCAACTGAAGTGCGTTCAAAATAACGAAAAAGATAGTCAGGGATAGCAACAGCCACAGGACTTGCTTGAAAAAGAATTCTTGATAGATAAAATCTTTAATACTTTTCATAGTGCTTTCACAAAAATATCCCGATGGGCAATTTGTCCTTTAATTTCAACTTTTCCCGTAGTCCCATCAAACTTTATCAAAGTATCCTTCCCCACTCGCTGATCAACAAGATTAAGTGCTTCAAAGCTGAAGGCCGCAATATCCATAGGGGTTGTGCCATATCTCTTCGAATAAGTTTTGTAGAAGATATTTCCGCTCACCGCCTCTAGCCCCGGATTATATGAGGTGACGGAAAACAGAATATGCTGTTTTACAAAACCAGGAAGGGTAGAAACAATTTTAGAATCGCTTCCCCAACTATCCGTTCCAATGATTTTAACAAGAGCATTTTGTTTATGAAGATGTCCCAAAACCTTAATCACATCATGCTCAAAGATAGGCAGAAACAAAGCATCTGAACTTTTGATCTTGTTAATATCCAGACCTTCGATCTTCGTGCTTCGTCCTATTCTGATTGCTGCCTTGTAGGTGATCTCAAGCCCTGCTTTCTTCGCCTCTTCTTCAAAGAAATTCGTCATTGATTGGCTATAAACATTATTGCCACCATATATAAGTGCTATTTTCCTGAGTCCCCGCCCCTTAGTCTCTTGAACTATCTTCTTTGCTAGCTCGGAGTTAGGTGGACTTAAGAGAATTATATTTTTTGAACGGGCCAGCAGATCATCATCTGTAGCTGTAGGAGTCACAAGCACTGAGCCGGTTGCATCTATGGCGCTCAGTGCCGCATGGGCCTGTTCCGATGTCCCAAGACCAATAAAGAATTTAATTCCAAGGTCGGCCACATTCTTACGAATAAGTCCGTCGATGTTAGCAATGTTGTTATTGATATCAATTTTCACAAGATCAAAGCACTTCTTGGCATTCAGGCTTTTGCCGATTTCAAGACCACGATAAATTTCCTGCCCGTATGGATAAGAAGTTCTGGATGTCGTTGTGGAGAATTCCCCAAGAACTCCGATTTTAGTGCAGTCGGCAAGTGCAACAAAAGGTATCAATAAAAAAAATAAAATGAATTTAATCATAATGCCCTCACAAAATCGAAAACATCGGCGCATTTCTGAACATTAGAAGCAATAAAATCCTTATACTCTTTATCTGGGGCAACATTAAGCGTATCCGCTACTGTTTTAATCACTGAGAAAGGAATACCAAGGCGTTTACAAATCAGTCCGGCACCACAGGCCTCCATTTCTATAAGCACGCCATTTTTAAATCTTTCTTTCATCAATTTCTTACGGACAATGCTGCCGTTAAATTCCGAACCGGAAAGGATGTCACCAGTGAAAATATTGTGCCCTTTATTCTTAAGAAAAAGACCGATTCGCTCATTGATAAAGCTATCGGTGGGAAGCTTAATATCTGGCCGATCTTTAGGTTCTAAAGAAAGGTGAAGTTCACCACAGGCCATTTGTTCCAACCTGTCGTCATAACTGCAAACAGCATCATGCTGAATCACATGAGTCCCGATGCAAACATCTCCAGGAACTAGTCTTCGATCAATCGCTCCACCAAGACCTAACAATAAAACGAGGTCAGGTTTTAACTCGTTAGAAAGTAAAGCGGTCACAGCTGCGGCGTTAATGGGGCCGACTCCCGTTTTTGCCAAGAAGATACTCTTCTTCTCTGACTCATGGGCATAGATTTCAATGCCCAAAGAAGTCACTTGCTTCTTTTCAAGAGGGAATTTTTCCATAGAACAGGAAAGCTCAGAATCCATTGCAACGAGAATAAGAATACGCCTAAACTTCATGTTGATCTCGCTTCAAATAATTACTTACAGTGATTACTTTTTCAAAAATGACTTTCTCACGTTCAAGAACCATCTCAAGCATTGATCGAATCTCAGGATCTTTGATTTCTTCTTCGTTTTTAATGAACTTCAAGAGGTTCATTATATTGTGAACATCACGCTTTAAATCGTGTTGAATGGAATGTATGTCTTTCATGTTCTATTCCCTTTACTAAAATCCATCTCCTTGTTCTGCCTTAGAAAGGCCGCAAGGTTTGAGTATGAAGAGCCTACGTTTGTTGCAACTTTTCTTATACTGTTGTCATTTCTCTTTACTAGTTGGGTTACAATTTCTTTTTTGAGATAGGTCATAAAATCATTAAGGCCATATTCTTCCGCCATATCCAAGTACAGGTCAGGAATAAACTTACTCATTGATGGCGTGTTATTCTTAATATGAGCAGGAAGAACCTCGGGAGTAATTAGGCGCTTCCCTTCCACAATCCAGTTCTCTACAAGGTCTTCAATTTCTCGGGCATTTCTTGGCCATTTGTAACTTCTTAGGATGCCCTTAGCTTCATCCGATATAAAAACCTGCACGAGGTGTTTGGAAATGAAATGTTCAAACAATAGCTCAATGTCTTCTGGGCGTTCTCTAAGTGGCAAGAGTCGAATCTGGAAAGTGCTGATACGGGCGAATAAATCCTCTCTAAATTTACCTTGGTCCATAAGTTCTTGGATATTTTCACAAGTCGCTGAAAACAATCTGAAATTTGATTTCACCGGACGACTTGCTCCAACGGGATAGAATTCTTTTTCTTCAATTGCCTTGAGAAGAGTTTTCTGAGACTTGAGTGAAAGGCCGTGAATCTCATCAAGAAAAACCACTCCGTCATTAGCTTGAAGCAAGAGCCCTTCTTTATCATTGGTGGCCCCCGTGAATGAGCCTCTAACGTGTCCAAAAAGTTCGCTTGCAACTAATTCATCAGAGAATTGAGAGCAGTTGAGTTCCAAAAAATTTTTCTGTTCAGTGACCTCTTTTATGATGTGGGCAACGACTCTTTTCCCTGAACCAGTTTCACCGTGAATGAATACGGGCTTATTTGAAATAGGAAGATTCTTAATCTTATAGAGTTGTTCAATTTGCTTACTGGATTTCGTGATAAAATTTCGGTTGATAATGCTCTCAAAGGCAAGATATTTTCTATTATTGAAAAAACGGCCAAGAACTTGCTCCAGCTTTTCATCACTAAATGGCTTACTTAAAAAATCCTGCGCACCATTTCTCAGTGCTGTCTCAAGAACCTTGTCTCGGTCTTCACCGGAGATAACAATAGAATAAAGCCCAATCGCACTGGCGGCCTTAATCAGTTCTAGACCAGCTAGCTCTCCATTTAAATTCAAATCAAAGAAGGCCACATCAAAGACCCTTGTGCGCATCTGGGCCATGGCATCATCATAATTGGAGACGGTCAAAACCTCACCGAAGCGAGACAGGAGCTTTTTACTTGTCCTCTGGGTGAGGAGATCGTCTTCGACTAAAAGAATGGAGCTATTTGTTTGATTCATGAAATGCCATAAACCAAATATAGTTATTGATGACAACTAAAAAAGTCTAGTTTAGATCACGCTGTGATCGATTTGATCACAATTCACAAAAACATGATCTTTTTGTGAATTAAAACCATGCAAATACCTTAAACTACGTTCAATGTCACAAATAAGCAGTATCTTTTGTGACAAAAATCTTTTCTCTATGTCACAAAAATGTAGTACAATTTGTGACATGAGGTAGATATGAACAAGGGAATTGTCGCGGAAATAAAACATCGTATTAGTGAGCACGGGCCCGGCTGGTGCTTTACAATTAAGCACTTCCTAGATCTAGACAGTGATATGGGTGTGAGAAAGGCCCTATCGAGATTGGAAAAAGATAAGACCATCCGTAGATTGGCCCAAGGTCTCTATGAGTATCCTCGCACACATGAAGCGCTTGGTATGCTTCCACCACAACTTGAAGAAGTGGCGAAAGCATTGACCGAAAAAGATGGAATTCGTATTCAACCATCTGGCGCTTATGCGGCCAACCTCGTTGGATTGACCGAACAAGTTCCCGCGAAAGTCATTTTTCTTACCAGCGGTCGCAAAAAAAGTTTCAAAATTGGAAAACTCGAAATCACACTTAAAACCGCTCAAGAAAAAACACTGCATGCAACAGGCAAAGTCGGTCTTGCCATTCAGGCCATGAAAAATATAGGCAAAACACACATTGATGAGATCGCTCAGGCAAGACTCACTCGATTTCTGACGGATGTTCCTAGGGATGAAATCAGAGCGAATCTCAAGTATGCTCCTCAATGGATACGATCTATAATTATGAAAATTACGGAGAAGAAATGAGCCAAGAAATTTATCAGCTTGATGCCGAAGCCAAAAAGCCTTACTTCGAGTTAGCCTCTTCTCTCTCTGGCAAAAGTTTTGAAGTTCTTGAAAAAGATTACTGGGTCGTATGGACACTCAATCAGTTATTCTCACTTTCCGATCTAAAGGACCATCTTACTTTCAAAGGTGGAACTAGCCTTTCTAAAGTATATGGCATCATTAATCGATTTTCAGAGGATATTGATGTTTCAATTGAGCGGTCATTTCTGGGCTATGGAGATGACAAAGCACCAGAGAATATGCCATCAAAGAACAAACAAGCAGCTCTTCTTGATGATATTTCAAAAGCAAGTGCCAAATATATTCAAGAAAGGCTCCTCCCTGATCTTGCTGCGGCGGTAGAGAAGAAATTAGGTACAAAAGATGGGTGGAAAATCATCGTTGACCCGGATGATGCCCAGACTCTTCTCTTTTACTACCCAGCAATCACGAAAAATGAAGGATATATTCGTCAGTTTGTTAAAATTGAAATGGGCGCGAGGTCTGAGCATTGGCCCGTTAGCATTCATTCCATTCAAAGCTATGTCAAAACAGCTCTACAAAATAAAATTTTAGAACCTGAGACAAAAATAAGAGTGCTCAATGCTGAAAGAACATTTTGGGAGAAAGCAACAATACTCCATCAATATGCACACCTTCCTGATGCAAAACCACTTCCGACAAGGCTATCTCGCCACCTTTATGACTTTCATCAACTTTTGAATTCACCAGTGAAGGAAATTGCTCTTCAGCAGCTTGACCTCCTAGAACGAGTGGCCAACCATAAGAAGATATATTTCTCTTCTGGATGGGCCAACTACGATTCTGCCCGAAAAGGCACACTCAAACTTTATCCTCAGGACAGAATTCTATCAGAACTTGAAAGTGACTTTAAGCAAATGCAACCCATGTTCTTTGGTGACGTACCAAAATGGAAAGCGATTCTCGAAAATATTAAGACATTTGAAGAAACTTTCAACAAGTAACTCTCACTTAAAGTGGCGTGATCTTCTCGATCACACCACTGTGCTCAACTCGATCACGGCCACATCTTCACATTACTCATAAATCCTTAGATTTCCTCAAAACAACATTTCAAAAAAGTTGGCATCCATTTTGATTAAGAGACTCCGTCCAGTGTGGACAGGAGGACTTATGAAATGGATTAAGAATTGTATCAACAAGATCATTCATCACAACAAACGTTATGAACCGTTGTCTCTCAATCACGATGGGACAAGTAAAAACTATCACCACGAATACATCGCATTCTGGAAGTAGCCCAAGGAGGAGCAATGAAGAAAAACATCATTCAACTGAGAAACGACTTTATGGATGTTGTTGGCTCTATCAGTGTTGATGAGCTCGCCCAAAATCAAAAAGTAACTCAAACCATTCGAGAAATTTATCAAGAATTAACCAATGGAATGGAAACAGAGGAAGTATGACAAAAGAAAAGGCAAAACGAATCATGAATAAGATCAACAACCTTGAAAGGTTTCTATCGAACTTCGAGAGAAACAACAAAGAAGTTAGTGATGGACTTTCAAGTCTCAGGAAAAACTTACACCGCTATCTATACGGAGGAAACAAATGAAATACCTTATCCCTCTTTTCTTATTGGCCCTAGGGGCTTGCTCCTACAAATCCCCTGACAAAGATTCTAAGTCACAGGGACGAACCTATGAGGAGATTAAACCTGCTGATCTCTCTAAAATGGACAGTGATGGCGACCGTTTAAATGATCTCGTAGAAAAAGAGCGAGGCCTCAATCCATTCGTAGCAGATATCCCAGAATTGCGTGTGCGCTTTCTTCAAAATTACGCTATCAAAGTTAATTGGCACGTCCGAACACCCGATGGTACCGATCATCCCGAATCAGCATGGGACTTTACTATTGATACCAGAGTTGGAAGAAATGATCCTGATTTTAAATATAGAGTTGGTGAAATCCTTGTTCGTAATAAGGCATTTATAGAGGCTGCAAGAATTGGACAATTCTCATCACACTCGTGGGGAGAAATTCAAGAGACCGATCTAACTCGAGTAAACTATCCAGATATTGATACACGTTTCTCTGGAAGTAATAACCTCAAAACTGGACAGTATTTTGGGAATCCTGGCGTTGCCATTGATAGTATCAACATTGAGATTGAAAACAGTGTAAAACTCCTGGCCAACTCAATCTATAGCTCAGTCAAAAATCTAGAACTTAACTTTTATTACTTTGACTATGAAACAGAGTCCTATGAGTTATTGGCCACTAAGATTATAGATCGTCATTTCAATCGAGATGTGAACGAAACGTTCACCGTGACTCTTGAGAACGTTCCAGTCAATCTTGTGTCAGAAAATTATCTTAAGAAAGGTGAATTTATCATCTCTGAGGTAAAGGATTTTGAGATTCCTGAGATTAACACCAAATACTCAGAGCTACTGAAGTCTGTGAAAGAGAAAACAATTCAAATGGTGGTCAACACTCCGCTAGAGACGAGAAGTTATTTTGTTGCCCCGTTTGAAAAGAAAAATCGCTTTTCAGATCTAATGGACAAAACTTTTCCCAAACAGTTCAAAATTGAAGAGGATATTCTCAAAAGAGTAGGTCAATTTGAAAATAATCTTCAGGACTACACTCACCTAAAAGAAGTTAAGGGCGAAGATAAAAAAGGGAAATGGTTCGTTCATACTGACCGTCTTACTCGCACTTATCTTGACCACGAATTCAAAAATGGCGAGGCAATTGTCCTTTCTTATCTTACTGGTAAGGAATTAGCAGAACAAAGCTCTGAAAAGGTAAACTCGCTTCGTTTTGCCGCCACTGGTGGAGGCGAATTTGAGGTTTATCCATTAGGCAATGTTTCACCTAACTCTGTTATTGATTTCCAGCTTTCATCCGGTAAACGCATGGGCGAAGAAGTTATCCTGAACGAAGACCGTCCATTTAGTAGCGGTGGTTCTTGTGGAAACAACTGCACCACATGGCATTACCAGTGCCATTTTAAATTTAATAAGTTTCAAAAACGTGATTCAGGGTATGAGTTCAAGAAAGACCTTTCAGAAGAAATCTCGCAGCTATCAATCAGCATTAATGAATATGAGTTTGATCTAAAAAAACTCATTGAAGAGAAAAAAGTGGAAATTTATTGGCAAGACCAAAACCCACATTTCCGCATCACTGACATCTCAAAAATTAAAGAGATTTACGAAGCCCAAGAGAATGTTATCTCTCTTAAGATTTCGACTTTAACGGCAACAACTTTCGATGGGGTAAACCTTATCAGTTATTCAGGACGCCAAGACTATGGATGTTTTCAACTAGCAGGTGCCGCGGCCTATCACCAAAAGATTCCTGTTTACGAAGGTTCCAAGGACTTTAACAAGTGGCGAGGAATGTTCAACTGGAACGTTCTAAGAATTGGAAAAGATCGCACCTATTCTCAACCATTCACATTGAACGTTAACAGTTCAATCAACAACTACTTTAACTAGGAGACTGCATTGAAAAAGACAATCAAATTTCTTCAACACAAATGGTACTGGGGGCTATGTCTTTTCATGAGTCACCCCGTACTGGCCCGTGATCTGGAATCAATCGCAAGCAATCTGACCACCCGGACAAATAAAATTGCCATGCTTTTGGTTCCCATCGGTTTTGCCATTTCAGGCATCTTCATGGTGGTGGGAAATCCACGAGGGGCCCAGCTCATGGGTATGACCATCATGGGTGCCATCGTCACTCTGGGCGGCACGTCTGCCTTTAACTGGCTCAAAAACATCGTGGGGTAAAAGTGGCAAAGTATCCAGTCTTTCTAAAAAAGCAGCCTTTGATTTGGGGAATAAGTCTTTCAGACATTTTTAAGCTTACTAGCTTAATGTTTTTAAGTTCATTCCTGAACATTTCCCAGGAGGTGGTTCTTTTAACTCTTGCCGGAATTTATGTTTGCTTGATTGTTATGAGAAAGCTCTATCCCAAGCACCATTTTGAGTTCCTGCTTAAAAAGAAAGACACATTGCCTCTGCATCTCATTATTACCAACGCCAAAGAGAAGAAACTATGAGTTTATCAAGCATTATCAGAGAAATTGAAGGAGCAAAGATCACTGACACTCAAGGAGGAAAGTCAGTGATCTTTGAAATCCTCCCACAAGATTGTGAACAAATGCCTGATGAAGTGTTTTCATCGTGGAAAAGTTCACTTATCACCTGTCTCAATCAATTACCGATGCCAGAAGAAAAAGGTATTTCTGGTTTGCAAAAGCTCCTTGGGATGAAGGAGGAGCTTTCACACTGGTATAAATTTTATTCTATTGGTGAAAAGATTTTTCTCAACACCACTCATGAGCTTGTAGGTCTACCGTTCTGTCAACTTAGGCCTGCACCAGAGGCTTTTGTGAATCTTCTAGGTGCAGAGGATTTTTACTCAGACGTACTTATTCAAGATGACTACGTTCATTTTAACTCTTCCTATCTCAGGATGATTAACCTGTATGAAATGCCAAAGGTTGTAGAAAACTTTGAATTACAAAGATTAGCTGACCTACTCATTTCTTTCAAAAAGATTCACCCAGACGCGGCCAAAAGAAGGATCAGCACCCAAAGGAAACTCCATCATGCAAATCTTTATAAGAGCATGAGGAATCTTGAGTCTGAGGCTTCTTATATAGAAGCGGAAAAGATGACCGAGGCCATGATGCTTGGTGAGGAGTTGATGTTTGAGGTAGAAGGATGGTTTCTCATAAAGGCTCCGTCCTTAGATGAGCTGAATAAGAAGACCCAAACACTTATTGCCGAACTTAAGCAACGTGACATCGTTTTTCTGCTCGAATCAGAATCTCTGAGTTCTCTTTTCCCTTCGACCATTTTTGGAATGGAGCCACTCTTTAAACGGGCCCATGAGTGTCCGACATCTTACATGGTGGATATACTGCCTCTTAAGAAGGACTCACTCATGCCGGAAGGATATGAGTTCACAACCCAGGATGGCAATGATGTCTCATTTACTCTTTTTAATCCCGAATCCCTGAACTTTAATGCGCTTTTTACAGGAGTCTCCGGCTCAGGAAAATCAATGGCTGCGCAAAAGGTAGTCAATGAAGAAATCGCCCGTGGGGCCAAAGCGGTCATTCTCGATCTGGGGAATTCTTTTGATAAGATGGCCCACTATCATAGGGCCAATATCTTCTCTCAGAAGTTTAACCCACTTCAATTCAAAGATCCTCTTTACCTCAAAGAGTTCGTGATTTCAGTCATACCAGAGAAGGAACTCTCGGCAAAAATGGAGGGCAAAATTTTCAAAGTCATCCAAGAATCAATGGATGAGGTTTTTACTTTTAAAGACCTGATTAATCGACTGGAAAATGAAATCCCAGAAATTTCGCTCTACTTTAGTGAACTCTGGGATTATTTTACTGATGAAGAGGTAATCGTTACTAATCTTACATATGTGAATACGACGGATTTCCCCGACAAGATTAAAGCACCGCTTATAATTTATCTCATTGCTTACTTTAAACGCCTTGAGGGTAAAAAGATTTTTGTCTTTGACGAAGTATGGAGTTTTCTTCGTAAGAACTCGGCCTACATAGAGGAAAGCTTCAGGACTTTCCGTAAAGAGTATGCAGCGGCAGTGGCCATATCTCAATCTCTTGTTGAATTTATGTCTTCAGACATAGGGCAAGTGATTGCTGACCTTTCCTACTACAAATTTATCTTTTCTCAGAATACGGAAAGGGTTTCAGGATTAACGGCCTTCGACCAACAAAGAATCAAATCTGTCCAGTCTCGGAAGGGTCATTATTCAGAGTTTTACCTTAAATCCGAACATATAAGAAAGATTCTGCGCTACTACTCATCTCCTAAAGAATACGTCCTCTTTAATACCGAACCACTTGAGAAGATCGAACTCGCCAAATTCTTTGAAATTTATGGGGAGTTCTTTGATTATGCCAATGTCATAGAGCGTTTTGTTGATTTCAAATACCACAACATTGGAGTCAATCATGTTTAAATGGATTCTTCCTTTTATCGTATATCTGATCCTTTCACCTGAATTTTTCAGAAAGGCCCTCGCTTCCAGCATCTTTGTACCTGACAGCGATACGGCCTTGCTTTTCCAACTGGTCACAACAACGGCAAGCCAGCTCAATGAACTAGAACAATTGGTGACTAGCGCTCAAAAGCACACCGAGCAAATGGAAAAGTATAACCAAATTGCCCAAGACCACTACTTTAGGGCCGAACGGATTCACTACATCGCTCAGTCCTATATTGAACTTTCTCAGCGTGACCCAAACAATCTTGGCGATCTGAACGGTGCGATCAGGGCATTGAAGTCTGAAACGGAGTCTTTAAAATTTCTGATTGATGATTATAGGACCTCGGAAGTGACGAATGAAATGGCGGAGCGAGAAATCGCTCAGAAGGCAAAAATAACGGCGAGAGAAGTGGCCTTTGCAAACCAGCAGCTAAGTCGCACGGGAAATATTCAAAGCACGAATCAGGCGCAGAAGCTTACGGCACAAAATACAGGGCTGATTTACAAGTCACAGGTAGAGTCGAATCAGATTAGTCAGGCGACGGTATCCAAGTTATCAGAGCAGAACAAACTTCTATCACGCCAGCTTAAGGACGAAAAGAAGGCACAGCTTGAGAAGGAAGAATATTACAATCTTCAAGATAAAAAATCCTTAGAGCGTCGCGGAGAACGCGGAGGAATGAGATGACTCCATTTTTAAAAGAACTCCTCCTTATTCAGAACGCTAATGTGATCTCCCTTGCGGAATATCTGAACAAAACGGCACTGCTTTTTATTCTACCGTGTTTTTACATGGCCATGATTTGTGAATATCTCACCAACTGGGACTTTAAAGGAGTTGTGAAAAGAAGCATGATCGCTTTTCTGGCCATCAAGCTCCTTACGCCCTTTCATGTGAGCTTTGTAAACGAATCACTTTCCATCTCTTCTCAGTTAGTAAAAAGATACTCACCTCAGAATAAATTCCTGACCGCTTATAGTTCAGTCAAAATGGATAAGAAGGACGGAGTCTGGAAAAAGCTCTCAAGTATTGTAGAGATGATTGTCACAGATCCCATCGTTTTGATTATTTTTCTCTTCTCATATATTGCTTTCTTCCTTCTTACACAGCTTTATAGTCTGATTTATCACCTAGGCATTGTTTTGATCGGAGTCTGCGCCCTTTTGAGTATTTTCCCCATGACTTCCAAGTCACTTTTGGGGGCAATTAAGACAAGCCTTTGGTGTACTCTCATGCCTTTTGTGGTGGCAATTGTTCTTTGTCTCATTGGTGATTCAGATCCTTTCCTTAAAAGTTATAATGGCGGTATTGTCCAAAATCTTGAATCACTCATTCAGCTTCTTATCATGTCTATCATACTTCTTATGACACCGATGATCACATCTAAGATCATGAGTGATTCAGGGATCTCAACAGTTGCAGAAAATATAGGTCAAATGGCGGCGATGAGTACACTTGTAGGAGGTGCCGGAATGATTGGCGCCAAAGCGGCGCTGACGGCGAAGACGGCCCACAATTTTACGACAAAACCACTTATGAACGCCGGGAAGAGTGCTCTTTCTGATAAGGCCTCAGACATTCTTGAAAAAAAAGGAATTGCCCCGAAGGTTTCGCAATTGGCACAAAAGGGAAACTTCGCTGGAAGGATGCAATCAAAAGGAAGCGAGATGAAGCACGCCTTCCAATCAACATCAATCAAAGACAAACTGCTTTTAGGGACAGACGCCGTTGTGAATAGAAAAGAAAACAAGATTGCCGCAGATGCGCGTAAACAAGATGCTTGGGCAATAAAAGATCATCCTCAAGCTAAGGATGATCTCTTGCCACTTTCTAGCTACAAACGAGAAGCCTTTGACTTTAAGAAAAAAGAAGGTGGGCTCCAACCTAATATGGATTTTAATAAATCCAAGTTCCTTGATTACCACCGTAACGAAGGGGCCAAGTCTCACCCTATACCCAAAGGAGAACGAGGCTTTCATTTTACAGAGGCCAAATGGAAAGCACTTAATCCGCAAGCAAAACAAAAACTCAAAGAAGAATATGGATTTTCAAATAAATTCATGGGCCGCGAAGGTTATATTTATTTCCCTAAAGAAAAGGGCATGGCGCCACTGGCGTCCAATATTTTTCACCGCACGATGAAACCAAAAACCATGCAGGAGTTAAGAAATGAGAAACGCTTTTTATAAGGACAAAGTCTTAGAAGGTTCTAAAAGATGGAGTCTTCAAATTATCTTATTGATCTTTCTTACAATGGGAAGCCTACTAATTTATGTCACTAATCAAAGGGAGTTTTTTGTAAGTTCTCCCTACATAACCAGTGAAGCGCCAAAAAGAGAATTTTGCTCTGCCGTCATGTCTCAAATGATCGAGAAGAAGCTTTCTCCCAAGCTTATGGAGGAAGGCCTTTTTGAACTAGTTACAAGAGACAATTATGCGGCCCTTTATATCTCAGGAAAAGAGCAGATAAAGGGTATATGGAGCACAGAGGAATCCTGCAAAGTACTCATTCGTGGTGAGCATCTTCGCGCTTTTGACTTTTACCTCGATAATTCAGGTCAATATCCTTTCTATTACATCGTGACCAAGGTCACAGAGCATGAACTTTTCGATAAGGAGAATAACTGATGGATTTTTATATTCTGACCAAGAGCATAGCCTATCTTTTTTTATCACTTAGCTCCCCTACAACTTTAGTTTTTCAGGAGCCTATTGAATATGTGAGTGCAGGAAAGAATGGTGATTTTGCTCTCAACCGTTCTAATAATCAAAAAATTCTGGTTATCCAGCCTCTCAAGGAAATTGCTGAGACAAACATGGTTGTCATCACGAAAGAACAGCACTTTCAGTTTAAAGTCCGTCCTGTTGAAAAAGGTCACCATACTTTTGTTTATGTCTATCCTGGGGCCATTAATAAGACTTTTGTCAAAAAACTAGAGACTTCAGATTTCCGCATTCTTGAAGGTGATTCATCCATTCTTGTCCAGAGCAAGCGGGATGGGCCACTCACTGTTAATGATTATGAAGTGAAGAGAGAAGATCATTTTTCTAAAGGAGTACCACTTTTCATCAACGGGAAACGGGTACTAAACTAATTATGAAAAAGACATTATTACTATTTTTTATCAGCAGTTTATGCTGGGCCGAAGATTCACAACTCAAAATCCTGCCACCGAGGATAAAAGTTCTTCCCAAGGCACAGATCAAAGCAGCTCGTCCTCAAGGTCGTCAGGTTGATAGTGCCCTTCTTCGTCTTGAAGAACAAAACAAAAAAATTAATGAGGCCCTAGGAATTCATCAGCAAAAGCCAGCCATTTGGGATTTTACAAGTCACTTTGACTTTAGGACAGGGACGGTTTTTAGAGGAATCCTATTAAACTCAATTGTCTCAACAAATCTTGAATCACCTCTTCTCGTTCAGGTGAAAGAGAATCAAGGACTACCTCGTGGAACGAAGTTTTCATGCACCGGAGTGACGAAATATAAACGAGTCGTCGCTGCTTGCAATCGCCTAATTATTCCCGACGAAGACAAAGAGTTTGAGGTCCAAGTTAGTCTTCTTAATCCAGATGGGTCAAGTGGACTCAAGGCAGATTATTACTATACCGGCAAAGAAGAATTTGTTGCGGCCACAGTGGCCACATCGTTTGCACGGGGAATGATTGAACTTCAAACTGAACGCCTAGGCACTCCCTTAGGTGAAATAACGGCGAACACCTCCAAAAATCGTCTACTCAACGGGGCACTTGGAGCAACAGATGAAATCAACAATCTGATGAACTCTGAAATGCAAAACAAGGAACCCAAGGTCTATGTCGAAGCTGGCAAAGAGGTCTTGGTCTATTTTCATGAGAGGTTCAAACTATGAAAAATTATTTTTTTGTCTGTCTCAGCTTATTTCTCCTTTCGGCATGCTCTTCTCTGAAAAAGTCCGTTTTTTATGGAGGCCTTGCGGGAGCGGCCATCGGGGCCGCAGCAGGAAATACACTAAGCCCTGACCCTGAATCAAGAATGCCAAATACCGCCGTTTGGGGAAGTCTTGGAGCTTTAGGGGGTGCTGCCATTGGATATTTCTTCCACATGGATGATCCTGAGAACAGAGAACTTCCTTCAATGATTTTACCTTCAGGAGAAGGACCACTTTCAAAAGACAAGAAGATGAACGAGGCCATTGTCATCCCATCAGACTCCAGAAAGTACAGAGTAGAAACTGGTCCTCTGCCGATTCACCTTAAAGGCAGGGTAAAGAATCCCTACATTATCGAGCACGTCATTCCTGAGCGAGTCGAAGAACTTAAAAATGGGAAAACAATTACTGTCGAGGCACACAAGGCCTGGGAGGTTAGCTTTGAGTAAAAATAATAATTCGGATCTCTTTACTCCTTTGATGGAAGGATTTATCGAGATCATGCACCTCTTCGTAGAAAAAGGGGCCACACATCTAGGTAATAGCTTTCAGAAAACGGCAACAGGAGACAAAAGTAAGCATCCTATGAAAGTTGAGTTCGAAATGTTGTTTGACCAAACCCAAGTCACGGGGCCTGAGACACTTGGTCACTCAATCAACCAGGACGCACCTTACAAGCTCAGTTATCTTACGCCTGAACTCCATACCTTTATTATTGGAGCATCTGGCTGGGGAAAATCAAACCTTCTTAATATCCTAATGGAAGATAACCTAAAAAACGGTCGCCCAATTATTTTCATTGACCCCAAGGGAACAAAGGAGGCCATTAAGGATTTTAAATCTCTATGCAAAAGTTACAATCGAAAATGTGCCATCTTTTCTGAGCACAGTCCCGAACGAATGAAGTTCAACTGCTTTTCTTCTATGAACGCAGATCAGGCCCTGATCATGTTGATGCGCTCTTTCAATTGGGGAGACTCACCCAATGAGTATTATCTCAACTGCTCTAGAGAAGCACTAAAGAAAGCTTTAGATTATCTTTACGCCTCCAAACAGAAATTCGGTCTTAAGGAAATATATAAAGAACTTGAGGCCAAACACGCCACAGAGGAAACCAAAGGACTTAGGACCCAGCTCCATCTTCTTGTTCATTCGATTTTTGGTCATCTCTTTGATGCTGAACACGAAGAGGACACCATGAATCTCGCAAAAGCGTGGGAGCAAGGTTATTGCGTTTATATTGGAATTTCCACCATGGGTTATCAAACTCTCTCACAAACTATAGGTAAAATGTTTGTCAGCGAGCTGCAAATCCTGGCCCATAACATAGGAATCCGTTTTGATGACCAACGAGAGGCCATCAAAAGATCCATCGGCGTTTTCATTGACGAGGCCGCAAGTGTGCTTTTCTCAGACTTCATTGATCTTGCAAATAAGGCAAGATCAAGCGGAGTTTGTCTTACCATCGCCACTCAATCCTACTCCGACATGGAAATGATTGGAGGCTCCTCCACGTTGATGAAACAGCTCATGGAATCTTTTTCGACTTGGTTTGTTCAACGCCAATTGGATGCAGAGAACGCGGAAAAGCTTGCCAGTATTTTTGGAACGCACATTACTGAAAAGAAGACAGTTATGACCGAAAGTGGAGCGGAGTCAGGAAAAGGCAGCTTAAGAGAGGCCTATGAATTTATCTGCCATCCTGAAATTTTAAAGTCCCTTCATGTCGGTCAATCAATTCTCTTAACAATGAATCCAAAAGACGTACATCTCTTAAATATCCGCAATGCTAAGGCAACTCAACAAAACAAGGAGGAAGCTAAAAAAGAAAGAACCAACTACATGACACTAGGAGGTCAAGCATGATCGTGGACTATTCGCTGGAATACTATCAAGACATTTTATCTCAGGTCGTTAGATGGCGGGCCATCCCATTAAACCTTCTTCAGGAAATGTCGGACTATCGGGGAAATAAAACCAGTTTCTATCGAGTCATCCGTAATCTTCAAGATCGGCAACTCATTAAAGCGACCAACTTTAATGGAATCTCAAAGATCGTAACACCAACACCTGAATTGGCAAATCTGACTTCGCAGAGATTTAACGGATTTCAAGAAGAGAGTCTTATCCACGAGTCTATCATCACAATGCTTTGCTTTGAGATTCTGACTTGGGAAATTTTTGATTTCGTCAGACTTCCCCACGAGATTATTGGTGAAGCTTACGATTCAGGAATTAGAAGACTTCCCGATGCTATCCTTGAAGGCAAAAATCAGGGAAAACCTTTTAAGATGGCACTAGAAGTCGAAATCACCCGCAAATCAAAAACAAGAGTGCAAAACAAAGTTGAAGATTATCTAAGAAATGATGTCTTTGATTTTATCTTCTATGTTTTCAACGATAGGCCCACGTTTGAGGCCTATAAACGATTCATCTACAAAACAATTCAGCAGCCACAATTTGAGCAAGGCCGGAGAAGTCATGAAGCGCGATTTATTCTCGGATATGCACCTCGAATGATCGGCCACAAAAGAAAACTACAGGAACTTGAAATTTTTTATCTCGGAAAACAGACCACACTGGATTCCATATTTGGAAAAAAAAGGAGTGACAAATGATTGATAAAACGACTGCTAAATGCCAGACACAAATGAGCAGGGTTCATTTTTTCTTCTCCCCAACCATGCGAATTCAAAAAGGAATTTGCCTCCCCAAAACTGACCTCCCCCTCTCAACGTTGTTTCGAGAAGGAGGTCAGTTTTGGTCGGCAAAAGTACAATTCGCAAGGTTGGGGTTAAAGGAAGGAGGAGTTTGAGTGGATAAAGAAATCATGGAAATAGAGAAAGGGAAAAAATATATAAGTTTAGCAAGGGGAAAAGACATGGGGAAGGAGGAAGCATCTATGGAGGAAGAGATAATTAAAAATAAAGGCAGGAAGAAAAAGGAAATGAGTGAAGAAATCAATTCAAATAAAGAACAGAACAAGTTTTTTATTGATGTTAGCAAAGATTCAGAGAGCAAAGAAATGATTTTAAATCTGCTAGCTCAGGCCAATTCCAAATCCTATGGCAAAGAAATTATCCTGAAAGACCTTGTCCTCATGGCCCTTCCTAAACTCACGGCCAAGGACATCGAGAAAATTCAGGAGAACAGCCTCACAGGAATGGAAAAGGTCGAACGCGCCTTGGATGAGTACAACAAAAAATCTGAGACTAAGCTTACCCTTGAAGAATTTCTCGTAAAGAAGCTTGGTATCAACTAGGAGATCGACAGATGACTGAAAAGAAAATTATTTTTGGAAGGCTTGGTAAAAATCCAGAGCTTCGCTATACCCAAAAGCAAGAACCGACTTGTAATTTTACTGTCGCTGAGGAAAGTGAAATTGAAGGAAGGCCTCACTGGCACACAGTGAAAGTTTGGGGCAAGCAGGCTGAGCACTGCAACCTTTATTTAAAAAAAGGTCTGCCCATTTTTGTGCGAGGCCAAAACCAAGTCCGAGAATTTACCACATCTGAGGGGGAGAAAAAATCCGTCACCGAATTTAAGGCGGATTTTATTGGCTTCACTTTTTCCTAACAACTTAATAACAGGAGAATGAATGGTAGATAAACAACATTACAAAAAGAGTATCAAAGGCTACAATACTAACTCTGAGAGGGAACTTCCCTCTCAGGTGCTCTTTGAAAATCAAATATGGGCCGAAAAAGAAGACGAGAACACACCATGGCTAACAACAAAGAAAGCTTCGGCTTATCTTGGAATTAGTCCAAATGCTTTAAGAATTCGCGTTCATCGCGGTGAAATTGAAGCGCACAAATTTGGTGCACACCTGAGATTTACTCCGATGGCATTACAATCTCTTTTTATAAAAAAGGAGGCGTAATATGGCCATTCGTACTTACACGCAAGAGAATAGAACGTTTTACGAAGCTCATGCGAAAATTATCATTCATGGAAAACAAGTGAATAGAAAGAAGCGAGGTATCTCGTCCATCGCAGCTGCGAAAAGAGAAGAGCTTCGTCTCAAAATAGAACTCTACAAATTACGAGACTCACCAAAAACCTACACTTGGAACCATTGGGTCAAAATTTGTCTTGAGAGAATTAAAATTGAGTTTAAAAACAGCACTTTGATTGGCTACCAAGCGAACTTCAACAAATGGGTCAATCCTGTTTTAGATGATAAGAGTTTGGAAAAAATCACAGGGGCCGACATCCACAATTTAATTTTCAATCAGACAGACAACATTGGCATGAGTACCCGTAAAAGTATCCTCAAACAGATTAAAAGAATTTTCGCGATGGCGGTGGAAGAAGGAATTCTTGCAAAGAACCCTGCTAAAGTAGTTAAGGTCAAAGTCCCAGAAACTAGAAAGCTTGTTTTTAACAAAACTGAAATTCACGCCCTCCTTGCTGAGGCAAAAAAAAGAAATCATCGTTTTTACAATCATTGGGTTCTGGCCCTGCTCACAGGGATGAGAACAGGCGAGCTTTATGCTCTCCAATGGACTGATGTTGATTTTGAAAGTGGATTCATTTCAGTTAATAAAAGCTGGAACAGAAAAAATGGGATGGGGCCAACGAAGAGTACCCTTAACCGCGTAATCCCAATTTCTCGTGAGCTAGAAAATTTTCTGAGACATCTCAAGTCTGAAGCTGTCTCCCCTACTTCTCCTATCCTGGAGAGATACCCAGACTGGGAAGCAGGAATTCAGTCTAAGATTCTCAAAGACTTTTGCCACGAAATCGGAATCACTCCAATTCGCTTCCATGACTTAAGAGCAACTTTTATCACGCAACTGATGTTGCAGGGTGTTCCAGTTGCCAAGGTTATGGCCATTGTTGGCCACTCTCAGCTTAAGACCACTATGGTTTATCTCAGATTGGTCGGATATGATGTTAAGGGTGTCACTGAAGAACTCAATATCAGGCTCCCTCAACAGGACAACTTCGCGAACGTGGTGAATCTCTTTAAAAACTAGGTGAGAGGTTACTTTTTGTTACCATGCACTTAAGAAGTTTATTATTTCAAATGGTTGCGGGATTTTTCATATCCTTCTCGCTGGGATTCTTTTTTTTGTCCTACATCCACCATTTGAGGACGATTTTCTTCATCAACATGACTCAACATTTTAACCTCCAATCTGGTACACATCGTTGATGAAACAC
>DISW01000002.1 GCA_002422605.1 Bacteriovoracaceae bacterium UBA6200 | reverse complement strand
TAAATTAAAAGCCTGAAGAAAGGGATAGAACCCAGCGGCGGTCTTCTTCCTCACGAAAACCATCCAGGGAACGATCAATAGCGTAAGTAGTTAGATCCATAATGAAAGTCCGGGATCTGACTCCGATACCTCCCGAGCCCCAACCATCACCCCAACCGGCACGTACGAAAATTCTTCGGGCAAAATCAAGTTCTACACCGGCGGCCATTCGACGTTTATAGTCAGTATCATAGGCGTTATTTACGTCTTTTAAGTTCGCTTCGATGTGAAGTCTGGCTATTTTCCCAATCTGCGGAGTGATGGAAGCACCAACATCAATAGTTTGCTTAATTTTATCCGGAACACCCGCATCACCGTCTTCACCTGAGAATCTGCTATCAGTAGCATTTCTTAAAACTGCGGAGATTGTTGGTAAAAAAGTAAAAGGCAAAGTTAGTCTAGTTCCAGCAGTGACTTGGACACTGCTTCCACTTTGATAATCATCTTCAGTATTAATACTTACAGGATCGCTGGGTCCAAAGACTTTATAAAGTTCTCGGCGATTTAAATATACAGCAGAGGCACCGAGCTTTAAAACACCGCCAAATAAAGAAGCATTAAGGGCCATTACTGGTCCATGATCTCTTCTTTCTGCTACTTCAAATTCATTGGCAACATCATCATTAATAATGGCCCGATTTCTTTGGGAGAAAAGATATCCCAGTGTTAAACCTCGGACAGTGAGGTTAGGAAAAAAATTTAGTCTTGAATGAGAAAGCTTTCCCTGATCTTTTGCCAAGGCGGTTCTCATCTCTTCAGGATCAAAAGAATCAATGAAGTTTCCTGGAATGGCCGTTGCCGGACCATCACCCACAGCACTTAATAAACCGGAACTCGCTTCTAAATGAATATTAGCAATGTGAAATTGAGGTTTTCGAACAGTACCAAGCCCTGCGGGGTTATAGAAAGCAGACCAAGAATCATCAACCTTATTAATATAGGCGTTCCCCATGGCCAAGGCACGGGAGGATGTCACAAACTCAGGAAAGGCAGCATCTTCGAAATCAAGTTTAGCGTGGGCCAAACCACTGGCGGCCAAAAGAGATAAAGAGAAAGTTAGTAAGTGTTTCAAAACGGTTTCTCCTACATACTATTCTAGAAGAAGTGTGAAGTAGGCTCAAGGAAGGGACAAAACCTCCACTTACCAATTAAGGCCCAGTGAATACCCTAAAATCAGACGGCTTTTATTCTTTGTATCAGTAGTTTCTAATTGTTGATAAGTGCCCTCAAGTTTGGCAAAGAAGACGTCGTAAGTGAGTTCCACCCCGCCGCTTAGAGAAAGGGCGGTTGTTTCAAGCTTTGGTCTAAGCCCGTTAAGCAGAGGATCTGAAGAAATGATATTGCCTTCAAAATCATATTTAGCATAAGACAAGTTGGAGTAAGGAAGGATATTGGCATTTATACGATATCCATAGAGAAGCATGAACTCCTTCCCACTCAATTCAAATTTAACTGTTTCATCATCTGTTTCGTGTTCATTCCCGCCCATGGCAGCTGCTATTGCTAATTTATGGCCAGCACTTCCAGAAATCCTTGGATCTCCTATGAACTGAACCTTGGCGCCGATTAAAGAGTTCGCACTTCCCACGTGCGCCCAAAACAGATCAAATGAATCAAAAAAAGAACTGGATAACAAGAATCCGACCCGCGAGGTTTCCTCATAAAGAACACCGTTTTCAGCATCTCCATTACTGGTATCAATGGCCATCTGAGTAGCATTCGTGATTTGGAGTTCAAATTGCCCGCGTAAAGCCCCACCTTGGGTCTCGGGAGTCATGAAGCGGTTTCCAGGTACTATGTACTTAGTGGCGCAACTTACTTGAAATAAAAGACTTAAGAGTAGAAGTAGTTTCATAAGAATAATTCATTCTAACTCTTTATCCCCTTTAAAACTCGCAGAAGGCATTTTTTTCCCCTCCTAACTTAAGGTTTTAAGAGACAACCCTAAGAATGCCGATAAAGAGATCATGAACAGCTTTAGCATGACGCTTTTCCTTTTCGCTTTCTTCCTCGTGTCCTCTTGCCAGGTCAAGGATAGTGCTCCGGGTGGAGGTCTCATTTCAGGTCATAAACCTGCAACCAACTCCTTTACCTTAGAGGCGCCGACAACCCAAAACTACACCACTGGTGATGTTGTTTCTCTGATTTATTCATTCCCTTACGATATTGTTATGGATACCACCTCAGGTTCTCCACGCTTACGTTTAACCATTGGTTCCACTACTCGCTATGCCGATTTTGTAGATCAACCGACTCCAAAAAAACTTCGCTTTAGCTATACCATTCAGGCTTCAGAAGAAGATCCGGACGGTATAGACATCAATGCGCTTGAGCTTAATGGAAGTGTGCTTCAGTTTGATGACAGAGGAACACTAACGAATTGTGATGTTGGAAGTGTAGCTCAAACAAACATGTCAAATCTTGAAGTCGATGCCGTGGTTCCCACTATTTCCAGTTTTGTTTTCAATAGTCTTCCTGGTTACTACCGTGCTGGGGATGATGTGCTCTTTAGAATGACTTTCAGTGAACCAGTTGTCGTAACTGGTACTCCTTACTTTCAAGCTGATATTGGAAATAATACTGTCAATTTTGAGTATTTATCAGGATCAGGGACGAAAGATTTGATCTTCTCATATGAAGTCACAATTAACGATGCGGGAGCTAATGGTAGATTTGATTCTGTTTCCAATCTTATAAATTTAAATGGAGGCTCGATTGAAGATTCAACCGGGAATACTGCAGATTTAACTTTGGCCGTTGAAACAGCAAATGCTGCACGCGATACTACGGCGATTATCAGAATCATCGGAGACTCTCCCTATGTCGTGGGTGTCACTGTTCCAACCGCAGGTACATATCTCGCAGGTTCTACACTCAGTGTAGTGCTCGAATTTAATCGTGAAGTTAATATTTCAACAGTTTCTCCTAATATTTCTTATCTTCCTCTCACGATTGGAGCGAATACCCGTCAAGCCCAGTATGCTGGAGGACATGGAACAAAGTTTTTAACTTTTAATTACACTCTTACTCCGGGAGATGTAGCGACAGGAATCACTGTAGCTCCTTCACTTACTCAGAATGGTGGAACAATTGGCAATAGAACGGCTCCCATTGGGAAAAGCTTTTTTACTAGCTTCACCGTTGGCCCTACCACCTACAACAACAACTCATTTGTAGTTCCTGACACTTCAGGAGTTATAGTGAACGCAGTCCTACCTGCAGCGATTTCGGTCGTTCGTAATATTGACGACACTAGTGCCGCTTGGGGTACTGCCCTAGATAATAAATGGATCATAGGGCAATCACTTGATATCACCATTAATTTTAATACCAGTCTAAAAGTAACTCAAACTGATGGTGTTCCAACAATTGATCTAACTTTTGATAATAAGACCGTTTCTGTTCCCTACCTATCAGGCGATGGTCAAACGGCACTCATCTTCCGTTACGTTATTCAGGAAGGAGAGATCGATGATGACGGAAATATTGGAATAAGTAGTATTAAACTTAACGATGGGGTCATCACTGATAATTATGGCACCAACATTTCTACCACCTTACCTGTTACGCAAATAAGTAACACTAAGATTGATGGAGTAAGACCATTCATCAGCAGTGTTAACCAACCTGCAAACAGAACTTACTCGACAGTAAGTCCCATTATGAATTTCACAGTAAATTGGAATGAGCCAGTAAGTTACACGAGTGGAACGATTCCGATGGATGTGGGAGGAGTGAATGTACCTCTCTACTATGCAGGGGGAGCACAAACAGCCGCGATAACTCACCGGCCGAATGGAGGGTCTGGAAATGACAGCAGTGGGCTCGGAAGTCGTAATGACAATGATGGTGTAGTTATTACTCCAATCTTAACTGCAACGGTCACCGACCAGGCAGGAAATGCTCCTGCAGCTTCAGGCTTAACCTTTGATCCTCTTACAACAACAGGCATTTTAGTTGATACGGTAGCACCGTCTGTTTTATCAGTAACTCCAGTGACACCTATTGGTACCTATAAGTTCGGAACAAATCTGCTTTTTACTGTAGAGTTTTCTGAAGCAGTTACAATCCTGCGTGATACCAACTTTCCTAGCATACCTATTACCGTTGGAGCCTCAACCACAAAAGTTTTAAAAGCGACGGCCGATAAAACAGACACAATACATACCTTCAGCTATCCAATTGAGGATGGTGATTTCGATGATGATGGAGTGAGTGTAGGCACGACTCTTGCTAATAACGGAACAACAGCCTATGCCCGTGATCTTGGTAATAATCTCGTAACGGGTTCATTTACTCCTCAAGCTACTCCTGGAATTCTTGTTGATGCTGAAGCTCCGACTATTTCTGCTCGTAATGGTTCAGGAGCGAAGACTCACGTAAGCGGCGATAAAATTTCGGTCACTCTCACCTTCTCTGAAGTTGTAAAAGTAACAGGAACCCCTAGCATCGCTTTAGATTTCACTGCAGGCACTGATGATCTTGATTATGTTCCTGGCCCGGACTCGGACACCTTGGTTTTTGAGCGAACATTAGACGGAAGTCATTTCGATATGGCCGGGCTTCCTCCGGTAAACAGTATTATTTTAGATCCAGGAGAAAGTATTACAGACGTTATAGGAAATGATGCTGTTTTAACCTTTTCTTCTCTCAGCCTTTCTTCCTACTATGTGACATATCCAGAAATCAAAATCTGGGTTAAGAGCGACTTTAATAACCTTGCGCCTCTCCCTGCGACTTCAATCACTCCAGGAAATGATCAATTGAATCTAATCGATTCTATGTCCAATATAAAAACAGTTTTCATAGCTTTCGAAACTCCTACTTCAGAGGTCGATTCAACCGTTCCTACAGACCCTGCTATCCACTCTTTCTTTGAAAACGACATAAAGCTTAAAGGTGTTCTGGCAGATGATAACTTTGATATGGAAACGATTAGTGCCAAAGTAAATGGAGTTGGACCTGCTATTAACCACGATACGAATTTTAACCTAATAACTCGCTATAAAATTGAAGTCACATATTCAGCAGCGCAAGGCTATTCGCCTGGCCCAATGTTCCCAATGAGCTTCGATGGAAACATTGAAGAAGTCATCGTTATAGATGATGGGATTCTTCCTGGTGAACTCACTAACGTCCAAAATTATTTTAATAGCTTGCCTTAATGATACTCCACCCCCGACTCCGGCTGCCCCGTACTCTTCCGCGAACGATTCACTGAATATTCGTCTTCATCATAGATGCCGGCATCGATTAAGTGGGATTGATCTCGGTCTTGTTCAACTTTGTATTCAGTGGGAAACTGATCAATTCGGTGGGATTCATAGTGGTAGTTTTCGATATGGGGGGGCGTGGGTGTTTCTCGGCTGGTCAATTTTGACCAGTAATGTTGCATGCTGCTTTTGATGCTTCCCAAACGTCCTGTAATTTCATCAAACCTCATAATTGCCTCCTTCTGACAGGAAACTAAGAAGCATGATTGGTGCCAAAAAAAAAGGCCCTCATGAGAGGGCCTTTCAGAGTGAAATTATCTTCTTTTTTGACCAGGCATACGGTGAGAGATTTTTCCAAGATAAGAAGTTTTAATTCTTCTCATCGATTCAATTCTCATTTCTGCCATTACATCGGCAGCCTTATTAACTGGAATATTTTGTTCATCAGAAATAGCAAAAACTTCAAGAGTCTTATCGTAAATGGTATCAACCATACGACGTGACTTAGAATCTGCCCAACCTTCAAACTCAATTGAAACGTTCATTACGCCGCCGGCATTAACCAGGTAATCAGGAGCATAAAGGATCCCTTTTTCTTTCAGGATCAATCCGTGACGATCTTCTTTAAGTTGGTTGTTAGCAGCACCACAAACTATCTTAGCTTTAAGCTGAGGAATTGTTTCGTCGTTTACTGAAGCACCCAGTGCACATGGAGTGTAGATGTCGCAAACAACACCAAAGATTTCTGTTGGAGAAACGAATTTTGCATTTGGGAATGCATCTTTCATTCTCTGAATATTCTTCTCGTTTACATCTGTGAAAATGATATTAGCACCAACTTCATTAAGAAGTTTTGAAAGCTCGAAACCTACTGAACCAGCACCTTGAAGAGCAATTGTTTTGCCTTTAAGGTCGCGAGAACCAAATACTTTTGTAACAGAAGCTTCAATACCGCGGAATACACCTAAAGCAGTATACGGAGATGGGTTACCTGAACCGCCGTTAGCAAGAGAAACACCAGTCACATGATTTGTTTCAGTGAAAATGTGCTCAATATCTTCAACGTTTGTGTTCACATCTTCTGCAGTAATGTAACGGCCGTTAAGAGATTCAATGAAACGACCAAATGAGCGGAAAAGAGCTTCGCTCTTATTTTTTGGATCAGCAATGATAACGGCCTTACCGCCACCAAGATTTAATCCAGAAATAGCGTTTTTATAGGTCATTCCTCGAGAGAGACGAAGAACGTCAACTAATGCCTCTTCTTCATTGGCATAAGGCCAAAGTCTTGTTCCACCTAGAGCTGGACCAAGAGTTGTATCGTGGATACCAACAATTGCTTTTAAACCACAGGATTTATCCTGAACAAAAACCACTTCTTCGTGGCCCATTGAGTACATTTTCTCAAGCGTTAACATAGAGTTCTCCTCTCGTACCGGTTTTACCGGGTGACAAAATTATGAGTTGAGTTAAACTTATTTGCGAGAAGTATTAATCTCTCAGATGTTTTTGACAAGGAAGAATCTTATGCCCAGAGTGTCAATTAAAGACACCCCGAAAGTTTTTGAAGTAAATGAAAATGAGATTCTTTACGACGCTCTCTATGACCGCGGAGAAGAGTTACCGCATGGGTGCCTTTCGGGTTCATGTGGGGCATGCCGTGTAGAGGTTATAAGTGGCAAAGAGAACCTACAAGCTCCTGGTGTTATTGAACAAAATACCATTGAAGCCCTCAAAGATGAGTTCACCAAGGTCCATGGAGAGGAATTTGTAGAAGGCAAAGAAATAAGACTTTCTTGTCGCGCTAAAGTCCTGGGCGACGTCTGTATTATTCCAATTAAATAGGACGTCGTGCTGAACGAATTTTCATATTGATGGAATTTGCGGCATTCACGGCCGAGTCCCAAGCTGTATAGATTTGTTTTTTCGTATTGGCC
The DNA here is from genome assembly GCA_002422605.1 of Bacteriovoracaceae bacterium UBA6200. Taxonomy (GTDB): domain Bacteria; phylum Bdellovibrionota; class Bacteriovoracia; order Bacteriovoracales; family Bacteriovoracaceae; genus Peredibacter. The sequence continues at coordinate 32,527 of DISW01000002.1, read as the reverse complement.
TTAAGATCACCGGCAACATAAAGCCCCGGAACAGATGTTAAACCACTCTCTTCGGCCTTAACAAAGCCTCTGTCGTCGAGATCAGCTCCTAACTGTTTGGCCAATTCATTATAAATAATCATACCCATTGAGACGAAGCAGATATCTGTTTCGATCAGTGTGCCATCTTCTAAAGTAAAACCTTCTAAGATTTTTCCTTTATCCTGACCCACGACATCCAGGATGAAATCCTCTTTAACTTTTATGCCGTAATGATCAATAAGCTTCTGAGTATCAGGCTGGAATTCTGGTTTTTTTCCGTTAGTGAGAATGGTGAATTCTTTCGGTTGATATCGTTCATGAAGCATAATTGCGGCCCAAGCGGCTCCGTTACCGTGACCGATAACGGATGCTCTTTTATTGAGGACATGATGACCATCGCAAATCAGGCAGTAATCAATCGTCTGAGCGTTGGCATAATCAAAAACTGTTTCAATGGTACCTTTGATTTCTGGCTGAACATCCATCACTCCAGTGCAAAGAATAATATATTGAGCATAATGGATCTGGTTCTTGGAATCGGTAATCTCGAAGTGATCGCCTTGTTTTTTTAAACTCAGGACTCCGGTATTTTTTTGTTGATGGAGCTTATCCTTGAAATCGGATTCGGAAATCCACTTCAGAGTTTCAAGATTTGGTTCCTGAATGCCGCGCTTATATTGAAAGTGACCCGGGATATTCTCAACCTTCCTCACCCATAAATCACGAGATCGCTTTTTATCTTTTGGGGATCCGGGAAAGAAGAGACATTCGTCATTATTTAAAACAGTTCTCAGAACGGCCATCGTACCGGCCGAACCTCCACCTATCACACATACTGGGAAGATTTTATGGTCCATGACCTATTTTGCACCAATTGCAGGGTGATGGTCATGCTTCTGAGCTTCATTCTTTTTTTTAGAACTATCAGCTTCACTCATATATGTATTAGCAGTTGATTTAATTTTAACTTCTTTAATTTCCGAATTTTTAACGCGAACAAGTTCGAATGAAAATCCGTCCCAGATGAGAATATGGCCCTTCTTGGGAAAACCATTACCTAACTGCTCCATGAGAAAGCCATTAAGGGTTGAATAATTATCATTTAGAGGGATTTCAATATCGTATTCGTTATAAAGATCGCGCAGGGAAATAGTTGAAGGAACCGTAATACCTTCAGCATTCTCGATACCTGGAATTAAATCTTCGTCATCATCATGCTCATCTTGGATATCACCGAAAATTTCTTCCATAATATCTTCAAGAGTCAACATTCCCACAACGATACCATTTTCATCTTTCACAAGGGCCAGGTGAACTTTTTTACGATTCATGTGATCAAAGACCGCCTGAATTTTCATATGTTCATAAACAAAGAATGGAGGCTTAACGTACTTAGAAATATCGAAATCTTTCTGTTCTTCGGGACTAGAGAAGACAAGATCTTTAATATGGAGGAAGCCGATGACATTATCTAAATTTTCATCATAAACGGGATAGCGAGAGTGGGCCATTTCCTGGACCATCTTAATAACATCCATGAAATTTGAATTCTTCTTCAAGCTCTTAATCTGAGTGCGAGGAACCATAATGTCCTTCACTTTGATTGAAGGAAATTCCAGAATTGAGTTCAGAAGATCAATTTGTTTAGAGTCAATAGACCGCTCTTCTTCCGCCATTTCCACCATGACTTCAATATCATCTTTAGTAACTAAACGACTGCGGACATTAACATTTTTCCCTAAGACTAACTGGATGACCTTGGTGAAAATTTTCACAATTGGATACATCATGTAAAAGAAGCCCATAAGGACCATAATGCTGAAGGGAGCAAACTTCTCTGAATTTCCACGAGCAATGGTTTTAGGAGCAATTTCACCAAAGATGAGGATGATAACCGTCGTTACCCCTACACTCACCGCGATAGCATCATTTGAGAAAAACCCTTGAGCGATACTGGTGGAGAGAGAGGCAATTAAAATGTTAAAAAAGTTATTACCCACCAAAAGGGTGGTCAAAATATCGTTGGGAATTTCTAACCATTTTTTCATCGCCCAAGAGTCATAACCATGCTCTTCAGCGATTTGTTTGGCCTTCTCGTGAGGCAAAGACAGTAAGGCTGCCTCAGATGCCGAGAAGAAGGCAGAAAGTAATAGAGAAACACCAAGGATAAGAATCTCTTGTTCCGTACTCATGATAAATGTTCAGCTTGTTGAAGTTTGAAGGCGACTGTTGCCGATTCGGCCGGGGGTTCTATAAGAACTAGCTCCTGTTAAGTAAATAAAATTACGTCTTCTATTATATCACAAATAGCAATAAGAGCAATCAATTAAACAAATACCGATTAGCTCTTTTTCTAATGGGATAGCGGTTTGCCCTTAAAATCCTGATCGGAATAAACAATCCGATCATGCATTTCGTGATCAAAAGGCCTGATTTCTTCCATGTTCTTAATCTTCCGAAAATTGGTATTGCACTTGTAACAGATAGCTACCATGGCAAGTTTTCTGAACAAAAAGAGATCAACCAAATATAAAACCACCAGACTTATCCCATAAGTCCAAATGGAAAGAATGGCGGCAATAACAAATAAAGCGACTCCAATTTTACGATTGAAATCCTTCTGTTTATAAAAATCCATACGGGAACAGACCGGACAATCTTTTAGAATTCCCTCTTCATGTTCATGAGTGAATTTAACTTCCTGAATCTCTTTACAGACTTCACAAGCAACCTTGGTCGCTTGGTGATCAGGAACAACTTCGATACTTGAACCGCAAGATTTGCAGGTAATTTGAACTTCCATCATAGTGGTAACCCGTGTTTGGCCATGAGATAAACTGATATCAATTCGCCCACAATAACAAAAAACTCTACGATGTAAAGGACACCTGTCGCACTCTGAGTTGAACGGAGTCTACACAAACGGTAGGTAAAAAAGCTCAGGATTACAGGAGCAACATATCCCCATAAGTAACGCATCGACAGGAATAACCAGTTATACATATAGCCGTCCCCCAAAAGAGAACCTTCGGCGAAGTAAGGCTTTCCAACGGAAAAGAAGACGGCGAGTGAAGACATGATCTTTAAGAAAAAACTGATCCATAAGATATAAAGACAGTAAATGAGTGGCTCAACTGACAAGTGAGGAACTACTAAGTAGTAATGCCCCAAAGACATAGCGAAGTTACTCATACCTAAAAGGCACATGCTCATAAAAAAGAACATGATCCAGATAGGGTCAAAAGCGAAGACATGAAAAACGAGAACACTGAAAGTTATCACTTGCAGTATGTAGAGACCCCACATGAACAAGGTTTTATCGTCACGATGGGCAACTGATCCAAGAAGATTGGAGAAGACTAAAATTCCATAACACCACCACTCAAGAGGAGTGAGGCCAGGCGCCATAAAATAATCCACCCCAAAGGCCATGACTAGGGAACCTAAAACAATCGAGGTTCCTAGCTTATAAAATCCGACCCCCGTGAGACTAGTGCTTACAACAGGTGCAAAAAACTGAGTTCCAAAGGCAAGGGATAAAAGGAAGAAATGGATACAAATTTGGGTAATGCTATTCATAGAGGTTACTATATAGTGAGCGATAAAGATCATCAATGATCTGATGATTAGGCTGCGGAATTTGGCCCGCGTAGGGGGCACTTAATTTATTAAACTCAATCTTGAGCCACTGGCCTTTGCCCTTCAGGGAACCTTGATCAGGGAAAAGGAAGACATTTAATAAAATAACTCTTCCTGGAAGAGGGTTACTGTAAGTCCCCATGAATCTTCCATCTTCTGGTTTAATCCTGATTCCCACTTCCTCTTCAACTTCTCTTACCGCTGCCATTAAAGGTTCTTCATTCGGTTCTATCTTGCCACCAGGAAGCTCCAAGAGCCCATGATAGGGTCCATCATCTTCACGGATTTGAGTCCAGACTTCCAGGGTGTTATCTGCGAGCTGGCGGTAAAAAAGAGCAAGGGAGACGGGAAGGAGTTTCATAGAACTTCTTTTTTCTTTTTGAAAATACTCGGGTCAATTTGTAAAAGTTCAAAGGCCAGGCTGCCTAAGAAAGGAGGCCACCATGGAACATTACTCTCATTGATAAAAATAACTATCACCCAGAAGGCTCCCGCAGGAAGGACAGCAACAAGTTTTTGAACGAACATGGGAGCAGACTTCACTGGTCTTAAAAATAAACTTTGAAGATTATAAACAAACTTCAAAAGAGATAAGCGGTAACGCTTATTGTGCTCGAAAAGATCATTTAGGTCATTAGAAGCCGACCAGTTCCAGATAAAACCAAAAGCAAAAAGGGTCAAAGCTTCAAGATGGGGATAAATGAAATAAAAAGCAGCAAGAAAAAACAAAAGTAAGACGAGATCAATTAGTTTTCTTTTGGGAGGAATAAAGAGAATCATTCCAAAAATCCTTCTTTATGAAGGAAAGTTATTTCAGGGAATTGAATGGTCGTAGGAGCTGTCACAATGTAATTAAAAACTGAAATAAAATCCGAAGTTTTCAACATTTTATCACGCGCCAGACGGGTTCCGACTTTATCCCATAAAGGAGTATCAATCGCTCCGGGGAAAAGATTAGTGAAGCGCACTTTATAATCTTTCCATTCTTTTTTCAGTGACTGAAGAAGCCCAAGTTGCCCGAACTTCGAAGCACTGTAACCCGCGACATTAGGATAACCATATTGAGCGGCAGTTGAGAGAATTGAAATAATATGAGTCTCGCCTTTAACTAAAAATGGCTCCAATCCCTGAAGCATTAAAAAAGGACCAAGAGTATTAGTTGCCAGATGATTTTCGAAGCTTTCAGTAGATGTCTCACCAATCGGCGAAATCTCATAAAAGCCGGCGTTATTCACCAGGATATGAACTCCATCGGTAAACTCTTTTACCGTTTCATAAAATTCAGTAACTGATTCTTCAGAAGTTATATCGAGTTCAACATCGTAAAAATTGTCATGTTCGATTGGGGTTCCAGAGCGGGAACCCCCAAAGACGGTGTAACCGTTAAAGAGAAGGGTTTTGGAAATCTCAAGACCGAGACCAGAGGAGGAACCAGTGACAATAGCACACTTTTCCATAATTCCTCCCCTGCTCTTCCTTACTTAGCGATACCTACGGCACGTGTTTCACGAATCACTGAAACTTTAATGGTTCCAGGATAAGACATCTCCTGCTCAATCTTGCGAGCGATGTCACGTGAAAGCATGATGGTTTGTTCATCAGATACTTTTTCGTTTTCAACCAGCACGCGAACTTCACGACCAGCTGAAATAGCGTATGAGCGGTGAACACCTTCAAAGCCATTAACAATCTTTTCGATATCAGAAAGACGAGATACATAAGACTCTTTAAGGGCCTTACGAGCGCCTGGACGAGCACCAGAAAGAGCATCTCCGGCAGCAACCAGGTGAGCAAGAACTGATTCAGGTTTTTCATCGTCATGGTGAGCACGAATAGCGTGAACGATATCCGGAGACTCTCCATATTTCTTCGCAAAGTCAGCACCGATAACAGCGTGAGAACCTTCTGCAGAAGCATCCAGAACTTTACCAATATCGTGCATAAGACCGGCACGACGAGCTTGTTTTACGTTAAGACCAAGTTCAGCGGCCATATTACCAGCTAAGAAAGCTGTTTCCAGAGCATGCTGATATTGGTTTTGAGTGTAAGAAGTACGCCAGTTAAGGGCACCGATCAGTTTAAGGATTTCAGGGTGGATACCGTGAACACCGATTTCCATCTGAGCTTTTTCCCCAAGTTCACGAAGGCGGGATTCGAATTCGTGCTTACACTTGTCATAGAATTCTTCAATTTTCGCCGGATGAATACGACCATCAGCGATCAAACGCTCAATCGTCATACGAGAGATTTCTTTTCGAACAACGTTAAAAGAAGAAATCGTCACAACACCTGGAGTATCATCGATGATCAGATCCACGCCGCAAATTTGCTCGAAAGCACGGATGTTACGACCTTCACGACCAATCAAACGCCCTTTAACACCATCATCAGAAATTTCTACTGACGAAATGGTTTGTTCAGCAACGTATTCACCAGCAAAGCGTTGAATAGCGATACCAACAATACGCTTCGATCTTTTCTCAGCTTCTTCATTGGCCTCTTCTTCAATGCGCTTAACTTTCTTAGCAGCATCAAGACGAGCTTCTTCTTCAACTTGAGCAATGAGTTCATTCTTTGCCTGGTCCTTAGTAAGGCCCGCAACTTGAGTTAGTTTGTTAGCAAGATCTTCCTGAATTTCCTGATTCTTTTTAAGTTCAAGATCAAGTTTTTGAACACGAGTTTCAATTTCAGTTTCTTTCGCTTTAACTTTTTCTGTTTCTTTTTGGACTTGTTCAGTCTTTTGTTCCAAGGCCACTTCTTTCTTAGTTAAGCCTCGTTCAAAATCAGTTAAATGTTTTTTCTTTTTTTCCATTTCGTTTTCAAGTTGATTTTTTTCATCTCGAACGATTTGTTTTGCACGGTCTTCAGCTTTTTTCTTAATTTCTTCAGCCTGTGCCTCAGCTTTTTTCACAATATCTTCGGCCGCACCCGCTTTGGACTTCATTGCTGCTGCATTTTTGATACTTACTAAAACGTAAGCTAAAACTGCTCCAACAACCACGCCAACGACGGCCATCATGATTGGACTCATATTTTCCCCTTAAAATCTTTCCTGTCGGTTTACGTCCCAACAAAAATCTTCTGTTATTATATAATCCATAAAACAGTCGTGCTGTTCTACTGGAATCTTGTCAACAAGTTGCTCCGTCCAAGCGAGCCCAATCTTTAAATGTTGGCTCTCTGACAGATAGCGATCGTAGTACCCCTTACCTCTTCCTAAGCGGGCCCCAGATAAATCAAAGCCGACTCCCGGGACTAAAAACCACTGAGGTTCTGTAAGGTTGTAAGGCGGTTCAAGCCAGGTTGTTCCTCGTGGCATCCCATTCGGGATACCGAAGGTCATCTCACCCTCAATTAAAACCGGATAGCTCATGATTAATGGAACGGCCCGAAGGAGTTCCTGATAAACCGGAGCGATTTCCGCTTTTAACGGCAAATAACCAGCACCAACATGACTTTGAAGTTCAGGAAGAGAAGAGAATAATTTAATGAGTTGATTAGTTAACGAAAAACTTAAAGATTGAATGGTGTCGTTAGACAATGAAGAAAGCTTAGAGAGAATTTCTAGTCTAAGACTTTCCTTATCCATCAATTAGTTCTCTTCAAGACTACTCATAGCTTGAAGGGCCGTCTCCAGAGATTCTTCAAGTTTGAGGATGTTGTTCTTATACTCATCCTCTAGCTCTAATTTTTCCGTCGCCATTTTTAGTGCTACTAAAACAGCAACATCAGTATCTCTAAGCATAGGCCGCTTGTTCTTGAGTTCCTGGATTTCCAGCATAACAAGATCAATCACTGCCTTTGCATTGTGACTATCGTTAAGTGAAGGCCTGTATTTGACCTTGCACCCTAAAACATTAAACTCTTGATCCTGACTTTCGGTCATAAAGATAAGGTTAGTTGAGGGCCTAAAAAAAGTCAATGAAGACGGTGAGTTAACCGTCCTGTTTTCAAGAGCTTAAGGAGCCTCGAGGCCAACTAAAGTTTTAAGGTAAAGATCAAGATCAAATAGGTGTAAATCCTCTACCGACTCTCCAACTCCTATATAGGTAATAGGAACTTGAAGTTGGTCGACAATTCCCACGGCACTGCCAGCTTTCGCCGAACCATCGCATTTTGTGAATATAATTCCAGTAAGTTGAAGCGCTTTATTGAATTCCTGGGCCTGCTTTAAAGCATTCTGGCCGGTGATCGCATCTAATACTAATAAAACTTCCTGAGGAGCCTCAGGATTAATTTTGCTCATAACCCGCTTAGTTTTGGTCAGCTCTTCCATTAGGTTTTGGTTGGTATGAAGTCTTCCGGCAGTATCAATCAGGCAATAATCGTAATTTCCGGAGTAAGCCTTAGCAACTGCGTCATAAGCTACACCACTTGGATCGGCCCCATCTTTTGCCCGGACCATATCTACACCCGCCCGATCACACCAAACCTGGAGCTGATCGACCGCTGCGGCCCGAAACGTATCACAGGCACCCACGATAACTTTTGCCCCCTGACCTTTAAGCTTTGTCGCAAGCTTACCAATGGTCGTGGTTTTACCGGCGCCATTAACCCCTACAATCATAAAGACGCGGGTCTTTTTTTCTGAAGCATTAAAATTGAAAACATCCTGGTGGATATCTTTTTGAACGGGTTCCATTTTATTTTTCATGAAACCAAAAACTAATTCCTGGATTTCATCGGCCGTTTTACCTTTCCCTTCACCTTCTAGTTTACCTAGAAGCTGCTGAACCATTCCAGTTGGGATGTCGGCGGTATAAAGCACTTCTTCAATTTCATCGAGGGCAGGGGCCGGACCAGAAAATAAATTTCCGATTTTTCCCCAAACTTCTGAACGAGATTTTGATAAACCAAGACTTAGGCGCTCTGACCAGGTGACTTTAGGAATTTCGACTGGCGGAACTTTCTTTTCTTCTAGTTTGCCTTCTATCTTCTCTTCAATTTTATGAATTTTATCTTCTAATTTCTTTTCAGCATTCTTAAGGCGCTGCAAATAATAGAAAAGGGCCCCACCGAGTACGATGAATCCGCTGACGTAAACTTCAATATTTTCCAATACGATATTTTGAAAATCCATGATGAGTCCTTTTAATGCAAGCTAGTATTATCTTTCAGAAGACCCATAGTAAAGTCGTAAGAAATCCCAAACCATACCAGCTGTTGCCCCCCACAATAAGTGAGCTTTAAAATTCTTAGTCAAAGTAAGGAATGTCCCGCTACGGATGGGATGATAGAGAACAGGTGTTTTAGTGAAGCCATTTCGCCATGCAAATTCCCAGAGCTCTTCTTTAATCAAGTCGTGCCAAGGGTAAACAACGACATCGTCCCATTCACCGTTACTCTTCACTGATTGTAAGAATTCATCTGTGGTTATTAGCAATTTGGAAAGAACAGGAACAATGGGCTGGAGCCTCGCCGTCATAACGATCGGGAGATAGCCTAAAAATTCCAGGTGCTCACGGCCGAGACTGGTTTCTTCTTCAAATTCTCTTTGTGCCACAATCCAGGGGTCTGTTTCTCCGGACTGTTTATGCCCGCCAACAAAGGCCATCTGGCCGCCATGGGTTGGCATTTTTTCAGAGCGCTTAATAAAGAAAACGTAGTCTTCATTAAACAAAAAAACCACCGCCCCTTTCCACTCATGGTCATGGAGGGTATGCTCTGTTTGAATTAATTGTTTTATTCGGTGGAAGTCCATGCGTCGTCGTTACCAATTTGAACTCATTCAGATTATTCGAAACTATTTCCAGGGGCAAGGCTTCTTAGATGTCTTAACTCCCCCCGCCGTAGAAAATCCAGGGATGGAAGTCCATATTCACCCATTTCAACTTTATTCAGTTCATCAAACAAAATTAAAGCCTCTATATCTTCATACTTCACCTGAGTTCTGCATGAAAGAACTATTAGCGGGTGACGAAGACTTCAATAAGATTTTCACGCTATCTTATTGCTTTAGAGATGAGCCTGACTCTCCTATTCATCGTTCACAGTTTTTAATGCTTGAGTGGTATCGAAAACAGGAGCGTTATGAAAGCATCATGCAAGATGTAGAGGGTCTTATAGGTTATGTTATTGAAGAAGGTGAAAAAAGAAACTTCCCTTTAAAAATTAAAAAACCACAGATGATCAAAAAAACCATGCAGGAGCTTTTTCTGGAAGTGCTCCAAATTGATATATTAAATTATCTGGATGTCGATTCCATAACTAAACTTCTAAAAAATTATCCTGATGTTCCTGTCCCTGATATTAAACTCGAATGGGATGATTACTTCTTTCTACTCTATTTAAATAAAATTGAACCTAAGCTTACTCAGTATCCAGTTCTGATGATTACAGAATTCCCAGCACCTCTCAGTGCTCTTTCCACGCTTAAAGAAAGTGATTCAAGAGTATGCGAGCGTTTTGAGGTTTATATTGATGGGATTGAACTTTGTAATTGCTTCAATGAACTCACGGATGCACAGGAACAAAGAAAACGTTTTGAAAGTCAGAATGAACTAAAACAAAAGCTCTATCACTATCAACTGCCGGAGCCAAAACGCTTTTATCAAACGATGGTGCAAGGTTATCCACCTTCGGCCGGGATCGCTCTCGGTGTTGAACGCCTACTCCATTCGCTCTTTGAAATAGAAAACCCTTTCTTCGATTAGAAAAGCTGCTGACCGTTCATCACCGCATGCAGCTTAATGATGTATTCGGACTTAATGTGCTGGACTGGCATGCTCTTCGCCCATTCATAGTGATAAGCAGCTGAAGGTTCACTGCGAACTTGAGACTTTAAATGGACGCCGTGTTTCTTGGCCAGGTCGGCAGAAAAATTTGCGTACCAACGATAGAACATATCCAGATCTTTTACTTCATAATACTCAATAAGATCTAAACCCTTCTCGGTTAAAATTCTTTTTATGGAATATAGATTGAGCTGATTCAAAGATTCTTTATTAAAAGTTTGATTAAGGAAAACTTCGCTAAAATGCAAACTGAAATCTAAAAGCTGTTCTGTTGGCTTTTCAGGAATACTTTCAAGGCCATTATAAACTTCATCTAAAACCAGGGCCTGATAAATACCTTCGCGAGATCCGCCCTGATCAAGAGTGTTGAGCCAATTAGCGAGATCTTCATCTTTCGCATCCGTTTTACGAGTTACTAAAAATAGTTCTTCAATAAACTTATAATCAAATTGTCTTTGTCTTTCCTTGGGAAGCTTATCAAACTCCGTCGGCTCTTTAATTTTTTTGGTGTAGCTAGTAACATCAGTGGTGCTTTTTAGTTGAACAGGAATTTCTGGCATGGCAATGGGTGAAGCTTCAGCGACAGGAGCAGAACCTAAAAGCTTGTTGCTCCAATCTACTCCGGCCACCTGGGTAATGACATCTCTCAACTTAGATTTCCAGCCTGGCTCAACATTCTCTTGAGCAATTGCATTGAAACATAGACATAAGCTGAGAATAATAATCAGTTTTTTCACCAGATAACTCCTTAAATTTGCATGTGATTAGTTTAAGGTGAAATGGCCTTGTGACCTACTAGGAGATTCTTGCCTCGAAAGCTTCAGAAGTCATTTTGCTCTATGATAGGAGGAGAGGAGTTCTATATGTTTGACCGCTTTTTTTCCAAGAAACAACGCCCAGAAGATGAAGTTATTGTTAAGGCCGTGGTCACTCAGACTTCAGCACTCATTAACGACCTCTATCAGCAGATTGATTTTCGTTTCAAGGAACTCTCCGCACAGGTGAAGGAAGTAGAACTCGGTCTAGCTCAGATGGAAACAAAGCTTCTGACGAAAGACTTAAAAGACAAACAGGCCTATGGCCTTCTTCATTACAAACTTCATGAGGCGAAAAATAACAAGCTTAGTGAAGAGATCCAAGAACTAGAAACTAGGCTCAATATCAAAAACTTTAAAGACCAATAATTTTCAAGCTGTAGTCTCTGTCTATAACCGCTTTGAAATGAATCCGGAAAGACCCAAACGACATTGGTCTTAAAGTCTTGTCATCGCCAACTCTAATGAACTTCTGAAGGGAATAATCAAAATTCCCCAGAACGATTTTGCCATTTTCCAGATCTTCCTGGTCTTTGGCCGATAATATGTCATCAATTTTTAATTTTAATTTAACTATCTGTTTCTGCTTATTATCGAGTTTTAGGTCGGCTATTTTTTTGTAAACACCATCTTTATAGGAAATCATCTTGATAAGTTCTGGTCTGACCTCGACCGTCTGAATACCATTATTAAAAGTCAAAGATTGATAACTGAATGAATCATAGGGTCTGACTGACTTAAAACCAACTTTCCCATCTTCTTCAACACAAGCTAGAAAACTTGTTTCAATATTCACTTCGGCAAAATCACGATCTACAATTATGGATTTCAAACGAGTCTGATATGCACCAAACTTATGTCGATAAACATCAGCTTTAGTTTTACAATGGGCAGTTCCACCGTCAATAACCTTGATATTATGGCCATTACTTGCATGGGCCATGCTTGAAATTGTAATAAGTCCTAAAAGAGCCGTAGATAGAAGCTTCATATTGAATCCTGTATGGGGTGTATTGGGAGATTCTATTACAAATGGAATTTTGATCTATTAGAAACTCACGATGTTGAATTTTTTTCATATCTTGTAAACACAATCACTTGGCTCTCAACCTAAGGCTTGGATTTATTTCAAAAATCAAAATTAGCGAGCACTGGCCTTAATGCCGGATACAATAGGATTATGTATCTTTTTTTTCGATAGAGTTGTTGGACGTTTTCTGAAGCTGCACGTTTATGGAAAAACGATATCGAAAAAGTCGCAAGGTCTTAGTACCTTCTTCTGGAGTTCTTATGAAACATAGTAACTTTCGACAAGGACAAGTTTGTCTGTTACTCCTCTGTTCCGTTTTTCTGGTCTCTTGTAACCCTGATGACTTTTATCCGACGGAAGAATTCATTGCTGGGGCTGATGCTTACTGTTCTAAGGCAACTGATCTCCCATCCTGCCAAGCTCTTCCCGATATCTGTCAGCCTGCCTATTTAGAAGGAGTAGATAGCGTGGGCGAACCGGTATTTGCTGAATGTGTGGCCAATCCTGATTTATGGCTCAACCCTCCTGATGGCAGCGGACCTATTATCACTATCGATCCTGAGGTGCCTGCGCCTACTATTGCTGAAGCCGCTTCCAACAAGTGTGCCGATTTGGGCGAACAGTATCTGCATGTTACTAAATTAGTCAAAAAGAACCAGGTTGTGGGAATGCAATCGAAGGTTAAAATTTGTCACATGACAAGCAGTGGAACTCCACACACCATCGTCATTGCCTGTCCGGCATTGAATGCTCACAAGAAACACGATGACTATCTTGGTGCTTGCGAACTTTAGAAATTACATATCAAACCGGGGAGTTCTTCCCCGGTTTTTTTGAATTAAGAGCGCGGGAGTCTTGCCATCACTTCTTCGCAAGCAGCGATTCCGCCATTATCTTTAACTGCCCTATTGGTAACGAGATCGGTACAGCCTTGCTTCTTAATGAGATCCTTCATTTCGTTAATCACCCCGCAAGCAATGAGAACACCGAAAGCACCAGTATCCTGAGCTTCACCCTGTTCCAGCACTCTTTGAATGCCAGCATTACCATTTTTCAGGATATCAAGAACAGGGGCACGTGTTTCCGTGATTTCTTTTAGTTCTTCGGTGGTCATCTCTATACCTTGCTCATTAGCAAGCTTAGTAAGAGCAGCTCTGTTTCCACAGAACATTGTGTATGTTTCGTTATTGGCAAAGGCAGTTGAGCTTAAGACTAAGGCTAAAGCGAGTAGCAAGTATTTCATGGGATTTTCCTTGATGAGTGTAATGAGCGGACACTATCACTACATGAGTCGTGTCCGTACAAGGAAAGAAAAAATTATAGACGATGAATTGGGATCTTTAGATTACTTTAAACAATTCTTCCGACCAGGTCGTAATCAAGAACATCCGTGATTTCTACTTTAACAATGTCTCCAGCCTTCGCCATTCCATCATTAATAATGACTTTCCCATCAATATCAGGGGCCTGACCTGCATGGCGACCTTGTAATAGAAGATCGGTTTCTTCATGAGCACCTTCAACCAGTACCTCAATAACTTTGCCCAGATATTCCTGGTTAAGTTCACGAGCAATTTCTCTTTGAACTTCATAAAGCTGCTCGAATCTATCATCAATAACGTCTTGAGAAACTTTATCTTTCAAACGAACGGCCGGAGTGCCTTCTTCATCAGAGTACTTGAATACTCCCAAATGATTAAAGCGAGCAGTTTTTACGCCTCTAAGAAGAGCTTGAAAATCTTCTTCTGTTTCACCAGGAAAACCCACGATGATCGACGTTCTAAGCACGATGCCTGGAATCTTCTCACGAAGAGTTTTAATTTTCTGGTGAATCACTTCTTCTGTTACACGACGATTCATGCGCTTTAGAACGCCATCAGCAAAATGCTGAACTGGCATATCAAGATATTTGGTAATTTTAGTAGATGAGGCCATAAGGTCCATCACATCTTCTGTTAGATCATCTGGATAGAAGTAAAATACACGAACCCAATCAATCCCTTCCACTTTCTCAAGACGAGAGAGAAGCTCATAGATCATCGGATTTTTGCCGTCTTTTTTACCGCCGCCTTCAAGATCTACCCCGTAATCAGAGAAGTCTTGAGAGATTAGATTTAACTCACGAACTCCTGTGGCCGCCAATTGCTCAGCTTCTTTTACTAATGAATCAACAGTACGGGAGCGAAGCTTCCCGCGAAGAGTTGGAATAATACAGAAAGTGCAGTTTCTATTACATCCTTCTGAAATCTTTAACCACGCCATATAAGAAGGCGAGGTATTTAAGCGCGGATCAAACTCTGTATGAATATAGCGTGGAATTTCCACAAATGATTTCTTTTCGAGTTTGCCTTCTTCCATAGCGCGTAGAAGTGGAACAATTTTGTGGTATTCGCCGGTACCGATAAACATATCAACTTCCGGCATTTCATTTTCTAATTCATGGGAATATCGCTGGGCCATACATCCTGACATAACCAGGGCCTTGCAATTTCCGTCTTCTTTATAAGAAGCCAGATCAAGCACAGTCTCAATCGATTCAACCTTGGCAGCTTCAACAAAAGAGCAGGTATTAACAATAATAACTTCCGCATTATCCGGAGATTCTGCGACAGTAAAGCCATCAAGCTTTAAATGTCCAAGCATTACCTGGGAATCCACCAGGTTTTTTGAACAACCTAGGGACGCGAAGAAAATTGACTTCTCTTGAAATTTCTTTTGATCTGTATTCATGAATCACCTATGTATAAATAATTTTATGTTTCTAGAGGATTCCAAGGGAAAAGTCATTCCCCATATTCATAGACTCTGTAAAAAAAACACAGTATTTTACGGAATTCCAAGAACGTAATATAATCAGTTTTATATGGGCTATATCCGACGAAAATATGCAAAGGCCAGACCGGCGCTAAACAAACTACGCAAAGTCGTTTTGTGGAGTATCTGCGCCTTTTTTGTATCGACTACTTTAAGTGTAATTTTTTATCGTTGGATGCCTATCTACGGCACTCCCTTAGTTATGATTCGGGCAATTGAATACGGTCTTGACGGTAAGTGGGTGTCAATCCATAAAAACTGGACCCAAATCGAAGAAATCTCCCCTCACCTACAAAAGGCCGTTATCGCTTCTGAAGATCCTAAATTCCTTTCCCATTTTGGCTTTGATTTTGAGGCGATTGGACGAGCAGTGGAAGCGAATAAAAAGCGTAAGACAAAAGTTGGAGCTTCTACTATTACCCAACAAACTGCTAAAAACGTTTTCCTTTACCCTTCACGTACTTATCTTCGTAAAGGATTAGAGGCTTATTTTACTTTATTGATTGAAACATTTTGGGACAAGAGACGGATTCTGGAAGTTTATTTAAATGTGGTGGAGTTAGGTCCAGGTGTTTATGGAGCTGAAGCCGCTTCTCATTATTATTGGAATAAACCTGCGATTAGACTCACTCAAGGGGAAGCCCAATTATTTGCGGCAATTCTTCCTAATCCTCGTCGCTGGAATCCAAAGCGGCCAACAAACTTCGTGTTAAAGCGTAGAAATTTCATCCGCCGAAACCTGGCCCTTTTGGGACACAAGTACTTCAAACCCCTGTCCGACACTTAAGCTTTTATTTATTTTTTAAGTAGAAACATCCAACTGACTGCTTATTTCTAAGAGAAGCATTTAGAACCATAAAGGCCACTTCTACTCCATTACGAAGCCCGATCAACTCATCATGCAGTTGAGCATTTTTATAGAATCTTGAAATTTCATCCTGTAATTCAATAAACATCGCTCTAGCACGGTTCAATCTATTTTGAGATCTTGAAAGACCCACATAGTTCCACATGGTCTGTTTCAAAGTCATTTGATCCTGAGCAATCAATGCCAAATCAACTTCCTCATGGGCCTGATTCCAGTCTTTAATTTTAGAGAGCGAGTAATCTTCCGTTTCCTGGATAGTGGTTAAGATATCTTCTCCAGCTATATAACCCCAAGTAAGGCCTTCCAATAAAGAGGTAGATGCCAACCGGTTAGCACCATGAAGTCCAGTACAAGCAACTTCACCAACAGCATAAAGCTTTTTGAGGTTGGTTCTTCCCTTGATATCTGTTTTTACTCCACCACAAGTGTAGTGTGCAGCTGGCACGACTGGTATCGCAACCTTAGTCATATCAACCTGGTTTTCCAGGCAATAAGCATTGATGGTAGGAAAACGATTTCTTAAATAGCTTTCATCTTTATGAGTAATATCGAGATAAACACAGTCGTCTTTTGAACTGATCATCTCTTCCAAGATCGCCCTGGCAACGATATCACGAGGAGCAAGTTCTGCATCAGGGTGATACTTTTTCATAAAGGCTTCGCCTTTAGAATTGATAAGACGACCACCTTCACCACGAACCGCTTCTGAAACTAAGAAACGTCGGTGAGAAGACCTGTTGTAAAAAGTTGTTGGATGGAACTGGATAAACTCCATATTAGAAACGTAAGCACCTGCTCTATGGGCCATGGCATGGCCATCGCCTCGAGCTCCTTCAGCATTTGAATGGTGAAGATAGAGGGCCCCAATTCCACCTGTTGCAAGCACAGTGGCCCGGGCCAGTATTTTTCTTACTTCTTTCGATTCCTGATCCAGAACATAGGCACCTAAGACTTGATTCTCTTCATAGCGTTGGGTGATTTCTACACCGTGATGGTTAGGGGTAATAAGATCGATCGCTGTATGTGAAGTCAGAAAGGTAACATTCGGAAACTTAGTCTGATCTGCCAGATAGTTTAACAAGGAAATTTGAATCGCTTTCCCGGTCATATCACCTTTATAAATGATCCGCTCCCGAGAATGGGCCGCCTCTCGGGTAAAGAGCAACTCTCCCTCGGCATCTTTAGCAAACTCAGTATTGGATTTATGAATTAAGAGTTCATCGATAATTTCAGCAGAACGAGTAGCGAGAACTTTCGCAGCTTCAATATTAGAAGTGAAAGCCGAAGCTTTCATAATATCCTGAATTAAATCTTCACGATCATTTAAATCCTTTGGACTATAGATGATCCCACCCTGTGCCCAATAAGTATTAGTGATCTCGGGTTTTTTCTCACGAGTTACAATCGTAATATTTTTTTTATTTTCGGCAAGTTTGATGGCGGTCGCAAGACCTGCGATACCTGTGCCAATAATGAGGACTTCAGTGTTGTAATCTTTCATATAGTTTGAAATTTTAAAGAGAGATCCACTCTCGGAGCTGAGTAAGTAATTGAGCCCATACTAAGAGCATCGACTCCATCCAGGAGATATTCACTCATACTGGATAGGTTTAACCCACCGGAAACCTCAAAGGTCATTCCTGTTTTTTTTAATTTAACAGCTTCATTAACTTCACTTGGAGAGAAGTTATCCAACATCACATTTGTGCAGCCAAGTTTAATGGCTTCTTTTAATTCTTCCAGAGAATGTATTTCTACAACCGTATTATTGTAGAACGCACCCTGATCCTGAAAAAAATTCCAGGCCCCTGCAAGACCACCAAGTGATGTTTTATGATTATCTTTAATCATCCAGGTATCCGTTTGACCTAAACGATGATTGAAGCCGCCACCCATTCGTACCGCATACTTTTCGAGGGTACGTAATCCAGGGGTGGTTTTTCGGGTATCGAGAATTTTAATGTTTTTATTTTTGGCCAAGGCCACATGCTTTTCAGTCCAGGTGGCAATGGAACTAGCGTGTTGAAGAAGATTCAATCCTAGTCTTTCTCCAGTCACCGCCAGATTAAAAGGCATCGTTTTTGGAAAATCTATAATGGTTCCTGTCTCAAGTTTTTTCCCTTCAAACTCCTTAAGAAATGAAAACTGATTTTCACCTCCTAAAGCAATAAAGGTCGCCGCGAGATAATCTGTACCTGCAAGGATGAGAGGAGATTTCACTTTCAACTGCAGTTTTACTGCGTGAGTAGGCAGTGAACGAACGTAATGATAGTTTCTGGTTAAGTCATCTTCTTCCAACCAGTTTTGTATCTGAGGAAGAAGACTCTTGATGCTCATTTCCAACATGGCCAGTAAGTACTCCTTTTATTGCCGAGAAGCAAGGAAATCTATTTGGCGCTCATCATCAATCACCTATGATTTCTGAGGCTTACACTCATTAGTGGCGGCATATTCTTTGCTCCTAACCGCTCTATGAGTAAACCTTGGATTCTCTCTATACTGGCCATAACCCTCGCCCTCTTAACCCTTCAGAAGATTCAGGAAGTGCGGACTATAAAGCCCTACTTTAGGTATGATCGGGTCGTTAAACTCGAAAGTTTTAAAGAGGCCCGGAGCAAAGTAACCAAAGATGAACTGGAGCTTCTCAAACTTTGGGAATCAATTCTCACCGGTAGATCCGCTCCCCTCTCCCGTATGATGAAGGATCATTACCAGAAGCTGGGGCTAAACCATCTGTTCACTCCTTCAGGGTTTCATTTAAGTGCAGTCATGGCGCCACTCATGAAGCTCCTTAAACCGAGCTATCATTTGCCAGTTATAATTTTATTAGGAATTGCTCTGTCCTTTCTTCCGGGAATGGCGGCCTTGAAGCGAATGCTCCTCATTAAAGGCCATCAAAAGGTTCTGGGTTTAAAGAGCGGATTTGCTGCTGCACTCATCGTAGATATCTTCTTTGGTTCCTTCCAAAGCAGTACTCTAAGTTTCACCTATAGTTTTTTATTTCTGGGAATCATCTATTCAGGAGTAAGAGGCGGTGGCCTCATTATCTGGTTTTTTATGGGACAAATTCTTCTCGCCTACTTTCAGAACTCAGATATTTCTTTTCTTCTTCTCTTATTCTCCCCTCTCCTAAACTTGGGCTTCACAATTCTTATGCCACTACTTTTTCTTATGTCGTTCCCGCTCTGGGACTGGCAATTGCATCTGGGAATATCACTCTTGGGAATCATGCAAAAGCTGGTGAATTTTTGCTCTTCTATCACTCTCCAGTTTACGGCCATGGAAGTGAACATCATTTTTTTGATAATGGTTGGTTTCTTTTTAGTCAGAAGATATAAGGCCATCATTGTACTGGCGTTATTCTTTTGTTCAGGCTTAAACGTAGACAGGGCGAGAGCGCCAGGAATGCCCACGAATGAATTTGTCCCTCAAGGAGAAATCACTAAGACGATTTATTCAGAAAAAGAAGTAATGGTTTATTTTAGAGATGGAAAATGTCGAATGAGATTGGTGAGAGGCTTTTGGTGGGAAAACTGCTCCCCCTCTAAGAGAGGGAGCAGAAGTCGTAAATTACTTAAGAAACTTTCATATCCTTCATCAGGGCCTCGAAAGTTTTTTCCTCGCGGATGGCGTACATAAGGTTACGCTTAACGTTCTCATTTGATTTATAGAACTTAGCGATTTCCTCTTTTTTCATACCTGACTGAGCAACCATTTCTTCAATTTTAGCATCTAGATCAGCTTCAGTTGATTCAATGTTGTATTTTTTAGCAAGTCTATCAAGGATAAGTCCTGAACGAACTTGAAAAAGGGCTTTCTGAGTAACATCAGCATCCCAACGCTCAAAATAAAGACCGATCATTTGATCGTTAAAACCTTGTTGCTTAAGATTACGAGAAAGTTCTTCTTTTACAGACTCTTTCTGGTCATCAACAAGAGCTTTTGGAACGTCAAAAGTATTCTCTTCAATTAGCTTTTCAAGAATTTCTTGCTGAAGCTTCTGAGTTACTTCACGCTTCTTCTGAGTCGCCATTCTTTCTTTGTTTTTAGTTTCAAAATCACTTACTGATTCAAAACCAAATTCTTTTGCTAGTTCATCAGTGAACTCAGGGAAGTTCTTCTGTTTGATTTCCAAAAGTTCAACATGGAAAGTAACTGGAGCGTTTTTAAGATCTTCTTCATGGTAATCAGCAGGGAAAGTAACCTTAATAGATTTCTTTTCGCCTTTTTTCATACCGATCATGCCATCTTCGAATCCTGGAATAAATTGACCAGAACCCATTTCCAACATGTATTCTTCAGCTTTCATATTCTCAGGTTTAGAGCCGTCAGCTTTTTCGCCTTCGAAATTGAAAACTGCGAAATCACCTTTAGCTAAAGCGTGATTAGCATCTTTTACTTCAGAAACTTCTGCTTTGCTTGAAAGATAGTTTTTCTTCAAAGTTTGGAAGTCTTCGTCTGAAACTACATCTGAATCTTTCTTGAAAGAAAGCTTAGAGTAATCTTTAAGTTCGAACTCAGGGATGATTTCAACAGTTGCTTCGAATGCAACAGTTTTGCCTGACTCATATTTCGTATTATCAAACTGAGGGTAACCAACAGCACGAAGATTTTCTTTCTTTACTGCCTGGTAGTATTGGTCAGAAATAAAACGGTAAAGAGCATCGTTCTCAACTTGTGGTCCAAAAAGCTTTTGTACCATCTCAAGAGGAGCTTTCCCTTTACGGAAACCTTTAAGATTCGAACTAGCTTGCTTTGCAATCAAGGCTTCTTTGATTTCTTTCGTAAGATCAACCTTATCGAAATTGAAGACTAATTTCTTAGTACAGCCGTTAACATTTTCAATGATGTAAGACATAGGATCTCTCTTTTTCTAGAGTGAAAATAAATGAATTAGTGTTTTTAACATATTGAAGGAATTTGTCAAAAGAATCAGTAATTGACGCGCACCATATAGAGCCCATTTGCAGGGGCCACAGGACCTAATCTCTGAACTTTTTCCGGACCCAGAGAATTTCTCAAATCTTCGAGGTTTATTTTGCCTCGCCCTATATTCCAAACCGCTCCCATAAGGAGCCTGACCATTTGTTTTAAGAAGCCATCGCCTACAACCCGAAACACATAGTGGGACGGTAACATCCATTCCGAACCGGAAACTTCCAGAATTTCGCATTCAAAGATTTCACGGATGTTACTGGCAACTTCCGTTCCCTCACAGTAAAAATTTGTGAAATCATGCTTACCAATAAGCACCTTGCAAGCAGCTCTCATCTTCTCCACATCTAACTCGAAAGCATGATTGACAATGAAATCATTTTGAAAAGCGGTGAAGGTTCGCTGGCAAGTAAAACGATAATGGTACTCTTTGGAAATCGCATGGACTGTCGGTAAAAATTCATGATCTGAATTTTCCGCCGAAAGCACCCGTATATCGTCAGGTAGGTTTGCATTGAGTGCTCGAACTAAATTTAAAGGTGGTATTTCCAGAGGCATGACCACTTTGGCGACCTGGCCTAAAGCATGAACTCCAGCATCGGTTCGCCCAGCCCCTAGGCTTCTGACATCGTCTGATTTAGAAATGGACTTAAGGGCACGATTTAGCTCGCCTTGGACTGTATGACCCGCACTCTCCGGTTGAACCTGCCAACCAAGATAACGGGTGCCCTTATATTCTAGAACGAGCTTGTAATGGTGGATCACTTAAGTTCAGTCTCAGGCTCTTCTTGCCAGTCAAAAATTCCTTCGAATTTTTTACGATGGCTCAGGAAGTAAATAAGAGAAGCGACTACATAGACGGTGATGATCGCTGGAATCATCACTTCTTCATAAATAAAAAGTGAGGCCAGAATCAAAAAGATAACCATGAGAACTTGTTTCTTATGATTCTTAACCCATTCTGATTTTTTAAAGCTTGGGAAAGGAATATTGGAGATCATTAAAATGGCGTAAAAAAGTAGGTAACCCACAGTTACGAAACGATAGTCCGCAATTTCCGGCATATTGATCGATACTAGAACCATACTAATAACGGCCGTGGCCCCACCAGGAATTGGTAATCCCTGGAAGTAGTCTGATTTATTTTTATCAATATTGGCATTAAAGCGCGCAAGCCTCAAAGCGCCGCAAAGAATGAAGAAGAACGCGGCCACCATTCCGGGACGACCTGAATCAGTTAAGAATCTTAGATAATAAACAATCGCTGGTGAAACACCGAATGAAATAAGATCACTCAAAGAATCGAACTGCTCTCCAAAACTTGATTGAGTATTGGTCATTCTGGCCACGCGTCCGTCGACGCTATCAAAAATAGCTCCAAGAACAATAAACATACAAGCTTTGTAGAATTGTCCATTGAAGGCAAAAAGAATGGCGGCAAATCCACAGGCCATGTTGAGGGCCGTAAATGTATTAGGAATAAAATAGGCCAGACGACGATTTTCAAATAACATTTTTTAACCTTTAGCTAAGTCTTTAATAGCTGCAATAACAGTTTGACCGGGTATAACGCGCTCTTTCTCGTAAACGAGGATATCGCTCGTAGCTGGTACATAAATTAGCAAAGTTCCACCGAAAGGATAATACCCAAAACACGCGGCACCACGTCCACGATCACCCGATTTTAACCAAATGACCGGGCGCTTCCCGGTAGAACAATCAATAAACCTCATGAGGGCCCGCATTCCGTTCTTGGAAGTCAGGACAAAATCAGTATGAGAAAGCTCTTCAACTGTCCCATAAAAAACTTCCGTAGGAGAATGACGATGAACCTTCTTCCCTCGGTTGGCCTTAAGATAAGACACCTCACCGGCCGTAGGAAGATAGAGCCCTTTCTGATCCCAGAACGATATAGAAACCCTTACTTCATGACAAGGAACTGGATAATCATTAATAGAAACATTGTGACGAACGGATTCTACCTGTCCATGGACTGGAGAAAGATATATCTCTCCATCATTTTTTAAAGTATCCCGATAAGGAATCGGGGTTCTTCGAAAAATAAAAAGAACGAGAGAAGCTGCCAATAAAATTGGAATCTCAAGTAACAAGGGAAGTTCCAGATAGGCGAAAATAATGGCGATGATAAGAAGATAGGAAATTGATTGAGGAAGAAAGAAAAACCTTTTCATGGGTTTACCTTAAACTCATCTTCCGGTGCCCGGAAATAAAAGGATTCACGCTGACTCTTAGAATCCACCACCCGTTTAAAGATATCATGTGGCCGAGCTTTCAGAAGCTCCATTGTCATGATGGGATTTGTAACGAAAGGAGTACTTTTCTCATCCAGCGAGGACTCAGAATGAATAAAAAATTTCACATCTCCAAGCCCGTGCTCCAGATCTTTAGCGGCCAGAAGCTCCTGTCTGGACTCTTCGCTGTTCCAGCGATAGAGAAAATATTCTCCGCGGTAAGCCTTCGTAAACCAGCACCCTTCTTTGTGCCCACACCAAGCTGGGATCTCATAGCTGTAGAAAGAATACTGAGGAATGCAGAAGAATTTCAAAACATCCGCAAATCCTTCTGCTAATCGAAGACCTGTATAAAAACCCGGGCCATTAACTATAATGACACCCTTTAATTCATGTAATTTAATATTCTGTTGTGAAAGTAAATCGTGAGACCGCGCCTGGATAATGGCCGAAGCTTTCGCTCCTGTGTGGCGTTCAAAAGAAAGCCAGTTGAATCCATCATCCAGGACACCTAAAATCAGGTCGTATGTTGAATCTATAAATAAATAGCTCAAAGTTTAAAATAATCTGGTTATGTCATTAAAGAGAGCCACAAAAATGAGGAAAAACAAAACTGAAATTCCGAATTTTTGAGCAATCTCAAGCTTCCTTCTTGAAAGAGGACCACCATTCACTGCTTCGAAAAGAAGGAACATAATGTGTCCACCATCCAGCACAGGAATAGGGAAAAGGTTAATCACACCTAAGTTAATACTGATGATGGCCATCAATCTAAAAAACATAGAAAGGCTGATGTTTAAAGAATCAGAAGCGACTTTTCCAATCGCAAGCGGGCCACCAATATTATTAAGAGAAACTTCTCTGGTAATAAGTTTCTTATAACCACCAAATGTTTTAACAACTCCGTCCCAGGTACGGGTGAAGGCACCAGTCAATGCGGCTCCAAAGCTATCAGCTTTCGCCACGATGAGTTTTGGCTGAAGGTACTCAACACCGCTTTCAATACCAATAATTTTTACTTTCTTGCCGTTAACTTCCTTCACTTCCGGAGTCATTTTTTTAACAACTGACTCTCCATTGGAGACAAGAGTAACATTGACTTCCTGACCTTCAGACATTGTCTGAAGATTCTGGCGAAGTTCTTCAAAATTATTCAAATTACCGTCGTTGATTTTTGTAAGGATATCACCCTTTTTAATTCCAGCTTTATCTGCCGGGGAACCCATAACGATATTACGAACCAAAAGATCCACCGGATATAATTCGAGCCCTTTGATGATTTCAGTTAAAGATTGGTTTTGAGCAGTATTAATTTCTGATTCTGAAGTTGGATCAATAACTTCAGTGCCATCTTTTTCAATCATTTTATAGAGATAAGCTTTCCCCTGGAACTGACTAGTCATCTCTTCAATCGAGATATTGATCTCGGCTGGCTTTGGTTCAAGACTTACAACAAACTTTTCACCTTTCGCGTTTACGAAAATTGGTTTTTTAACGACGGATACAATGCTTACAAATTCATTAATAAATGGCTCAAGCGGCATACCGACAGAAAGATCTAATTGTTGATCATTTCTACGAACAACGATTTTCTCTACATTCGAACCCTTGATGTTGAAATCATCAAAGCTCAGTACTTTTTCATCGTTAATGCCAATGAGAACATCTCCGGTTCTTAAACCTTTCTCGTAAAGAACGGACTTCTCAGTAACTACACCAACTTTTGTTTCAGGAACTTTCTCACCGCCGGCAAGTAGTCCAACATATAAGAAGTAGGCAAGGATTAAATTAGCTAAAGGCCCGCCAAAAACGATCCAGAATCTGGCCCACTTTGATTTGTGGTTAAAGGCCACTTTCTTTTCTTCATCACTAAGTGGAGTTTCAGCAAAAGGATCGTCACCGAACATTTTTACATATCCACCAAGCGGGATAATTGAAAGGGCGTATTCAGTACCCTTGTGCATGTACTTAAATATTTTCGGACCGAAGCCGATTGAAAATACTTCTACTCTTACTCCGAATAATCGAGCAAAGAAGAAGTGACCCAATTCATGGAAAAAGATCAATGGGCCTAGGAATATGACAAAAATGAGAATTTTTTCAAGCATAGTAAATCCTTAACGGAAGTTGGCCATCAAATAAAACGCGTATAAAGGAGCAACAAACATGAGGCTATCCACACGATCGTAAACTCCACCATGCCCAGGGATTAATGATGAGCTGTCTTTAATTTCGAACTGTCTTTTAAGTTTCGATTGGGCCAAATCTCCAACCTGGGAACTCAAAGCTATTATTATAAAGAAAATAATCGAAAAGACCGTAATTTCCTCGATGAAATAATTCCAGTAGATACTGGTAAAGAGAACAGAGAAAAACACTCCACCAATAAGTCCTTCTACAGTCTTTTTCGGGCTTACGGCTTCCCACAATTTGTGTTTTCCAAACTTTTTACCTGAAAAGTAAGCAGCAGTATCAACCATGAAGTTCAATATGATGATTCCAATGAACAACAAAAGCCAGTTATCAAAATGAATTATATAACTCAGGCATATCAAAGGGATGACAGTAAAAAGGCCTGCTCCCCAGGAAGTCATGCGGAATATTTTTAAAAGCGTTTCAGACTTCCGGTAAACAAGGAAAAGATAAGAAAGAAGCAAGAGATCCAGAAAGACCCCAGCCGAAATCCAGAAGTTGAATGATGACTGACTGATTTGATAAAAATTAAAAAAGTAGTAGCAAGACAAGTAAATCAATTGCGCCAGGATGTATCGGATTGAAACACGTGACTGGCCATAAAAATTCGTAATAATCTCGTCAATTACAAAGGGCCCAATTAAACCAATGGCAATCAATGAAGCATTTGCACCTAGATACAAGCACAGTCCTACTATCGAAATTAAAATAAGACCGGAAATAATCCTGACGGTATTATTAGACATTAGAGTGTCACTCCTTGAATAAAAGCTGTTTTATTACATTCGGCCTTTTCAATGGAAAGCTCTAAAGCCTCCTGAGCGCACACATTGCCAAATCTTCTTTCCCGATTAGAAACATGCTCAATAATTTTTTTGAATTCACTGGGTGAAAAATCAGGCCATTTAGTTGGAGTAAAATACAACTCAGCATAGGCCATTTGCCAAAGTAAAAAGTTCGAAACTCTCTGTTCCCCGCCTGTTCTGATCATAAGATCAACATCGCCAGTTTCTGGCCGATACATCGACTCAGTAAGATCAGCTTCCGACATCAAGCGGCCAGGATGATTGAGCTGGAAGTTATTCACTGCTCTTATGATCTCGGATCTTGAACCGTAATTAAAAGCAAAAGTAAGTTTAAGACCGGTCGCATTTTGTGTCAGGTCTTGGAGACCTTTAATCAAAGCAACAGTTTCATAAGGAAGATTCTGAATCTCCCCTATGACCTGAAACTTAATATTGTTATTTAGGATTCGCTGCTTTTCTTTAAGTAAGAATTTTCTGAGAAGACGGAATAATGTTGAAACTTCTTCAACAGGACGACTCCAGTTTTCGGTAGAAAAAGCGTACATGGTTAGGGCCTTTAGACCAATATCATCTGCTGCCTTAACAATATCAGAAACCACAGTGGAGCCTCTGACATGTCCCCAGATACGAGGGCGAAAGCGTCTATTGGCCCAACGTCCGTTTCCATCCATGATTATGGCGACATGTTTGATACTCGACATAAAAGCCTTAAACGGTTAAAAGCTCTTTTTCTTTTGCTTCAACAACCTTATCAACTTCTTTAATAAAGTTATCAGTGATCTTTTGGATTTCTTCTTGAATCTTTTTAGATTCATCTTCTGAAACCTTTTTATCTTTCTCCGCAGCTTTTACTTTATCATTTTGTTCACGACGAACATTACGAATTTGAACTTTTGCATCCTCGCCCATTTTCTTTACGTCTTTCACATAAGATTTACGTTTGTCTTCCGTTAGTGCAGGAAACTGCACACGAATAAAGTTACCATCGTTACCTGGAGTTAGACCAATATTGGCCGCCATGATGGCCTTCTCAATGGCTGGAATCAACGTTTTGTCGAAAGGCTGGATCTGTAGAAGACGAGCTTCTGGAGTAGAAATCTGGCCCATATTCTTAATTGGAGTTTGAGATCCATAGTAGTCGGCAGTGATGCCATCAAGAACGGCAGCAGTTGCACGACCTGTTCTCACTTTACCAAGTTGATTATGAAGCGACTTAATCGCTTTATTCATTTGTTCATCAAGTATAGGTTTTAACTCTTTTATCATGACCTAATCTCCTTAAACTTTTTTTGTAACTAAAGTTCCGATGTTTTCACCGTTTACTACTTTTTCAATATTTCCTTCTTCAAACATGTTGAAGACAATAATATCCATGTCGTTATCCATACACAGTGTGATTGCTGTTGAATCCATCACTTTAATTTCTTTATTCAACACTTCGATATAAGAAAGTTTATCAAACTTCTTAGCATCTTTGTGCTTCATAGGATCCCTATCGTAAATTCCATCTACCTTAGTCGCTTTCATAATAAGATCAGCATGAATCTCATTTGCTCTAAGGGCAGCTGTGGTATCAGTAGTAAAGTAAGGATTCCCGGTACCAGCTGCAAAAATCACAACGCGCTTTTTCTCTAAGTGGCGAACAGCACGGCGACGAATATAAGGTTCAGCAACTTCCTGCATATCAATAGCAGAAAGCACTCTTGTATAAACATTCTTTCTTTCCAACGCATCTTGAAGAGCGAGGGAGTTAATTACAGTGGCCATCATTCCCATGTAATCGGAAGTGGCACGATCCATTCCAGAAGTTGCACCAGCAACTCCACGGTGAATATTTCCTCCACCTACAACGATCGCAATTTCACAGCCAGTTTTATGGAGGCTTTCAATTTCAGAGCTAATTTTATTCAGAATTTCACCTGAAATACCATTACCTTGATCCCCAGCAAGAGCTTCCCCAGAGAGTTTGATCAGTACGCGGTTATATTTCATGACACCCTTTAAAAGGAAAAGGGGACTTTCACAAGTCCCCTTTTCTTTAATACAAGTTTGGGATTAGTTTTTCCCTGTAAGCTTAGCAATTTCTTCAGCAAAGTTTTCTTCTTTCTTCTGGATACCTTCACCAAGATTCAATTTAATGAACTTAGTAACTTTAACAGAAGCACCAACTGTTTTAGCAGTAGCTTCGATCAATTTACCGATTGAAGTATCAGGATCTTTAACAAAAGATTGCTCATAAAGACAAACTTCAGAAGCAAGTTTATTAAGTTTACCTTTAACGATGTTTGGAATCATCGCTTCTGGTTTACCTTGTTCTTTTAATTGAGCAGCATAAATTTCAGCTTCTTTATTTTTGAAATCTTCGTCAATCTCAGAAGAGCTAAGGAACTGAGGATTAGCAGCAGCAATTTGCATACAAAGGTCTTTTACAAGATCTTTGAAAGCTTCGTTTTCATTAACATCTTTATCTGTTTCAACACGGCAAAGAACACCGATTTTACCAGAGTGAACGTATGAACCGATCATGCCGTTACCTTCTAGAGCTAGAACTTCAACTCGACGAACATCAATTTTCTCACCGATCTTAATTGTAAGTTCAGAGATATTATCTTTAATCGTTAAGCCGTTAGCAGACTTAGCATCAAGAAGCTTCTCAATTGAATTGATGTTTTCATCAACTGCAATGTTAGCAGCAGATTTAGTAAACTCTTGGAAAGCATCGTTTTTTGCAACAAAGTCTGTTTCACAGTTTACTTCAACGAGAGAGCCTAATTTACCTTTAACACAAGCAGCGATCATACCTTCAGCAGCAACACGAGATTGCTTCTTTGCAGCGGCAGCTAAGCCTTTAGCGCGAAGATAATCAACAGCTTTCTGGAAATCACCCACTTCATCAAGTGCTTTCTTACAATCCATCATTCCTGCGCCAGTTGTCTCGCGAAGGTTTTTTACGTCAGCAGCAGTATAAGCCATGGTTAAATCCTTATGTTAAATATTAAGCTTCTTCTTCGTCAGCATCTTTTAGATCGATATCTTTTTCGTACTTCGCAAGAATTTCTTGCTCAAGAGCTGAATCGCGATTGTCATCAGAACCATCTTCTTTACGAGATTTTGATCCACCTTCAACGATGGCGTTAGCAAAGTAGCTCAAGAAAAGAGTGATTGATTTTAGAGCATCATCGTTACCTGGAACAACATAGTCGATACCTGTTGGATCACAGTTTGTATCAGTGATAGCAACTACAGGAATACCAAGAACGTTAGCTTCTTTAACAGCAATGTGTTCATTGTGTGGATCGATGATGAAAATAGCTCCTGGAAGCTTTCTCATATTCTTGATACCACCAAGAGTTTTCTCAAGTTTAACAACTTCTTTTTCAACGTTTGACTGTTCTTTTTTAGTAAGAAGTTTGTAGTCACCGTTTTCTTTCATTTTTTCAACTTTACGAATTTTATCAATCGATAGAGCGATTGTTTTATAGTTCGTAAGCATCCCGCCAAGCCAACGAGAAGTAACATGGTAAGCACCACAGTCTTCTGCTGTTTTCTTAACCATGTCTGCAGCTTGTCTTTTTGTTCCAACGAAAAGAACAGACTTACCAGAAGCTGTAGTCTTCTTTAAGAATTCATAAGCTTTTTCGGCCATTGGAAGTGTTTGTTGAAGATCGATGATGTAAATGCCGTTACGTTCGCCGTAGACATATTTTTTCATCTTTGGATTCCACTTGTGTGTTTGGTGACCGAAGTGGGCGCCGGCCTCAAGCAATTGCTTGACGTCTAACTTTGACATGAAAACTCCTTGGTAGGTTTTATCGAATCACTTTGTGCCATCCACTTGGATGGACCAACCAATTAAAGTGATTAGATTTGTCCTCTAGGGACAGTTAATTATTTGGTCTAGAGTAAATAGCACGCTGACTCGTTTAGGGCAAGCTCTTTAAGAGTGAAATCAAGGCGTTGAATCACTCGGTGGAGGCACTAAAACTTTCCGCGGTTTAGAGCCTTGAGCAGGTCCCACAATCCCTTGACGCTCCATTTCTTCGATCAAGTTTGCTGCTCGGTTATAACCGACTCCCAAACGCCTTTGAAGAAAAGAAGCACTTGCTACACGATGTGTCGAAACCGTTCTAACAGCTTCATCAAACTTATCATCCTTAAGGCCTCCACCTTCACCATCAGTAGTGATTCCATCTACATCAGTGTCGACAACACCATTTGTCTCAATAAATTCCATTGCACCAGTGTCGTACTGAATTGGTAAAGTTGAGAGTTTTTCAACAAGGGTTTCAATCTCTTCTTCATCAACATACGCTGAGTGCATACGAAGTGTTTCAATTCCTTGTTTAAAGAGCATATCTCCTTTACCTAAAAGCTTCTCAGCCCCTGGAGTATCCATGATCACTCGGGAATCCATATTAGTAGTCACACGGAATGCCACACGAGTTGGGAAGTTAGCTTTAATGACCCCGGTAATAACATCAGTTGAAGGTCTTTGAGTGGCCAGGACAATATGAATCCCAGAAGCTCGGGCCTTCGCTGCCAATCGGGAAATAGATGATTCAATTTGTGGACCTGACTTAGAAAGTTTTAGGTCAGCAAATTCATCTACCACAATCACAACATATGGCATTTCGAAACCCAGGACTTCAGCATCCGGATAGTACTTGTTAATTTTGCAGGTCAAATCAGTCCCGGCCACTTTCATTTTTTTATTGAAGCCTTCGATATTTTTAACTGCGAAATCTTTTAGGAGTGAGTAACGTCTTTCCATTTCATCAATCGCCCACAGTAATGCTACCGAGGCAATAGAGGAGTCTGTGATAACTGGCATGACCAGATGTGGAAGCTTCTGATAAAGCGCCAATTCAAGCTGTTTGGGATCGATCATGATTAAGCGAAGCTTTTTAGGAGATAGCTTAATGATAAGAGAAACCAACAATGTGTTAATGAATACTGACTTACCAGCACCAGTAGTACCTGCTACTAAGAAGTGAGGAGTTGAAGCGAGATCAATGACTGCGGCATCTCCATAGGCATCTTTCCCCATAGCGATAGGTAAGCGGTAACTAGAATCCTTAAAGGCATTTGAACGAAGAACCTCATCTAAATAAATCAGATCACGAGGATTTCTCGGGACCTCGATACCAATAGTAGTTTTCCCTTTCATTGGATAAACCATACGAATAGGAGCACCCTTCAAGGCAAGGGAAAGATCGTCTACGCGGTTAGTGACAGCATTTACTTTCACCCCTGGCCCTAAATCCAGTTCAAAAGTATCAACCACAGGACCTTTGAGGACATTTATAATACGAGAACTGATATTGAATTCTTTAAGTTTCTCTTCGATCGCTTGAGCAATCGTGACGAAATAATGATCGTCAGGATCGTGCTGATGATTGGTTTGATCCTTAGGAACGATACAGCTAATAAGTTCATCGCTTTCGAAGAAAGGATCCGGATCTGTTTTAGCAACGTATGGGCTTTCCACGTCTTCGAAGTCTTCGGCCTCTTCATCTTCTTCTAATTCAGAATCAACTGAATCGATAAATTCTTCGTCTTCTTCAAATTCAGCTTCATCAACAAATTCATCTTCTTCCTCAAGAATCTCCTCAATCTCTTCTTCAACTTCCTGAGCTGGACGATAAGTAGGTTTAGGAGCAACAGGAGTTTTTGCTTCAGAGGAATGTGAAATTTTAAATTTAGGAGAAATAGCAATAGCAGCAGGACTCTCTTCATCCTTTCTGAGTTTATTAACAAAATCCTGAACGAATCTCTTAAAGGTTAGAGGAAGAGATTTGAACTCAATTTTTTTAAGTGAAGAGAAATCAACATCCCGTAAAGAAGAAGAGAGATTTACGAGAGTCTTTAAAATGATACGACCAGTTTTGAAGAATTTTTTCTCTGAAACGAGATAGAAGAAGCTTAAACCAAAAATGAAGATGGAAGAAATGATGGTAAATGAGCTGATATGGTTCTGAATAAAAAAGAACAGCCCTTCACCTAAGGTGACAGGCAATAGAAAATAACAAACGGCCATGGTGAGAGGAAGAAGTGCAACAATCACTACTTGGTGTTTCACATCTTTATTCTTAGTCAGAACAAAAGTATTAAGCAGGGCAAATACGATGAATGAGAGTGTTATCCAAATGCCACACCAGTAGCCAAAATTAGCTAATAAGCTAATGAAGTAGTAAGAGAAATAATTTATGGAATTGTTTTGATATGAGATTTCATAATAGTTATCCGGAAGACTATCCCGGTAATAGAAATAGATAAGATTAAGAGTAGTAAGTACGAATAAAGAGTAGAGCTGCGCTCTTAAGATTTTTTTTTCCATACTTAAATTGTAAGGAGCGTTAGGAAGAAGTGCAAGTCATTGAAAATGATTAAGGAAAATAAAAAAGCCCTCTTTCGAGGGCT
>DISW01000013.1 GCA_002422605.1 Bacteriovoracaceae bacterium UBA6200 | reverse complement strand
GTAGTTTATGAATTCAAAAACTTGAAAATGCCGACTTTGCTCCTCATTGGAACCCGTGACAGAACGGCCATTGGTAAGGACCGGGCCACCCCTGTGTTGAAAGAAAAGATGGGTCGATACGACCTATTAGGTAAGGAAGTCATTAAAAGTATTCCGAATGGGACCTTAATCGAGCTTCCGGGCCTTGGTCATATGCCGCAGGTCGAAAATTATGATCTCTACTGGAAGCATCTCAGTTCTTATCTTCAGAAGTAAGTTTTTTAAACTTACCTATATGCAGAGGATTTGGTTTAACGCTCTTATGAAAAAGATACTTCTCGCCCTGTTAATTACAGTTTCCCTGAATACCTTTGGCGCCATCTCGATTCTGAGTGATCTGGACGATACCATAAAGATCACTCAATCCAGTGGAGAGCCTGGGGATTTGGTTGGGATGAGAGTGTTTACAGGGATGCCGGGTTTTTTAGAAGCCACTAAAGACTACACTAATGAGCTTCATGTTTTGTCAGCTTCTCCCTCTATTATGAGAAGCCACATTAGTAATATTTTCAAAAAATATAAGATTGACGTTAAATCTCTGACATTAAGGGATGATATCTTCGAAGATAAGTTCCAGTATAAAGTTCGTGAAATAAAAAAAATATTAAATCGAACTTCCGATGATTTCATTTTGATCGGTGATGACCTTGGGGAAGACCCGGAAGTCTATGCGGAGATCGTCCATCTTTACCCTAACCGTATTCTAGCTTCCTACATTCACGTGATAAATGATCGTTTTATCTCCCACTTAAATCTAACAAGGTTTTATACAACTTCTGAATTGTATCTAAGAGAGTTTACTGCCGGAAGAATGATAGGATCTCGGGTTATGAAAGGCCTTGAAGAAGTTATGGCAGAAACCCGTATGGAGTTCATCTTCCCTCGTAGAGCTTATTGCCCTAAGACTGATAAGGTCTGGCGCTGGCAATATCAAACTATGTTCTCATTAGAGGCGATGGTTCTCAGTGATAAGTTCACCGACTACTGTGGACTAAGACAGTCGGTTATAATTATCCCGTAAAGGGCCTTCATTCCTTTTTCCAGTCTGCTAGAATGATTGCTGCAACTGTAAAAAGGAATGTGAATGGATCTCTCGAATCTTATCTCTCAAGAAGAGTTGATTAAACGCAGCTCTGAAATTAAGAAAGTATTTTTTTATCGAATCTGTGGAGCTGGCATGGGTCCGGCCGCAGTCTTAGTAAAGCAAGCCGGCTATGATGTTCATGGCGCTGACTCAGCTTATTACCCTCCAATGAGCACATTCCTGGAAACAACAGGAATTCCTTTATTTAAACTTGAAGAAGCTACAACTGAATTTTTGAAGCAGTATGATTTAATCGTTGTCGGAAATTCAGTTTCTGGAAAATCTGATGCTGCTCGAATGCTGGAAAAAGTGGGCATCCCATTTACTTCATTTCCGTCCGCCTTAGGATCTCTCGTTCTTAAAGAAAAGAATGTTGTTGGAATTGCCGGAACTCACGGCAAGACAACGACCACTTACTTTATGACTCAAATGCTGGAGAAATTGGGACAAAATCCAGGTTATCTGGTTGGAGGAATTATTGAAGGCCGGCAGCCTGCAAAGTTAGGTGATAAGTACTTTGTCATTGAAAGTGATGAGTATGATTCTGCATATTTTCATAAAATTTCAAAATTCAGATTGTATGAATTGAAAAACATGATTCTTACGTCCTTAGAGTTTGATCATGCTGATATCTTCTCTTCTGTTGAAAAAATTGAGGATGAATTTCGTGACGTCGTACCAAATATGAAATCGACTCTGATTTTTAATCAAGAGTATGAGTCTGCGATGAAACTCTATCATGATTACTTTGGCAAAAATCCATCTCAGAAATGGTTTCTTTACGGTGAAGGCTCGGAGATGGGTCCTCATGATGTAAAGAATTCTGAGAATGGTTCAAGTTTTTCTCTCAACTGGAAAGGCGAAAAAGTTTCGTTCTCATCGAGTGTCGTAGGTCAGCATAACGTTTTAAATCTTGCGAGCTGTGTGATCTATCTTCTTTCAGAAGGTTTCAGCGCTACTGACGTGCAGAATGCAACCAAAGAAATTGGTATGGTAAAACGCCGTCAGGAAGTCCGTGGTAAGTACAAAGATATGGTGGTGGTTGATGACTTCGCTCACCATCCTCGTGCCATTACAGTGACTCTTGATGCTATCCGCGCTCGATTTAAAAATAAAAAAATTATTACAGTGTTTGAACCAATTTCGGCGACCGCCAGAAGCTCAATTTTTCAAAATGAATTTCGTGATTCTTTAGCATTGTCAGATAAAGTGATCCTGGCCCAGGCGGGGATTCCGACTACCGCCTTAGGTGGGAAGGATCTGGATGTTAATCAATTGGCACGAGAGATTTCAGAGAAGGGCAAACCAGCAGTAAGTGTGTCTAAGCTGGAAGAACTCAGACAATATATTGATGAATTCTCAGAGAAGGATTCAGTGCTGCTTATTTTAAGTAACCGAACCTGTTTAGGACTTTGGGAGTCTAACTTTGTTAAAGAACTTCAGCACTAAATTAGCCTTTCTCCTGTCGCTTTCCATAAGCTTTCAGTCCTGCGCCCACACTGTAAAGTGGGAAGGGAAGATGAAGACTCACGTGAAAACCTATGAGAAGGCCCTGAAAGATTTTAATTCAAAAATCTGTGTTCCCAAGGCCGAAAGTATTTTTGAGCAGTATCTTAAAGATTACCGCGGAAGTGGTATCTGGATTCCTGAGCTTAATGAAGACGTGGATGTTGAAAGCATAAAATCTCTTCTCCCTGTAATGGAGAAGAAGCTCGCGTGGATCAAAGCCCAAAGAGCGGAAGTTGTTAAGAAGGGACTTCCACAACCTAAAGTCGTGGATAGCACTAAGAAGATTTTAAAACGTCTTCTGGAATTGAAAAAAGATGAACTAACGAGTGATGAGAAGAAGAAAGTTAGTTCAAGAAAAGAATCGCTTAAGCTTCTTGGTTCGTTGTTAAAGAACTATGAAAATCTCATTAAGAAAGTTTCTTTCTTATCTAATTTTCAATACCCTGTTGATCATTTAAAGAACCGAAAGGTTTACGATGGATTTCGAGATAAGGAAGATTTAGAGTCTAAAAAAATTGCGAACTATACTTTCCTTTACCGAAAGCTTCTGGAAGATGGGGCCTATAATAAAGATCATACCGGTTCAGATATTTATCTCAGAACCACCATCGATACATTACATTTTGAATTAAATACCTTTGGCTTTTATCTCACAGAAGATGCAAGGTACGATCTTGATTTCGTTTTGGATAGAATTCAGTCGGAACTCTCAAAAGGAAAAGATCGAATTTTAGAACGTCTGGGAGAGTGGGAACAGCGGACTCAGCGGACGGTTGATTTTTATCGTTCATTGACTCAGCCTCAGAATCAAATCCCTTCTATTGCTGGAGATAAGGATAGTACTCCCAACAGAGCACTTATTCGTGAACACAACGTCGCCACCAGACGCTTAAAAGAATTTGTTTATAAAAAGCAAGCTGAGGTTTATAAGTACTGGCTTAACCAACCGGAGCTTCCTCGCGCCATTTTTGTTCTAGAAACGATCCTTATTAATGAAGTTGGACCGGTTGATGGAGATGAGGCGCTGGAACGAATGGATGTTGCCCGAGTGGTAATGAATCGTTTAGATAAACCTCAGTACCTCTCAATTGGTAAAAAAGATTATATTTATCCCTATCTCAAAAAAGTAACCAGCGACTTTTACCTCGAAAATGAAAAGTGGTTGAATGCTCTTTTTAAACAGGGTGAATTCTCTTTTACTTACTATTACATGGCCGGAGTCGCGAAAATCTTCTGCCCGGATATGTCTCCCCAAGCTAAGCGTTTACGGAAAAAGAATGTTGAAATTGCTCTTCAGGTTCTTAAAGAGCCTGAGACATCATTTAAAACCACCAGGTATTTCTCTCGCTCGAGTATGATTGGAAGAATTCACATGGATACTGTGTGGGATGATTATATTCCTTATCCTGAACGCCCAGGTCTTTTGGCCCGTGATCAAAAAAAGCTTTCTGAGCATTTTAAAAAGGGTGAGTACACTTATCTCTATTCATTTAAAGATCCGACCTTTGAAGTTTATCAAGTGGTAGAAATCAACGGTAAAAATTATGCGATCGGGGATAAAAACGGTATTAAGCTCTTTTTTTCCCACCGGAATCCCCACTATTTTAAATATTTTACGAAAATAGTTCCTAACGCCGTCAAATAATCGAAATTTCTTTTTGATAAATCGCATCAACCGCGATATAAATCGCGACCACTACTAGATTATTATTTGTTTAGATATATAAGGAGCTACGCTTATGTTGAAAGATTATATGTTTACCTCTGAGTCAGTAACAGAAGGTCACCCGGATAAAATTGCTGATCAGGTTTCTGATGCTATTTTGGATGCCATGCTTGCTCAGGATCCAAAGTCTCGTGTAGCTTGTGAAACTCTTATCACAACTGGTTTGGTTGTTGTTGCTGGTGAGATTACAACAGGTGCAAACGTCGATATCAACGATACTGTTCGTAAGACGATCAAAAAAATCGGTTACGATCACTCTGATAAAGGCTTCGATGCTAATACTTGCGGCGTTTCTATCGCTGTCGGCAAGCAATCTCAGGATATCGCTGTTGGTGTTAACGAAGGTGAAGGTAAATTCCTGGATCAAGGTGCTGGTGACCAGGGTCTTATGTTCGGTTATGCCATCAATGAAACTGAATCTTTCATGCCGATGACTATCGATCTTTCTCATAAAATGGCCGCTCGTCTTGCAGAAGTTCGGCACAATGGAACTCTTAAAGATCTTCGCGCTGATGGTAAAACTCAAGTAACAGCTGAGTACATTGATGGAAAACTTTCTCGTATCGATGCGATTGTTGTTTCTTCTCAGCATGCCGAGAGCATGACTCAAAAACAAATTGAAGAAGGAATTATGGAAGAAGTCATTAAGAAGACTGTTCCATCACACCTGATCGATAAAAATACAAAATATTTCATTAACCCAACCGGCCGTTTTGTTATCGGCGGACCAATGGGGGATGCTGGTCTTACTGGACGTAAAATCATCGTTGATACTTACGGTGGTCACGGTGCTCACGGCGGTGGTGCCTTCTCTGGTAAAGATCCTTCAAAGGTTGACCGTTCAGCTGCCTATGCTGCCCGTCACATTGCAAAGAACGTTGTAGCTGCTGGTCTAGCTGATCGTGCTCTTGTACAAGTGGCTTATGCTATTGGTGTTGCAAAACCTATGTCGCTTCTTATTGATACATTCGGTACTGCAAAAGTTGATGAAGCAAAACTTACTGTTGCGATCAACGAGCTTTTCGATATGAGACCTAAGGCCATCATTCAGCGCCTTGATCTTCTTCGCCCCATTTATTCCGAAACTGCAGCTTACGGTCACTTTGGTCGTACTTCAGCTCAAGGCTTTACTTGGGAAAGACTGGATATGGTCGATGCTCTAAAAGGTTTTTTCTAATCTCTTCAATAAGGCCCCTTTTTAGGGGCCTTTTTATTACCCATAAATCTTATTTCGTTTTAAACTAGCATCTATGCAGGAAATCTATTTTCTCGCCCGTCATACGCCGTTTTGGGCGGTTCCCCTTATTTTAATGGGTGGCGAGTTCGCTTATTTATTATGGTTAAAAAAGAAAAAAGCCTCCGCCACGCTTTGTTTAATCATCATGTTAATCGGCTGTTTTTCGACTGCCTTTTATATTTGGGCCGGAGGTCCTGAGAAGTCCGTGAAAGTTATCAAGAAGATGCATCGCGAACTTAATTAACACGCCTTCAAAAATTGTCTTACAATTGACACCTATAAAATAAGTTTAGGAAATCATTACGAAAAGGTGGGGTCTGAAAATTGACACCAAGACTCGGACTTTAGTAAATTAGTCTTCTCCGGAGGACCTATGGACGATATGAATTTCCTTCATCAAAGTTTTGATGGATCACTTCTTACGAACTTTCCGCCCATCATTATCGTTGAAGACGATAAGCTTTTGGGCCTCTCCTTAAAAAAATACCTGGAACAATCTTTAAAATTAAAAGTCCTGCTTTTTTCCAGTTCAGAGGACTGCTTAAATTACTTTGCAACGGAACATATCAAAGAGAATCCTTTCTGTTTGGTTACCGACATTAGTTTAGAGCAGGGGTCAGATGGACTTTTATTAATTGATATCCTGAAAGACCGTGGCTTTGAATTCGTTTCGATCGCGATGACTGGATTTGCCTCAGTGGAGACGGCCATTGCTGCTACTAAGAAGGGAGTTTTCCATTATCTAACTAAGCCTTTTGAATTGGAAAATCTTAAAAAACTTATTATCCAGGCCTTACAAACGAAGCTTTCGACAGTTTTCCCTAAGGAAATCGTCAGCGAAGGTGAAGGGGTTTTTGGAAATCACGATCGTCGACTACCATCCAAGTTAAAAATTGAAAGACCTACTGTAGAAGACTCATTCGAAGGAATGATTGGACGCTCTAGGGCAATGAAAGAAGTTTTTGAGCGGATTTCCCGAGTCGCCAAAACTGATTCCACTATTTTGATTATGGGTCCTTCTGGTACAGGTAAAGAGCTAGTGGCTTCTGCTATTCACCGTCTCTCTGGAAGAAACCAAAAAAATCGTGTTTCGGTTAACTGTGGAGCGATTCCTGGGGAACTTTTAGAGAGTGAGCTGTTCGGCCACGTAAAGGGTGCCTTCACAGGCGCAATTTCCAACCGTAAAGGCCGTTTTGAATTGGCCCATGGTGGAACTATCTTCCTGGATGAAATCGGCGATATGCCTCAATTATTACAGGTTAAGCTTTTGCGTGTTCTTCAGGAGCGCCAGATTGAGCCAGTTGGTTCATCTGAGAATATTAATATTGATGTTCGAGTCATCGCTGCGACTCACCGTGATCTGGAAAAAGCGGTTCAGGAAGGCAAATTTCGGGAAGACCTCTTTTATCGCTTGAATGTTATTCCAATTAGGATGCCGGCCCTTAAAGATCGCCGGGAAGATATCCCACTTTTAATATCTCACTTCCTGGATCGGTTTGTTTCTGCGGACAGATCTAATGAAATTAGTTTCGCTCCGCTAACGATGGATCTTCTCATGGGCTTTGACTGGCCAGGCAACGTTCGTGAACTAGAGAACGTCATTGAAAGATTGGTTATTCTAAGAGGTGGAAATGAAATTCTACCGGAAGATCTTCCTGCAAAGATTTTCCGTTCTAATCCTCTGGCCACTAACCAGTATAAAACTCTTTTCGAGCTTCCTGATGTTGGGGTGGATTTAAAGCAAATTCTTTCTGATATTGAAGACTCTTTAATTCGCCAGGCAATGAATCGAACTCAAGGTAATAAAAATCAAGCCTCAAAACTTCTGGCCCTTAATCGCACGACTTTGATCGAAAAGATGAAAAAGAAAAATTTAGAAATCTAATTTGGGTGCTTCACAATCAGTGAAGCACTCAAGATGCTACAAAGAGCGGGCAGTCTTTTTTTTTTTGCTATTCAACCTAAGCAACTATCATAATAATTCGGCTTCCAAATAATTACTCAGGAGGTCATCATGAAAAAACTCGCACTATTTACAACCCTGTTTGCTTCTCTCGCGGTATCCGCAGGTGAAATTATGGTTATGGATATGCCATCCAATAAAATCTCAAATGGCCACGTGACAACTCGTTACGAAATTAATCACCGCGATGGTACAGCAGGTGTTGTTGCAACACTTACTAAGCGTCATCCTGGTCGCGGCGGCGGTCACACAACAACTAAGCATTTTGAAAAGTTAGTTCCTGAACTATCGATGCAAGGTGATTCATTTATCCTTGATGTAGATGGACAATCAATCGTTTGTGGAACGATGGGAGAAAGCAGAGTATTCCGTCGTCCAATTCTTAAACTTAACGGCAACTGTGATCTTGTTACAAAAAGAGTAAGCAGCAGTGCTGGAAGAAGATTCCAATTGTATATCCGTTACTAAAATCGTTCTAAGATTGCCTCCCGAAAGAGGCAATCTTACTTCCTTCAAGAGTCAAAATGCACCTTTGACGAAGTTTTTTATCTCCATTAGCCTTAGAAAAATGGAGAAATGCTATGAATTCTGTTCTGTGGGTTTGCTTTGTCATGCTCTCTTTCTTAGTGATGAGTTTAAATTTCATCAATTAAAATTAAAAAACATAATTCCTTCGCTGGTGCTCCCTTGTAACAGCGGAGCGCTTTCTATCTCGATAAAATTAAAATCTTTTGCTTAAAATGAGTCCTTACTTCTACTTATAGATTTTAACTGATGAATGAACTCTTTACAGTGTCAAAAAGCACCTTTGACAGCTTTTTTAAACTTCTCTACTTTCCGCTGCAATGAAATTTAATAATCCTTTGAGGAGGACTCTATGAAAAGCTTGATCCTGGTTACATGTTTATTTGCTTCTATGGCGGTTTCGGCCGGTGAGTTGACAGTAATTGATGTGCCTTCTTTAAAAATGCCTTTTGGCCACTATGACACGAAATTTGAAGTTAACCTGAAAGAGGGAACTGCAGGTGTTTCTGTTACTCATAAGAAAGTAAGACCAGGCAAGCATCCGCGTGTTCGCTACACGACCTTTGAAGAAATCGTTCCTGAGCTTTCGATGGTTGGTGATGATCTGGTGCTTGATATTGATGGCTCTTCAATTATTTGCGGAACAATGGGTGTCACAAACGTTTTCAAACTTCCGGTATTGAAACTAAATGGTAACTGTTTGTTGAAAACACAAAAAGTCAAAACAGCTAAAGGAAGGCGCTTCCAAGTTGTTGTGAAATATTAAAAAATTCATGCGGCTTCCTCTTTAAGGAAGCCGCATTCTATTCTGGACTCTCTGATTTTCTTTGTTCTGAGTTCTTAATTGATTCCCTGATAAAATACTTTATGACTTTATTCCTCTGAGCTCCCCCTAAGAGTGCTTTTAAATCGTCGTGAAGACCATCATCGTAAATCATCGAATTGAGTGTGCCTGGACCTTCTTCAACTCTTTTTAAGATTCTTTCCATAGAGGCAGAAGTTTTATTCATATTCTTTACCATCAAGCCAAGCTGGGCCCCTTTGAGTTCACTGGTTAAAGACTCAAGGTTGCCGGCTGACTTGTTGAGTGACTGAAAGGTTTGGACAATGGTGTCTCCATTTTCCAGTTTTGTCAGAATTCCATCGAGCTTAACCATAATTTTTTCAGTGACAGAGGCAATGGAATCACTCTTATTAATGATTTGTTGAAGGCCGGTTAAATCTTCGGAAATAAGAATGTCTTTTTCGTGATTAAACTTGGGAGCATCTTTTGTGCCGTTATAAATTTCTACAAACTTATCTCCTACGAGGCCGGCATTAGAGATAGAAACTTTGGAATCTTTTTTTATCCACTTAAGTTCTTTTTCCAGAACCGTCATAGTAATCTCTACTTCATCATCTGAAATGATACTGACGTTAGAAACCGTTCCGACTTTTATTCCTTTAAGTTCCACATAGGAGCCTGGTTTAAGGTTGGAAACGTTGGTAACGCGGGCACGAATATTTACTTTGGGTTCAAATAAAGAAGTCTCCTTGCCAATACTGGCAATGATCACCATTAAAACTACCGTTAAGGAAGCTATGAAGATTCCTACTTTAACGAGATTGGTCTTATCTTTTCTTCTCAATTTCATCTTGGCCTCATCATAGTAAAAAACTTTTCACAAAAGGGTCATCACTGCCTTCAAATTCATCAACTGTTCCAGTGAAGCCAATTTTGCCTTCGTTAAGAATTAAAATCCGGTCGCAAACTCTTTTTGCGGTTGAGATATCATGGGTAACTAAAATTCCTGATATTCCCTGAGCTTTGAATTTTTCAATCGTTTCAATAACCATTTCAATATTGACAGGATCAAGCCCGGCAGTCGGTTCATCGAAAAGAAGTATTTCCGGGTTTAATATCATCGCCCGTGCCATTCCTATGCGTTTTTGCATCCCTCCGGAGAGATCTGAAGGCATGAGATCACGTGACTCTGTTAAGTCCACCATCTGCAGTGCTTCCATGACTCTTTTTTCAACTTCTGCTTCAGCAAGATTTGTGTGTTCAAAGAGAGGATAGGCGAGGTTTTCAAAGACAGAGATAGAATCAAAAAGAGCGGCATTTTGAAATGAGTAGGAAATTCTGGTCCGGACTGGATAGAGCTGTTGTTCAGTCAGGAGATCCAGTCTCTGTTCATGGAAAAGAATTTCTCCACTATCAATTTGTTCTAAACCAATGATTGAACGCAAGAGAACAGACTTACCTGTTCCTGATCTGCCGAGAAGTCCGATGGTCTCTCCATGCTTGAGAGTAAAAGTTAGCCCTTGATGAATTTTCTTATCATCAAAACTCTTTACGATATTTTTTAGTTCTAAAATATTTTCCATTACATTCAATCAAATAAAAGGATTAATAGTTTACTAAGAAAAAAATCGGAAATTAGAATGACAATCGATGTGGTGACCACTACCCAAGTAGTTGCCTGACCTACACCCTTAGTACCTTCTTTCGTTTGGAAACCCCGATAGCAAGCAACTATCGCAATGA
This sequence comes from Bacteriovoracaceae bacterium UBA6200, assembly GCA_002422605.1. Classification (GTDB taxonomy): domain Bacteria; phylum Bdellovibrionota; class Bacteriovoracia; order Bacteriovoracales; family Bacteriovoracaceae; genus Peredibacter. Next base: position 87,494 of record DISW01000013.1, on the reverse strand, counting down.
TAAAACCAAAAAAAGCACATTTAAACATGGATCCAAATACATCAGTCAGACCAACAGATGAGAGCACTTTATTAATATAGAAGCCCGCTGGCATACTAAATTCAGAGTAAGCGATACTGAGTCCTCCGAGAATTCCCATGAAGGCCGATAGGGTAGTTAGAAGCGGTAAAGAGATGACGGTGGCGAGAACTCTAGGGACAACCAGTACGCGAATTGGATTAGTACCAAGAGCTCTTATGGCATCTATTTGCTGAGTAACATTCATGGCCCCTATCTCTGCGCTTATGCCTGAACCGATTCTTCCTGCTATTAATAATGAAGTGAAGATGGGGGCCAATTCTCTCATTAATGATAAAGAGACGATGGCAGGAACGTAGAGTGTTCCCCCAAATTTGGCAAGGCCATACCCAAACTGCAATGTCATAACCAATCCGGTGACCACTCCTATGACTATGGTGATTGAGAGTGAGCCAACTCCAAGCTGCAATATCTGTTCATATAATCTTCCCCAGTAGAAGGGGCGAGTGAACATACATTTTAAGAAGTCTTTACTTAGGATGGTGATTTCACCTAAGACTGTCATATTCTCTTTAAAATGACCGATCATTTAAACACCACGGATTTTAAAAAGTTTTGAAAGTCATCTTCGCTTTTGATGTCTTTATTTGGATTGATAGAAACGAAATCAAAATAACAATTGTTCCTTCTGGTATTTAAAAGCCGAAGGCCTACTTTCACTCCATCAACTAAACCGCTTCCTACTAATTGATAGGCTTCTCGATTATGGAAAGTGGTGTATTCACCGGAAGACTCTTTAAAGTCAGTGACAGTTTTGAAAGTTTTCTGGGCTAGTTGATCAAGAGGGCCTTCTTGAAATTCTTCGCAAAAGCTATTGGATAGAAGTATTCTGCCATCAGTATGTACAAAAACATAATCTGAGCGTTGATCCTTACTCGCTTGCCAATTGTTATCAGAAAAATTGATGGTGTAATAAGTCGCCTTAGCGGACTTAGGCGCTTCACTTCCCTTTATAAAAAAAGAGCAGCTTGATAAGAATAGGAGAGCAATTAGGATCTTCATAATGAACCAATTCCCACGGGTAATTTATCGCGTCTATATTAAGTTATTGTATTCCTTCTGGAAAACTGGAGTATGTCAAAGCTCTGACTGAACTTTTTTGCCCATGGGAAAAAATTGTCTTTTCCAAATTGAAAATGGCGTTACAATTAATACAGTAGGTAAAAAACGGCCACATGATGTGGTCGCGGTTTTGTGCCGCAGCCTCGGTAAAGACAGGAAGTCTTCACGAATGAATAGATTATCAGCTTTAATTTTAACGGTGTGTGTGGCCAGCTTGGTCCTTAGCACTTCTGTTTTGGCTGACATTATTAATCAAGAGAATCTTAAGACACATTTACGTTGGAACCTGGTTGTTCCACGCGATCAATTTTATATCGTTAAACGCGGTCAGACGTTGTTCATTGAAACGGTGAATCTCGAGCTTTATCAATCCCTCTCTAAGGATATTGCAAAGCTTCGGGGTTACGGGCAGTATGTGGATAAAATTCACTACTCGAAAGAAAATTTCCCTGCCAAGCCGGCCACTGTAGCAGTGACATTGAAGGATTCTTCGGTAGAGCTTTTCTCGTTCTACAGAGATGCGGATAAGAAATATATCCTGGATTTCTGGATTAATGAGGATCTTTTACCAGAGAAGAAAACCGCTTACAGAGAGCCGCTGCCGGTCCCGGTGGCGGCCCAATCTGTGAAAAAAACTGCACCTAAACCTTCTCCTGCAAAAAATGCACTTTTAACTAAGAAGAGTCCACTCTTGACTGATATAGAGATTGGAAAAACAGTTACTGGTACTGATAAGGCCCATGCTGGTTATAGAGATTTCAGATATGGCGCTAGTCTACTGTGGGATTATGAACCAATGATCCCTCAACTAGAGAGAGATGTTAATCTCCAGGCAAAGACACCTGACTCTCTTTATCCGATTGAAGACCGCGCAGCACTTGATGACCCTAAAGAAGCCCATATGCAACTTTCGATAAATTTTTATCGTGAGCAGAAATGGGGGCTCATGAACAAGTCAATCACACTTTATAGTAAAAAGTATGGAAGAGATTCAAATTCTATTCTGAATGAATTTTTGAAAGCAAATGCTTTGATCAAAGAAAATATTAATAAGCCGAATCGAGGAATCACTCAGTCAGCGATGGTGATACTCGGAAATATTAAAGATATGACCTCTGATTACAGTCTGAAGTCGGCGACCCTCAGGTACTTGATTCAATATAATGTAAATATGAAAGACCACGTAAAGTCATTTGAACTCGCAAAAGAACTATATGTTGAGGCGAGAAAGGACTTTGATCAGTCGATGGTGATCCAATCTGCGATGACGATCCTTCATTCTTTGGCAGAGCTTCGTCAGGTCGCAAAGATTGAAGAGTTTTTAAAAGATAATAAGAAAATTGAAAGTATCCTTCCTCCGCAGATTAGTCTGGCCTACTGGACTTTTGCTATGCTCTCTAAAGGAGAAACGAAGGATGTCATTAAGCGAGTTCGTTCTCTGGAAAAGTCGTTGGCCAAACCTGTTCATCCAGCAATTCTTTATAATATGGCGGAGAGTTTGTTCCGTGAAGCCGACTATGAGAATGCAATAAAGATTTATGATGAGTTTATTGCAGGTTATTCCTATCTCTTACAGGCCCCTCATGCGCGTCTGAGACTTGCAACTGCTTATGAACTACTTGATCGCCCAACAGAAGAAACCTTGCTTCTCTATAAAAATGCCATAGACCGATCAACTTCTCCTGAGATCCGCTATGAGGCAAAACTCCGATATGTGGCCATGAACTTGGTACGGAAATTAAGGCCAACCAGAGCTGATAAAGAAAGTGAAGTTTTTCTGGAGCAATCTCCGGATGAAACAAAAGCTCTTAATCAGGAATTAAAAAAACTTTTATGGCTGGTTCGTTTACGGCTTTTTATTTCTAGTAGCGAGTATGATAAGGCCCTGACTTATCTGACGTCGATTCCTCTGGATGCTTTCAGGCCCGCTGAGCGCCGTATGTTTGAAGGGGATGGCGCTGAAATCGTTTATGGAATCATTCAGGATGCTTACCATAAAGAAGATTACGCCAAGGTTGTAAAGATTTGGGAAACCTATAAAGACAAATACGAGACCAAGGTTGCCGGTAATATTTATATGAATTTTGTCGTGTGCGACTCTTTCATCAAGCTTGGCCTTTATAGGAGCTATGAGCGCGCTCTGGCCGCTTTTAAGAGTGTTCAGAATGAAGAGGCACGTACTTTTCCTGTCTGGGTAGATCGTTCTAAAACGACGGATATTAACCAGATGATAGAAGAGCTTAATCTCATTAAACTGGTGGCAGAATCAAAATGGCCGGAAGCCGAAGCCAAGTTGACCACTTATCCAGTGTCACTTCGGGACTCCTTGAACTATCCATATTACCGGGGAATCATCCAGTTAAAGCAGAAAAACTACTCAGAAGCTGTCCTGGAATTCGAAAAAGTACTGGTAAAACAGAATCCGAAAAACAAGCTAACTCCAAGACAAACAGCTGATCTTTTAATGGGTTATGTAGAGTCGCTCTATCAATTGAAAGATCAGAATCGCTTTAAAACAGTTGTTCGAGCTCTCAATGAAGATATTAAAGAATCAAAGTCGGCACCGATCTTGAATATTTCCGAACGCATTAACTACCTTCTCATAGAATCCTATGCGGGGGAGTCGGATCCAGAATGGAAGGAGCTCGAAATGATGACAAAGACTTTCCGGGAAAAATATCAAAAATCTCCTTACACTGCACGTATAAGCTATCTTTATGGGCTATCATTAATAAAGAATGCCAAGGTGCCTGAAGGTCGTGAGGTATTTACCCTGTTAACAAATGATAAAGATGTTCCTTCTCACATTAAAGAGATGTGTAGGAGTGAATTAGCAACGATAGAATTGATAGAAAAAAAATTATAAGAACCAATCTAACAACGGACAGGAGGTCTAATGTTATCTCAAGGTTTAACACTTGTAGGAAATCATCCCAAATTCAACTCGGCCCTGGAGACTGCACGTAATGTTGCTGTTACTAAGACGCCAGTTCTTATCTCCGGCGAAGCTGGCTCAGGTAAGAAAGTTTTGGGTATGTATATTCACAACAATTCAGCCAGAAAGAATGCACGTCTGGAGATCGTCGATTGCAGCCTGGATACTCAGACCGTTGAGAAGATGGTTCTTGGTTTTAGAGACGATGAAACAGGTCGTTTCAACCGTGGAGTCTTAGAAGTTGCCAATGGTGGTACGGTAATATTTGCCAATATTGATGCACTGGATGAGAATTTTCAGAAACGCATCTATACTATCCTTCAAGAGCTACCTGATTATGAGCTAGATGTACGCATTCTTGCTACCACTTCGAAAAATCTCTCAAAGCTGGTTAGTGCAGGAAAGTTCTCACGCGCGCTTTATACTTACTTCAACGGAGCTACGATCGATATCGTTGCTCTTCGTGAAAGAGGAACAGACGTGGAATTGATTGCTCGTCACTTTATTGAAGAATATGCCACTGAGAATCACGCAGGTAATATTTCTTTGTGTAGTGAGGCTGCCCGCAAGCTGACCGACTATAACTGGAACAACAACCTTTCAGAACTTAAGTCTTTCATTCGCAAAACTCTTTCTAATATGGAAGGTTCTACACTTGACGTTCGTGCTATTGAAAACGGCGAGCGCAAGGTTGAGTTCTCATCCCATGAAACAGACGAAGATGGCCTGAAGTTAATGTCGTTGAAAGACGCAGAAAAACTTCTCATTAAAAAGGCCTTGGTTTTTACATCTGAGAACAGAACTCAAGCTGCTAAAATTCTCGGTGTCTCGATCCGTACTTTAAGAAACAAGATTAATGAGTATCGGGCCGAGGGTGCCAGCTACTTCGTTAATCTACGCTAATATTTAAGTATAAATTATTGGGGCCACATGGACGTCAATGACAAAACACTAAATGCGCTCACCACAGCGTTGAACTTTCGGGAAATGCGCCAGGAGCTCATTTCTTCGAACATCGCTAATGCGAATACTCCCGGCTTTAAGGCCAAGAAGATGGATTTTGAGGAGGCGTTGGCACGAGCACTAGATGTGGACGGTCAGATGCAGATGAATGTCATAGATGGGCGACATCATACTGTTGGCAATGGTGGCTTCAATAATTTAGAACCTGAGATCTATGACAATCCCAATGGGGTTGTCTCCGAAAGCGGGAATACCGTGGATGTCGAAGCTGAAATGGCAACGATGGCCGAAAACAAGCTAATGTACGATGCGCTTGTTCAGTTAATTAATAAGAAGATGGGTATTTTGAAATACGCCATCAATTCTGAAAAGTAGGGTTAAATAATGGACTTACTATCATCTCTTAGAATAAGTTCCAGCGGTCTGGCAGCACAGAGGAAAAGAATGGAAGCCCATTCTTCTAACATTGCTAACGCTCAAACGACCAGGACTGCCGAAGGCGGACCTTATCGCCGTAAAGAGGTGGTATTCGGTTCGGAGCCAGCAAGAGAAGCCTTTTCAGAAATTCTGGAAGGTGAACTTGCTGAGAATGCCCAAACGGTACATGCCACGGAAGTGGTTCATTCCGATAAAGTTATTTATAAACACGATCCATCTCACCCTGATGCAAATTCTGAAGGCTATGTGGCCATGCCGGATATTAATCCCATGGTTGAGATGGCAAATATGATTGAAGCTCAAAGAGCTTATGAATCAAACGTGACAGCGATCAACACGACAAAACAGATGGCGATGAAAACATTAGAAATCGGAAGAGGTAACTAATGTCGATTAAAGATATAAGCGGTTTTCAACAAACACTTGGCACGAATGATGCCCGAGGATGGACGCGTGAAACTGACAATAGTTTTGGCGGCAAATTTGGAATTGAAACTCCAGGTGTAGGGGAAGCAGGCGGAGCCGGAAAAACATTTGGTGAGTTTTTGCAGGAATCTATCAGTAAAGTGAATAGCATTCAGCAAGATGCAAACGTGGCGATGGAAAAACTCGCCAGTGGAGAAAGCCAAAATTTACATGAAACTTTATTGGCCGTAGAGAAAGCAGATATTGCTTTCAGAACGATGAATCAGGTCCGTACGAAAGTATTGGATGCTTATCGCGAAATAATGAAGATGCAGATCTAACTTAGGATGAGTTAGTGACCATAGAATCAGGAGGATTCTTTGAATAATTTCATGACACAGACACTACAGAATTTTGTCGAATTCTTTAGGTCCCTCGACATGAGCAGAAGATTAGGTCTTATTGCTATGGCCGGTCTTTTGGTAGCCTCGATGGCAGGAATTGTTATCTGGTCAAGCAAGACAGATTATAAAGTCCTCTACACAGATCTGACGAAAGATGATTCTGCGGTTATCTCCCGCATGCTTGAAGAAGGTAAAATTAACTATCAGGTTAAAGATGATGGTAAGACCATCATGGTGCCGGAAGACCAGGTTGAAATCTGGCGTCTTGAAATTGCTAAGAAAGGTGTGAACTTCACCGGTACAGTTGGTTATGAGGTCTTTGATAAACAGGCCTTCGGTACAACTTCTTTTGTTCAAAAAATTAATAAGCAGCGTGCCCTTGAAGGTGAATTGGTTAAGACCATTATGCACATTAAAGGTGTGACACGCGCCCGTATTCATTTATCGATTCCTGAATCGTCGCCATTCGTTTCTGAGCGCAAACCACCAGGAGCATCGGTTGTGCTTGATGTAGAGCGCGGTGTAACGATGACTGGTGATGAAGTAAAAGGGATTCAGTCTCTGGTAAGTTCTTCTGTTGATGGTATGCGTTCTCATAATGTTGTGGTTATTGATTCTCGAGGTAAGAAATTATCCGAGAACGATGGCGATTCTATGTCTACAGAAACGGCCAATCGTCTCGCTCTTGAGACCAAGTTAAACTCACAATATGAAAAGAAAGTGGAAGAAATTCTTTCCCGTGTTATCGGCGAAGGAAAGGTCATTGCAAAAGTCGCCTTGAAAATGGATTTCACTGAAAAGCTTGAAACCCAGACAACTTATGATTCAGAAAACGCTGCAGTTGTTTCAGAAGTTCGAAACGAACAGAAGATGGTCGGTGTAAGACCGTCGCCTCAGGGAATCCCTGGTGCCCGCTCTAATCTTCCAGGCGAGAATCCTCAACCTGGCATTCCTGAAACACGTAATGATGTGGACAAGTCTCTTGTTACCAGAAATATGGCCGTACCGACGATTGTCACTAAATCGAAAAAGCCGACTGCTGAGATCAGTAGTATGTCTGTTGCGGTAATGGTGGATGGTAAGAAAGTTCCAGTCTTGGGCGAGAACGGCGTACCGATGGTGAACGAGGACGGAGTAAACGTAACTAAGTATCAGGCCTGGTCAGAAGAGGAACTCCAAAACTTCCAACAAATTGTGGCTTCCTCTCTGGGCATCAATATTAATCGCGGTGATAAAATCGTCATTAAAAACATGCAGTTTGCCAAAGAAGATCTGTCGGAGATGGAAGCCATCATGAGAGAGCGTGAGAACCGCGAACTCATGAAAAATATCACAAAGTACCTGATGATCGGTGCTATAATTTCATTATTCTTCTTCATCGTTGTCCGTCCATTCATCCAGTGGCTAACGGAGAACTCAGTGGAATCAATCGAGGATTTCCTTCCTAAAACGATTGAAGAGTTGGAGAAGCTTCAGGCCAATCAACGCCTTCCTGGTTTAGAAGATGTTCTTCCTTCACTGGAAGATAAGCTTAACCCGGAGAAGATTGAAGGGAATATGTTGAGAGAAAAAATTATCTCATTGATTGAATCGAATCCTGGAAAAGCCGCACAGGTTGTCCATGAAATGATTCACTCTGCAGATACACATAAAGAGATTGCGTAAGTAGGAGTTAACTGTGGCCGAAGAGAATAAAGCTTTAGAACCTGATGTGCAGTATGCACTTCTATCAGGGCAGGAAAAAGCCGCGATATTGCTATCGGCCCTTGGTCCGACTACGACTAAGCTCATCTTTAAGCATATGAAAGACAATGATGTTAAACGAATGATTAACACCATGTCCTCTCTCTCGAAATCTCCCATCTGGATGGTGAAGAAAGTTCTGGAAGAATTTTATTCTGCTATTAATGAAGATTCTGATCTTTTATTTTCAGAAAATAAAGGCCGCGATTTCATCCTTGGAACCTTGGGTGAAGACCGTGCGAAACAACTCCTTGGACAGATCGTTGATGTTGGCCAGTCTAACACTCTGGAGTCGCTGGAGCTTGTTGATACACGAACACTCGCGAACTTCCTGATTAATGAACATCCTCAGACAATTGCTCTCATTTGCGCACACTTGCCGGTAGAGAAGAAAGTTGATGTTCTTCGCAAATTGCCGGAAGGACTCCAGGCCGAAGTTGTTCTTCGTGTGGCGAACCTTGATTTCGTTTCGCCTGAGCTCATTGCCCAGCTTGATGATGTTCTTAAAACTGAACTTTCTACTCTTGGTTCAATTGATACTCAACAGCTTGGTGGTATTGAACCGATTGCCGACATGCTTAATCTCATGGATAAAAATTCTGAGAAGAACATCATGGCAAGAGTTGAAGAGAAAGATCCTGAGCTTGCTGAAGAAATTCGTAAACTCATGTTCGTTTTCGAAGATGTTATCTTTGTGGACGATCGTGGTATTCAAGAACTTCTTAAAATTGTTGATAACCAAAAACTTGTTATCGCTCTTAAAACTGCTCCTGATGATGTTAAAACGAAGTTGTATAAAAACATGTCTAACCGTGCTGCCACTCTTCTTAAAGAAGATCTGGATGCGATGGGACCGACCAAGATTTCCGATGTGGAGAAGGCCCAGCAAGATATTGTTCAGCAGCTTAAAGATCTTGAGACTAAAGGTAAGGCCATTATTTCTCGTGGTGGTGAAGGCGACGCGTTCGTCTAAAGGGTTTAAGGATCAATGCAAAAGTATCGTAATGCAGAAATTAAATCTTTTGAATTCACTGATCTTCAGGGAACTCATGTTATAACTCAGACTCAGTTCAAGTCTTTTGAATTCGAAACACTTGATGGTAAGCCTGTGGACCGTGAAATTGCCTCTGAAGAAACAATTCGCACAGAAAGAAGTTTCGCAAAAAAGAATAACTTTAAAATCGATGATATCGTCCAGGACTGTCGAGGTTTAACCCGCCAGGAACAAAATGATCTGGAAGAGCGTATCCAGTCAGAAGTAAAAAAACGTCTGGAAGCGGCCTTTGAGGAAGCTTATCAAGAGGGCCTGGAGAAAGGCCGTGAAGAAGGTCGTGAGATTGCTGTAAATGAATATCAAGCGAGTCTTACTCAGAAAGCTGAACGGTTCGATGAAATCATCACTCAAGTTCAAAGTCAGTCTGACAAAATTCTCGAAAAAAATCGTAAGGAAGTTTACGAGTTTATTAAACGTTTCACTAAATGGATCATCTTGAAAGAGATTGATGAAAAAGTGTATCTGGAGTCCCTTCTGGAAAAACTGATTCTGGAACTGAACGTGAGAAAAAATCTTATCGTAAAAGTTGGCAGGGCCAATTTTGAACAAATGCCTGAAGTGATTCATGCTGTGGAATCTAAGCTTGGACAACTGGTTAATGTGCGGGTTGAAATAGTTCCGGAGATTCATCATCCCGGTATTATCCTGGAGAGTGAGAACGGCTTGATCGATGGGTCCATGGAAGGTGTTTTTAATAACATCGACAAGATCTTCGAACAGGTATCTCGTCATGAGTGATTTAAATCTTAATCAAATTCTACGCCATATTGAAAATAAAGTTCCCTACGAAAAAATCGGAAAAATTTTGGGTTCGAAAGGGATGGTCTATGAGGCTTCAGTGCCTCGTGCCGTTCTTGGTTCCAACGTGGAATTTGTGGCCGAAAATGGTGAGCGCTCCCTCGGTGAAGTAGTCGCGATCCAGGGTCAGAACTGTATGGTAATGCCTTATAACGAAATCTCCGGCATTAACTCAGAAACGAAAATTCATTTAAAAGACATTGTGACTGAAATCAATATCTCTCCCAATATGCTTGGGCGAGTGATCGATTTTCAGGGAAATCCGATGGATGGAAAAGGTCCCATTGAAGGTCCTTTTGAGAAGCGCTCTATTTTCGGAGTTCCTCTAAATCCTCTTGATCGTCCTCCTATCCGCGAACCTCTCGATACCGGAATTAACTCTATTAACTGTTTCATCACCGCCGGAAAGGGTCAGCGTCTGGCCATTATGGCAGGCTCTGGTGTGGGTAAATCAGTTCTTATGGGTATGATTGCTAAAAATACCAATGCAGATATCAGTGTCATTGCACTGATCGGAGAACGTGGTCGTGAGGTTTTAGAATTCATTCAATCAGACCTGGGCGAAGAAGGTTTAAAACGCGCGGTCGTAGTGGTTGCGACTTCTGATACCTCGGCCCTTATTCGTATGAAAGCCGCCTACACAGCAACAACCATTGCTGAATATTTCCGCGATCAGAATCAAGATATTCTACTCATGATGGATTCGATTACTCGTTTTGCCATGGCCAACCGGGAAATCGCTCTTTCAACTGGCGAGCCGCCAGGACAAAAAGGTTACACCCCAAGTGTCTTTGCCAAACTTCCCAAGCTAATGGAACGAGCAGGGACGAAAAAGGGTGCAGGATCAATTACAGGGATCTATACCGTGCTCGTTGAAGGCGGAGATATGGATGAACCCATTGCCGATGCAGTAAGGGGGATTTCAGATGGTCACATTGTGCTTTCCCGACAATTAGCGGCCCGTAACCATTTCCCGGCAATCGATGTTCTGGCCTCTATTTCCAGGGTAATGACCAAAGTGGCTTCTAAAGAACATAAGATTGTGGCCTCACATTTACGAGATCTCCTGTCCGCTTACAAAGAGTCAGAAGACTTGATTACAGTAGGCGCTTATGCCCGAGGATCGAATCCGAAAGTAGATAAAGCGATATTGATCTATGAAGATCTGATTAGTTTACTTCGTCAGCAGATGGATGAAGCCTATACAATCAATGAACTATTTGATCGCATGCTGGAAATTGCTCGTAAGGCCGAAGGCATGTCTGAACCAAATGCTAGATAATCATGAAGAAATACACTTTCCGGTTAGAGCCGGTACTAAAAGTTAGAAAGCTAAAAGAAGAAAACTGCAAAATGGAGTTAGGGCAACTTATTGTCCAACTCAATCGCATCGAAGATCAGCTTAAAACTGACGAAGATGAAATTTCTAACTACTACAAGATCCAGGAAGGTTCATTGGCCCAAGGGGTGCGCGCCTCTCAATTACAGGCCTTCCCGATGCTGATAGCTGGCAAAGGAAGAAATATTGAGCTTCTGCTTCGTGATAAAAAGAATCAGGAAAAACTCATTGAAGAAAAAAAACATGAGCTTGCTCTCTTGAAAGGCGACCTCAAGGTCATGGAAAATCTTAAGCAAAAAGATTTCGATGAATATCGAAAGGCATATAATAAAGAACAGGATCAGAAAGTTGAAGAACAAACTCAGAACTGGTTGCAGCATAATAAGGATCTTAAATGAAACAACTTTTAATTCTCATTACTATTTTGGCCGCAACCTCTGCCTTAGCTTCAAAAACTTACACTGAAGAAGAGTTCATTAAAAAAGTTAACGAAGAAGTAAAATCCAAAGTCGATGATATCAAAAATAAATCCGTCTCTGAATTGACCAAAGAGCTTCTTGATAAAGAAGAAAAACTTAAGCTCCAGGAACTCAATCTCCAAAAACGTATGGACTCTCTCAAAGTCACCGAAGACGATATCGCAAAGAGATATTCCGATCTCGCTCAACGCCAGAAAAACTTCATTGGCTGTGTCGAGAAGAATGAAGATGATAGCAAGGCCCGTATCGGTCAGGTAGTTGAGATGGTTTCTAACATGAAACCTCAAAAAGCCGCTGAAGTCCTTTCTGTCCAGGATTCAGAGATCGCAGTAAGAATTCTTCAAATGATTGATGCCAAGAAAGCTTCTAAGATTTTCAATTTCATGGATAAAGAAGTTTCGGCTAAATTACAGAAGCAATATCTTCTTATGAAGAAGTAGTTTTTAATAACCAGCATTTTCCCTCTGATAATTTTCCCGAAAAATTTTTATTGGTCTTTCCTGTATGTTTAAACTCGTTATTTAAAACGTAAGAAACAGCATTGCTTGTTTCTTGCGGAGTCCGTAATACACGGAGATGATAGCGCTCGAGTTGGAGTGACCCTTTATCAATTCTTTTTACAATCGTATTCGTTAAAGACCGCATTCCTCTGACAAGGGTTTCATTGTTTTTTGCTTCTGCAATGATGTGGATGTGATTTGACTGAAGGGCGAAGTGGGTGACCTGGAATTGGTGTTTTAAAGCGTTCTGAAAGCCGATGTTAAGGATTTCCAGAATCCTTGCTGTTTGGATATAGGATCTGTACTTAAAGTTGATATGGACCGGAGTGTGAGCTGTAACTTTCTCTCTTGTTCTATGGGCCACACCGTTACTATGAATTCTTCTTCTTCCTGAATTTGGCCTTCGTCCACCATGTTTACCTTGATAGAGATTTAAAACGAGTTGTTTTTTCATTCTTAGATTTATGTTCCTTATTGTCAGAGTGGGCCAATGCCTTTGATGGTGATGGTTAGAAAGTGTCGCTTTTGAAAAGGGCAGAGGTTCTCTCTTGAAAAGGGCAGAGGTTCTCTCTTGAAAAGGGCAGAGGTTCTCTCTTGAAAAAGGTAGAGGTTCTCTCTTGCAAAAGGCAGAGATCCACACTTGAAAAAGCCAGTGATCCACTTCTCAAAAATACACACACACCCTTAACCCTAGAAAAAACCGCCTAATTCAAGGCAATTTTTGCCGTTTTAATAATAAAACTAAAGATTTCGGAAGTTATTGCCCGGCTTCAAAAACATGGAGGAAGTGTGGAAGAATAGAGTGGTAGGACCAATTAGTAATAAACGCTAAGGTATAAATGATTCAGGCAGCTCAAATTCAATCGATCGATCCCAAAGCACTGAAGAGTGTTGAAGGCGCAAATCCAAATGAACTTTTGGAACTTGAAGGGTCGTTAGAAGCTCAGGACTTTGCGAATGAGCTTGAAGCAAGCTTGGCCTTAGACGTTGAAGTGGCGCCGGTTGAAGTATCGGCTGAGCAAGTTCTAGAGTTACCAACTAATCTTATTAAATCTGAAGAAAAAGCCGACAGCTCATCACCTAAAGTATTTGATCCATCTCTTACCAAAGATGTGGAAAATTTGATTCGACCTAAATTGGTTGAAGGAACTATTCCTGGAGTAGAGCTTCAGGAAGTGGCAGAAGTTGATGCTCCTGAAGTTAAAGCCGAGATCCTTCAGGCGATGCTTAAGACTCCAAAAGTTGCAGCAGCTCAGGGACGTGCTCCATCAATTGATTTTGCTCAAACTGAAATTGATCCGCAGCTTATGAATATGGAAGACTTTGTTGTTCAGAAAAATCTGGTAGCAAAGAAATCTATTCCTAATGCTTACGGCATGAAAGTTCTTCCAGAACAACAGCAGAAAGCGATTTTAGAAAATGGACTTAAGTCCACTGAAGTCATGAAAGATATTACGAGCGTTGAAGGCTCTGGTGTGAATTCTCAACAGTTCATTTTAAACATGATGAATGAACAGCAGGGGACTCCAACAGTAAATGAAACTCAGGCTGCTCCAAAGATCTTTGATATGTCTAATATCAAAACTACGAATACCAGCGAGATCATAAATCAGATCACTGATTATACGATGCAGGCGAAGACCGCCGGTGAACCAACGGTGAACATGAGAATGAAGCATGATGATCTTGGTTTAATTGACATTACTGTCAGTAAATCTGGTGTGAATCATGAATCCATCGCTGTTAACATCGGCACTCACTCAGCTGAAGGGAAAACTTTCTTCCAGCAGAACTCAAAAGAACTTCTCATGCATTTGACTAATGCAGGTTTAAATATTTCTGACGTGAAAGTGGAAACTCCAACACAACTCGCGAAAAACGATTTTGATTTCGGTTCTCAGTCTGGAAGAAACCAGCATCAGGGAGCGGATAAGCAATTCGGATCAGAACAAAACCAGCGCCGTCATGAGCAAGAGCGCCGTCAAGAACTCTGGAATCTCTTTAACAAGGAAGCTGCGTAATGGCCGAAATCGGACGCCCAGTTTCTCCGCAAGAGATGCAGTATAAGCAGGTCACAATGGGACCTCGCAAACTTGCGGGCACTAAAAGTGAAGCGCAAATGCGCGAAGACATCATCAATAAGGCGACAGGCCGCAAGCCTACAAATGAAGTCTTTAAAGAAGGCGCTCATAATCAGATGGGGAAAGATGAGTTTTTGAAACTCCTTACTTTCCAGCTTCAGCACCAGGATCCGATGAATCCGATGGATCAAAGTAAGATGACTGGTGAACTTGCTCAGTTCTCTCAACTCGAGCAGCTCTCTAATTTAAATAAAAAGTTTGATGAAGGGAATAAGGCCCAGGGGATGCAGGATAAATTCTATGCTGCTTCTTTTGTCGGTAAAAAAATTGTTACCACTGGCTCATCCATTCATTTAAAAAATTCCGGCGACCCGGGTGATGTTCTTTTCAAACTCGATGGTGATGCTTCTAAGGTCATGGTTCGTGTACTTGATGAGAAGAACAACGTTATGGGTGAAATCTGGAAAGATGGTATGTCTCAAGGATCACATCAAGTTACTTGGGATGGTGTGGCCCTGGATGGTTCTCCGGCAGTGAAGGGAACTTACCGTGCTCAGGTGAAGGCCTGGGATAATATGGGCAACGAAGTAGGGACGAGAACTGAAGCGACAGGTACTGTTCAATCAGTGATGTTTGATGAAGGTGAACCTGTTCTTACAGTTAATGGTCAAAAAGTTTATTTAAGAGATGTGCAGAGCTTTCATACAGCTGAATCACAGACTCATATGCAAAATGCAGCACAGGCAGTAAATTCCGGCTTGTCGGGGCAGAATGGTTCGATAAAATTGAATAACGCAGTTAATGCGAAAAGTGTTTCTCCAGAGCAGGCAATGAATGCTTATTCTGACAACACAGGAATTTATGACTAATGAGTAAAGTTAATTCGCTTCTTATTCCTAACGTTTCTTCCCTTCCTTCTGATGTTCAGAAGGCAGAGAAAGCAAACGCCCTTAAGCAGGGAGAGAAGAGTGAATTTAAAGGTCTGGTCGATCAACTTTCTCAACAGGATCTTCGTCAGCCGCAGGTCGGCCCGAAGCATGTAGGCCAGGATGTTAATGTTTCCACTCACGCAATGAAAAGATTGCAGGAGAGAAATATAGAGCTTGATGGAAATGAGTACATGAAGCTTAAAGAAGCGATGGGTAAGTTACGCACAAAAGGCGGTCATGACTCCCTGGTGATTACGAACAAAGCGGCCTATGTGGTCGACGTGGATAAAAACACGGTCGTAACAGCAGTGGATAAAAACAGCATGAATGAGAACGTATTTACCAAAATCGATTCGACGATATTTATGATGTAAATCGACTTAGGAGTGAGTCGAGTAGCATAGGTTTTTAATATTAATTTGGAATGAGGTTGGCTGGTCCTTTTCTGGAAGCCACTGGATGCGAGCCCGTAGCGCTCAAATCCCCTCGCCAGGGTCTAGGAGGGACAGGTATGAGTATTCTTTCGTCTTTTAACATCGGTGTTACAGGTCTAAACGCAGCAGGTTCATCAATGGGTGTTATCGGTGATAACATCGCAAACGCCGGCACACATGGTTTCAAATCTTCTCGCGCAGAATTCCAGGACATGCTCGCCAATTCTCTAAAAGGGATTGATGGCGGTGACCAGATGGGTTCAGGTACAAAGCTTGCTCACATTACTCCTCAGTTTACTCAGGGGACTGTTTCTCGTACTCAAAGCATTACTGACCTTGCGATCAACGGTAACGGTTTCTTCGAAGTCGATGCACCGTTTGGTAAAGGTTATACTCGTGATGGTGCTTTCCACTTTGATAAAGATGGGCACATGGTTAATAGTGATGGTTACAAAGTTCAAGGCTTCATGCCGGATGAGAAAGGTGCCATCACTAATAAAAAAGATGCTATTAAATTAGGTAATACAAATATTCCTGCAACTCCCACGTCAGAAGTTACAATGAGAATGAACCTTGATTCTCGTGACGGCGTAAAAGTTTTCGATCCGGCCAATCCTGATAAAACGTCAAACTTCAATACTTCACTTACAGTATTTGATTCTGTCGGTACTGCTCGTCTGGTAACTGTTTATTTCAACAAGCAAGCTGATGGCGCAACTTGGGAATACCATGCAATGGTTGACGGTGCTGATGCTGCCAATGGAATCCCTGGTAAAATGATGGAAATGGGGAATGGTCAATTGAAGTTCGACCAAAAAGGTGTTCTTCAGGAAGAAATCCCTGGAATGAATGCTTTCAACTTCAATAAAGGGGCACTTCCTAATCAGCAAATTGGATTTAACTTCGGTGAAACAATTAAAGAAGGTGGTACTGGTCTAGATGCTTCTACTCAGTACGGCTCGAAATCATCTGTTTCTCGCCACAATGCTGACGGTTCATCTGCAGCGACTTTATCTTCTATGTCGTTCAATGATGATGGTGTTTTAACTGCCGTGTATGATAACGGTCAACAGCGCGATCTCGGTCAGATTGCAATTGCAAAATTTGAAAACAACGAAGGTCTATTCAAGACTGGTAAGAACCTTTTCAAAGAAACGCGTAAGTCTGGTCAGGCAGCTCTTGGTAAGCCGGGCGCTGATGGTCGCGGTGAAGTTCTGGCAAAGTCGATTGAGCAATCAAACGTAGATATCGCCAATGAGTTTATTGGTCTCATGGCCGCTCAACGTAACTTCCAGGCCAACACCAGAACAATCACAACATCAGACCAGATGTTACAAGAAGTTCTGAATATTAAGAGATAATAGAAACTCTTACTCCTAGATTTTAACACTCCTATAAAGGGAATCGTCGAAAGGCGATTCCCTTTTTTTTCTTTCCAAGTGTCACCGACCTGAATAGGATGATACTTATGGAAAAAATTAAAATTATCTTAAATATTTGTTTCATCTTCTCGTCTGCATCTGCTTTTGCTGCCGGAGGTTTCGAAAAACCGGTCCTTTGGTCTGCTAAAGCGGCCCAACGGGGAGGTGCTTATACGTCATCAGTGACTGGTGCTGAAGCTTTGTATTTTAATCCAGCTGGATTAATCCAGGCTGAAAAGAAAGAATTCTCAGGTGCTCTCAGTGTCGCCAGTAACACTTTAGGTGCGGCCATTATTGAAGATAATCAAACAGTCACTAATACTCCTTTTCCAGTTACTCCTGTTGCCATTATGTATGCTCAACAAATAGACGCTCAAAGCGCCTTCGGACTTGGCCTCTATACTGTGGGTGGACTTAACGTGGGGTTTGATAACGTCAATTTAGAGGCTTTAGGAACGGAATTTACAGGTTTCAAGCCTGATGCCTTCGCCAAGATGATGATGATGGAAGTGGGTCTAGGCTATGCTCGTAAACTAAATTCTAATCTCACTTTAGGCGCCACTTTACGTGCCGATTATGTGAGAGCTGACATTGGAGATATTCAAGTTATTCGGGCCCCTGATGATACCGTGTTAGCGGTGAATGAAGTGGCCTTCGAAGAAATGGATAGCTTCTCTCTTGGGGCCTTTATTCTGGGCCTTAAATACACTTCAGATGATAAAAGAACGGGCCTTGGAGTTAATTATCGAAGCAAATTCAACATTGATCTTCGAGGGGACGCCAGTGGCAAAATTGTTTATTCCAATGCTGGAGCAGGTGCTACCGGACTTAATGCTGGACAAATCTATGATATGAAAGGATCACGCACGGATTTTTCAACATCTCTGCCGGAAGCTTTGACCTTTTCTTTTAATCGCCAGATAACAAATAACAATACACTCTATTTAGAATATACCTGGACAGAATATTCTAACAATGAAGCCATGAGAATTGATGGAACGATGACCGATCCTACCGAAGCCGTTATGGATACTCCTGACCAAATTTTTAAATGGCATGATATGCATGACTTTAAAATTGGTTGGACCAACACTTCGATTGAAAAATGGATATTAGGTGGAGGGTATGTTTTCACGCTTCCTGTAACTAACAGGAAGTTTGCCGGATCTACCAATGCGGCCCCTGGAAATTTCCATCACTTTTATCTGGGTGCCGGCCGTGCTTTTGATCATTTTCGTATTGATGGAGCAGCTGAGTATTATGAAGGGTCTGGAAAAGGCGCTTCGGCCGCCGCTCAAAATGCAAACGGCACTATCGTTAAAGCCGTTGAAGGGGTTTCCAGTGCCAAAGCTTATGCCGTCACTCTTTCAGGGTCTTATTTCTTTTAAAGAAGTAACCAATCAGGTTTGTCGCCTCATCTTCGGCCAAATTTAAAAAAAACCTTCTGCGATAGGAGTAAACTTTTTTTAAGGAGGGATTCATGAAACTGATAACCTTCATTACCATTATAGGTTTTTCTCTTTTAGGTTGTACCAACGATGAAGAACGAAAGGCTCCTGATTTGAGTCCTGAGCAACAGGAAGAATTCGAGTTTGAGCGCGAAGAACTGGAAATGCAACGCGAGCAGGATCAGCGCGAAAGGACGAGCGAAGCCATTCGAGAAGAAGTTAAAGAGGAAGAGTTAGACTAACCGTTGTTACCGATCGCCTCGACCGGACAAGCGGCCAAGGCGTTTTCAGCATCTTGAATTTCTTCTGGGGTTTGGGGTTGAATCGTAACGTAGGCATGGCCATCGTCATCGTTCATCACAAAGTGTTTAGGAGCTTCCACACAGCAGGCATCGCAAGCAATACAAGAATCGTCTACGTAATAACTACCTGGAACATTCTCTTTAAAGCGTGCTGTTTTATCTGCCATATTTCACTCCTACGGGAGCCACAATTTATAACAAACTTTGGTTTGTGACAACCTTTGCCTTGTTATTCATTGTTTTTACAATTTCATCTCTCACTTTTCTTGAAAATTGCTGACTTTGAGAGGCCAGTTCTGCCTTTAACTGCTCAGAAGTTTTAGTCTCAGGAGCCTTCTGTCCCACTACTTTCAACATGAAAATTGTACCCGGATTACCGAAGTCCAAAACTGCTCCAGTTGAAGCTTTGAAAATTTGATCAGCTTCGCTGGGTGAAAGAGGAGATGAAACCAATGTCTGATCGTATTGATTGACGTCAGTATTTTTGAAGATTTGCCCATTTACTTGTTTCGCAATCGACTCGGCAGCAGCGAAGTTATTCTGCTCTAGGGCCGTTTTAATTTTTTCAGCAGTTGCCTTTAGTAGGCCGTCCAAATCCTGAGTTTTAGTTTTTTGGATAGAAATTCGGGCCAACTCCTCCTTCACACTTTCAATCGGCTTAATTTCAGCCGCTTTCTTATCTTCAACCAAGATAATATGGTATCCAAATTGAGTTTTTATAGGTTCAGAGATCTCGCCTTTTTTCATGCCAAAGGCAGCTGTTTCGAATTCTGGAACCATTCTTCCTGAAGAGAACCAGCCAAGATCCCCACCATTGCTTTTACCTGTTGGATCCTGAGTTTCTTTTTCAGCAATCTCTTTGAAGTTTTTCGCATTAACTCGGGCCCGAATGGCCTTGGCCTTCTCTAAGCTTTCAGCGTCCGGACCAGCAATTAGAATATGGCGAGCCTTAACTTCTTCAGGTTTTTGGTAAGTTGCAAGGTTTTCATTATAGGCCGATTCCAAGATCTTCTCAGATTCAGGTTGGGCCAGAAAATCTTTAACTTCTTGGGCAGAGATTGAAATTAGGGGAGTCAGAGCTTGTCTTGAAATCTTCACTCCTTGAACTGTTACTTGAGTTCCCTTGAACTTAATAATGTCCTGAGCGTAATTCTCTGAAACAATCAGGCTATTAAAAAGCTCGTCAATTTTCTTCTGCTTGAGATCACTGCTCACCAATTCTTCAAACTGAGAAGGAATATAGCCATTGGCCTGAAGCATATTTCGGTAAAGATTTACGTCAAATTGGCCGTTTGTCTGGAAGTAAGGCAAATTTTTGATTTCGTTTTTAATCTCATCTAATGACACAACGAATCCTAGCTCGTCAGCAGCATTGAGGATGAGCTTTTGTTGGATAAGACCATTGAGTACTGATTGCTTGATACCCATCTCTTCCATCTGTTTCTGGGTCATACCGGAGCCGCCCATCATCTGATTAAAGAATTCTACCTGACGATTTAAGGCCGTTTGGTACTCTCTGAAATTGATGGGGGTTCCATCAACTTCGGCTACGTTTTGAGAGGTTCCTATTGAGATATTGCCGAAACCACCAAATAGGAAGCTGGCAATAATGATGAGGAAAACGAACGTCAAAATGAAATAAGATACTTTACCCGCAATAGCGTTTTTCATGAGATTCCTTTGAACAATATAAATGCAAGTTATTTTATCGGGGAAGAGCAGGCACGGTCAAAGACTTTATCTCGAAACTTGTTTGGCAACTGGCAGGAAATTCTTTAATCTTAAGGAATAAGTAAAATAAGGGTCATCTTTTGAAATTAATTCAAGAATCTTCTAAGACTAAAATTGTCAGTAATTTTGTCGTCGGTATTCTTGCCGTTTATGGCATTTCGCAGAAGCAGTTTAGGCTCGATGAGCCTTCTTTGTTTCACAAGATTACGGCCGAAATTATTTCCCCAATGCAGCAAGGCTTAACCAACTCGAAAGAAAGCATCACGTCACTTTGGGAGAACTACATTTCTATCGTGAATACGAGTAAAGAAAACATTGTTTTAAAGAAGGAAATCTCCCGTCTTGAAAGTGATCTTACTTTCATGGAAGAGATGAGGAAAGAAAACTTACGTTTAAAGCAGCTTCTCAATTACTCTGATGAACTTCCATCTGAACGAATCATGGCCCAGGTTGTTGGCTGGGATTCTGCCAATGAGTTCAAAGTTATCCGTCTCAATAAGGGAACTCGTCACGGAATTAAGGCCATGTCACCCGTTATCACTGATCAGGGGCTAGTAGGATATGTTTACCGTGCCACAGAGAATTATTCAGACGTTCTGACCATCCTGGATCAGAACAACCGAGTAGATATTATCGTTGAAAGAACTCGTACTCATGGAATCGTCGAGGGAGTCTTTAATTTTAAATGTGCTTTGAAATACATCATGAGAAATGAACCGGTTGAAGTTGGTGACAAACTTATTACGGCCGGGGTTGGGGGGATTTATCCAAAGGGCATCAAGGTTGGGATGATTACTGACATTGCCCGTGAGAATTTCGGTATGACCCTCTCAATTGAAGTTGTTCCAAGTGTTGATTTTGACAAAATTGAAGAAGTCTTAGTCCTCATACCAAATCAGCAAGGGTTGCAACGGCTTTTATCCCCCACCGCTCCTGTTAAGGAGAGCAAAATATGAGAATGCGTTTTTCCGAAATCCTGATTGCATTTGCTTTAAGTTGTCTTCTCCTATTGGGACTAGAAGTTATAACTTCATCCCTTCTGCCGGCTTTGGGTTGGTATGAGTATCGTCTGACTTTTAATGTTTTAATTATACTTTTTTTGGCAATCCGACTTGATTCTCCAATGGTGCCATGGATGATTCTTGGCCTTCAAATGGTTCATTCAATCTTTTCCATTGAAGGTTGGGCGTTAGGAACATTGGCAGGATTGATTGTAATGTTCTCTGCAAATTATCTTAAAGAGCTTTTGCAGCTGACTAGCGCAATTATGACCATGATTACGGTTCAACTTTTTCAAATCATCTGGTTTGTCACAGTGACACTCATTATTTGTCTTAAAATTTCTAATTTTGATAAGTTCGGAATGATTCTCTGGAGTTTCATTCCTGGAAGTATACTACTTTCTATAATCTCACCTTTAATCTTCTGGGTTCTGGAAAAAATCTGGAAGACACCAACTGACTCGGGCCATAGAGGAGTTGAGATTTAAATATGTTCGGTGAAGAAGAACTGGTCAAAATTCATAAAGAAAGAGCTACACAGATATCCTATATCTTGACGGCAGCCTTTGGTTTAATTCTGGCGCGCTTATGGTATCTCCAGGTTTATAAAGGGGAGACTCTTCATAACTACTCCATTCAAAATCGGCTGCGAAAAGAAGTCGTATGGGCTCCGAGAGGACTTATCTATTCCAGAGACGATCAGTTATTGGTTGATAATATTCCGCGCTTTGATGCTATTTTAACTCCTCAGTTTTTAATTGATAAGGAGGAAACCCTCGGCAAGCTCGCTGGAATTTTAGGGACAGATTCCGCTTCTATCGATGCGATTATGAAGAAGAATTCAAATCAGGCCCGCTATCGTCCGATCATCATTAAGAAGAATATTAGTTTTGAAGAATTGGCCCAGATTGAAACTCAGAACGCTGACCTTCCCGGAGTTAGCGTAGATACATTTATTTCGCGAGAATATCGCGATAAAGAAGTTGGCGCTCACTTATTAGGTTACATTTCAGAAATATCACAAACCCAATTACCGAAACTAAGAGAACGGGATAAAACAGAATACCGCTTAGGGGATTTCATAGGTCAGTTTGGAATTGAAGAGCAGCTTGATAACTATCTTCGCGGCGAAAACGGACATGAATTCGTTGAAGTAGATGCTCGAGGAAGAAGAAAGCGTTACATCAATACTGATAACCTCTTTAAGGGTATTGAAGATGAAAAGCCTCTTTCGGGAATGAATGTAAAGCTAACTATTGATCGTGATATGCAGCTTGCCGCCTATAAAGCTTTAGAAGGTAGAGTGGGGGGAGTTATTGCTATTGATGTGAATTCTGGAGAAGTCCTTTCTATGGTTTCACGACCATCTTTTGACCCTTCTCAGTTTTCTCGAGGTCTTTCGCCTGAATATTGGCGAAGCCTGGTTGGAAATAAATTTCACCCGCTTAGGGATAGAAATATTCAAGAGCATTTTTCACCTGGATCAACTTTTAAAGCTTTCAGTGCTATTGCAGCCTTTGAACAAGGTGAAATTGATGAGCATACGGAAGTAAGTTGTAGTGGGTCTTTCCGTTTAGGGAGAAAGGTTTATCACTGCTGGAAGAGAGGAGGACATGGGAATGTCAGCCTGGTTCGCGCTCTGAGAGAATCTTGTAACATTTATTTCCAGAAAATTGCTAACCGTATGGATATCGATGTTATCGCCAATTATGCAAAAAGTTTCGGGCTAGGATCTCGTACAGGAATTTCATTGCCTCGCGAAGTTTCAGGTCTCATCCCGACTAAAGAGTGGAAGAAGAAAAGATTCGGCCAGGAGTGGCAGGCTGGAGAAACTCTTTCAGTATCTATTGGTCAATCTTATGTACTGACTTCAACCATTCAGCTGGCCACTTCGTTTGCGGCCATAGCAAACGGCGGAAAAATTTATCGGCCTTATGTTGTAAAAGATATCTTTGATTCAGAAGGTGAATTAGTTAAGACTTTTACTCCCGAAGTTCTTTCCAAAGTTGAAATTAAAAATCCTAAAACACTTAAGTTTGTTCGAGAAGGCCTCTATCAAGTGATGAATCACCCGAAAGGAACCGCCTTCATGCGAAGAGGCCAGGGGATAATGATGGCAGGTAAGACTGGTACTTCTCAGGTTAGAAGTGCCAGCGCCGACAAAATTTATCAGCGATGCACGGATATGGAGTATGAATCACGTCACCACGGTGTATATGTGGGATTTGCTCCTTACGATAATCCGAAAGTCGCTGCTGCTGTAATAGTTGAGCATGGATGTAGCGGATCAGCTGTGGCGACACCGGTGGTTGAAGCAGTTATCACTGAGTACATGAAAAAATATCAACCAGAAATGTATTTAAAAAACCTTGAGAAAGATAAGGTCATCCGTGACAATTGGGTCAGATCTCTCAGAGCGGAGAAGGAGAAACCAGTTGAGGCGGAAGAAACCGACGAATGATCAATAGACGGAGAGCATTTTGAACCAGACCTTTCTTCAATTTTTAAAACGCTACGACTTCAGTTTTCTCGGAAGTATGTTGGCCATTTTCCTGGTAGGGATTCTAAATCTTTATTCCTCAACTCACGCTGACACCCATGGCTTGAATGAATTGTATAAATCACAGATAGGATGGTTTCTTTTTTCTGCTATGGTGGCCATTGCTGTCAGTTTTATTCATCCTAAAACTTTTGAGCGCTTTGCTTATCTGGGTTATTTCATAACGCTTTTTTTAGTCTTGTTAGTGCTCCTGATGGGTAAAGTAGGAATGGGGGCCCAGCGCTGGTTGGTGATTGGCCCGATCCGAATGCAGCCTTCCGAGTTCATGAAGATAGGACTCGTCCTTGCAATGGCCCGTTATTTCACCAAGGTTTATCCTGAAAAACAGTTGGGGTTTAAGGATCTCATTATACCTGGACTCCTTATGGGAATTCCTACAGTGATGGTAGTGATTCAGCCCGATCTTGGGACAGGACTATTGTTACTCTTTATTTTCTGCATGATGATTTTCTATAAAAGACTTAAATGGAAAACGATTGCAACCTTAGGTGTGATTGGAATGGTCTCCGGAGTCCTTATGTATAACTTCGGACTAAGAGAGTATCAAAAGAAACGTATCCATACTTTTATTGATCCTTACGAAGATGCCAAAGGATCTGGATATAATGCCATTCAATCAGAAATTGCGATAGGTTCTGGTCGTCTATTCGGAAAGGGCTTTAAAAATTCTTCTCAGGCTTCACTTAACTATCTCCCTGAGAACCACACCGATTTTGTGTTCGCCATTTTTAATGAAGAACATGGTTTTTTTGGCTCTGTCTTCCTGGTGATCCTTTACCTGGTGTTTTTCATGAGGCTTATCTGGCTGGCCTCATCGGTTCAGCGCTTTTTTGATTCGGTGATGATCATAGGAATTATGTCCATCTTCTTCTGGCATTCCTTCATTAATATGGCGATGGTATCAGGCCTCTTGCCCATTGTAGGTATTCCCTTGCCGCTTATGAGTTATGGAGGCTCGAGTCTTCTGACTTTTGGAATTGGAGTAGGGATGGCGACTTCAGTATCTAATACGAGAAATTTCTTTAACTAAACATGTGCCTACATTTTATACACCCCTGGGACCTTATCTTGTTGATAATCCAGTGGATATTTTTGGCATTGGCCGTGCATAAGTTTAGGAAACTAAGGATACTCATGAAATTATTTTTATTGGCGCTCATTCTTACTTCTGTTTCTGCCCAAGCGGCAACCCCTTTCCTGAACACGAAGGAAAGGCTCCGCCTTCATTTGTGGGTTTATGGGTTGGAAGAAACAAATCTGAATGAGGATCATCCCAAAAAGGAAGTCAAAAAGAAGGCCGTGCTACCGGAAGAAATTGAACGGGCCCTTCAAAAAATCTGATTCCAACTTTTTCAGGTCTATAGTATGATAGTCATACTATATGAAAAAAATAGCTAACATTGGAAGCCTTCTCAAGAAAATCTACCGAGTCTATAGTGTTGAACTCATTAAAGAGCTTCAATCCTCTGGGTTTAATGATCTGCGCCCGAGCTTTCTCGAGATTCTTATGTTTCTCTCAGAAAATGATGGTCCTTCTATAAAAATGATTGGTAAGGCCTGTGGTCTCAAAAAGCAAACGATGACATCGCATCTTAATGAGCTAGAGAAGCGCGGTTATATTAAACGTTCACATTCTGATCAAGACAAACGAGAACAGCTGGTCTTTCTGACTGATTATGGTGAGAAGTTTAAGTTGAATCTCCTTCAGGTCACAAACAATCTTGAAAAACAGTACACTTCGACTTTAGGGGAAGTTGAATTAGATAGGGTTGAGATGATGCTCGATAATTTGTACCGTGAGCTTGTAGAGAATCAAAGAAAAGGCAGCTTGATCTAAGCCGAAATATCTTTAACTTCTTTTAGATTTTTACCTTTCCAGAATTTATATCCACCAGAAATATTATTGCAATTAAAGTAACCTCGAGAAACTAAGACTTCACAGGCAAGAATAGAAGTTGTTCCATCTTCTGAAATAATAAATATAGGTGTTGTTTTGTTTTGAATATCGAGGGAATGTTCACGAAAGCATTCCCATGGAATATGAATAGCTTCAGAAATTTTGCAGGGAGATTCATAGGTTGTAGCCGATACATCAATCATAATGAAATCGTAGTCTTTATCATTGTAAAGCTTCCACGCCTTATCAGGCGAAAGATCGTGATAAGATCTACCATTTTGGATGAAGTCATCAGAAACTTCTTCATGATTTTTAATTCTAATGAGATGGTTTCTTTCAACGGCAATCAGTTGTTCCACTCTGTGTTCAAGCATCAGAATCTTTTCTTCTAATGAGCCAATCTGGTCCTCGAAGGTTTGAAACTGAGAAAAGATATTGCGAAGTTTTTTGGCCATAAGCTCCCTCTGATCTTTAATAGTACCAGAGGGGCGGCCCGCTAGAAGAATGGGTAAATAATACCGAATTGGATGCGGTTTACGATCATAGTGGTTAATAGAGCACCAGCGATAAAGACACATCCTTCATAAAAACCATAACCTAGGCTTTGAATATTGTGATCCAGGGTACCCTCATGCCCTCGGTCATCCCCTAATTTAACCGGGAAGATTTTCATCAGCCCCTTTTTAAAAATAGGGAATATAAGTAACGAGAGAATGGTTTTCAATAATACCTGAATGCAATAGACGGTAATATCGTAGTGTTCCTGATCGAAGCAGGAAGCAATGATGAGGCCTGCTCCCAATGAAAATCCCCCATAAGAAAAACACAGGGAAAGATTTTTTTGGATCATGAGACGGTTGAAGGTCAGTTTACTGATAAAGGTGAAGTACTTGACTGAAAATCCGACGATCACCAGCATATAAAGCCAAAGCACCATGAGAATCACGAGCGAATTCTCGGCTTCCATCATTACAGTGCGGGTGAGGTAAGCAATCACGATGGCATGGCAAAAGCTTATGACAGCATAACTCATATTCTTTCGTTTCAGGATTTCATCAGTGTAATCGAAATTATAAAACACAATTGATTCGATGATATACAACGAGAGCAGATAAAGGATGATGGCCAGGGCCCCCCAGACTGCAAAATGGAAAATACTTAAGAAGAATCCGGAAGATTCGTTGAAGGTAATGGAAGAAAAAATAATGGCAATGCCGACAATACGGGAGAAAAGGTGGAGTGAGTCGGCAGGGTTCTCAGCAGGATTGATTGTTTTTAAGACTTGTCTTTTAACAGAAGGATAAAAAATCACGTGAGCGTAACGATAGAGGTAAATCATCAGGCAGACAAAAAATGCCAGGAGGATTCTTATTATTAAACGGTCAAATATCTCTGCCATAATTATCCTTAAAAATTTTCCTTGAAGTATTCAATCAGAAGGCTTTTTAGTTCCACTTTTTTTAATCTTTCTTCTTTAAAAAACTGAGGAAAGTTTTCCTGAGTCACCTTCCCGTTCGGACCAAATTCTTCATTGAGCCCGTAGTAGGGGAGGTTTTGCGATTTTTTCAACAAGAGTTCCTGATAAAACTCTTCCGTCGGCCTGAATGTTCCCCAACCCAGGTATCTCGGGAAGTTTTTAAATGCTTTATTGAAGATCCAATAGGACTTACCTTTTTTATTCTTCTTCCAGCTGCCAAACTCATTATTTCCCAGATAGATTGAGCCGGGTGGAAGCGGGAGAAATTCTTCTTTATCTCTGTTTCTTCGATAAAGGGAGAGTCCGATATTACTCAGGTTTTTAATGGCAAAATCTTTATTCGTTCTGACAATCAGCTCTTCAACATTATCATAGCCGGAAATGACCCTGTATTTTTGATAATAAGTTTTAATCAAAAAGCCGGTTGCATGGGTATCAACCAGAATGACCGTCGTATCCGGACTCGTGATGATTTTAGAAAAACCCCGCGCATTCTGGAGATAATGAATACCAATTTCAGAAGGCGAAAGAGTTTTCGCCAGACCCAGGTATAAAATCATCAACATCGTATAAAGAAAGAATTTATACATATTATGCCTGAATGATTTTTAAGATCTCTTCCTGCGCAGCTGGTTCCAGATCGTCGAAATCACAGTGTATCCTGTTCACCGCATGGGACTCGCTGTACTTCTGGAAGAGATCAGTTGCTTCCTGGATATTTTTCACGGTGTGATAGTTTTTAGAAAGGGAAGACTCTCTGATTACCTTCATCGGGTACATGTTCTGAGGAGAATTCTCACTATAATACTTAGATAGTCTCCCGGTAGATGAACACTTTATGTAATCAATCTTCTGAGACTGGAGATACCTTTCCAATTCATGCATTTGATCAAGTCGAACGGTTCCAAAAGTTTCAAGAATCTTTTTTGGAATATTATTCATGACAATTCTCTTGGCCCAAACATTGTCAGATTTTTTCAAGACTCTATAAAGATAAGAGTCATCATGTTCCTGATAAGCTTCAATTTCTGCTGGAATCGCATATTCAGAAGTGGCACTTTCAAAATATCTTAAGAGCATCTGTTCAAGACAGACGGCCCGATAATGGAAGTAAACCATCATGAACATATGAAAACGAGAGAGAAGGAAGTCATCAAAAGTAGAAATGGCCCGCTCGGAAATCCCCAGATAGGCCATGTTATTTTCAATTGATATTTTGAGATTATCAATGATCCAGTCGAGATCAAATTTCCCATAACTCACGCCGCAGAAATAGCTATCCCGAAGAAGATAATCCATACGGTCGCAATCCATTTCACTGGAGACCAGCTGATGGAGGAGAGGAAAATAATTGATTCCCTGGACAGTGAAATATGAGCTGTCAGTGGTTTCACCAATAACCAGCTCTGCAATGGCCTTAGGATCTATTCCAAATTCTTTCGTGACTCCCGTGAAAGAGTTCGTGAAGGATGAATCAGTTATAGACTTAATCGTGTAGTCTTCATGTGAAGCTTGTCTTTCATTTTTTTGAAACTGCTTCGGAAGTTTAAGTGCACTTACCTGAGGCATAACTGATTCAGTTGAGTGGCTAAGAGGCGCATGCCCGATATCATGAAGAAGACAGGCAAGCCTCAGACTCTCTTTGAGCCTTAACATATCTTTTGAATGTTGGTCTTTAAAGAGACTATCAAATACCAGCGTAGAAATATGCATGACACCAATGGAATGCAAATAACGGGTATGAGTGGCCCCAGGAAAAACATATTCTGAAAAACCTAATTGCTTAATGTTTCTTAGACGCTGAAAAAAAGGATGTTCAATAATCTGAATCTCAGAATCATGAATCGCTATCGAACCATGTACAGGATCTCTAATTTCCACGTGCTTCCTTTTCCTTTGGACCAGACTCTTGAATTTCCTTGGCATACTTATGAATCCATTCTGCGATGTCACTGGATTCATGCATAGGTTTGTCATCAATGTATAAGCAAGGGACAGTACTTCGTCCTGTATCCTTGATTAATTTTTCCCTTCGCTGTGGTTCTTCAATCGTATTGTAATATTTAACTACACTTTCAAGCCCTGTTGATCTCAAGGCATTTAATACGATTTGGCAGTAGGGGCATTGGGGATAAAAATAAAGCTCTAGTTTTTTCATGTGAACCTCTCAAATAAAAATGGCTCCTCACGGAGCCATTTGATTAGTCACTAGTAATCTTCGTCATCCAGTTCATCTTCGTCTTCATCGTCGAAGTCGTCTTCGTCTTCCTCGTCAAGTTCCGGTTTCTTAACAGGAGCTTTCTTAGGACCCTTCACATATTCAAGATCTTCATCTAGAACATCTTCTTCTTCAACTTCTTCCGGAGAATCCAATCCTTCTTCGTAGCCCCAGCCATAGCCGTAAGCTTCTTCATCTTCATCAGCTACTTCATCAAGAGGCTTTGCTTCGCCTTCTTCTTCTTCAGCATCAAATTCAGCATCGAAGTCATCAGTTAGTGAGTCAGAAGTGTAATCATCATTGAAAGCAGCCGTTGCATGAGCTGGAATCTTTTCAGAAACAACTTCAGGAACGATAACTTTCTTTTCTTTGGGTGCGGCTTTTTTAGGAGCTGCCTTTTTAGTTACTTTTTTTGCAGGAGCTGCTTTTTTTGGAGCTGCCTTCTTAGTTACTTTTTTTGCTGGAGCAGCTTTTTTAGGAGCTGCTTTCGTAGTTGCTTTTTTAGCAGGAGCGGCTTTTTTAGGAGCTGCTTTCTTAGTTGCTTTTTTAGCAGGAGCGGCTTTTTTAGGAGCTGCTTTCTTAGTTACTTTTTTAGCAGGAGCGGCTTTTTTTGGAGCTGCTTTCTTTGGAGCTGCTTTCTTAGTTACTTTTTTGGCCACTTTCTTGGCCGGTGCTTTTTTTGCTACTTTTTTGGTCTTTTTCTTAGCCACAAAAGATCCTTTGATGAAGTGAGGGGTATTGTTAGACTTCACTATTATAGAGTGTCATTGAGGTTCTTTTCAAGCCTCTAAAGCATTAATACTTTATTGTTGAAATATCGGCGCCTACTTCACCTGTGTTAAGAACATTCTTAAAGTCTTTTTGCTTAGTATCTTCTAATGCACTTACGTTATGGCTGCCTTCAGTATAAATCGGAAAGGTTGTAGTATTCTGACTATAGCCTCCTTGCATAAGCAGTGAGTCAAGGGGGATAAATTTAGTTGAATAAAAATTCCTGTGCATGACATCGATATTGCTTTCCATACCCGGAATAGGGTTTCTAAAAACTCCGTCCTGCCCGGAACCGGTTAAAACTCCAGGGGCATATCCTGTCATGAATTTCTTCCCTTGTTCAGCACTGATGGAGCTAGGCCAGCTAAGCTTCATTTTGTAATACAAGGGATCATAACCAGCATTTCCTGATGATTGAGAAAAGTACTCTCTAAAAAGAGCTAGAAGTGATTTTGGACAACCTGAATTGTCCTGAGGGGTATGGGCATCCATCACACCTTCCGCATAAAAGGCTAAGAATTGTCCGGCTATGCTTAAGCAAGTTGGGGTTTCTTGTAGGTTGGCCCCCGCTCCCATAGAGAGCGACGGGATATCGGAAATTCCTTTTGCCGCTCGTTCAAAACCTGGACCTGCGTTTACCGCTTCCCCTGCAAGCTTGCTCTTTTGTTGCCAAATGTTAATGGCCGCCCGATTCAGGGCCATCTTATATTTCATGATACCAGCATCCTGCTGGCGCAGAAAACCAGTTATGGCTGAAAGAACATCAGCTGGACCATTATAGAGAAGATCTTGCTGGTCATTTTCCCCTTTGAATAGGGGAGCATAAATATCTGCCGTATATCTTTCGTAATTATTCTTTAGTTTTTCTGGTTCACCGGAAAAGAAACCAAAAGAGTCATATCCTAAAGACATATTGAATAAATTTGGAGTGGGAATCAAGTAATTGGCTGCTTCATATAGAGTCGGTGCTCGAACTCTGGCTATTTCCTCATCCAGCATCGTTGGACTAATTGTTGGACTCAGATTGCCCCCACGGAATCGTGAGAATTGATTTTTACTAAAAAGTCCTATGGCCCTTTCTGTTGATTCATCGGAAGCCCGGATTTTGTTAATTTTAGCGTCAGCAAAAGTATACCCATCTGAAGTGTAGGGACTTAAATAATCAAAAGGAAGATTAGGAACTCCGAACTGAACATCTTGAGCGTTAGGAAGAATCCCTCCCAGGGCACTATCCTCAGTCTCTAGCCAGAAGGAACCTGGAGCCTCTGTTGAATTGGCGGGTAAAGGAAGTCCTGGAACAAACCCAGAGTTCTTCTGATAAATTTGATTCCCTCTAAGGACTGCACCAGTGAAGTCATAAGAAGTAATATAAGGAACGGACCGGGCCTTAGAGTTATCTTGCTTTCTACCAACAAAATATTCTCCCGTTGGCTGGACAAAGAGCATCGGACCAATCCTACCACCAAATGGTTTAGCCGCAGAATAGGCAGTGAGTTTGACGGCTTGTTGCTGGAAGGGATTGAACATCCCGGTAAATTCAGCTTCACCTCTAACTGCATAGTAAGTCACGACATCTGGATCTTTATAAAAACCCATCGGATATCCAGGAACGGGGATAGCAACTTTAGAAACGTCACAAGCACCGGAAGTTTTACTATCAGCACGTGGAATCATGGCCGCATAAAAGATAGCATAGTTTGCCATCATGAGTTTTAAATCTACCCACTGCTTTTCGTAGATGTTGTTGATCAGAAGATTACTGGCATTTTTTTCATTGTCGTGTTTGACCGGGGTTGGCGGAATTTCAGTCAGAGTGAAAGAAGCTTTCATCTCATAATCTGTATCATTGCCCAGGTTTCTGTATGCAGAATAGTAAGCTTTGATGATTCGTTCATTTCCCAGTTTATTTTCTTGAGAGATATCGTTGATGCTGGTTGTGCAATTAGTGAGACCTGCTTCGGTTGTACCTGAGTTACAAATCTTCCCTTTATAGGCTTCCCGATTCATAACGTACTCTAAATTTCGAATACGAAGCGCTAGTTCCACTGCTTGAGGCCAGGCGCCTTGTCGATCGGCAAGAATAGCGGGACCTCGACCGGCCAGAGACTGATCGATTGAACTTCCTAGAACGTTATACGTCCATGTATTGGCAACCAACATGTTTAAACGAGTTCTATCAACACAGTCATTTACCTTGGTAGCAATGAGGGTATCAGTGAAAGCTCGAGACGCTTCCTCAGCACCTGGCAAATTGGATGCACCAAATTCAGGAAGACCGGGAATAGAGTAGCGCTTGCAAATATTTGTTTGTGATCCAGAGATATGCACACACACAATAGGAATATTGAAAGGATCCTTAACGATATCTCCCGTCAAAACGTTGTTGTCCGGGCGAAGTCGAAAATCCATGACATCACCAGTGATAGTAGCTGGATTTTCTACGTTCTGGTTATTCAGGTTTCCAATGACGTAATACTTATACATCCACTCTTTGTAGATGTTTCTCATTTCCCAATTCAGGTAAGCAATTTTAGTCAGCTGTCTGGACTGAACCGCCGCTCCTGCGAAAGCTGCTGAATCCGTGGCATTTTGCAGATTAATCTTGGCCTTAACAAAAAGACCCACGTTGATCGTGAAAGCAACAATAGTAATCATCACCACTAAAGAGGCGGAAAAAAAGATACTGATTTGTCCCCGTTCTTTTAACAGCGGGGTCATTGTGGGGTTGCGTTTTGTCACTGGCACCAATTTAGTCAGTTAAACTATTGAATATTACGTATACCTATTTTGGTACGGCGTTTGCGAGGTGTAAAGCGAGTCCAAAGGGTACCGATCTTTGGAAGTAGTACGTTCGTTGAACTCGGTAAACCTCTCCTAGCTATACCCACCTTGTTTTTGCACTTCCCAAACTTTTCCACACCCTAGGCATCGCGGGATGCCTAGAGGCACGTCTACTGGTCTTATCGGCAAAAACTGCAGGTATCTAGCATGAGGGTAGTATGTGGTCTAATAACCAACAGGAGCTTTGTATGAAAAAGAATTCTAAAGATTGTTTCTGTGCCCTTTGCCGCTCACCTCGAAAGCTCCGTTACTCACGTTATTTGAGCGGTCGTCATTATTTTCAGATTCTTGTTCTCACAGTGGTTTTCACCGCTTGTTCATACCCCTGGCTCGATTGGAAGGGAGTAGCTTCTTTGCCGATCATCTGGGCGCTTTTTGAAAGTGTTCATAAGTCTCTTTACCGGAAAGATCTTAATTGCCCATATTGCGGCTTCGATCCTAAGTGGTACAAAAAAGACATAAAGCTCGCCCGACAAAAGGTTGAAGAGTTTCTTAAACAAAATCCGGAGAGTCCAGTCTTAAGACGAATTCGTTCGGAAGAAACGACCAATTCCTACCTAAACTAATTTTCTGGTTTGCATCACATCCTTTCAATTTCCACAGCTTAATCGGTTCGATTATTGGCATCTAATTTCCTTAGGGCTTAGTCAGGAAAGGATAGTAAAAATCCATTCCCACTCAACCCCAACTTTTGGTAAGAAGGGAGTATAGGAAACCTATTACCATTTTTTTATTCGCAACCTATGCGATTAAGGAGCATCTATGAGCGTAAACAAAGTTATTTTACTAGGTCGTCTTGGACAAGATCCGGAGCTTAAGTACACTCCAGGCGGTTCTGCTGTTTGTAACTTCTCTCTAGCTACAACTGAGGGCTGGACTGATAAACAAGGTCAGAAACAAGAGAAGACTGAATGGCATCGTGTAGTTGTTTGGGGAAAGCTTGCTGAGCTTTGTAACCAATACTTGGCGAAAGGTCGTCAGGCATTCATCGAAGGTCGTCTCCAGACTCGTGCTTGGGATGATAAAGATGGTAACAAACGTTACACAACAGAAATCCTGGCCTCTACTGTTCAATTCATTGGTGGAGCGACTGCTAATAACTCTCAAAACAATGTTGATACTTCTTATGCTCAGCCAGCAGCTCCTGCTCAAGAATATCAAATTTCTTCAGACGCTTCATTTGCAGCTGATGACATTCCATTCTAGTCCTAAAATCAGATTAGTTGATGAAACGGCCCACGTAA
Organism: Bacteriovoracaceae bacterium UBA6200; assembly: GCA_002422605.1. Taxonomy (GTDB): domain Bacteria; phylum Bdellovibrionota; class Bacteriovoracia; order Bacteriovoracales; family Bacteriovoracaceae; genus Peredibacter. The sequence continues at coordinate 52,941 of DISW01000013.1, read as the reverse complement.
GTGGGCCTTTTTATTGGTGAAAAATTGCCTTCCCCACAGAATCCCTGAAAGTGCTACAATGTTCCGATGGACACGAAGCCCAGTTATTTTTCTGTTCGTTATGATCTTATTCAGACGAATCAATCTATTGGTTATGATCTCTTTGTAAACTCTTCCGCTGTGGAGGGAAAAGATAAGTTTATTCGTATCTTTCGATCCGGAAACTTTCTGGAAAAGATGGATCTTGAAGAATTTCATCGAAAATATCTTCAGCTCTATATTCCGGAAGAGCAGCGTACCGTTTATTTAAAGTCACTGGTGAAGTCTGATGTTGATGATGTGGAAAAGGCCACAGTCATTAAAGAAGCTGCATTGGATTATCTCCATCAGATTTTTGATAAAGATAAAGAATTCTCGACTGAGATTCTCTCAAAAAATATCGAAAACTGTCGTGAGGTGGTTGAGAGCATGGTGGACGTGCTGGATAACCATACAATTGATTCTCTTCGAGGATTGATTGGTAATCTAAGCTTTCATGATTTTTATACTTACGATCATTCAATCAACGTTTCCATGTACTGTATTCAGATTTACCGCGCTATTAATCCTAAAGCTTCCAGACGGGAACTGATTCACGCAGGCCTCGGTGGATTACTTCACGACTTGGGGAAAATAAAAATTCCGACACATATTCTTAATAATCCCGGCGGTCTTTCTGACGAGGATTATCAGCAAATAAAAAAACATCCGGATTTTGGTCTGGATCTTTTAGTTAATGGTCACTGCGAAGTCAGTGAAGATATTGATTTGAAGATTATTGCCAGAGTTGTTCATGAACATCATGAAAACTTTGATGGAACCGGTTATCCGAAAAAATTAAAAGGGAAGGAAGAGATTCATCTCCTGGCACGGGTATGTACCATTGCCGATTTCTTTGACGCCATCACGACTAAGCGCTCTTACAATGAAGTTCTTGCTATTCCCGATGCCATGAACATCATGAGAAAATATCGGGCAATAAAGTTAGATCCGGATATCTTTGATATTTTTGATCAGCATGTCAGGTATGTCCGTGCCGAATTTACCAAAGATCTTCGTCTCGCAGACTCCTTTGATCCTACTATCCCTTATGCTCAACTTCCGATTGAAGAGATTAGAAGTTTCGAGAAGGAGATGGATTTTGGGAAAATTAAAGTGGTGGATCCGAGTAAGAAAAAAGAAAAGAAACATTAAAAAAAAGCCCTTCTTTCGAAGGGCTTTTTTTTGATTATTGTTGTTCAGTGGCCGGTTGTGTTTCGGCTGGTTTTGTTTCAATCGCTTTTGTATCAAGCGCTTCAACATCAGAGTTTAAAGGAGCGGCAACAGGAGCTTCGTTATCAAATAGAGAGCGTTTAGACTCTTTTGATTTAATCGTAGTTAAGACGATCGAGTTAACCATGAAGCCAATCGCTAAGATGGTCGTTAGCTTAGTCATGAAGTTACCCTTGGCAGAGCTGGAGAAAACAGCTTGAGAAGCGCCTCCGCCACCCATAACAGCACCCATTTCGGCGCCTTTGCCGAACTGAAGAAGAACTGTCACTACTAAGAGAACACAAATGATTACATGTAATACGACTAAAAAAGTTACCATAAAAATGAAGTCTCCAAGTTAAGCCATTATTTTTAACAGAATTCCATAGGCTTGCAAATCAAAAACCTTTAATGATCTCCGCAGAGGGCCAAAAAGTCCTTTGCTTTCAAGCTAGCACCACCAACTAATCCACCGTCAATGTCCTTTTGGGCCAGTAATTCTTCGACGTTATCAGGTTTTACGCTGCCACCGTAAAGAATTCGGGTTTTTTCCCCGAAGGATGTGAATTTGGTTTTTAATAGCTGACGGATATGGGCATGGACCTCTTGTGCCTGGCCAGGGGAAGCCGTTTTACCGGTTCCAATCGCCCAAACAGGCTCATAGGCCACAATCAAGTTATCAAGATGAGCAAGAGATTGATCGTTTAGACCTTGGTGGATTTGATCCTCGATGATCGCCAGAGTTTGACCAGCTTCGCGCTCAGTAAGTGTTTCACCCACACAGTAAATGACCGTTAATCCTTCGGTTAAAGCAGTCCTTACTTTTTTATTTAAAAGTTTAGAAGTTTCACCGAAGTACTGACGACGTTCAGAGTGGCCTAGAATAACGAAGTGACCATTCATATCTTTCAAAGCTCGGGGAGAAATTTCTCCAGTGAAAGCTCCTTCCACATGCTCTGAGCAGTTTTGTAATCCTGCCTGCATAGTGAGAGTTTTTAATTCTTCCACTATTGGAAAATGAATGGCCTGAGAAGCAATCCAGGCCTCACGTTTATTTGTGAAACCTTTATTGAAGGCTTCGAAGAAAGTGGCACAGTCCTTAACAGACTTATGCATTTTCCAATTTCCAACCATGAGCTTTTTCATCATTACACTCCGTATTTAAGGGCCTGAACACCAGGGAGTTCACCTTTTTCAATAAACTCCAGAGACGCTCCACCACCAGTTGAGACGTGAGAAAATCTTTCGGTTTCACCGGATTGGGTTACTGCTGCTACTGAATCACCACCGCCTACGACAGAAAAAGCTTCTGTGGCCGCAATAGCATGGGCAATGGCCATTGTTCCTTTGGAGAAATTCTTCGATTCGAAGAATCCCATCGGACCGTTCCAAAAAATTGTTTTTGCATTTTTAAGGTAACCCGTGAAAGCAACTACTGTATCAGGTCCAATATCAAGTCCCATCTTTCCATCTGGAATGCTGGTGCTGTGACACTCTTCCGGTGCTTTCTCAATTCCTTCGGCAATGATGTGATCTAAAGGGAGTTTAATTTTTCCGCCCTTATCTGCTGCCAGCAATTGCTTTGCGAGACTCACATCTTCATCACTGCAAAGTGAAGCTCCGATATTTGAACCGCGGGCCTTAAGGAATGGATAGGCCATGGCTCCACCGATAAGAAGCGTGTCCACCATCACCATCATTCTTTCGATAGTTTTAATTTTATCCGAAACTTTTGCTCCACCAATAATGGCCACAAAAGGTTTGGCCGGCTTTTCTAGTAGAACGCCGAGGGAGTCGATTTCTTTTTTCATCAAGAGACCCGGATAGGCGCGGTTTTTGAAAAAAGCGTTGATTCCATAAGTTGATGTATGTTTTCTATGAGCGGCCCCAAAAGCGTCATTCACATAGATGTCACCGTACTGAGAAAGCTTCTCTGCTAACTCCATATCATTCTTTTCTTCACCTGGTAAAAATCGAATATTCTCAAGAAGAACAAGTTTAGTTTCTGGTAATTGAAGAAGATTTTTAATTCCATTATCAATGGCCGACTCAGATAAAATAACATCTGAACCAAGTTTGGAAGCGAGATATTCCGCGACCGGCTCGAGAGAGTATTTAGGATTAACTTGACCATCGGGACGTCCAAGGTGGCTAATCATAATTAACTTCGAAGCACCTTTTTCAAGGATCATACGAATCGTCGGAATGGCCAGGTCGATACGACTGGTATCAGTAATAGTTCTTGGTTCTGTCTTAGTCAAAGGGACGTTAAAGTCGAAGCGAGCAACAACTTTTTTTCCTTTGAGATCGACATCGTGAAGTGATTTAAGTTGCATAATTTTTCCTTACAGCTTTTGGCCGATAAAATTTGCCAAATCGATTACACGATTTGAGAAACCAACTTCATTGTCATACCAGCTAACAATTTTTGCAGTCGAACCGATGACATTTGTGAGTTTTGAATCAAAGTAAGAAGACTCAGTCGCTCCCATATAATCAATTGAAACAAGTTCTTCAGTAGTATATCCAAGCACGCCTTTAAGATTCGTCTCAGCCGCTTTTTTCATGGCTTCGTTGATCTCTTGCTTCGTAGCTGCTTTCTCTAAAGTCACAGTTAAGTCAACCATTGAAACATCTGGAGTTGGAACGCGAACAGCGTAACCATCGAGCTTGCCTTTCATTTCAGGAATAACATCACCTAAAGCTTTTGCGGCACCTGTTGAAGTAGGGATCATACTCATCGCTGCAGCACGGGCGCGACGAAGATCAGAGTGAGAGTTATCAAGCAGATTCTGATCTGAAGTATAAGAGTGAACCGTTGTCATTAAGCCGTTGATGATACCGAAGTTATCATTAAGAACTTTTACGACAGGGGCCAGACAGTTTGTTGTACAAGAAGCATTTGAGATGATGTGGTGTTCAGCATTATTGTATTTGTCAGTGTTGATACCGATGACAAAAGTACCATCAAGATCTTTACCGGGAGCACACATGATGACTTTCTTCACAGTGTCTCTCATATGGAGACCAAGTTTCGCTTTGTCTTTGAAGATCCCTGTACAATCAATAACAACTTGAGTGCCTAAAGAACCCCATGGAATTTCTTCCGGATTTTTTTGATCAAAAAACTTAATCTTGCGACCGTTATACGAAATCTCTTTTGTTTCATTGTTGAAAGAGAACTCACCTTTAAGTTTTCCGTGTAGTGAATCATATCTTAGTAAGTGGATATAAGCTGAAGGATCACCAGGATTATTGATCCCTACGATTTCCATCTGTGGATCCAGGCCTCGATCAATTCGATCAAAGTAGGCCCGAAGGATTGTTCTGCCGATGCGGCCAACACCATTAACTCCAATTTTTACTGTTTTCATAAGACTCCTCATGTCACTGAAAGTGACTATCGATATGATTCAAAACTAAGATATTTTAAGCGTTTAGAACATACTCCAAGCGAGAGGTTTTGTGTAGCGGATTCCCTGAATTCTGTGTAACCTGAGATCCTTATTTTAAATACTTAACGCACGAGACCTTAATGACAAAACTTTTTATCTCTGATTTACAAGGCAAAGAAGAAATCACCTCAGTCTTTTTAGTGAAGATCTTCAACACGATGGAGGGTAAGGATGGGAAGAAGTACTTTAATATTATCCTCTCAGATGCCTCCGGTGATCTAGAGTCGAGACTTTGGCATTATTCAGTTGATGTAGAGAAAGAAATGGCCAAAGGTGTTTTTGTCCGAGTCCGCGGAAAAGTTAATTTTTATCAGGGACGAAAGCAGTTCATCATCTCACACATAGAGAAAGTATCTGAAAATGAAATCAATATGGATGACTTTGTTATGAAATCAGGAATTGATCCGGAAATCATGTATAAAAGTCTTTTGAAAGTCATCGATGGACTTAGTGATGTTTATATTCGTGATCTTTTAAGATCAATTGTTACTGACGGCGAGATAGCACGCAGGCTTAAAATCTGGCAGGCAGGAAAATCTATTCACCATGCTTATCGCTCAGGGCTTTTGGAACATATACTTTCATGTACCGAACTTGCATTAACTCTCTCACATCATTACCGCGTAAATGAAAATTACGTTGTGGCGGGGTGTATTCTCCATGATCTATGTAAAGTTTATGAACTTACAGATGGCATTAACGTTGAGTACACAGAAGAAGGCAAGCTTGTAGGACATCTGGTTAAGGGACTTGAGATTGTTGATCGCTTTTCTTATCGGATTAAAAATTTCCCTCACTATTTAAAAATACATTTAAAACATATTCTTCTGGCCCATCATGGAGAGTATGCATATGGATCTCCTAAAATCCCTCAGACTTCTGAAGCGATGTTAGTTCACATGATTGATCTGATGGATTCCAAGATGGGTTCTTTTGAGATGATAAGAAAAACTGATTCAACAACAGGACACTGGTCTTCCTTTGTAAAACATCTCGACCGCATTGTTTATAAATCGGAATTGCCTTTTTATCCGGAGTACATACAGGATGAAGAACCAACTCAATATGAGGAAAGAAAAGAATCTAAAAAAGTACAGACTGCTGAGCCTAAAACCAGCTTAGGTAAAATGCTTGGTAATTTTAAAATTGAAGAATGAAGATGAGGAGATGCTCCTCATCTATTTTATTGAACTTACCCGCTTCCCATCATTTAAATGTTCAATCGTACATGTTTTAGGATTCACGGTTGCTACAACCAACGTGCGAACTGTTTGCTTCTTACCACTCATCCATTTGATGTCCAGATCAAAATTAGCAATCAAGAAATTATCGTGCTTCATGCTGGTTAAACTTTCTGAGACCACAAAGTTCTTTGCTTTAGCATGACCAATTTCTCCTTTGGAATTCGTAACAGGAAGGAGTGTTTGATATTCATCGATAATTTTTGATCGAAGGGGTTTTAAATCGCATTTTGCAAGGGCGACATTGGTTAATGTAATTAAAATGATCAGGAATTTCATAGACCTTCCTCCATTAATTCCGATCAAAAAAACATTGATCACCTTTTATTTAAAGGCTCTCTTCGTTAAACTGATTTTGCTCTGATCTTATGGTTAAAAAAGCAACCGCAAGTAGATCTTAAGATGCTACACTCAGAATCTAACATTGAATGACATGAATATCGTTGTCAGTCATTTTGCAGTAAAACAATAGTCTCTTATTACACGAGAGACTAAATGGAATGAACTACTTGAATTAGTGTAAATGGAGCGATCAGTTTGACACCAGATTAACTCTGGTGACACTTTGAAAAAGGATTTTATGATACCAACTGCATTATCTGAAAAGACTTCAGGGAATTCGGAATCATCAAAAGATTCTCTTTGGGTACGAACCGTTTTAGAAAAGTTTGAAAGATCAAAGATTCTCGAAATTTATTTTTTGCGCCTCGATGGACGCACCCCTGATGATATTCCCGCAGACTATTATGAAATCTACGAAATAGAATTAAGCGACATAAAAGCCTTTTTATTAGGTCAGCACCCTCAAGACACTCTTCTCCATAAAATTTTTAGAATAATGGCCTAAATTAACGAAGTTTTGGAAAGCAATTGAATGAATTGCTGAGAACTTGATTTTTTAAAATCTCTAAGTCGATATTTTTCAGCTCTGCGATCTTGCTGGCAATAAACGGTAAGTAATAAGGAGCATTCTCTTTTCCACGATGAGGAACGGGAGTCAGAAACGGTGAATCAGTTTCAAAAAGGATTTTATCAATGGGAGTTATCTTAACTACTTCCTGAACGTTCTCAGCTTTTTTAAATGTTATAATTCCATTAAACCCCAGATAAAAACCTTCCCCCAAGACAAACTCGGCCAATTCTTTTGTAGATGTAAAACTATGGACAACCCCCTTCCTTTTTAGATGAGAAGAAAAGTTTTTCAGAATAGATTTAGTATCTTCATCGGCTTCGCGAGTGTGGATGACGACGGGTAAATCATAATCACAGGCCAACTGAAGTTGTTTCTCAAAAACTTCCTTCTGAATGTCCTGAGGGGAATTGTTATAATGGTAATCCAGACCGATTTCACCCACGGCCACCATCTTAGGAAGAGCGGCCCGGGTAGAAATCTTTTCAAATTCTGTCTGAGTGAAGCTCTTGGCATCATGGGGGTGGATGCCTTGAGTGAAATATACTTCATTATAAGTTGAAGAAAGCTCCATTGCCCGGTCAAGATTTTCAGGATCAACACCAATAGTGATGACTTTAGCTATTTGAGCTTCTGAAATCTTTTTTAGGATTTCTTCCAGAGACTCGGCCTTAAGATAATCAAGGTGACAATGGGTTTCTATCAGCATTTATTTCCCGCTTAAAATATGATCGAAGATAGCGAAGAACTGGCGGTTGGGTATAGTTCCTTCAATCTTCTTGCCATTAATAATAATTGTAGGAGTTGATTTCAGGTTATATTTTGTACCCTGATTGATTCCCTCAATGACTTTATTAGTTACTTCTTTATTTTCCAGACAACCTGTCAGACCATGATCCTTAGCGATTTTTCCAAGAATCACGTCATTTAAATTACTTTGATTTTCAAAGATCTCATCGTGAACAGAAAGAAATTTATTTGGATCACAAGCGGCAAGGGTAGCAGCATCACATGCATAAGGATGCATTCTGGAGGAGACTGCAGAATTACATTTAGCATCGAGTGGATAAAAAACATACTGAACGCTTACTTTATCAGCGTAACGTCTAACGAGTTCCGGCATTTGATCGGCCACAACTTTACAGAAAGGACATTGGAAGTCGGAGAAAACAGTTATGCGGATAGGTGATTCAGAAAAACTTTCACCGGCCATATGGATTTTATAGGGCGACTCAACATCCGGGTCTCCGGAAGAAGGAAGCTTTTTGAATTGTTCAACCACGCTGGCACTCATTTTAGCACTATAGTCTTCTTTTCCTTTTGTGTGTTGATACATAAGGAAAGAACCAACAACCAGAAGGACTGCCCACATTGAAGCAATCTTCATATCAGGCATCCAGGTATTGTCGCCGTATTTCCAGAACAAGAAAGCTGCGATTCCGGAAAGTACATAGTAAAGAGTACAGAATGGACAAAGGCTTTTTAAAACGGCGAGGGAAAAGATAAAAAGAGCGACACAGCCAATAAAATTATATTTTGCTACTGCACTGGAGGTCTTCTCCAAAGCCTGACTAGGCATCAGACTGCTGAAAAGAAACAATAAACCTACGATAATCCCAAAGAAGGAAATAGGAATTCCCGCGATATTTGATATTTTAGAATAAGTTGCAGCATCGCAATTGAAGAAGGTTGAAAGATTGCAAAGAGTGGATGAACCACCTAATTGAGTTGGATAGAGGACATCATAGAAATGAGCCGTAAGATAAATACTTACACCTATCATTGCTGCTGATACTAAAATAAATAGAAAATTGACTCCGCTCATCCCCTGTAGGGTGAGGCCTTTCTTCTGCTCCATGAGATTCATCCTTTGATATATAGATTCCAATTTCTTTGAGACGTCTTATCTCTTCTATAGCTATGAAATGATTTATTGCAAGAGGTACATATGGGGGCGTAATTAACCAAGAGTGATGGAAAAATTTCCTTTAACTGTCTCTTAGCTTCTTCCTGTAGATTGAAAAAATACTTCTCCCCATCTTTTCTGAAAAAAGGGCTGTCTGGAAAATTCTCTTTAAAGTCTGGAGAAACTTCAAAGCAGCACTCATGGATGCTCGGACCAATGAAGACCCTTAACGGGTTGATCAAGGGAATTTCCGGTCTTTTTAGAATCCCATTGGCCAAACCTCGCCAGCCGGCATGCAGAAAAATAACGCCCTTTTCGCCTTCAATCACGATGGGTAAACAATCCGCAGTTTTAATGGCCAATGGCTGATCAAATTCTTCCCAGGAAACAATAAGTCCATCAGCTTCACATGGGAGCGTTTCAACTGATGCGATATCAATACCGTGAACCTGAATGGATTCTTTAATGGCCATCTGGGGTTTTGAAGTCCAGGTCTCAAATCGACCATTGTTTAGATTTTCTTGAAAGGGAATATCCATGGCGATTATTGTAGCCTTAAAATTTACTCTGAGAAAGCCTGTAATGCAGACTGGAATATTTCTGGAGGCGGTGTCGTAAAGTGTAATTTTTCTTTTGTAATAGGATGAATGAAGCCCAGTTCTTTAGCGTGGAGCAGTTGATAAGGATAATCAATTAGCCTTTGTTTGATTGAGAGTGGGGCTTTTCTTAGATGTGACTCGGCATGGCCATAAAGTGGATCGCATAATACTGGAGCATGAAAAATTTGCGCCATATGAACCCGAATTTGATGGGTTCTGCCAGTCTCGAGCTTTAACTCAATGTGAGTCGCGCCCTGTAGTTTACTCAACACTTTGTAGTGAGTGATGGCGTGTTTTCCATTCTTAACATCAGCGGCCATTTTGTAACGATTAGTAGGATGTCTACCGATAGTGGTTTGAATGGTGCCTGTAAGTTGAGGAGGTACCCCTCCAATTAAAGCTTCATATCGTCGTTCAATATCATGAGTGGAAAATAGGGTAACTAAACCCTCATGGGTCGCCTGATCTTTTGCCACAACCATGACTCCGGAAGTTCCCATATCCAGTCGGTGAACAATTCCTGGACGTTTTTCTGCGCCAATACCTCTAAGATCCGGACAGTGGTAAAGAATGGCATTCACTAAAGTGCCTGTATAGTGACCTGGTGCCGGATGGACAACGAGGCCTGCAGGTTTATTGACGATAATTAAATGTTTATCCTCAAACAGGATTTCAAGTGGAATGTTTTCAGCAATCAGGTCAGTTGGAATCGGTGGGGGAACTTCAATTTCGATCGTCGTTCCAACTGGCGGCATTTTATTGAGGCTCAATTTTATACTGCTGGAAATTTCCTCGTCCTCAAACAAACGTTTAATGGTCGAGCGTGAAAATTGCGGCAAGGTCTGAGCTAAATAAACATCCAGCCGTTTGAAGCTTTCACGATCTTCATTTGTTACCTGAACGGTAAAATTGCGAATTTCATCGTTCTCATTGGAATCGGTCATTATTTTTGATTTTTATTTTTTTTAAATCGAAAGATATAGCTGTTAGCAACCAGATCTGGATTAAGTTTTAAGACCTTCGCGATCTGATAGACGTAACCGCGTATATAAACATCCGCCGGAAGTTTATCTGTGATCTCGCTTTCAATAGAATTGATCTGCGATTTTGAGATACGGGTCATGTCTGCCATTCTTTCTATAGAAACATTTTTATATTCTCTGATTTCTTTTAAGAAAGGACCGGTATACTCAATACATTCCAGAATTCTTTTTTCCATCTCAGCATTTTCTGAGTAATCGAGACCAAATTTCTTTTGAGCAGTAATTTTTGAAACTTTTGATTCAATTGAATTTGAGCCAAAGCTTTCATATTGGAGCTGCTCACCTTGTGAAGGAGTTGTTGTTCCTGCGGCACCAACATTGAAGCCGCGGATTCGATCATACTCACGTCGTTTCTCTGGAAAACCCAGTACTGAATAAGCTTCTTCAATTTGCCCCAATATAGAACTGCATTCATCTTTGGTCATTAGAGAATAGAGGGCAACACTATCACTGGAGTAAGCATTGCGGGCGCGTATGTAAGCGTTCTCTATTTGTTGGGGAGTGGAAGTGGTTTCAATCTCGAGGACTTCGTAATAATTCTTTTTTTCAACTTCCATAGACTTCCTCTAAGATTCAATAAGACGATTAACAATGCGGTCAAAATTATTGACCAATTTCGAGTTTGGATACTCAATCAGGAGCGGTTTACGTTTTCGTACACTTTGCCAGACTGATTGGTCATAATCAAGGTAACCTGGGAAAGTCATTTCAATACCAAAATACTTTCTGCAAATACTTTGAATGGAATAACCGATATCGATGTCGGCCTGGGACCGAACTTGATTAATAATCAGGTTCGGTCTGAAGTGGGCCATCTCATTTTTTATTCTTAAACCGACTTCCGGATTAAACTCTGTGATTTTCTTCACCAGATCTGCGGGAGAAGTTGTGGAGCCTGGACCAAGTTTTGCATTCATCATCTCATCGATGTAATGCTCAATCTCCGCAACACCTTCCACCATCTTTAATCGTCGGTAGAAAACAGACTTAATAAATCGGTAAGTATTTTCAATGGATGTTGGCTCAGGCAGTACAACTAAAATTCCCTTATCGGCGGCGATAAAGAAATCGATTGTATTAAAGGCCGTTCCAGCTCCAAGATCAAAAAGAATATAATCGGCATCCAGCTCATGGAGCTTCATGATGATTTGGTTTTTATGCATGTGCTTGAGATTTGCCATGCCTAATTCATCTTGAGCACCGCTGATGATTTTTAAATTGGGAATTGGAGTTTCAACCAAAAGATCCTGGAAATTTGTCACTCTTTTTGAAACAAAATCAGATAGCGTCACCTGAGGTATAGGAAGACCTAAACACGTATGAAGGTTGGCACCTCCGAGATCGAGATCAACTGCCACAACTTTATTTCCCATGAGTGCCAGACAAATGGCCACATTGGCAGAGACCAGGCTCTTCCCAACGCCACCTTTACCGCCACCGATGGCCCATATTTTTTTTGTATTTTGCGGAAGCTGTGAGTGCTCGATATTCATAAGAACAAATTATATGAATCAAGAATAGGGTTTGGAAAGGTAAAATCACTAATGATTTCTTAGAGATAACCTATTCATTGACCAAACTTCAGGCTATTCTTGCCGAGCTAAGCTGAATCCATTAAATTGGATGCTTATTTGGATTTTACTAGGAGTAAAGATGGCCGCAGCTCAGGGGCAAAAGTACGATTCTTCTTTTGAAGCCGTACTCCATAAACGTTCAGATCTTCATATACTTAGAAAGCTTTGGCATATTTCAACCGGCTCTTTAGGGCTCTTTTTATTTATTAATTCTGAGCAATCCCAAACCTTTTGGGCGATTGTTATTCTCTCTATTGCTTTGGCAGGCTTCTCTGCAGATTATATTCGGTATAGAATTCCTGCCTTTAACTCAATTGTCATTAAGCTAATGGGTCCATTGATGCGCCGCTCGGAAAGAGAAGGTGTTAGTGGGCTTCCTTATTATGCTCTCGGTGTCTCATTATCCTTATTTTTCTATTCTAGGGATATAGCTATCGTTTCAAGTATGTTCCTGGTGTTTTCTGATCCACTTTCTTCCTTTTTTGGTGTCCTTTATGGGAAAGATAAGATCTTGCCAAATAAATCTCTTCAAGGAGCAGTCGCTGGCTTCTTTACCTGTTATTTGATTACTTTATTTTACGCTATGAATACTTCAACACTAGGGACTCATTTACTAGTGTTCTCTATTATTGCTGGAGTTATCGGCAGTGCTTCTGAATTAATCTCAGCCTTTAATATTGATGATAATCTCACTATTCCAGTTCTCTCTGGACTCGGTCTTACTCTTTTAAATTATTTCATTCCGGTTTTCGGATAAGATAAAAAAAGGCCGGTTTATTTGACCGGCCTTTTTTTATTATGGTTTCACAACAAAGTTACAAATTTTTCCAGGAACATAGATTTCTTTTACAATGGTTCCTTCCAGATACTTCGAAATCTTCTCATCTGATTTTACATGGGCCATAAAATCATCCTTAGAGATATCAGCTGCCACTTCAAAAGTTCCACGTGTCTTACCATTAATTTGAACAGCAATCGTGATGAGATCATCTTTCGCAAGTTCAGGATTAAAGCTAGGCCATTGTTCATGGGCCAATGTTTTATCATGTCCTAAAAAGGCCCAAACTTCTTCAGCGAGGTGAGGGGCGTATGGAGAAAGGACAAGAGCAAATTTCTCAGCTGTGTTTCTAGATAACTTGCCTGATTTGTAAACGTGATTCACAAAAATCATCATGGTCGAGATACCAGTGTTGAAGTGCATGGCCTCAATATCCTGAGTGACCTTCTTAATCATTTTATGAAGTTCTTTAACATTGGATGCATCTTCTCCAGCATCATCAATATAATTGTTCTGATCGAGGAAGTAGCGGTTGACGCGATTGAGGAAGTTATAAACCCCTTTAACACCATTCATTGACCAAGGCTTAGTCTTCTCTAATGGTCCCATGAACATTTCATAAAGACGTAGAGTATCGGCACCAAATTCTTTAACGACGAGATCCGGATTAATAACATTTCCACGAGACTTACTCATCTTCTCGCCGTCTTCACCGAGAATCATTCCCTGATTTACAAGTTTATGGAATGGCTCTTTAGTCGAAACAAGTCCAAGGTCAAAGAGAACCTTGTGCCAGAAACGAGAGTAGAGTAAGTGAAGAACCGCATGCTCAGCTCCTCCAACATAGAGATCCACTGGCATCCAGTAGTTTTCAATTTTTGAATCCCAAGGCTTCTCTTTATTGCGTGGATCACAAAATCTTAGGTAATACCAACATGATCCGGCCCATTGAGGCATGGTATTGGTTTCACGTTTTGCTTTCTTTCCGGTTTTAGGATCAATGACGTTAAGCCATTCATCGATTGTTGCCAGAGGTGATTCACCTGTTCCGGATGGCTCGTACTTTTCGACTGCTGGAAGAGCAACGGGAAGTTCATCAACATCCAGGCAGCGGACTGTTCCGTCTTCAAATTTCAGAATAGGAAATGGTTCGCCCCAATAGCGCTGACGAGAGAAAAGCCAGTCGCGTAGTTTGTAATTAATTTTTTTAGAACCAATCTTTTTTTCTTCAAGCCATGAGATCATTTTTTGAATGGCATCAACTTTATTCATGCCATTGATGAAATCAGAATTGATGTGCTCACCGTCTTCTGTGAATGCGGCTTCTTCAATGTTTCCGCCTTTCACCACTTCAAAGATAGGAAGATTGAATTTCTTTGCGAATTCATAATCGCGGTCATCATGGGCCGGAACCGACATGATGGCCCCCGTTCCATAAGTATTCAGAACATAGTCTGCGATATAAACAGGAACTTTTTTTCCATTGGCCGGATTGATAGCGTAGGCACCGGTAAAGGCTCCTGTCTTATCTTTATTAAGTTCTGTTCTCTCAAGATCAGACTTAAGAGCTGTTACTTCGCGGTATTTAGCAATTTCACTCTTCTGTGCATCAGTCGTGATCTGATCGACAAGGGCGTGCTCAGGAGCAAGCACCATATAGGTAGCTCCAAAGAGAGTATCCGGACGAGAAGTGAAGACCTCGATGAATTCAGCTGAATTATCAACAGCAAATTTAATTAAGGCACCTTCAGATTTTCCAATCCAAACTCTTTGCATTTCTTTTACTGACTCAGGCCAGTCGAGGAGTTCTAAATCCTGAAGAAGTCTTTCGGCATACTCAGTAATTCTGAGCATCCACTGCTTCATTGGTTTACGAATAACGGGATGGCCGCCGACTTCTGACTTTCCATTAATCACTTCTTCATTGGCAAGAACCGTTTTCAGGTTCGGGCACCAGTTCACCATCATGTGAGATTCGTAGGCGAGACCTTTATTGTAGAGTTGAACAAAGATCCATTGGGTCCATTTATAGTAATCAATATTTGAGGTAGCAATCTCGCGTTCCCAATCATAGGAGAAGCCGAGCATCTTTAGCTGACGCTTAAAAGTTTTGATATTGTCCTGAGTGGTAATGTTTGGATGAATTCCGGTTTTTACCGCATGGTTTTCTGCCGGGAGACCAAATGAATCCCAACCCATCGGATGAAGGACATTAAAACCCTTCATTCGTTTATAACGGGCCATGATATCGGTAGCTGTATAACCTTCAGGGTGACCAACATGAAGACCGGCCCCTGATGGATAAGGGAACATGTCTAGCACATAGTATTTTGGTTTAGATGTATCGACTGTCGTTTTAAAGACTTGGTGATCGTCCCAGTATTTTTGCCATTTAGGTTCGATCTCAGAAAATTTGTAATCCATAAGCTGTTATCCTTCAATTTGAGAATGGTAACAGCTTAATGGATATTACTCTTATTTTAAAGATATTCGAGGCGCGTTAATTACAATCCTCCACCAAATCCGCCAGTGAAGCCTCTGCCCTGATAATTAAATCCACCTTGGTCAGTTGAAAATTGTAATCCCATATTTGGCACAGTCATAAAACCGCTCATTCCACCGTACATCATGCCATTGCCAGGATTGGTGAAGTTGGTTAACCGGACCGAGTAAAAAGGAGCTTCTACCTGACCAGTATACTCATGCCAACTGAAAGGGTTTTGAAAATACTGGAGATGGTTCGCTTGCACAGTATTTAACCATTTCACCACTTTTTTCTGTTTATCTGAGAGCGCATCAGCGCTTAGTAATGAGTTCATGTTATGAATATTTTGAAGCATTTCCTTTCTGGTTTTCTTTGAGAGGTTCTCTTTGCTGGGGATCCAGACTGGAATCCCATCCTTCGCCAGCGAATCTTTTATTGATTGGTGTGATAATCTTTGTTTCACTAGAGATTCTTCAGCAAACTTTACGCTTTCCTTCTTCTCATTTATGACCGTCTCAATATTTTCTTTAATATATTTGGCGCTTTGGCTTAAGTACCTATGATTTGAGATCGCCTCCATAAGTTTACTGAGTTTCTCCTGGTCTTCTTTTGGAGGATCAAGAACTGGACCCGTATATTGTCCATCTGTAGAAACCAAACCCTTAAGATGAGCGTAGGCTGGATCATTCAGAAGTTTATCGAGTTCCACCTTGGAGTTATCAGCATTTTTCTGAACTTCAGCGATAAAGTCTTCAGGATTTTTTTCAGTTTTTTCAAGATCTTTCTTCAACCAATCCAAGGCAGCTTCACTATTTTTAATTGAGAGCCCCATCGCTTCAGTCAATGAAGCTGGATTAAGATCTTTAAAGATATCCTCCGCTTCTTGGAGATCATCTTTATAGTAACTCGCAAAGTTTTCCTTTACTCCCTGATAGAAAAGCAGATTAAAAACCGCATTCACATCAAGATCGATTTCAAGCTGTTCCACACAATGTTCTAAGCGACGAGCCTTGTTATAGAGTTGACGGAGGGCCCCCTGAGTATTTAAAGGTGGCTCAAGTTCTCCAGAATCATATTTTTGAAATTCTGCGGCAATCGCTTCAACTTCAGATTTCTTCTCAATACACTCTTTGGTATTAAAACTTTTAAATGTTTTTCTAGAGCCATCGCTTCCGTAATAAAATTCTTTATTGTCATCACAGTTTAAATACATCGCCGCATGAAGCTGATTGAGTGCCTGAAAATTACTTTTGGTAAAGTTAACCAGCTTTTTCTCATCGGCCTGACTCAAAAGTTGTTTTTCCTTAAGGAGGATATCAGAAAGATATTGATGTCCCTGAGGTCTATCTGCCAGGGGAGCGGAGCCATCATATCCAGCAATAATCTTTGCCTTTGGAAAAATATTTTTCCAGGCATAAATTTCTTTTTGAACTCCGGTATAACAACCAAGGAGAAGAACTGAGGAGGTTTCATTAATATCTTGATAATCACTCATGACTTCCTGGAGTTCATGGCGACCGAACCCACCCTTATTTCCTCCGAATTCACCGCCACCATCATGACCAGAAATCGTGAATACCTGAAGCTTTGCATTTCTTGATTTAATTTCATCCAGGGCTTCGCGAATACTCTTATCAAACTTTGGTTGAGCATCAACAAAGTCATTCATCTTCTTTGTCGCCTCTCGCAAAGCGTTTATCTCATTAGTGCAAGCATTTCTCTTTGATTTAGAACATCTTTCTGCTCGTTTTGAAGCTTCATTAAAGGGGCCTGTGAATTTCCCATACTCCTTATAATTTTTAGGAACAATCAAAAGCTGTTCACCTCGTTCGCAGGCAGCTTTTCTGGATGTTTCGATCTCCAGCTCAGAATTATTGGTGTCTACAAAAAGCATGACCTTTGAAGGATCAATTTTTTTATTACAAGTAGATTGTGCCATTAAAGGAAAAGAAAAAAGGCAACCAACAGTCAGAATGATCTTTCTCATAATTTATCTCTTATCTTTAAGCATTTTAATTTGAGATTCTTTTAATTCTGGATATTTCTTCTTTAACTGGGGAATTGTTTTAGATGCCAAATCCATGAAGAAGATATCTTTTTTTAACTCATCCCAGTTCTCAATGGCAGGAACCGCACTTAATACTTCTTCTCTTAAATCACGATCAGGAAGAGCACTCTTCGCCGTGCTTCCCTGTTGTACGTTGAAATTTTGTTCTAATGATGTTCCATCGATGTCTTCATCTAACAATAAAACCTGGGCTTTTTGGGCAATCGATATGCTGGAGATACCGAGTAGAAGGAAAGTCAGGATAAATTTCATATTCGCCTCTGAAGTAAAGTATTCAGACGACTTATCGGTAGGATATTTAAGAGGATTAGTTGCGAAGTGTTTTAGTCAGAAATAGCAAAAAAAAAGGGACCTCACGCATCCGGCGCTAGTCCCTTTTTTACAGGGGGTATTACCGCTATTAAGCAGAGTGACAGTTGAGGGGGTAAGTCATCTCATGCCCTTTAGGGGACGTAATGGAAAGGTAATCGTTAACTTCGGAAAAGGCGTTTGTATTCTGAACATTGATCCGATGTTTATTGCCATCAATGTAAAGGGTTTTAGAAAAACCCAGGTGTTTCTTATGAGTCCGAACTGAATCCGAACTGATAGAAGAAATTGAGCGGTTAATACCTGCTTCGTCTTCTTTATGGAAAGAAATGCGATCTTCTTCAATGGTGAAAGATCTTTCACCAAAAGCGGTAGAGCAGGTTATGGCCCCAGTCGCAGCGTGAGAGTTAAAAGCGTGGATCATGAGAATAAGCCCAAAGAATCCAAGGACAGTTGATAGTGATAGTGTTCGGTTTTTCATAGTTCCCCCTGTGTATAAAATAGTTCTGAGACGTCGTCCTTGCCGTCTACCCTCGGGAAGTTATAGTTCAATCCTGGTGCCAAGAAATGTTCTTTGAAATCAAGGGGTTATAAGTGGTCCAAAGGCGGGCTTTTAGACAGGTGTCTATTTCCTAGTCACTTTTTTTAATCCCTCCTATAATCAGGCCATGGTTCCATTAAATTACAATCAGCTCTATTATTTTTTTAAAATTGCAGAATTAGGTTCGATCGCAGCCGCTTCAAAAGATGTGCTGATAAGTTCACCGGCCTTATCAATGCAGCTTAAAGAACTAGAGGAAACTCTAGGCACTCCTTTATTCTCGCGAATAGGAAAGAAACTGGTCTTAACCGAAGCTGGTACCATTGTTCATGAATATGCTCGTGATATTTTCAAGCTAGGCTTTGAATTAAAAGATACATTAGCTGATCGAAGGAAAACCTCTGAAAGGGCCAAAATCGAAATTGGTTGTCAGGATTCAGTTCCGAAACATATTGCGGATTCCCTGCTTACTTTTTTAATAAGCAATAAATCTTGCCGAGTGATTCTTAGAGAAGGGAACCGTGAAGAACTCATTAGCATGCAGAATGAATTCAAATTAGATCTTATACTCACGAATTCTCTTCCTCAGACCAAAGATTCTTCGATCTTTGAAACTAAAATTCTATGTAAGGAAAACATTGTCGTTGTTGGCCACCCTAAATTCAAAAATTTAAAGTGGCCTCAGTGTTTAAAAGAAATTCCTATTATCCTTCCGACCTATCACTCAAGCACCCGGCAGAAAGTTGATATTTTTTTGAAAGAAAATAACTTAACAGTAGATGTGATTGCTGAAGTTGAAGACAAAGCGACTGAGATTGATCTGGCGCTCAATGGAAACGGTCTGATCTTCGTCATGAAAAGTAGCGTAGCAACTTTAATCAAAGAAAAAAAACTCATCGAAATGAAAGAGCTCAGTAACGTATATGAAGAGGTTTGGATGTGTGTAGGAAAACGTAAGCTCTTAAATCCATTGGCCCTTTTCGCTATGAAAAACTTTACTCTTTCTCTTAAGTAAACTGCGCTTAAGCTTCCATTCAATATTACTGAATATATTAAAATAGTGGACTTTGCTAAGCTTGATTTGAGGCACAGAAAGCCTCAATAAAGGAGTTAGTTTTATGCAAGTACAAGTTCATTATCAAGGACTAGACAATTCTCCGTGGATGGATCAGTTTATCGCTGATCGCATACAAAAGCTAAATCGTTATCTTAGCAGTGCGGGAGCGGTTCAGATCAATCTCAAGTTTGAAAACAAAAGATACATCACTAGTTTGGCGATTCATAACAAGAATCAAGATTATGCCTTTGCTGGAGAAGCAGATAATTTATATGGAGCGTTCTCTCAAGCTTTAGATAGAGCTGTCAGATCCTTAGGAGAGCATAAACGAATGTTGAAGGATAAAATTAACAGAAGATATACCCCGCTAAAGAATGCTGTAGCCTAGCATTACCTTTCTTTCAAGACTGCCCTTTCGAGGGCAGTCTTTATTTGTAATTATCAATCACCTTATTAACAACTTCGATTTCCTGAATAAAATTTTCTTTAAGCGCTTTCTTATCTTTTACGGGATTCTTAATCGCCCATAAACTGTAACTAATAATAAGAGTTTTATTTTCTTTAAGCGGTACATACGACGAAACAGTTACTGCTCCCGTAATCTCACGATTAAACCGACTCATTTCTTTAAACATGATAGTAGATGCTCCCTGAGATATGACGTCTAATTTTTTAGCCGCGCCTACCGCCCTGATTACTTTAGAGTTAGGAAGAGTACTTAAGTCATCAGCATCAAAATAAGTCTGCATTCTATATTTTAGAGGTTTGTCCCCAGGTATAGTGACCATGAAAACTTTGGGTGAGACTTCCTGGACTTTCTGGTCTCCCATAATCTTCGCAACAAAATCCTTATCATTCATTTGTTCTTCTTCAAAAAAACTTACGGGCTTCGAGGCAATTGAGACTGTTTTACTTAACAATAGAGTAACATTGCTTTCCTGAATGAGTGATAATGAGTCTAGATCGAATATCTCTGGATAAGTAACTACCAGTTTACGGGGAGAGATAGTGGTAAAGAAATAATGAATCTCTTCTTTAAATAACTCTTCCGTTTTGATTGGAAAATTCAATTCTTTTTGTTCAACAGTCTTGGCATTCACGGTGTGAGAAATGATAAGATTGAACACTAGCAGAGGAATGACTTTTAGAATTGATGAAATCATAGGTTTTCCTTTGTACGATCAGTCTTATCGGTTATTAGGACCAGAAACTAAGTCATTTTTGGAGGATGTTTGCATGATCAGGCCAATATGCCGTATGGGTAATCCGATTTTAAGAAAAATTACTCAGGAAGTGCCTAAAAATATTCTAAAGACCGAGGGTTTTGATCTGATATTGAGGGATCTTTTAGATTCAATGAAGCATTACGGAGGAATAGGCATTGCTGCTCCCCAAATAGGAATTGATTATCAGGTTGCTCTGATCGAGCTAGAAGGCATTAATCGGTACGGAGAAGAAATCAATTTACCCCTTACTGCTTTCATTAATCCCCGGGTTGAGTTTTTAACTGCTGAAACCCAAGGATTTTGGGAAGGTTGCCTGTCAGTTCCTGGCTTAAGAGGTTTCGTAGAGCGTCCGGAAAAGGTGAAAGTAAATTATTTAGATAGAGAAGGGAATGAACAGGAATTAATAGCTTCAGGATTTCTTGCCACCGTTTTGCAACATGAACTCGATCATTTGAACGGTATTCTGTATATTGATAAAATTAAAGATTCTAAACATCTTTCCTATCAGGAAGAATTCGACGAATTTATTCAAAAACGGACAAACTAGTGGCTTCACTTTCTCCTTCTCGTTCTCAAGCGTTTAAAGAACTGTTTAAACTTTCTCTTCCTATTATTCTTGGCCATGTCGGGATCATGTTGATTGGTACCGGTGACATGATCATTGCCGGCCGCTATTCCCGAGAATGTCTGGCAGCAATCGGTCTGGCCATTTCTATCTGTAATCCAATCATGATTTCACTTTTAGGTTTTCAATTTACCATCTCACCATTGCTGGCCCAAAAAAGAGGGAATGGAGAGAAGATTGAAGATTTTTTTTGGACAATCATGTTTTACAGTCTTTTGATTTCCATTGTTTCTTGCACGCTCACTTACTTAAGCGTCTATCTCGTTCCCTGGCTGGAATATGGAAAAGAACTTGAAGCGATTATTGTTGAATATCTTATGATTTCAAGTTTCTCAGCCTTTGGTCTTTGCTTTTATCAAGGAATAAAAGAATTTTATCAATCAGAAGAAAAGATAACTATCGCTAATGCCATTGCCCTTCTGGCAGTTGGAGTGAATCTTTTATTAAACTATTCATTTGTCTTCGGGAAGTTCGGGATGCCTGAGCTTAAAGAAGCTGGGCTGGCCTGGGCAAGTTTCAGCGTGCGCGGTTTTATGGCCGTACTTTTATTTATTCCAACCTATAACTTATGGGGCACTTCAAAAAAAATAAACTGGGGTTTTATTAAGGAGATGTTTCGTTTAGGTGGGCCTATCTCTTTAACTTTATTTTTTGAAATTATGGCCTTCTGTTCTGTGACTTTGTTTGTTGGAAAGTTTGCAGAGATTCAGACTGCTGCTAATAATCTGGCCCTTAATATCGGTTCCCTGGCGTTCATGATTCCTCTTTCAATTTCTGCCGCAGTAGGAGTTAAGATAGGGCATGCTTATGGGGAAAAGAATTACGCCTCTATATTTACCTTCAGTCAGGTCAGTCTGATGGCGGCCATCTGTTCGGCGGTTGTTATGGGATCTTTCTTTTACTTTTTTCCATCTCTGGTCACATCTCTTTACACTGATGATCTTCTTGTTCTTGATTGGGCAAAGAAGCTTTTGTTCTGGGTTGCCTGCTTCCAGCTTTTTGACGGGGCTCAAATAACAATAGCAGGAATTTTAAGGGGGCTATCTATCACCAAATCGGCTTCTTATGCAGTCTTTTTTGGATATTGGATTATTGGAATTCCTATTGGATATTACTTAGCTTTTCATCGGGGATTGGAGGCGCAGGGATTCTGGATTGGTTTAGTGATTTCTTTAGCGGCCGTTTCAGTGATGCTGGGACTTATTTTAAGACAAAAACTTCTGGCCTTCGCTCATGAAGGCCAGAAGTTAAATATTACATAAAGAAGTCGCCGTTACCTTTAACCATAGTGTGGTTACATTTATACTTAAGAACTCCTCCAAAAAATCCAAAAAGAGGATGAAGCCAAAATTTCTGTGCCTTAATTTGATAAGGGCGAGGAACTACTGCAACAACCATCTGCTTAGCTGGAACGTTTCTTAAAACAGTACGAATTTTGAATTCACCATCTTCATTGATATTGGCATAACTATAGCCTTCTTCCTGTCCTTCATAGTGTGTGTACGGATGGACATACCAACGGTTAGTTTTTACATAGACGACAACTTTAAATTGATCGTATGCATCTGTTGGAAGACCTGTTACATGGCCTTTAATATGAGAGTTCCTTACGATTTCATCTACAGAAACTTCGGTATTGCGACATTCTGTTTGGTACTCTCTAAGAATTGAACGTGACTCTGATTTCCAACCGGCCATGGCATAAGTTGAAATCAATAGTGTGGTCACTAATAGCAAGCTTTTCATGATGGCTCCTTAAATTAACGTTTATTTTATTCTCCTCTGATTAGAGAATCGATACAATGAGGTGCTAATTGCCTCAAGGAAGTTGACTTAAAAGATCGGAATTTACTATGACTTGTCCATTATGTCTTAGAGTAGAACAGACCCAGACTCATCAATATCCCTATTTGATTCATGAGTTTGAGAATTCATATCTCTATCTGGGGGAGCATCAGTACTATCGCGGATATTGTGTGCTGGTTACGAAAGAGCATTATAAGGAGATGACTGATATTCCTGAAGCTAAGAGAGAAGTTCTATTCAAAGAAATGATGATCGCTCACTCAGCAATTGAAAAAGCATTCCTGCCTAAAAAAATGAATATGTGTAGTTTAGGAAATGTTGTTCCGCATATTCATTGGCATTTCTTTCCACGTTACGCTGATGATGCAAATTTTAATAACTCGCCTTGGTTGCAAATGCATCTTTTTGAAACAGTCAAAGTGACACCAGATGAGCGGAGCGAACTCATTAATAAAGTGAAAGATAAAATTTTTTAATGTAAGCCGCTGTTAGATTTATGTTAAGTCTTTATAAAAAATAATTAAATTATTGCCAATCGATGGGCAGCGTCTTTCAATCTTAGGGACAAATAAATTTTACCATGGATGTGTAAATGAAATTTTCTCTGCTGATTCTATTGCTATTAAGCACGACAACTTGGGCCAAGTGGACGGTCACTACTTACAACATTAGAAATTTCGATAATGATATGCGCGAAGGGCGCACTGATCTTGTTGAACTCGCAAAGATACTTAAGAGTTCACAGGGCGATGTCATGGCCTTCGAAGAAATTGTTAACATCAGAGCTTTCGAAACTCTGGTTAAGAATAACCTTCCTGGTTATTCATACAAAATAACAACTTGTGGAGGAGGCGGAAAACAACAGCTCGCTATTGCTTATAATCCTCAGGTTTTCCAATTTGTTAAATCTACTGAAGACCGCACTTTCAGCGGTACCCATGATGGAAAATGTGGATCACTTCGTCCGGCACTCTTGGTTGATTTACTCCATAAAGAAACTAAAAAATCTTATACCTTCGGTGCTGTTCATTTAAAAGCTGGCGGTGATAACCGGGCCATGACGAAAAGATGGCAGCAGTATCAGCTTATGCAGGACCTTGCTAAAGAATATGCTGATAAAAATCTTATTCTTTTAGGCGACTTTAATACGACTGGTTATAACATCAAAGATCAGGACTATACCAAATTCGAAGATTTTCTGGGGAATTCTGAACTAAGAACCGTTTCTGAAAACTTAAGCTGCACAAGCTACTGGCATGGCGGACTTGGCGGAGATGATTATCAGCCATCTATTTTAGATCATATCGTCATCCAGGACAAAAACATGGGTTCTGTAACGGAAGTAAAACTTGGAGCACATTGTGCTAAAGTCGAGTGCCGTCCTGCAACACCAGGTGAATTAGGCGTGAGCTACGAGTCGGTTTCAGATCATTGCCCTATCCAGGTCACATTTAAGTAACCTTCCATCCTTTCTTCATCCACAAATAAATTGAAATCTGCTATCCTTGAGAGATTAAACATCTCTCAGGGATAGTTATCATGAGTTTTTTATCTGACCGAGTTTTAAAATTAGCGGAATCTGAAACCTTGGCCATGGCCCGTTTAGGCAATGAATTGAAAGAGAAGGGCGTGGACGTCATTAATATGAGTCTGGGGGAACCGGATTTTACTACACCTGAGTTTGTGAAATTAGCTGCCAAAACTGCTATCGATAATAATTTTTCTTATTACACTCCAGTACCAGGTTATCGTGACCTTCAAATTGCCATTGCTCAGAAATTTAAAAGAGACAATAATCTGGATTTTAATCCTTCTCAGATTGTTGTTTCGACGGGTGCTAAGCAGTCCATCATTAATGTTGTGATGGCGACTATCAATGCCGGTGACGAAGTTATTCTTCCAGTGCCTTACTGGGTCAGTTATTCTGAAATGATCCAGTTAAATGATGGCAAAGTTGTTTTACTGGATACGGATTATAAATCTGATTTTAAAATTACTCCCGCTCAATTGGAAAAAGCCATTACTCCCAAAACGAAGATGTTTCTTTTTTCAAATCCATGTAACCCAACAGGGACCATGTATACAGAGAAAGAGCTTCGTGATTTAGGGGAAGTATTTAAGAAATATCCTCATGTCCTTATCATCTCTGATGAAATTTACGAATATATTACTTTCGGTGAAAAACTCTTTTCCATGGGATCCATACCAGAATTAAAAAATCGAGTGGTTACTATCAATGGTCTCTCTAAGGGATTTGCGATGACTGGCTGGAGACTCGGGTACATGGGAGCTCCGGAAGAAATTGCTAAAGCTTGTGTGAAAATCCAGGGACAGTTCACTTCTGGTGCGAGTTCAATTTCTCAAAGAGCAGCTTTGGAGGCAGTAAAGGCCGGCCCTGAAATTATTACAACAATGAGAGAGGCTTTTCGAAAAAGAAGAGATCTTCTGATCTCTTTAATGAAAGACGTTCCCAATGTGAAAGTGAATAATCCCGGTGGAGCTTTTTATCTTTTCCCTGAAGTCTCATACTACTATGGGAAAAAATTTGAAGATCAAATCATTAAGGATGGTAAAGATCTTTGCATGTATCTCTTAAATCATGCTCATGTGGCCATGACTCCTGGAGTGGCTTTTGGAGCACCTGATTACATTCGCCTTTCTTATGCTGCTTCTGAAGAGCAAATTCGTGAAGCCGTTAGTCGGATTAAGAAAGCACTTCTAGAACTTAAGTAAGTAAGAACAGTGGCCAGAATTTAGGTTCAGTTGACACCTTGGTTAAAGACCTAATTATGAAGTTAAGTTATGTTTCTTTCAAGTAAACCTGCTTAGGAGTTTGAAATGAAATTTCTATTTCTTTTATCAATTTTTTCTCTGTCAGTTCCATCTTTTGCTGCATCAACTTGGAAAGTAGTCGCAGAAACCACCAACTGCGAAGACAAAATTCAGATTTTGGCAAAAGAAGGAGAAAAGTATGTCCTGGCCGTTAACGGCAATCAAAAAACAAAGCTTTTCAATCAAGATGGTAGCGCATTTGAAGAATCACCGAAGAGCACTACTATTTATAATAATACAAAATCTAATGGTGAACTCTATACTTTCATTCAACCCAGCATCGTGGAAGGGAACGCTCCGAAGATCAATGTATCAACTAACGGTGAGAAATCTCGTTGTAGAATGAAGTCTAACCAAACATTATGAACACAACATTCCGAATCGAAAAAGATACTTTTGGCGAAATCAAAGTCCCCCAGAATCACTACTGGGGGGCCCAAACAGAACGTTCCCTTCATCATTTTAAAATTTCACAAGAAAAGATGGATCCGGATCTCATCCATTCCATTGTGATGATAAAGAAAGCGGCTGCGGATATTAATGAAGAAAATAAAACTCTTTCTTCGGAAAAAGCAGCAGCCATAAAAAAAGCTGCCGATACAATTCTAAAAGGGGAACTCTTTGCTGAATTTCCTCTTTCGGTTTGGCAAACTGGCAGTGGCACTCAGACAAACATGAACGTTAATGAAGTGATCGCCAATCTTGCAAGTGAGATGATGGGAGGACAAAGAGGTGAAGAACGTCTGGTTCATCCCAACGATGATGTAAATAAAGGTCAAAGCTCCAATGACGTTTTTCCTACGGCGATGAGTATTGCCGCTCTAACTGTCCTTAAGAGAGATCTGGTTCCATCTGTAAAAAAATTACGAAGTTCTCTTCAGGAGCGGTCTCTGAAATTTTGGACAATTACCAAAATAGGACGAACTCATTTAATGGATGCTACTCCTTTGACTCTAGGCCAGGAGTTCTCAGGTTATGTTTCTCAACTTGATCATGCTTTGGCACATATTGAAAATACTTTTTCCCATCTTCAGGAACTGGCCTTAGGAGGCACAGCTGTCGGAACGGGTTTAAATGCTCCTCAAGGTTTTGCAGAAAGGATGGCAGAAGTTCTATCTTCCTATACAGAATTAGATCTCAGAACAGCTCCCAATAAGTTTGAAGCTCTCGCTGCCAATGATGCTATCGTTGCTTCACATGGTGCGCTTAAAGGGCTGGCAATGGCCTTATTTAAAATAGCTAATGATATAAGATGGCTTGCCAGTGGACCACGTAGTGGTTTGGGAGAAATTGCTCTGCCAGAAAATGAGCCAGGCTCAAGTATTATGCCTGGAAAAGTTAATCCTACCCAATGTGAAGCCATGACAATGTTATGTGCTCAAGTTATGGGTAATGATGTTGCCATTTCTATGGGAGGAGCTTCTGGAAATTTTGAGCTTAATGTTTTCAAACCAATGATGATCTATAATTTTCTTCAAAGTGTCAGATTACTTTCTGATGGATGCAGATCTTTTGAAAAATTCTGCGTAAGGGGAATAACCGTCAGACAAAAACAAATTGATGGCCATCTCCACCGTTCCTTAATGCTTGTTACAGCCTTGAATCCTTATATAGGCTACGATAAGGCCGCCAAGATAGCGAAGAAGGCTCACCAAGAAGACAAGACTTTAAAGCAATCTGCAATTGAATTAGGATTTGTCTCTGAGGAAGAATTCGATCAATGGGTAAAACCTGAGAACATGACTAATCTGAAAGATCCTGATTCATCATCAAATTAAGCTCCTGACGGTGAAGGATCGATTTATCCCGACAGCCTGTAAAGACTGAAGGAATGTTAAGATCTCGCAAGGCCAGCACACATCCCTTAAGATAGGACGCTTGAGCTTGATTAAGAGCGGCATCAAGCGAAACCAAATTCTTCTCCTGAGCAGGAGGAGGAGTATGAGCGCAACCTATGAAAAGAATTAAGAAGGTGAAGTATTTCATCAATTTAATTTTGGAATAAAATACAGGTCCGGTCTAGAATAAACCTATGTTAATAACCATCCTTTTTATTTTAACTTCTTTCACTCCTATGGCCTTTGCTGAGCCACCGGTTCCTTCTGATTTTAAAACGGATTATTGTACGAATTATCCTGAAGGGCCTAAAGATCATCCCGATGCCTGGAAGCACTGTTGCCTTAAGCATGACTTGTATTTTTGGGCAGGCGGCTCAAAACAGAATCGATACGATGCTGATTTGGAACTTAAGGCGTGTATTGCTGAATCTGGCTATCCCCGCCAAGCCGAAGTTATGTATCGTGCTGTTAGGATTGGCTCCTATTCTCCAATAAAATATCCTGATCGCAGGTGGGGTAATGCCTGGGAAAAACGTCCTGAATTTCAATCCTTGAGTTTGGAAGAAATTCAAGCAATCAAAACTGAACTTGAATCCGATTCTTATGATCTGACGGTTGAGTTAAAAAATACTTTCATCTCTGATCTATTAAAACGAAAAGATTAACATGATTCTTTTATTTATCTCGCTTCTTGTTTTTTCCGCTCTCGCGGATACTCCCTTTACCTGTAATGCTGAATATGATGATTTAAATATTACTCGGCAAGAAACTAACTCGATTGAACATTTCTATTATTGTTTCGGATTTCATCATGGAAAAGACCGGAGCTGGGAAATGGATTACTTTCGGAGGACAGCTCAAGGAAGGAATTCTGAAGTCCTGGGATTCAAGCAATTGAAAGCGGATCTCATGATGAGACTTTTGAATCTGGAAGGGCTTTCAAAGACTATTTGGGGGAGTTTTGAGGGAGAAAAGAAACTTTTTTTAGAACGATATGCCGAGGGTGCGAATGAAGGTTTTAAGACGGGGCATCTATCTGCTGAATTTAAAAAGCTGAATTTCTCTCCTGAGGAATGGAAGCCGGAACACACAATTTTAGTTCTCCTTTTGCAATCTTTCGACCAGACTCGAAAAACCTTCATGCGTGATTATGATGAAGAAAAGAATAAGGAGTTTTGGAAAGACAAAGCGGTCCGTCTCTTTGATGAGGATCACTTGCCTTGGGCAAGTACTATTTTGAAGAAAGGAGAATATCCGACCAGAGAGTCAGAACTGCCTCAAACGACCTCTGTTTCTCTCCCGGCAAATCTCTGGTCACCATTCCCTACAATTTTTGGAAATGAATCAGGATCTAATAATTGGGTAGTAAGTAAAAATAAATCCAAATCAGGTAAGGCACTTTTCGCTAACGATCCTCATCTTGATTTGAAGACACCGCTCTTTTGGTATTGGATAAATTTTAAATTACCCCAGGGCAAGGTATTAGGAGCTAGTCTTCCTGGTGTTCCTGTCGTTGTTTCCGGTACTAATGGAAATGTGGCGTGGGGGCTCACGAATTCTTATTATAATTCGGCAGATATTATGGCGTTAAAAGATCTTTCTGACGATGACTTAGAAGTGATCTGGCCACGAGTTGATGTGAAGCTCTGGTTTCTGAAAATTCCGTTCTTTTTCAAAAGCTTTGAACGATTGAAATCAGGCCGTCCCATCCTTCCTCTCGAGACGGAACTTAAGTATAAGCTTGCCCTGAAATGGTCTGGTTATTCCCTTAAAGCTTCAGACTTCTATCCAATGTTTGATCTTTTTAAAGGGAACAATGTCACTGAAATTCATGAGGTGATTTTAAATGTGGGTATCCCATCCTGGAATTTTGTGTTTGCCGACAAAAAAGGAGATATAGGTTACGGTTTAGTAGGCAAAACATATAAGACGACCAGTAAAACAGCGTATGGTATTCCTCTTGTCACACTGGAAGAATTTCACAAAGAAGAATTTCTGAAATCGAATGAAAAGCCTTCTCTTTTGAAGCCTACGCGGGATTATATTTATTCCGCTAATAATCGACATTTTCCGGAAGACGCTAAGTTTTATGGAGGAAGAGGTTACAGCAAATCATTCAGAGGGCTTCGTATAGAGGAGATGTTACAAGGACCCCAGGATATAGAAATTTTTAAAGCTATCCAATGCGATATTGAAGCCATTGATGCAAGATTCTTTTTACCTAAACTTAATCAGTTTTTGAATGTCCCGGAGTTTAAAAATTGGAATAGATTAGCAGTAGATCATTCTAAAATCGTGCCGATTTATCGACGTTTGATGGATCTTACCATGAATGAATGGAAGGTGAATGAATATGCTCTGTATAGGCTTCTGGATAACTTGAACGAGGAACAAAAGAAAGAACTTCAGCGCTTTTATCAGGAAGCCAAAACCGATATTGGAGAAAGACAATGGAGCGACGTTTTAATCGCAAATTTTCCTCATATGTCCAAGTCGGAAGAATTTAATTTTTCGCCACGACTGCCTGGAGTGGGTGATAAGCATTCTGTAAACCCAGGAACCTCTCGTTGGAATGAACAGCATAAAGTTTATGATCATTATTCAGGTGCTTCGATGAGATTAATTATAGAAATGGGTGAAGTTCCAAAAATATACTTAAGTCTACCAGGGCTAAATCGCTTATACGATCAGCGCCCTGATTTTTCACCCTGGGAAGAATGGCGCCGATGTGAATATCGAGAAGTAAATTTTTAAAAGTTTCTAATAACTAAATAAGCGAGTAAAAAAAGTATCAGTAATATGAATACGACTTTTTTATAAGTTTTATCCAAGTTTATGAGGGAATTCTCACCTTTATTAAAAGCTGCATCGATTACGCAAAAGAGATGGAGAATAAGTCCTGGCCAGAAAAACATAAAGTAACCAGCTCCCACAAACATGGCCCAAAAGATTCCAGGCATAACCTGACCTTTAAGAAGTTGGCCTAAGCCTGGCAACATCATTGACCAAATGGCGGCTATTGAATTATCTACTTTGTTATCTACAGGATTCGCTTCCATAATTTAACTTTCCCTTTATTAATCGCATTATATACCTCTAATCACAAGATCTGTAGACGATTAGTACGTTCTAAGTAACCAAAATTTAAGGCCATTTATTGAGCATCATCAAGAGTGTTTTGCTCAAGTTTTTTCGTCAATCTGTCGATATGTCTTTAAGCTCTCAGCATGAAGAGTGTTTTATTGGAGGTACGTATGAGTAATAAACACAGTAGCAACGGACAAAAAAAGAAGCTGACGAAAAAAGAGCTAAAAGCTCAGAATCACGCCAAGCTTATGGCCCAAAAAGGCGGAGGCGCTAGTAATGTGGTAGACATTAATGCTTTCCGCGATCAGCAAAACAAAAAAGCTGCTTAATATTTATTTCTAGCAAGTGGAGGGGAGCATACTGCATGCTCTTCTCCTGCATTTAAATTCGGTTTCCATTTAGTTAAACATCCCCTTTAATCATTCTACAATCTTCTATTGTTAATAAAGCGTTCTATAAAAATTCAAAGGAAAGTCATGAGTAGTGAAGGGAATTTTCTCACGGTAGAGAGCAATACAGGTTTAATGGACGTCTATGTCGCAAGCCCTGTTGAGAGCGGGAAGCACCCCATTGTCATTGTTTTACAAGAAGCCTTTGGAGTCAATAATCATATTAAAGACATTTGCCACCGCTTGGCGGAAGAGGGCTTTGTGGCCGCAGCTCCGGAACTTTATCATCGGGAAGGGCGTCACATTGTAGTGAACTATGAAGACCGTAAAGAGTTTATGCCGCTTATGGGGACTTTAACCAACAAGGGGATTATCGACGACGTCCGAAATACTTTAAATTTTTTGGAGAATTTGCCAGGAGTTGATTTAACTAAAATCAATTGCATTGGATTTTGTGTCGGCGGATATGCAGCCGCTCTTTGCGCGACTAAACTTAAACTTGATAAAATGGTTTCTTTTTATGGTGGAGGAATTGTTCATACTCGGGAAGGTATTCAACTGACTCCTCTCATAGATGATCTAAAGCTGATTAAATCGAAAAGCTTGTTCTTCTTTGGGGGACAAGATGCCAGCGTTCCAATGGAAGATATTGAATCCATCAAAGAGAAGTTAAAGAAAGAAAAAGTCCCAGCTGAAGTGGTTGTCTACCCGGAAGCGAATCATGGATTTTTTTGTAATGAAAGAAAGAGCTTTGATAAAGAGGCGGCAGAAGCTGCTTGGAAATTAACGACGAAATTTTTCAAAGAATAAATAACCCGGGATATCCCCGGGTTATTTAAAAAAGCGATTTAAAGATTAACGTATTCTTCGCATTGTTTTTTGCTTCCACCCAGCGCGCGGCCAATTCTTCCTGCCGTTGCTTCAAGGCAAGCTTGGTAAAGTTCACCTTTATCAATTTCCGGACGTTCTACATGGACAGGAGTTCCGTTGCGGTCGACACCTAAAAGATTACGAGCAAGTATCTCAGGAATCCAGATAGGGTGCGGAGTGATTTTATAGTAACAAGTATAGTGTCCGTAAGCTGTGTTTCTAGGAAAAGTTTTTTCTCTAAAGATGAGTTCCACAAGCTCAGTTTCACTGGCCTTGATCTCTTTACAGTTTTGGCTGAAGGCAAATTTTTGAGTCCACTCAGGAATGGTCATTGGGTTCTTAATGTATTTAAAACCAGCATCCATTACCCACATATCACCTTTGTCATTGATTATTGGAGCTACGTGATACCACCAAGTCTTTCTTAGACTTATATTGAGTTCGCCTTCTGGTTTTTCTTCTGAAGTAAAGAAAATGAAGATTTTAGCGGTATCTAAGTTGTGCTTTCTTTTAAAATCATTGGCCCACATATGAGCACGGTTAGAACAAATTGAGCTTTTTGTTTTAACGAACTCACGATCCATTCTGCTAAAGAGGGCTTCTTTATTCAGACCTTTTTCAGAAATATCAGTCAACTTCCAGTCATAATCTAGAAGTTTCAACTCGGCAGCTGAAGCTGTTAAGGCAAGGGTCGCCATTAGAGTAAGAAAGAAATATTTCATTTAAGTTCCTCCGCGTAATTTTTACAGGGTTGTACGAAGTAAGACTCGCTTTGTCTACGCTAGAAAATGACTTTAAAGTTTATTTGCTATCTTGTTGTTATTTGGGAGCTTCTTCAAGGATGAATCTTTTCTTACACAGGAAGCTTACAATAGGGAAATTGGAATAAAAGGCCATTTTGATACTGATTTCAGAAAAATTAATTTGGACTAAAATTTAACTTTAAGAACTGCAGTGAAATAGATTAAACGTTGAAGAACATTAATCCATCACAGGGGCCGGTTTTCGATGAAAAAGTATCTCGTCCTTCTACTCGTGTGCTCGCAAACATTCGCACAATCAACCGCTGAGGTTAATACCTCCCAAGCTGAGGTTGAAACCTCAATCTGGAAAGGCATCAAAGAAAGAACACGTATCAGCTATTTTAGTGAAACGTTGGGTCCTTCTATTCAAAAGCTAGATGATAATGAAAGAAATGATGACGGAACAATCGCCGATGATCCAACGACGATGTACCACTCGTTTAGCTTAAGATTTAAAATGAACTCATGGTTTGACCTTTACATGAGTCCTCGATTCAGCACGGTTTTTGGTAATCGTGATGATCTTCCGGACTATTGGGATAAACAAGCGTTAAGAATGGATGACTGGCAGTTTGGTTTTTATACAAACATTGTTAAGACCAAAAATTTTCAATATCGCCAAAGACTTACTCACCGTGCTCCTTTCAGTAAAAAATCCAAGGATGAACATATTGAATCACAAGTTGAATGGCAGCATGACTTCACTTACAGTGTGAATCCTGCCTTCAGAATCATTCATTGGAATAATTACCGTTACTACGCTTACAACTCGCAATCGAGTTCAGAAAGATACCGTGTGAATTTCACGTCTCTTTTTAACTACACTTTAACTGATACATGGTTAGTGCAGTTTATGCATGAGCTTGATCTTCAACACAAAAACCCTAAAGATAAGGATGCTTCTGGACACCGTGAGCTTAATCATATGAAGCCTTATCACCACTACTATTCATTTGGTGTAGGTTACTCCCCAATTAAGCAGTTAACTTTCATTCCTTTTTTAAGAATGACCGATGGTTTGGCCCTCCGAAATGAAACCACCGTTGTTGGTCTGACTATTTTAGGTTCAGTTCTTTAATTAACAATTTCAAAGGGTTAGGAAACTCAAGCCTTTTAGTCTAATAGACGATAAGAGAGCATGAAAATCCTAACCCCCTTTTTAAGTGGAATCCTCCTTCTCACTGCTTGTACTCATGGGGGCCGGCATATCGCCAGTGCTCCTCTTATCCCTCCTCACTTAGATAATTTTCTTGCGGCCAGTGAAGTTATTTTGAACGACGTAGAGGATGCGCGCTTTCCTGTATACTGTGTCAGTTATCTCAAAGAACTAGAAATAAATATTGATTCCATGAGTGCCGGCGGTGTTCAGCAGGAACTCAAGCAAAATGCAGCCGCATTATTTAAAGCTTCCTGGGAAATTCGTAATCGACTTCATAAGAGGCTTCCTGAATTCGATAAAGAGTGCTCCCACCAGCTTATATCAAGCTTCAGGCAATTCCGATTTCTGGAAGACTACTTTTTAGAAATCAGCAGCGATATCGAAGATAAACTGCCTTCTGAAATTAAATTTCAAGAGCAGCCGATTCCTATGATCGCTAACAACATTCCATATTATTCTTTCCTTTCAGCTCCTGATGTTAAGCTCGAAGCGGGCGATATTCTGGTATCACGAGGAATGAGTTTTATCTCAGGTATGATTGCGCGGCTTGGAGTTCGTCCTACTCACTTCAGTCATCTCATCATGGTCCATGAAGATTCTGAAAGTAAAAAGTTACAGACAATTGAGTCTTATATCGGAGTAGGTGTCGGGACTTACGACATGGATTACGCTCTTAAAAATGAAAATGTCCGGATTCTTTGGTTACGTCCTAAAGATAGGGAGATGGGTAAGAAAGCTTCTTATAAGATGGCGGAGCTCCTCAAAGAGAAAAAACGAATTCGTTACGACTACTCAATGGATTTTGAAGACTTGAAAAGAATGTCTTGCAGCGAAGTTGTTAAGGCCGGTTATCAACTGGCGAGCTCCGAATTCAAAGTTCCTTATTACCCCAATGAAATCTTGGATAATTCTGATTTAGTAACGAGATTGAAACTCGTCCACGGAGAAACTTTTGAACCAGGGGATATGGAAATAGATCCACGTTTTGAATTAATGGGTGAGTTTCGGGATATTCGTCTTACACGGGATGCCCGTCAAAAAGACGCCATTATGTCTGCTGTCTTTGACTGGCTTGAAAATAAGAACTACGTGCTTAAGGATAATATGGAATCCTATTTAGCGGGCTCAGTTATCTTTGCTGCCCGTAAGACGTTTATATGGCCTTTGATACAGAAGACTCTCAAAATTGAAGACTTCTCCAAAGAGGTCCCCCCCCGCATGCTTAGAACCGTACAAATCATGAATACATTAGGGGCAGAACTTTTAGAAGAACTCAAAAAGAAGGATGCTCAATTTGAATCTCAAAATGGTGTTCCGATGACCTATATGGATTTTGCGAAAACCCTTGAGGAAATGCGGCTTGAAGACTTAAGCCTTTATCAGAACAAAAAAACGCGTAAGCTCGCGCGTATTCATAAACTCATTCGTCCACGAAAATAGTGGTTTAAAAATTCGTAATGATAAATTCAATACGGCGGTTCTGGGCCCGTCCTTCCTCTGTATTGTTAGTGGCCACAGGAGAGTCTGGTCCTCTTCCGACAGCTTCAATCCTCATATCTTCAATTCCTCGAGCTTTAAGTTCTTCTTTGACTGCAACGGCACGTGCTGTAGATAAATCCAGATTTCCTTCTTGATCTCCGGTATTATCAGTAAAGCCTTCAACCCGAGCTGTGACTTGAGGGAATTCTTTTAAGGCATTGGCCATTTGTTCTATCTCTAATTGTGATCCAGGCAAGAGTTCTGTCGTCCCTGTAGCAAAATTTAAGGTATCGAAAGTAAATCTCTTAGGGAGTTCACTTCGTGATCCATTTCTAAGAAAGTCTGAAAGTTCACTCATGCTGGCGGCCGGCTCCACTGTCTCCGGCATTATCTCCATTTGTTGAGCAGTGGTGCTGGAAGTGAGTACGGGTTCACTATTTGGAAATTCATTCTGTCGTTTATCAATCGTCCACCAAGCTCCTCCTAAAATGAAGAGAGCAAGAACACCCAGGGCCGACCAGGTCCCGGTATACGACTTTCCGGGACCGGCAACAATTTTATAATGAGCTTCAGATTTAGTTTCGGCCGGAATGGTCTTTCTTATAGCAGTTTTAAGGCCTGTGGGTGCTACCCGGGCATTTCCTAAACTCTTAGGCATAAAACCTGCTAGAAAGTTTTTCTGTTGTCCAAGATAGGCCACCAGATCTCTCGAGGTAAGCCCTTCCGTTTTGACCTTCTTCCCGATAACCCCCATCACGACTGGTGCAATAAGACTCATGATTTTAGTAATAACGGAGGAACTCATTCCTGTTTGACCTCCAAGATGATCTGTCACTGACAGCAGACTATTCCCAAAAATTTGACTGAGGGCCTCTTCACCTTTTCTCATGTATTCCGGATCATTGAGATTAACTTTGCTGGAAGGTATATCTGTTCCATCTTTCTTCACCACTGATAAGAGCTTTTCTGCTCCTTCGGGAGATGATCCCTTCTTCACTAATTCGAGAAGAAAGGTTGGAATAACTGACCTGAGACCTATTTGAATTTTATCTGCAGGCTGACCGAGACTGTTACTAAACTTCTTGATGAATTCAGGAGTGAGGAAATTTTGTGTGGTGTGGAGAAGATTGTCCGCTGTTGCCATGGGATCCTCCTTGTAATGCCTCGGAAAAGAAGAAGGCGAAAGGTTTCCCTATGGATATATGCAAGGAGTGTTCCAAGAATAAGCAAGCTTTATAGTTTCCTATAAAGCTTTAGAGATTAATAAGATCCGGAAACAGATCTTAGGATTTGTTTGCAACTTTCAAGATTCGGCATGCCTGCACTGTAGCTGCTGTCGCCCATGATAGTTCCTCGGTTTAAATCAAAGAGGTAGTACAGAGCGTTTGATTGCTTCATGCACACGAGTGACTCATTATATTCCGGGAGAGTCTGCAAACACTGGGATTGGTTTGAGTGACCGGCCTGATAAGAGTTGGATCCCACGATGGTGAAAGCAGGAAGTACAACTGGATAAAAAAGAGCGTTGGACTGCTTAGCACAAGTGTACTTCGAGTATGGACGAGGAAGAGCGCTCCGACATTCCTCGATTTGGGCATAACCTGCTTGATAAGAATTTGATCCTACGATCTCACCGGTTTTGGCTTTTGAAGTATAATAAAGAGCATTACTTTGCTTAAAGCAAGCATACTCGTCATAGGCCCCGGGTAGTGTCGCCTGACAGCTTTGAAGATCAGAGTAACCTGATTGGTAGCTGGATGATCCTACAATTTCAAAATTCACACGATCAGTAGGGTAGTAAAGAGCGTTACTTCTTTTAGAACAGATGAGTTGTGATTGTGGTTGTGGCTCATAAGGTCCAGGTCCAGGTCCAGGTCCTGGTCCTTCCATTCTCAAGGTGCGGACGGCCTGATTAATCTTTCTAAGTAAATCCTGCTTTTCTTGAGGGCGAAGATAGCGATGAGAATTGTCTCTCATGATTAATTGATTTAGTTCTTCAAGACTTTGCTCAATCCGAAAATCTATTCTATCGACTTGTGAGAAAGCATTTAAACTAAGGGCGATTAATAAGAAAGATATGGTTGCTCTCATTGATTCTCCTTGAGGTGATTTATCGAGAATCTAATTATTTTATTTTACTGTCAATTCGAAGAAAGAATTTGAGATTATTTTACAGGGTAGCAAAGCCATTTTGATACCAGATGGCTTCATGACTTAATTGCATCTTAAGAAGTCACTCTTAATCATTGGGAAGATACTAGATGTCATGAAAGAGACTTTGTACGAGTCACGACAAAAAAATCTTCCTCCTGTTAACATCGCTGGCTATTTTACTATATTTGCAGTGATTTATTTCACTGGTTTTGATGCTGCTCCTTCCACTGCCTATTTTTAGCGCTTCTGCTTATTTCTTATCTCGATTGGGGCCAGCTACTTGGCGTTGAATAAATGGAAAATTTATTGGCCAATGATTGGGCTGGGCATTCTTTTCTTAATGCTGGTTGAGTTTGTCTTTACTATGACTGCCACCTATGACTTTTTCAATACTCCAGGTAATGTGGGATTTGGAACTTTCTTATTATGGCATCAAGATCCGCACCCATTTTATATCGTGGGATTAAAAATTCGGGCAGTGTGGTTTTTCATTCACACCTTAGCGATGTGTGTGTGGTATTGGGGGAAACCTCAGAATGATCTTTACAGATGGCATCATAATTCAGATAAAATACGGACATGATTATCTTGATGCCACCACCTTAATTGTTTCCTATATTTTTCAATTATAAACATATTCTATTTTAAATAATTATTAGGACATTTATGATCTTTGATATCGCTCAATTCAAAAAGATAAATCATAAAACCGAAATTCTTTCAGGTTTAACAGTCGCACTTGCCTTAGTACCAGAAGCAGTTGCCTTCGCCCTTATCGCCAATGTTCCACCGCTGGTTGGATTATATGCAGCTTTCATGGTCTGCCTCATTACATCAGTCTTTGGTGGAAGGCCGGGAATGATTTCAGGCGCTACCGGTGCTCTCGCCGTTGTGATGGTTTCTTTAGTTAAAACTCATGGAATTGATTATCTATTTGCGGCTGTCGTTTTAATGGGAATTATTCAAATTATAGTTGGAATACTTAAACTCGGTAAATTTATCCGACTCGTTCCCCAACCTGTGATTTATGGATTCGTAAATGGTTTGGCCATAGTGATAGGAATGGCCCAACTAGAACAATTTAAACAGAGAGCCACTGATGGAAATCTAGAGTGGCTTTCGGGGTCCCCGCTCTTTATTATGCTTACACTTGTGGCAGCAACCATGCTGATCATTCATTACTTACCCAAAATGACAAAGGCAATTCCATCTTCTCTAGCTGCTCTCCTTCTCATATCAGGGGTTGTTATTTTTTTTGGTTTAGATACTAAGACAGTAGGAGATCTTGCCTCGATTAAAGGGGGATTGCCTCAGTTTTACTTTCCTCAGGTACCGTTGAATCTTGAGACACTAAAAATAGTATTTCCTTATTCATTAATTCTGGCAGGTATTGGGCTAATTGAATCCCTCCTGACTCTGACTCTGGTAGATGAAATTACTGAAACCAAAGGTAGGGGAAATAAAGAATGTATTGCTCAAGGTTCCGCCAACATTGTCACCGGATTCTTTGGGGGAATGGGTGGCTGTGCAATGATTGGACAATCAATTATCAATGTTAGCTCCGGCGGTCGATCAAGACTTTCCGGGATTGTGGCAGCAACGGGTCTCATCTCATTCATTCTGTTTGGCTCTGAACTTATTGAAAAAGTACCTATGGGCGCTCTCGTGGGACTTATGTTTATGGTTTCGATTGGAACATTTGAGTGGGGAACATTTCGAATAATGAATAAAATCCCAAAGAGTGATGCTCTTATTATTATAGCCGTTACTGGTTTAACTGTTATTTTTGATCTTGCCATTGCTGTCGCAGCAGGGGTTATCATCGCTGCTCTCGTCTTTGCCTGGGACAATGCCATTCGAATTAGGGCCAGAAAATTTTTGGATAAAAATGGCGTAAAAAACTATGAAATATTTGGCCCTCTTTTTTTTGGTTCTATTTCAAGTTTTCATGAAAAGTTCGATCCTCAGAATGATCCAAAGGATATCATCGTTGATTTTAAGGAAAGTCGGATAGTTGATCACAGTGCGATTGAAGCTGTAAATCAACTCACAGAAAGATATTCAAAATTAAATAAGCGAATTTGCCTTAAACACTTGAGCCCAGACTGCGTAAAACTCTTAGGTAAAGCTGGCTCGATGGTGGAAGTTAATTATTACGAAGATCCTGAGTATATTGTTGTAGAGAAATAAGACTTTTACTTTCGCCGGCGGCAGTAGGGGAAATAAAAAAGCCACCTTGCGGTGGCTTGAATTTTATAATTTGAAAAAAGTGGCGGACTATCCCGGTCACAATCCAAAATAAGACGTCCTCCACTGGAAGTTATTGATTCTCTTAAGCTTTTTGAGCCTCAGACTTGGAGGAATGAAAGTTTCCTCCATCAAAAATATGTCCAAGAAGGCCTTTCTATACGCCAAATAGCAGGGGAGGTTGTTTCCTCCAAAGAAGCCGTCAGGGCCGAAATAATGAGGCAAGGTATCCCTTTGCGAGAGAAATCTCAGCATCATGGACGACCAGCCCAGCTCAAATTTGGGCAAAGAGTTATTAAGGATAATCTAATTGAGCATAAGACTGAGCAAAGGACGATTGAGTCTATTAAGCAGATGAAGGCAGAAGGTTTGAGTTTAAGGGCTATTGCGAGATGCTTGGATCAAATGAAAGTGCCCACAAAAATGAAGGGCAAGAAATGGCATCCTGAGATGGTAAAAAGAATACTAGGTTAAACAACCTTAGATGTTATGATCTTACTTAAGCTGTTCACGAGCAGCCTGAATATGAATCTCATTTTTAGTTTCTAAGGCGAAGACAGCAAATTTTAGTGGCGATGCGGAGGAACTTTGAACAATGTGATCTTTCATCCTTGGCCAGATTTGCCCACCCATTTTTTTATAAGTTTCTAATGTCTTATCTAAATGTGCTTCTCCTAATCCAATATAGTGTCCAACGAAGTCTAATGATGAATCTCCTACTTGAATTTCACTCCAGTCGATAATTCCGGTGATGTTATTTTTAGAATCAACGAGAGTGTGACCAGCATACAAATCGCCGTGTATTATAGAAGAAAATGAAGGCCAATATGTCTCTTCGTCTATCCAAGTCCTCCATTGTGTTTCTAATCGAGAAGATAAACCCAATTCTTTTTTTATTAAAGTGATATCATCCAAAAGCTTTTGCCTTGTTTCGTTTATCGATGGTCTTTTAATTTCGAATTTTTCAAGTTGTTGAATCGGAATGGCATGTAGTTCATACAAAATGGAAGCAAGACTTTCAGAGTATTCAAAAGATTCTAAATTTATATTCCAAGTATACTCCTGTGATACAGGGTTCACATCTAAAGCTGGGATATCGGTTAAAAGTGGATACGCAATTAATTCATGAGTGGCCACCTTCCAATCTGGAACATCAAAACTTACAATTGATTTTATGACAGAAAGGCATTTTTCCTCGTACTCAATCTGAGAAATCATATCTGCTCTTCGTGGAATTCTTAGAATCCACTTTTTTCCGTAGTAGTCTTCACCTACTGCAGTAATGAAATCTAACCCTAGTTCATTAGTACTCATAATTTTCACAATGGGAATTTCATATTTAGAGGCTAGATTTAAAAAATTTTCTTTCACCGTTATTACCTTGTTTTAAAGTGCCTCAATATAGGCTTTGATTTCATGTAACCTTGTAAGAACGATAATTATCGTATGAATTCATAGATTCCATGAAAGAAAAAGCGATTTGCGTGGAGCATTTCAACAAAGTGATGAGATCTGAATTAGCAGAATGATAAAATAGCTGATTTAAAAAAATGGCGGGACGAACGTCAGTTACCCGAACTT
Source organism: Bacteriovoracaceae bacterium UBA6200 (assembly GCA_002422605.1). Taxonomy (GTDB): domain Bacteria; phylum Bdellovibrionota; class Bacteriovoracia; order Bacteriovoracales; family Bacteriovoracaceae; genus Peredibacter. Next base: position 11,610 of record DISW01000013.1, on the reverse strand, counting down.
TTCACTCCACCTGTATATCTTACCGATATTATATATATTTCTATAACAAAACCATCCTTAGATCTTATTTCACTCCGTCAAAAGTATCAAGAAAAGGGCTTCAGTTTGAGGCAGATTTCGGAAGAAACTTTTCACTCCAGGCAGGTCATCTCAGTTGCTTTGGAAGCAAGCGGGGTCATTCTTCGTGCGGCCAGTCAGGGCCATGGGAATCCTTCCCAGCTACGTTTTGGATATAGGAAAGAGAAGGGCAGGGTTGTTATTCATAAAGGAGAACAGCAAATCATAGAGGCCATTAAGGATTTCAGGATCGAGGGACTTACCTTCCGTCAAATCGCTCAACGTATGACTGCTCTGAAAATTCCTTCAAAAAATGGGAAAAGAAAGTGGCATCCGATGATGGTAAAGAGAGTTTTAGATCAAGCTAGTCTAGGGTAATTCTTAGTTCCCTATCGTTATTTGATGCGCATAAATTGATTGGTGGAGCGAGCTAGACTAAAGTTTTCCCAAATAAACCTTTGGTTAGAAGTGCTAGATATTGCTATACTACTCCATACCAGATACATCAAAGCTTTCATGAGCTAAGCCGCTCTAGTCTCTAGTACATTTATTAATGGAGGGCCTGTATGACAGCCCCTGAAGAAGATGACATCCATTACACCACTGTTAGGCGTTGGATGGATCTTAATGTCAAAAAACTTGCTCCAAACGAGCAAGTCCTTATTTTAGAAAAGGCTATTCACGCTATTGAGTTAAGAGCATGTATGACTCTTAGTAGTGTTACCCTCATGGTTGTTCTAGACCGTGTACTATGTCAGACCAAGGAAAAGTTTCCTGTACTTTCTAAGGCCGTCTTAGAAAAGAAGTCTCTGAGTTTCAAAGCAGTAGATAAAGTTCAACACGCACATGAAACATCTGAGGCACTTGCATTTCTTCTCGTAGAATTATTTAGGGTTTTGGGAAGACTAACTGCAGATATTTTAACATTACCGCTTCATAAAGAACTCATGAAAGTGACATCCAACGATTCGGGGGAATCATGAAAACATTAATACCAGACAACAGGATTCATACTGGTGTCCGTAACCTCGACGAAGTTCTTCATGGAGGAATACCTGTAGGTGAGCTCACTGTTTTTGCAGGAACACCGGGGGCAGGTAAAACCACTCTGGCCCATCAAATAATTTTCAAAAATGCCACCCCGAAAAAGCCTGCGCTTATTTTTCAGACCTTGTCTGAGCCGACAGCGAAAACATTGCGCTATCTCGGACATTTCGAATTCTACGATCCGAAAAAATTAGAAGATGGCAGTGTTACCTTCATAGATTTAGGTGAAATATTGCGTGCGAAAGGTCTTGCGCAAGCTGTAGAACTTTTGATGACTCATGTTAAGAAAGTGAAACCTACATTTGTTGTCATAGATAGTTTTAAGGTTTTTGAAGATCTTGCCCTAAATCGCGAAGAGCTCCGCAAGTTTACTTATGAAGTTGCGGTCAACTTGATGGCCTGGGAATGTACCGCTTTTTTGCTAGGAGAGTTCAGTACAAATGACATAGAGACTAATCCTCTTTTTTCAATTATCGACGGAATCATTTCTCTTAGAATTCGTAAGGAATCCGGAGAGCATCAAAGATTCATACAAGTACTGAAGATGCGAGGGACAGATCATAGTCGTGATGAACACTCTTTTGCCATAAATGCTGAAGGCATTGAGATCTATGCCCCACGGGTGACCATACAACGGATACCCGGTTCAGATAAAATGTTGACCGGTAACGGACCATATCGTGTTCAATTGGGAATCCCCCATCTTGATAAACTTCTAGGGGAGGGAGTCGTCTCTGGCTCAACCTTTCTCATCTCTGGAGTCGCAGGAACAGGAAAAACTCTCTTGTTGTTAGAATTCATCTATCGGGGAGCATCGGAATTCGGTGAAAAAGGAGTTTTCTTTTCATTTGAAGAAACGAAGGAAAGAATTATCGCTAACGGCAAAGGAATGGGTTGGGATATTGATGGGCAAATGAAAAAAGGCAATATCGAGATTGTCTTTATTCCACAACCAAATATTATTGTAGAAAAAGATCTTCTCATGATGAAAGATTATATCGAGAAAATGGGGGCCAAAAGGATTGCTGTCGATTCTTCTTCAGTCTTTGTTCACAAAATTACGGAACCTCAGATAGTGAGAGAAAAAATGTTTCAACTTGCAACATTGGTCCAGAGATCACAAGGGGTCGGTTTTTTTGCATCGGATATTCCTTATGGTAGTAACAAAATAAGTCGCTTCGGAGTGGAAGAGACTGTTGTTGATGGAATTATTCTTTTAACTGCAAGCAGTAACGATAAGACGCTTCGACGTGACCGTTTTCTGGAGATTTACAAGCTTAGAAATACAGCTCATGCAAATGGAAGATTCAAAATAGATATTGGAAATAATGGGATAGTCATACACACCAATAAATCGAGACTTGCAGCTCCCGTCAGAAAAGCGAAAGCGAAGCAAGTCAAAAGAAAAAATGAGTGACTTGCAAAACGACCATCAAGAAGCTGATTATCAGCGACTGAAAACTCTTTATTATATCAGTAAAAAGCTTTCGACTTTTTCTACTGTAGAAGAGTCCTTTGCTGATATCCTTGAGCGTGTTTCCGAATGCTTTCCTCTTTCAAGTGCTGTACTTGTTGAGCATTGGAGAGTTAAGCCACTCACGGCTGTTTGGTTCTCAGGAGATACCTCAAGAGACCTAGCTAACAAGGCCATAGGTCATGCGAAAAGTGCTTATTCCTACCTTTCTGGGGCATCACTCGGACAAGAGTCTGAGTTAATGAATGCAGTGACTCCTGAGAAGGAACTGCATCGCAATGACAAAACATTGTTGTTCAATAAATCAGACAGAGGAAACTACATAATTATACCTTTAATAATCGATGACCTTCCTCCCCTCGGTGCTTTACAGCTGGAAGGAACTACTTCCCTCACTGATAAAGATCTGGATTTTGTAGTTGCTCTAGCAAACCTTGTTAGCGTGGCCTTAGATAGGTACTACAAAACCCAAAGTGAACATGCGAGTCAAGAAAGTGCAGCTCGAAACAGTTTAAAGAGATACTTAAAATCGCAGGATAAAATTCAGAATCTTGAGTCTGAACGAGAACTTCGAGAAGCTTTTGTATCGCTACTGACTCATGACTTGAGAACGCCACTCACCATTGTGCTAGCGTCAGCCCAGTTTATATTACGTAGCCCTAATGATGTGGAGGCCACTAAAAAATCGGCTCTAAGAATCGTGAAAAGTGCAAATAGGGCAGGGCAAATGATTACCGATCTATTGGATGCCAACCGGATTCGTAGCGGAGAGAAGCTTTCTGTAACTTTAAAGAGAGTTGATATTACTGAATTGATTCAAAGCACTCTAACTGAGTTGTCGGTTATTCATGGTAACCGATTTGTTTTCAATGCCACTAACAAAATTGAATATGATGTCGATCCACGAGGTATTCAGAGAATTATCGAAAATCTTTGCAACAATGCAATTAAATATGGGTCTTCAACTACACCAGTGAGGATAGAGCTTAAGCAGGCCTCTACCAACATAGTCATTTCCGTTTGCAATGAAGGCCCAGTGATTTCAGCTAAGGATCAAAAATCTCTTTTTCTTCAATTTCGACGGAGTGAGACAGCAGCGGTTAGCAGTAATAAGGGATGGGGTATCGGACTCGCTTTAGTCCAAGGCGTTACCGAAGCTCATGGTGGAAATGTTTCTGTAAAAAGTGATTCAACGAACGGTACTGTCTTCACTGTTACCCTGCCTATTAGAGTCAATACTTAACTTCAGAATTAATTGCAGCGAAGAATTTGAATCCAATAGATAAAGTTAATTAATAAATGAGCACGATAAGGGTATTTATCGTGCCAGAGTCCCTCAAGAGAGTAGAAAAGCATCCTCATTAAATCCCAAAAGATGAATCAAGCACTTTTCTCCTTCCTCTCAAATTCCGATATTAACTCAATCGAGAGAGAAGCAATCAACTTTATCATTCAAGGAACCGCTGCCGATGTTTCAAAAATCGCTCTCAAGAAGATTCATGACAATTTAAAATCGAATTGGAGACTACTCGCCTTCGTTCATGACGAATTTTTACTCGAAGTACCAGACACTGATGTTGACGCGGCAGTTTCTATGCTCCATCAGGTCATGTCTGAAAAAATAGACTGGCTTGGGATTAGTCTCGTCGCCGACATTGGCCACGGTACTACTTGGGCAGAGGCAAAGTGGTAACAGTGAAGTTCCTGAAATACTCTTTTGCCCTTTCTTTTATCCTCTCTGGGTGTTCTCGTTTTGGGGTCGTTACTTCTATAGGGGTTTCAACCCAAATTTATATCGTCTTACCTAACAGACGATATAAGATTTAAGGAACCAGAAGTGAGCGAGAAAAATTCTGACCAAATGAATATTGTTCCCGCTATCTCTGCATGCTTGGATGTTGTCACATACAAACAATGTTCTGAATGCAATTTAGAAAAACCTCTCTCGGAATTCGGAAAGAAGGGCGAGCGAAAAGATGGGGTCGTCAGGACCGAAGCTAGGTGTAAAGAATGCAGAAAATTATACGATAGTAAAAGGTATGCGAAAATTTTGACTGAGAGACGTAAGAAGAACAGCGACGTTTTGAACTCCTCAGATTACACATTTGATCTGATCCGTCAGTTAGATGATCCATGGGATATAGGAATCGTTCTGGACTGGTTGAGAGGAGGTAAGGAGGAGGGATGAATCCTAATGATAGAAAAAAGTTTCTTGGTCAAAAGAGGTACGTTCGAGTAGTAACTATCACACGTGTATCGACATCAAAGCAAGCTCAGGTTTTACACGGCTCTTTGGACTTACAAAAAGATTCAATTAGTGATTATGTGAAGAGATTAAATGCTCAGCACCCTGATTGCTTCTATGACATTATCTACACGATAGAGGAAGATAAAAGTGGCAAAAGGGAAGAGCTGCATCGAAGGAAAGGGTTAGAGAAAGCTAATAGACTTATTAAGAAGGGGGAAGTTGACGCTGTGATAGTTGAGAAGCTAGATAGACTCTCTCGGGACCAAGCCTTTAACTTGCAATTCATGCAGACCTTAATCGAGAATGGTTGTGAGTTCCATGAAGCAGAGTCTGGGCAAGTAGATTTTCGAAAAAGAGAGCACCGTTTTAACTTCACTTTTAGAAACTTCCAAGCCGAAGATTATCAATATGAACTTTCAGAGAAAAAATTTCGTAAATATCTCACAGCTTTATTTCATAATGGAAAGGACTCTTCCAGTTACAATATTTTAGGTCTTGATCACGACCCAGTAAAATCTTGTTTCTATATTCATAGTGTCGCAGATAGACCTGTTTTTGATGAACTCAAAAATCAATTCCTAAAGTGTCATTCATTTTCTCTTACTGCAAAGTATCTGAACTCAAAAAAATTTGTAACCAAGATTTATACCGTGAAGGAATATGTAGATAGGTATGGCATCCGACAGCCGACTAAGATTAAAGGTGGAAAAAAATTTACAGCGGCATATGTTCGCGGGGTTCTCACTTCCACTCAGATTAGGGGGATCAAAAGGATTACTGATATTTATGAGCAATTCCCCGAGTATGCGGACGAGAATGGGATTATTACCTGTAGGTTAGCTCATGAACCATTGCTGTCTGAGGAAGAGATCGCACAGATAGATTCGGTTTTGTTAAAGAATAAGAAGCATTATTCTCCTAGTGATGATTTTTTGTTTTTAAAGTTACTGCAATCTGTGGATGGTAATTTCTATACGGGTGATAGCACTTTGAAGACGGTGGGTAAGAGAAAGAGAAAATATCTTTATTATGAAGACGTCAAAGGCATTGAGTCTTCTTATCGGAGAATTAATGCGACAAAATTTGAGGCAGAAGTGATGAAAAGGATTAAGGAATACCTCACGTCGTCAGATGTATTCCGAAATCTTTTTAAATCAAATACAGAATTGGCGACATATGAAAAGACTGCGAGAGAAGAGGTTGATGTATGCAAAACTCAACTTCGAGAAAAGACCAAGCTCCTTGATAAAATGTCCTCTAATCTCAGAGAACTATTAACCCAGGATGGTGAGATTTCACAAAAGGTCATCCTTTCTATTACTTCTGAAAAATCTAAACTCCAGTCAGAAGTAGATGAATGCCGAGTCGCTTTATTAAAAGCCGAAAAGGTTTTATCGAAAATATGTGACGGAAAGTGGGAGAGATCACTTAGAGAGGGACTAGGGAGCCTTCTTACTAATTTCGATAAACTACCAAACTGTGACAAGATTAGAGTCCTTGGGGCGATAATTGGAAAAATAATTCTTCACCCTAATGGGAGAGTTGAGATTTTTGTAAAAGCGATATTGGATGATTGTGGGTCTGAACCGTCTGGCGTGAATACCAGTACGGGAAAAAATTGGCGGGAGAGACGGGACTCGAACCCGCGGCCTTCTGCGTGACAGGCAGACGTTATAACCAACTTAACTACTCCCCCGGAGTTGCAAATGTTCAACAACTATAAAGATTTGATGCTTGCACGTCAAGAATATTTCCTTAAAAAAAGATAATTTTTCTCCGCGTTATATGACCTGAATCTCCTACTGTGTTATGATTTTATGACTTAAAAGGAATTCAATGAAAACCGTATTTATCACCGGTGGAACTACTGGGATTGGGATGGAATTGGCAAAACTTTACTCCCGACAGGGTTGGAAAGTAGGGGTTTGCGGCCGGGATCCCCTGAAATTTGAAGAAAACTTTGAAACCCAAAGTGAAAATATCACTTTTTATAAAGTCGATGTTTCTAAAAGAGATGAGGTGAAAAATGCAGTCTCTGATTTTTCTAAATCTCTTGGCCTGGATTTAATGATAGCTAATGCGGGTATTGGGTATGCCCATAAAACCAAGCTTCCTGACTTTAATTGGAGCTATAAAATGGTTGAGGTTAACCTTCTGGGCGTGATGTATGCCTTTGAAGCGGCCATGGATGTGATGGTTCCTCGGGAAAAAGGTCATTTAGTGGCGACTTCCTCGGTGGCAGGGCTTAATGGCCTTCCTGGGGTATCTGCTTATAGTGCCACCAAAGCCGCTGTTTTGAAGTACTGTGAATCTCTCAATTTGGATCTAAGGCAGTTCAATATTAATGTAACGGCCATTTGCCCGGGGTTTGTGGATACACCACTTACCCAGGCCAATCACCACCCCATGCCTTTTTTGGTAGAAGCCCCTAAGGCAGCCACTCTCATAGCCAAGGCGATTCAGAAAAAGAAGATGGTCTATTCATTTCCATTTTTCTTTTTCATGGTGGTTAAGTTTTTAAGTCTTCTTCCGCGTACCTGGTACCGGGCCTTAATGGGTATAAAATTGTTCAACTATAGCAAGGATTAAAGTATGAAAATCGTATTTATGAGTCTCTTTGGATTGCTTCTTTTAACTTCTTGTCAGGATAAAACTCCCACTCCGGAAGTGGTTGAAACCCAAGCGCAAGCGACTGCTCCTGCGGCAGAAGAAGATTGCGATGATAAGGCCAAAAAACCAATTGAAATTAAAGAAGAAACCATCAGCCTTTCAGGAAACACCGGCTGTACTTTAGAAGAGTAGCCTGTAAAATTTATCTGATTCCTGCTCCTTAAGATGGTTTGTGGTAAGTTACGCGCATACCACTAATCCTCTTAAGGAGTCTTCATATGAAAACTTTAGCTGCTCTTTTAATCACTCTTTCATCATTCTCAGCTTTTAGTGCTTCTGTAGAAACAACGATCGCAAAAATCGAATCTGATCGTGAAGCTGTTTGCTCACGCACCAACATCAGCGCTTTTAATATTTGTACTGGCCCTGCGACCTATGAAGCTCGTATTTGTTATTCAACAGTAACTTATTCTTGTTACGCTTCTGATGAGGATTTTACTGTAAAACTTCGAGTTAGAGATTCTCAGACAGGATCAAAAGTGACTAAAGTTACTTTCAGCAAATAAGTTAAAACCAGCTTCGAATCTGCTCCGTGATAATGTGATAGGAGAATAATGCCATCCATATCACGGAGATTGTTATCCCCATTCCAGATATAATAAGAATCAGATCTTCTTCCAACAAACCAACACAAATAAGAAAAATGCTTAAGGCCGGAATCAGATTAGAGAATGGTATAGGCAATGGTAAGGACAAAAAAGCTGCGGATATGACGATGGCAAACCCACAAATAATCCGGGCAAAACGACTTTGAGTTACGGGATGTTTAAAAGTAGATATGCGTGAAGTAAAAGCGCTGAAGCGTGAAGCTGCTTTATAAATATATTCAAACTTTTCATGGGTTATGTTGAGACCCTTCATTTTTTTCGTCAGAACAGGTCTTCCCCAAATCATCAGCCCAAAACCTTGAAGTAGTACAATTAATCCCAGGATACTGGACAGCCCGGGAATGGGGATTGGCTGCATAAAAGGAAGGATTGCGACAAGGCATAAAATCAGGAGAGACTCGCCTTCAACGTGCTGAACGATATTACCTAATGTAATGTGAGGGAGATCTCGGACTTCTTCCAGCGCCTTCATGAGACGGTCGCTCATTTCACTTAATCCAGGGTTAATGACAAATTCATTTAAAATGAATTTCAACTTAAAGCTTATTATATTATTTTAGCCCATTAATGTGTGATTCATTGTCAGGGCCTTTGTCAGGGTAATAGAATAACAGACAACTTAGTATTGAGGAAACCATTATGCATTATGAAACGTCGCTTGCTGTCTGGATAGCCTTCGTGGTTTTTATCCTGGCAGTTTTATTGTTAGACCTTGGAGTCTTTCACAAAAAATCACATTCCGTGGGATTTAAAGAGTCAATCATTTGGTCTGGTATTTGGATTGCTCTGGCCATGGTCTTTAGTGTAATTATTCTGTACTGGCGAGGTCAGCAAGACTTTATGCTCTTTATAACGGGGTACGCGATCGAGAAATCCCTGTCGGTAGATAATCTATTCGTCTTCCTGTTAATTTTTGGTTACTTCAAAATTCCAAATCAATACCAACACAAAGTTTTATTCTACGGAATTCTTGGTGCTCTTGTTATGAGAGCGATCTTTATCTGGGCCGGTATTGCTATTATCGAAAGATTCACTTGGGTGATCTATATCTTTGGAGCATTCTTAGTCCTCTCCGGTATCAAGATGCTAATGCCGCAAAGTGAAGATCATGACCTGGAAAAAAGTTGGGTCATTGTCTGGACCAAAAAACTATTTCCTACGACTCCGCACTTTCATGAAGACAAATTTTTTGTGAAACAGAATGGGGCCTGGATGATTACTCCTCTTTTCATTACCCTGATCTTCGTTGAGTTTTCGGATTTAGTTTTCGCCATTGATTCGATTCCGGCCATTATTGGTATTACCAATGATCCATTCCTGGTCTTTTCGTCTAACGTTTTCGCGATTCTAGGACTTCGATCTTTGTATTTTGCCCTTAAAGGGTTTGCAGACATGTTCCATTACTTAAAGTATGGACTAGCTTTTATTTTGATGTTTATTGGTGTGAAGATGCTGATTATCAAATGGTTCCACATGCCAGTTGAAGCCACAATGTCAGTTATTTTCGGAATCCTCATGATTTCGGTTTTAGCTTCGGTAGTGAGTAATCAACGAAAAAGAAATCTTGAGCAGAAATAGAAAAGTTTAAGGGCCTCTATTAAGAGGCCCTTTTTTATTGAAGAAGATTTTGTTCAGAAATTATTTCATTAAGATTGAGAAAATCATAGAGCCAGCCAAGTAAGAAGAACCCACCTGTAAGAAGCCATATTATTCCAGTGAACCATTTTCCCAGATAGAACCGGTGTATCCCGAACATCCCGAAGAAAGTGAGTAAAATCCATGCGACGTTATAATTGTAAGGTCCCGGAGTATACTTACGGCTTGATTCTCTTTCCATACCAGGGATAAGGAAGAAGTCCACAATCCAGCCGATCAGAAATAGACCAAAGGTGCAAAAGTAAATAATACCACTGATAGGTTTCCCATAATAAAAACGGTGGGCACCAGTAAAACCAAAGGCCCATAAGATATAGCCAAGGGGTGTTGAGTGAGTCGTTACTTCCATTGAAATTTTAGCCCTTCAGATTCTCTAAACGGAAAAGTTTTAGGGGTTAGAAGAAGAGAATCCAAAGCGTCTAACTTGGATTTATTGTCACAGGCCTTGAAGCTATTTGTCCAGATTCCATTTGATGATTTAACCAAAGAGGCGGGGCTTCGTTCTTGTAAATTTAAGAGATGATATCTTTGATTGGAATCCACCCAGGCCATAGTCCAATTGGAAGCCTCTGCATATTCCTTCTGGTCGGCTTCCATTCTAAGTGAAATTTCAAAGCAGGTGGTTTTTAGATTGGATTGCTTTTGGGCTATGGCCCTCACTTTACCATCTGCAATGACATCTGATGAAACCGTCTTGTGAGAAGGTTTTATCAGAGGACGTGAACAACCTATTAGAACCAATAAACAAACTAATAAAGTTTTCATAGAGGGGATTTTAGCATGTTTAAATGGCATCTGTAAGAATGGAAAGTAATCCGGAGTTTAGAGCTCAATTCCTAAAAAAAGACTCAGAATTAAGGCAACAGATACGCAGCCTGCCACCAAAGCGAGTGCATATTCTTTTTGTTTAAAAAAGAGAAGTAAGGTTAAAAGAACCCTTATGATGGGAAGAGAAATGAGGATGACTAACCCTGCATAGGCAAGAAGAATTCCCCAACGTTCACGATAGAAATAGAAGGGAATCACTTCGGTCAAGGGAAGCTTATCGTAAAATTTAAAGGTGTAGAAAGTATTAGTGGACTTAAACATCATGATCCACCCAAACAGAATGATTAATCCCGCCACAATAACTCCATAACGGAGAAACTTTGAAATTTTGAGTTCTAAATCATCAATCTGGTTCATGCTCTAAAACCTCTCATGATCATTTGGACCGACACAATAACTAACACGATTACAAAAATTCTTCTGATAAGTTCCGGGCGCATTCTGGTCATGACCCTCGCGCCAATCCATGAGCCGATGATAATCCCTAAAGCTACCGGAGAAGCGATTTCGACTCGAATATCACCTTTTAAGAGATAGGCCCCGGCGCTGGCAGAAGCTGTTACTCCAATCATAAAATTAGAAGTGGCGGAAGACACTTTCATTGGGAGCTTCATGGCTCCATCCATTGCCATAACCTTAAAAATTCCACTCCCAATACCCAAGAGGGCCGAGAAGATACCGGCAACATACATACTGATTAATCCCAAAGGAACTTGTGCTACTTTGTAGAAAACCAATTCTCCTTTCTCGTTAGGATAGGAACCGGCCAGTTTTAATTTTTGCGACCAGGGATGATCGACAGTGGTATGAGAATCTCCCTTTTTACGGAACATCATGACGGCCGAAAATAATAAGAAGCTGCCAAATAGAATATAAAGTGAGGAGGATTTAATGCTTGAGGAGATGAGAAAACCAGTGATCGCGCCTCCAACTGTTCCGAGTTCTAACAAAACGGCCAGGCGAACATTAGTCAGGTGATCTTTAAGGAAACTTGCCGCGGCCCCAGATGAAGTCGCAATGAT
>DISW01000009.1 GCA_002422605.1 Bacteriovoracaceae bacterium UBA6200 | reverse complement strand
TAAAAAGTATTGTGGATGAAACCAAGCAAAATGTTGAAGGTCTCATTCGGGATGGCAAGGCCAAAGTTGAAACAGGTTCACAAGTTGCCAAAGACTGTGGGCAAGTTTTAAGTGAGATCGTAGAGAACGTAGGACATGTTACTAAAATGGCCAATGAGATAGCTACTGCTTGTCATGAACAGGCCCTAGGTGTTCAGGAAATTACTAAGGCCATGAACCAGTTGGATCAGGTTACACAAACCAATGCTGCTACTTCCGAAGAAGCAGCAAGTGCCGCAGAAGAGCTCTCTTCTCAAGCTGAGTCACTTCGTTCAACAGTTGGAACTCTGGTACAAGAAATCAAAGGGAGTGGTGCCAGTGCAATAAGTGATTTTAAAGCTCCTGTAAATACAATCAAGAAATATAATAATGCTCCTGCAAGACCAAAAGTTCAAGCCGTTGCTCCAAAGCAAAGTTTTCAGAAAGTAGCAGGATTTGAAGGAGTGATTCCTTCGGAAAATGATGCTCGATTTGAAGAAGTTTAAGAGAACTAATAAATGCTTGATGTTCGGCCTGTTCTACCGGGGAAGAACCTTATACTCTGTCTTTGGTTCTCAATGAGGCCCTAAAGGGGACGGGAACTTCTATTTATTTTAAAGGGAAGTGAACTCCGGGAAAAGTTTGATTTTCCCGGAGTTGCTTCCTATTGTCTGGACTCTTGATTTACGTTCTTAGTTATCTGTTCTGGTGAAAAAGGTTGCTCCGATTTTGGTTGCCCAGATAAGAAACTTCTAAGCATCCATGCGGCTTTATCGTGAGAACCAATTCTTTTTATCATAATATCTGTGCTGTATAAGTCGCCACTGGATTCCAGAACATCAGCTGCTTCTTTCGCCTTTTTAGAGAGCATATTGTGACCATCAATTAACTCACGTAAAGCATGGTCATCACTGGCTTCTCTGGATCTCATCTCATCCATGTCTGTCGCTCCCATAATTGCTTTAAGAGAGAATGGGGCTTCATCACCTAGGGCGCGGATTCTTTCTGCGATCTCGTCAATCGCCGCGGCCAGTTCCGCATAATGCTCTTCTGTTAACCGGTGGACAGAGAAGAATTTGGCCCCTTTATAGTTCCAATGAACGGCATATGTTTTCATATAAAGAACAAAGGTATCCGCCAGAAAAACTTTAAGTAGACCGTTGCCTTTCGATTCCGTGTTTTTAGTCTTTTCCATATGTACTCCTCTCTCTGATTAAGGTGCATTCATGAAAACACTAAGAGGGGAATGAGGGTATATCCGGGGAGTCGATGCTCAGGTTTGACGCATTTTCCACAGAAGCTGAGACAAGTAGGGACGTCGGGTTTCCCCGGTGGCAACCATTAAGAGCTTGGTGATTTTTAAATTCTCTGCATCAGTGTAAAGGATGATTAAGAGTTCCTGAATATAATTGGTATTCAGAGTGACATAGTTATCAGTTCCCATTCCGAGCTTAAGACCCTTCTTTTCCCACCAGGAGAAGGGATGGTCTTTGTAGTCTTCAAAGTTATCAGTCAATTTATTATTGGAAGAAGGGAGAGAAATTAAACTCACACCTTTATTTATCATACGGTTTAAAACATCGTGCTGATAATGTTCCACTTCACGGGCCATGTGGAACTTCACTTTAACAAACTCTCGTTTCTCCTCATCTGTTAATGGTATTCCCTGGAAAAGTTTTTCGCGAACTTGAGTGTGTTCACGCCAATCCATATCCATCAACTCTTTCCAGTCAATTGAGTTTTCTTTAATCTTTGCTCCACGCTCGTTTTCAATCAGGAGACGACGGTAAAGAGAATGAAAATAGTAGTTAGGGTTAATTCCCAGTGAGAGACCGTGCTCAAGAGTGTCGATGTGCCATATGTTGAGGGCATTATCCACGGCCTGAACACCTTTTTTTAAAGTGTGCCAGGTTTCACCATGGTGAGAGCGGATTTTAAAACCTTTAAAGTGAAGCTTTCTGAAACCCTGCTGCATTTCTGCAAAGTGACCCTTACGGTAAAGATCTTTTTCCGAGCCTACGGTATCGACTTCGCATAAGTAAGGAACAAGAAAGGGGTGCTTATCCAGCATTGCAAGAATTGCATCCACTTGATGAAGGAAGTGATCTTTTTTAGTAGGGAAGTTAGCGCCATCAAAGAAGTTTGCTTCTTTTCTAAAACAAGGAGAGAGAACAAAATCGAACTCTGGATGCTCTTTTTTAAAGCGCATATAACCATCGTAAAGGCCCAGCACGACATCTTCTTCGGTTAGATTTTCTAATCCTGGAATTTGTTCATCAGCACTTTGATTCGCTCGAGAAAGAGTGAACTTGAGTCGTATCATTCCGACATTGAAATTATGATAGAGATCAGAGGCCATATGATAGGCCGCTTCCTCGTGCATTTTTCTTGTGGTGAGAATCAGTTTTGGTAATAGAAGGATTTTTAAATAACGGTCAAAGAGTTCATCTTCTTTAAGACGGACTAGGTTGTCGACATCTTCAATTGTCTCAATACTTTGAGCTGTTCCTTCGCCGTATACCTTGTTGATGATATTAAAATAAATTTCTTTATCAGGTCCTTTAAGAAGTTTCATCAGATGAGGATGAATGAAATCAGCTGTTAAGGATCCGGTTAAGTGAATATGTTCCTCAATATAAGACTTAGGAAAACGCTTGAAGAAATTTCCTAGTGCAGAGGAAACAGGATGATTAAGAAGAGTTTTAATTTCAATTTCATTGGATTGGAAATCATTAATGAGTCGTTTAAATTCTTGAATCGCTTTTTTCACAATAGGTTGATCGTCTTTGGATTCTCCCATTAGAGCGAGTTCCAGCGTGTCTACCAATGAAATACCATTCGTTTCGGCGATAATTTTTATGAGGTGATCTGTGAGAAGATCTATCTTACTTGCTTTAGGCATACTTTTACCTTTAAAGCATTTATCGGGCAAAGGGAAGTTAAAGCTGAGTTCTTAAAGCTTGATTCCCGTGCTCAGATTCTCGCAAAGCTCTTTGGGTTTTACCTTAAAAGCCTCTTCACACTGGGAAAGCCATTCGCCATTTTTGAAATGTGAATAACCATAGATCCAGCTGATCGTTTTCGTCTCAGGAGTTAAATAGGCTTCATAAGGAAAGACTTCAGGCATGACTCCATCCACTTTAAAGCACCAGCCATAGGCCCTGAATTCATTATCGGCCAAGGTTTCCATATAATTACCGAAACCAAAAACCGAGGCCATGCCTTCCGGGTAACCATGAAACGGAATTTTATACTTATTGAGGGTGGCAATGGTCAGGTCTCCCACATGATTAAATTCCTCAGTGACCTGAGTTCTCATAATAAATTCTTCCGAACAGGGACCTATAAAATTGAGTTCAACTGCCAGGACTGGAAATGAAATAAAAGCTGCTAGAATAAGTTTTTTCATAGAGATTGTGTCGCTGCTCGAGGAGTATTCGCAAGAAGGGTTTCAAGCTTTTCCCGATCAAGAAGGTCTTTTCCTAAAATATAGTTTTTTAATTCATTCAGAGAATCATTTCCCCAAAAGAGTTCGTTATCCACCACCATAGTGGGAACACCAAAAGCTCCGAATTCAATCGCTTCTTGAATGTTCTTTTTTAATTCCACTTTTGCCTCTTTAGTGAAACTTTTCTCATAGAGTTCTTCTGCCGGAAGATTCTGAGCTCGAAGTTCAGCAAGAAGTTCTTCCGGCTCACCCATATCTATTCGTTTTTGCCAGCCGGCCTTCCAAAGTGTTTCAATAACTCTTTCCTGATGATCTCCTGCCACTCCTTTTAAGGCGAGACGAAGAGCATACAGAGAATTGAAAGGATGGGTTTTCGGAGTGGTAAAAGGTAGGTCCATCGAAGCCGCATAACGAAGACACTGTTTTAAGAGAAACTCTCTCTTAGGAGTTACTTCCCCAGGCCCTTTAATTTGCCAATGATTCAGAAGGGGCCCCAAGGCCACAGGGTGGTAGTGGACTTTGAGATTCAATTCTTCTGCCATCTTTTGAGTTCTGGCCCACGCAAAATAAGAAAATGGAGATAAAAAATCGAAGTAAAACTTTAACTCTTTCATAGAGTTAGGAGAATGCCTCTTGAGAGGTAGATCTGTCTACTCAACTTTGTGCTTGCAATATTTTTAGAACGTGCCTAGAATGATGCACTGAATTATTCCGATATTAATCCTGCGGTTGCACGTATTTTTCAAGTTGGACGTTTGTTGAAGAGCCGGATTGTTATCATCTAAGAGACAAAGTCTCGTTTTGGGTAGATCCATGAAAAAATTCCTCTCGTTTTCAATCACAGTTGTGATGCTGTCTCTCTTTGCCATTTCTTGTGGTCAAGCGCCTTCCAACGTCCTAAGCGGTGTAAAAGTTCAAACCAGTACAGTTAATGAAGATTTGTGGATGTCTTTTTCCGCAGATTTGAATTTAGGGGCGATGAGTTTTGCTTCCATCAGCCTTCCTATTATCCATCCTCGTGGCCAGACTCCCGTCGGGCAGTTGGAGCTTATTTCGGGCTTTTCCGGCCAAAACCAATTGAAAGTATCTGTGAACATTTCTGAACTTACTGATGTTCAAACGACTCAGGCGGTTCTTCCTAACGGAAACATGATTCCATTAATTGCTAATAATCAAACCATTGCCATCAATATTGGAAATGGGGCACGTTTATATTTAACCTTGTCTGAAAACGTCACAGCTATCGGTGTGGCCGTTCCTATCAGCGCTTTCGATAGCATTGGCCAAAGTCTTCCAGGTCTAAACTTCTTCCCGGTAGTTACAACTGATAATGTTGTTGGTACTGCTGGTATCTTCACCGGAGCACGTGCAGGACAAAACGGTATCGCCGTTGTGGCAGATGTTTCAAGAATCGTAAATCTTGGTTCACTTATTCCATCACAAGCTTCTACATTTGCTATCCAAGCTGAACAGGCCCAGGACTATGTGAAACTTGATTACCGTTCACATGCAGGTTCTAAGAGTCAAAAATCGAAACTTGATAATATGATTTATAAATTGAATCAAAAACGAGCTATCTTAAGAATGAGATAGTTCAAAAAAAAAAGACCCTCTGGCAGGAAGCCTGGAGGGTCTTTTTTATTGATAAAAACTAAGAATTAAATTTTTCTTGAACCACGTCCGCTTGATTTGGCGTTTGTTTTATTCCGACGTTTCTCAGCAGCTTCCATTTTTTCAACTCTCTTAATGGAAGGTTTTTGATAATACTCACGGGCACGGTATTCTTTCACGATCCCATAAGCATCACAAAGACGTTTGAATTTTTTGAGGGCCCGCTCAACTGCGAATCCATCAGTAATATCAATACGAATTTTATCTTTTGGGTCTTTTTTCTCGTGGGCCATGCATCCTCGCTGTAAAAGTTAATATATCAAAAATTCTTTTCGGTAAAAATAGCATAAGACATTAAAAAGGCCAGATTTTCGTTTTGTGCCCTGGCTTAAATTCTTAAAATCTTAAGGTGGCGAGGAAGGGATAATGATCGGAGGGCAGGGTATTTTTATGCTCAACCCTTTGGGGGATGGGTAGCGGAAGTCCCAGCAGGTTTTTATACCGTGGAAAATAGGTTTCTGTGGCATCAATCATTGGAGCAAATCTGTCGGAAAGGAACAAATAATCAATCTGTTGGACGAAGCGGTTCCCACCCCTGGTGAAGTAAATGTAACTGAAACGTTCCTCATCCGGGATTTTTGCGATCGACGCAATATCCCTAAGATCAGTCCTCTCATAAATGAGTTTAAACTCTTCTTCCGTGTCTGTTTCACCAGCATGGCCATTCATATCACCTCCCACCAGAATAGGAACCTCGGGGTACCGTGAGGTGAGATCCAGGTAGATATCAATCAAGCCTTTAACTTCCAGAATCCTGCGTGAACGCCCTTCAAAGTCGGCCCTCTTAAGATCTAGTTTGGATTTTATGTGGGCCAATAAGAAAATCATTTTGATTTCTTCGTTTTCTTTTAGATCAAGTCTAAGCACATCCCGAGAGAATCTCCGGGCAGGAAGCGGAAGTGGGAAATCAATATGAGAGTGAATATCAAATTTATAGGCGAGAGCTTTTCGGATAAGGTAACCCAGATCTATTCCACGATCGGAATTGGAGGGAAGTGATAAAGCAAGATACTCATCATTTAAAACATGGCGTGCAAAATTTGCCAGTGATTCCGGGCCTCCCACTTCTGTCATCATGACGATATCAGGGTCTGCGTCCAGAATGGTTCGGCCGAGCATAAGACATTTATCTTTTGATTTATTAGAAAACAAAGACGAACTCATCAGTTGCCATTTAATTTCAGTAAGTTCTGTCACTGGCCCGGCCTCGTGATTGTGCTTATCCATGAAAAGGAAGAGATCTTGGGCATTTAAGACCATGACTTTTAATTTATTCATCATGCATTAGAATATAATCATGAAAACGATCAAACAATTCTTGATTCCTGTTATTACTCTTCTCACCCTGAATAATGTTTGGGCCCAATCATCTGCTACCAAAAAATTTACGATTGAGCCTCTTTATGGAATCGAAACCAGGCTTGTCAGGTATCCTGAGCCGTCACGTTACGTTACTGAAGCCACATATGGTGCACGTCTTCTTTATGGGACCACTCTTCTTTCAGGGGAAGGGGAATACACCACCACAAAATCCCGGAAGGATTATCCTTCTGACAGTCAAAAAGTAGAGGACTCCGCAGAGCGAGTAAGTTTAGGTCTTAGAAGTACTTTTCCAATGGGGAAATTCATTGGCGCTTATTTGCGGGCCGGTGGTCGGGCCAGCCAAGGTGAGACAATTGTAACGACTGCAGGTGAATCTAAAACCATCGAAAATCCACTGCGTATAGATCCCTATGCTGGTGCAGGCGTACAAGTCGCGGTTAGTTCTTTAATCGCCGTTAATGCTGGAGCGACCATGATCAGGAATGCTGAGAATAAATATGATGCTCAATACACACTCAGTCTTTCCGCGCGCTTCGGTAACAGGTAGCCTATTAGCATAAATCGATCAAAGGATGATTATGCTTAGAATGTTACTAGCTTTTACTCTCTTAATGAATTTTACCTGGGCCCAGGACACTTTTACTCCCGGTGAAACCAAGGCCTTAAAAACTGAAGCAGTACGCTTATGGCAGAAGAGGGTAGATCAGCAAAGTCTGGAAGAAGCCCTCTCAAAATTTGAACATATTCACTCTGCCGAACCGGAAAATCTTGAAATTCTTACCTATCTAGCTCGAGGCTATTTCACTCTGGCAGAATTGCATATTACTAATGAAGACCTTAAAAAAAGAAATTTTGAAAAAGCACGCTCCTTTGGTGAGAATGGTCTGGCCCTCAATCCTGAATTTAAAAAACTGGCCTCAAAAGATATTGAAGAGGCGATTGATAAGCTGACTGAAAAGGATGTGACCATTTTATATTGGACGGCAGCTGCTTTAGGAAAGTGGGCGCGTCTTAATGGAATTATGTCTTCTTTAAAATATAAAGGGCAGATTCTGGCGATGATTAAAAAAGTCGAAAAACTAAAACCTGATTTCTATTACGCCGCAGTTCCACGTTATTGGGGAGGTTTCTATGCTCTGGCCCCTTCAATTGCTGGTGGTGACATGAAAAAAAGTAAGAAGAAATTCCACGAAGCGATGGAGAGAGCTCCGGAATACTTAGGGACGAAAGTTCTTTATGCGGAACTTTATCTGGTGAAAAAAGATGATAAGAAAGAATTTAAAAAGGTTTTGAATGAAGTGATTGCTGCTGGCAATGGCCCTGAAGAAATCACTCCAGAAAACATGCTGGAGAAGAAGAAAGCAGAAAGATTATTAGAACAGACCGGTGATCTGTTCTAATTTACATAAAAAGATTAAATGGAAGGGCGGCCACGAAAGCAACAGCTAAGAAGATGGCCGTTCCGACCAGAATTGTACCGACAGTTTTATTTAACATATTTCCCATAATATTCTCCTGTTCCTAGTTTAATAGCGAGGGACACTCGGGTCAATCTCTAGTGACCAGGCATCTATTCCCCCTCTAAGAGAAAGAGCATCATGGCCATGGAACTTGAGAAATTGAGTAGCATACAAGCTTCGAACACCATGATGGCAGTAAACAATCAGGGGAAGCTTCTCACGGGGAATCTCATGATGGCGTGCTTCTAATTGATCCAGAGGGATATGAAGGCCTCCTAGATTAGAAGCTTCACGTTCTTCATCCCGACGGACATCTAAAAAGTTAAAGGATTTTTCTTCCTTGATCCACTTGGCAATTTTTTGATTATCAATTTCCATCTTTTTTCTCCGGGATAGTAATAACGCTTCCTGGTGCCACACTTTCGATGATCCAGGTGTTACCGCCAACAATAGAGCCTTTCCCAATAACTGTCTGGCCACCTAAAATAGTGGAGTTCGCATAAATCACAACATCATCTTCAATCGTCGGATGACGTTTAACGGATTGAAGTTTTTTCTTAACTGATAGGGCCCCTAAAGTTACCCCTTGATAAATCTTCACATTCTTACCGATGTGAGAAGTCTCTCCGATCACTACACCTGTTCCGTGGTCAATGAAGAAGCTTTCTGAAATGGTCGCACCTGGATGAATATCAATACCAGTTTTTTGATGGGCGTATTCACTTAAGAGTCTTGGTATAAGGGGAACCTTAAGAATAAAAAGAGCATGGGCCAGACGATGCATACAAACAGCATAGAAGCCCGGATAAGTGATGATCACTTCTTCCAGACTATAGGCCGCAGGATCTCCAGTTAAGGCCGCCTCTGCATCCAGATCCAAAATACGGGCGAGCTCAGGTATTTGATTGAAAAATGATTCGACCACTTGAGAGGAATCGTATGGTGATTCCGTTTGTAATACTGCTACTGACTCAAAATAGTGGATGAACCTTTTTTTAAGTGCTTCCACTGCGGCTTCTGTTTGGGCCTGATCCATATGTCCTAGAAAACCTTTCTGAGGGAAAAGAAGACAAATAATTTCATCTGCTGATTGCCTGACTTCCATAACATTCATGATCAAAGAAGCACTTTTCAAGCGATCCGCGTATAAAAACTGGGCAAGTTTTGAAGACATATGAGACCTTTTGCAGTATAAAAATGTCTCAACAAAATACATTAACACGTAGGGATATATCAATGGATCTTCGCACAAAACTTAAATCTGCAGGCCTTTTACAAGTCATTGGTAATACTCCAATGATGAAAATACATAGCTTAAGTGCTCTTACTGGCAGCGAAATTTTCATGAAGTGCGAAAATTTAAATCCTGGCGGAACGATTAAAGATCGCCCTGCTCTAAATATGGTAGTCGAGGCCATCGTAAAGGGCGTTCTTAAACCTGGAATGACAATCGTTGAAGGCACTGCCGGTAACACTGGAATTGGGCTCGCTATGGTTGGTAAGGCCTTGGGTTACAAAGTTATCGTAGTCATGCCAAAGGGAATGGCCCCGGAAAAACATAAAATTTTAAAACTCTACGGTGCGGAAATTGTCGAAGCGGAAGCAGTTCCCTTCACAAATGATGGTCACTTTTTTAAAGTTGGAAAAAAAATCGGTCAGAGTTCTCCAGACTACTGGTGGGCCAACCAATTTGATAATCCGGATAACTATCTAGCTCACTATAAGTCTACTGCCCCCGAAATGTATGAGCAGATGGATGGACGTATTGATGCCGTTGTTGTTGCTGCCGGTTCAGGTGGGACACTCGCTGGGGTATCAAAATACATGAAAGAGAAAAACGATAATATTAAAATCGTTGTTCCAGATCCGGCCGGTTCAGGAATTGTGAATTTCTTCAATAAAGGTACATGGGACTCTGATGGGTCATATACCATGACTGAAGGCGTGGGGATCACTCGCTTCACTGAAAACTTCGCTCAAATTAAGCAAGACAAGTGTTACACCATTAATGATCAGCTCCTAACATCTCTAGCAATGTACCTTCGTGAGAAAGAGGGACTCGTTATGGGTATGAGTTCGATGCTTAACCTCGCTGGAGCGTTCAATACTGCTCTCAAACAAGGATCAGGACAGCGTATCTGTACTTTCCTTTGTGATGGCGGAGAACGTGCTGTTTCAAAAATTTACAATCCAGAATTTTTAGCTGAGAAAAAACTCGATGGCTCACTTCTTCCTGAGAAGGAAATTATAGAGTTATTTAAAAACTTCTAATCTTTTTCAATAAAAAGATTTTTAAGCTTTTTTAACATGTCGATGTCCAGTTGCATGGACTTGGTCATATTATCGTCTAGTAATTTCAGAAGAGCTTCACGAGGTGTCATGGCAGGGTGCCCCGGTTGAAGACTTGTTAGATTATCAAATGCATTCGCTATAGCAAGAACACGAGCTTCAGAACAGATTTTTGGGCCAGGTAGACCTTTAGGATAACCAGTACCATTAAGCGCTTCATGATGCTGCATAATCGCTTTCAATGAATTTTCAGGAAGAACAATTCGTCTCATTTTAATAATATCCACTGAAAACTCTGGATGCTTTTTAAATGATTCTTTGGCGGTACTGGAAAGTTCCTCTTCTGGAATATCAGCTATCTCAGGTGGAAGATTGATTTTACCAATGTCATGGAGAAGACCTGCTAAGGCCACTTCTTGAGGATTTGGTAGACCAAGTACCATGGCAAAAAGACCTGCGTATGTTGAGACATTAGAAAGGTGGAGATAGAAGTTTTTCTCCTGATTGATCATAGAGTTAACTTTGCTGGCCACATTCTTATCTGAATCTTCTACCAGAATTTGAATGATTTCTTTTACTTCATTTAAGAGGACCTGGGAGGCAGCAAAAGTATTTTCTTTAGAGTCTTCTATAAACATATCCGAGATAAGATCTCGTACGCAATTTTCTAATTTATCTTGTTTATCAGTTTCCGAAAGCGCTCCCGGCTTCATCATATCTTTTAAAACCTGTGCCGTATAAGCTCGAAATTTATCAACCTCGTCTTTTTTCACGAACAGAGTGTTGAGATTACTTTCTTTAAGCTTATCGAACTTGTCATCGGTGATAGGATCTCCAGAGTGAGAAAAGTGAAGAAGCTTATTACTTCGCGGAAGATAAACCATCAAAGCAAAATCTAAGACAACTCCTGGTTTTAAATCGGCCACTTTGATGGCCTTATACTCACGGAGTTCAGGAAGCATGGAAAAAATCTGCTCATTATCCATCGCTCGCAAGAGATCGGACTTTTCCCACGGAAGGAGAAAGGCCTGAGTGAAACCATTTTTAATTAATCGCTTCTTATCAAAAGTTTTCTTATCTAAAGCAATAAAAAAAATCGATGTATCTGGATAAACGCTTCGAAGCGTTTGTGCCAATTCAAGATTCGAAATTTCGGTGGAAGGGTAACAAAGGATGACATCTGGGCTATAGGCCAGAGGTTCAAGCATTTGATCCAGATCATAAGGAAGATAATCGATGGCGGCTGCCACTCGTTTAATCTCAGGATGGACTTGATCTGACTGAGCTCCGTAAATAGTTATATGGAAGTTTTTCACAATGCCATTATAGGTTAATAAAGAAAAATTAAGAATTCATTTCTTTTAGGGAGTATTCTAGTCAACAAATAGTCCCTTGAATTTGTAATAAACTGCACTTATTTCATTACTAATAGGGTCCTTTTGGGACTGATCAGTTTGATCAAAATAAGGCAGGGGAAGCTCATGACGAAGACAATATGCTTGGTAAAATTCTTCCCGGGAGGGATGATCTCCTGATAACACTGGAAAAGAAGCAGACTGAAGTTTTAATTCAATCACTTTCTTTGTAAAACCTATGGCATCCGACAAATGGAGAAGGTTCACAGGCCACTTCCTACCAGGCAGATTTTTACGACCGCTTAAACTTTTTCCAGGGTGCCGATGCTTACCGTAAAGTCCGCCGAATTGGAGAATTGTCCATTTTTTGAAGGAACTTTTTACCCATTCTTCCTGACCAAGTAGTGAACCGGAAGTAGAACTGATAAATATCATCCATGTGTTTTCATCCCAATTCCAGGATTGAAACCAATTGAGTTCCTCTGGAAAGGGAGGAATATTCAAAATCACACAATCTACTTTTAAAAGTTCATCGGAGGGCAAGTCCGGGTATGACAAGAGAAAGGAGTTCACTCCTGTGGCCTTCAGGATTTCTTTTTTGGCCAAGGTCGTCGTAGTTCCCTGAACTTCATGGCCATCTTTTAAAAGTTCCAGTGCCAGATCTTCTCCGAACCAGCCTAAACCTATAACACTTATCTTCATGAGAGTATTTAACCATTTTTCTTATTAAAGTGTCGATAACACTCAAAGTTGTAGATAAAGAGAAAAACAAGTTAAAATCTCTCTATCAAAAGGGAGGCCCAATGAAATTATTAGTACTTGGCTTACTGCTAGGCCCACTTCATTCATTTGCGCAAATTAAAAGCGGATACCTCACAGAAGAAGAACAGAAGTATTATAAAAATGATTCTTTTGATGGGAACAACCAACGGGAAAGAATTGATAGCCTGGTAAAAGAGACCAACAAGCTCCATGGAGAACTGGCCTCCATTAAAGCTGAGATTCAACTTCTCAGAAAAGAGATGGAAGATCTTAAGAAGAAATGAATGATTTCATACAAATGTTTTAATCAATATTCATTTTGTAGAAACACTTGTTCCTTATTGATAGGATAATCTGCCTCGTCATTTTTAATCTAAAGGGTTCTTATGAAATTCATAATGAGTTTATTGTTCCTTATTTCTTTTTCTGTTCATGCTCAAACGGTTCTCTTCCTTGGTGACTCTTTGACTGAGGGCTATCAGTTAGCCAAAGAAGAAGCTTATCCAGCGCTAATAGAAAAAGAACTTCAAAAGAAACGAAAAGATATCAAAGTCATTAATGGTGGAGTGAGCGGAGCGACCTCAGCTTCTGGTATGAAAAGGCTCGACTGGTATTTGAAAAGTAAACCCGACATCATGGTGCTTGCCCTGGGAGCGAATGATGGTTTACGGGGTTTAAAACTGGCGGACACCGAAAAAAATCTTTCTCAGGTCATTGAGAAAGCCCAGGCCAAGGGTATTACTGTTATATTAGCGGGAATGCAGATGCCCACCAACATGGGTGTAAAATACCGTGATGAGTTTCAGAAAATGTTTCCCAAAGTCGCTAAGAAATATTCAATAAAGTTAATTCCTTTTCTACTTGAAGGAGTGGGAGCTGTTCCCGAACTGAATCTTCCTGATGGAATTCATCCCAATGCCAAGGGACACAAAATTATGGCCCAAACTGTTCTGAAAGTATTGGAGACTGAACTATGATGAAGGTTTTGAATCTTAAAAAAAGTTATGGACAAGGGGACGCCCGCTTTGAAGTATTGAAAGGGATTAACCTGGAAATTTTAAAAGGTGAAACACTCGCCTTGATTGGAAAATCAGGTTCAGGAAAATCGACACTGCTTTCTCTTCTTGCAGGCCTTGATCGACCTGACTCCGGTGAAATTATGGTTCAAGACAAAAGCATCACATCGATGAGTGAATCAGAATTAACTTATTTTCGTGCTCACCACATGGGGATTGTTTTTCAACAGTTTCATTTGGTTTCAACCCTTAATGCTTTAGAAAATGTTTTGCTCCCGTTGGAGCTTCTAAAGCGTGAAAATGCTTTGAAAGAAGCTCAAGAACTTCTTGAAAGTGTTGGCCTTGGCCATCGCACCCATCATCTTCCCTCTGAAATGAGTGGGGGAGAGTGTCAGCGTGTTGCTATTGCCCGGGCACTGGCGATTAAGCCTAGTATCCTTTTTGCAGATGAACCTAGCGGAAATCTTGATGAAGAAACCGGGGATAAAGTCATGGAGCTCTTATTCAATATGGTGTCCACTACCGGTACCACACTGGTCCTTGTGACACACGATCAGGATCTCGCTCGTAAATGTTCCAGAATTATTCATCTGGAGCATGGGAGTCTTCTGTGATTTTTAAGTTCTTCTTTTTAAAGGAGATGAAGAAGTTTCCGTTCTTCTTTCTACTTTTATTTTTCACTTTATTCCTGGGAACCATGGGTCTTATGGGGATCAGTATCATCACTGGTCAAGTGCATGAGAAACTTCAAAGTAATGCTAATCAATTACTGACTTCAGACATTGCTGTCTCGGCCCGGCGTGACCTTTTTGATACTGAATTAAAATCCCTGGAAGAGGTTTTTAAAAATCATCCTCACAAGACTTATAAGATTATTGATATCTATTCGATGATCACTCACCTTAGAGCTAAAGCTTCTCGACTGGTTGAAATCAGGGCGACTCAGGAAGGATTTCCTTTTTATGGTGAGTTAAAAACTTCTGAAGGAGCTTTTCAAAGCGATAAACTTTATATCTCCAAAGACCTGGCAGATCTATGGCAGGTAGAAACTCATGATGAACTCCAGATTGGGGACATCACGATGAAAGTTTCCGGTGTTGTGCTGGATGATTCATCCATGGGTCTAAGAGGCTTTTCTCTGGCCCCAAGAATTTATATGCCTGAGGCCCGTTTAGTTGAAACAGGTCTTTTAAAACCCGGGGCCACGGGAAGTTTTACTTATCACTTTAAACTTGAGAATTTTTCAGCTGCTAAGCCTCAAGATATTAAAAAAGAAATTTACGCCGTCATTAAAGACTCGGCTATCCGTATAACACTTCCGGAAGATAGTTCTGAACAAACAGGAAGAGTCATCAATGTTTTAACCAACTTTATGGCCCTCTCTGCCCTTATTGGCTTGATCTTGTCTTTAGTGGGAGTTTTTTATCTTTATCAGTCGCACTTGTTAGCGAGGCTTAAAGACCTTTGTCTTCTTAATCTCCATGGATTAACCAAGAATAAAATCATCCTTGGAATTATTGGTCAGTTTGCTTTTGTCTTTTCTTTGGTGATGGCCCTTGAGTTTTTTGTTATTGTTCCACTGTATCGACAATTTGCTCCGGAACTTTCTTCTGTCTTGGGTCTGGAGTTAAGTCGCGACGTTAATCTGGCCGCTTCGCTGTCTCAAATTCCTTATCTCTTTGCCCTTTCTCTTTTTATTTTAGTCCCACTCTTACTGGGTCTTATGCGCACTTCAATGGGACTTCAGCTTAAAGCTTCAAAACTCTCTCTTGGACGATTCCGCTTTTGGGATTTCTTACCTTTTATTGTGTCTCTTTGGTTATTCTCTTGTTACATCAGCCATTCATTTAAGACGGGAAATCTCTTCTTTTTTGCTTTGATGCTGGTTTTCTTCATGTCCACACTCTTTGTAAGAGCGTCCCAGTGGTTACTGAAAAAGATCATCAAAGGTAAGGGGCTCCTCCTGCCGACAATTGAAAATGGGATCGCCCTGAGAGGTCTTGCTCGTTCAGGTCATAAACTCACTTTAAGTTTTCTTTCTCTGGCCATCGGCTCAACTCTTATTTCACTTATCCTTCAGCTTGATACAATGATCTCAAAAGAGTTCACGCTAGATAGTGAAAAACCCTCTCTTTTTATTTTCGATATCCAGGAAGAACAGATGGATCCTCTTTTAGAGCATGCTAAAAAAGAGGGAGTGAATCTATCTTATGTGACTCCGATGATTCGTGCTCGTCTGGAGAAAGTGAATGATAAACAATTTGTTAGAAAAAAACGTTCGTATAACTTCCGTGACAGAGAAGACGATGAAGAAAGACGTTTCCGGAGCAATAGTTTAAATCTAACTTACCGCGATTACCTAACTGGTACCGAGAGAATTATTAGTGGAGAGCCTTTTCCCGAGGGAGGAGCTCCAGATGACCGCTTGCCTTATGTTTCTTTAGAAAATCGATGGGCACAACGAATGGACATCCAGATAGGAGATAAGCTTACCTTCGATGTCCAAGGTGTTGAGTTTGAGGCGATGGTTCGAAATATAAAAGAGATTAAATGGACAAGCTTCTATCCAAATTTCTTTGTCACCATTGAACCCGGCATGATTGATGCTGCTCCTAAAACATTTCTCGCTGTTCTTCCCTCTGGGCCCGCTGAAACGAAGTTGAATTTCCAGCGAACCACTGTGGAGCGCTTTCCCAATATTTCCTTTATAGATGTGGAAGAACTTATAGGAAAACTTTCCTCTTTATTCGTACGGGCCCGAGGAGCGATAGAAATCATTTCCTGGCTTTCACTCATTGTCGGCATGGTCATCCTCTATGGATTGTCCCATGATCAGGTTTATCGGCGCTATTATGATCTGGCCTTGATGAAGACATTGGGTTTTTCCGCCCTTCGTTTGAGGCTTAATCTCATCTATGAATTTGGGGCCCTGTTTTTCTCGGCCATGAGCATGGGTTTATTTTTAGGCTGGATGATTGCTCAGGTGATCGGAAGAGAAGCTTTTAAGTTATCGCCAAGTGTTGATTGGGGAAGATTATTTTATCCCGCCTTGTTTTTAACAGTCCTTTGTTTAGCGACCATCCTGCTATCCTCATGGCGGGCAGTAAAAGCGCGGCCAAGAGAGCTTTTATCGGACTCTTAAAGACCTTTTTTGCTTCCATTATGAGTCGGGTGTTATTAGAATCGAACTCATGTTCGACATTGAATTTAGCCATCAAGCCCTCATGGCGTTCTTTTCTCAGTACGCCTATCAACCATATTATGTTTATGGCTTTATAACGCTATTCATGTTCGCTAGTTCTTTTGGTTTTCCAGTTCCTGAAGAGTTGATCCTTGTGACTTCAGGGCTTGTCGCTTACATGGCCCATCACCCTGATAAATTCCCACCACCCTATGAAGGGGCAGAGGGGGTTAATGTTACGACCTTGGCCTTTGTTTGTTTTTTGGCCGTCTTTTTTAGTGATTTCATTGTTTATCTGATAGGAAAATTTTTTGGTGGCAGGATCATCAAGACTAAGTTTTTCCAAAAACAAGTGGCCGGCAAAGGGTTTGAAACTATTAACTCTTGGTTTCAAAAGTATGGTGGTCTTGCTTGCGGTATTTTCCGTTTCACACCGGGTCTTCGATTTCCAGGGCATATGAGTTGTGGATTATTAGGAATACCTGTTTGGAAATTTGCTGCAATCGATGGATTGGCCGCTCTTATCTCTGTACCGACTCAAATCTATTTTGTGGCCACTTATGGCGAAGTTATTTTAAATAAAATATCTGAGTTTAAAATGTTTGCCTTGGTCGTCATCGGTGCCGTAGCTCTTATTTGGATTATAAGAAAAGTCTATTTAAAGAACGTCCGAAACAACGCCTAAAGAAAAATCTCGCAAGCTTCCTCAAGTTTTAAGGCCAGCTCTTTACGGAATTGGCCCAGATCAGAATAAGTAAAATTCACAACTTTTTCTAACTGCTTTTCTTTTCCTTCAAAATCAGGCCAATCCCAATTAATACCCGAAATAATCCGGATTTTGCCTTGGTCAGGAGTTAGCTTTTCAATATCACATAAAAGTTTGTAATGGACAGCCGGACCCTGTGCCTTTGGCACGGCCTTGGCCATTTCAATGATTCCGGGTTTTGCCATAGGATTTTTTATTTTAAGAGCATCCACCATAGAAGTTTCTATGGAACGCGCTCCCCACAGATGAGGTCCTAAAGAAATTGTTTTCAGATTTTTTTCAGTGGTCGTTTCAATATAGCGGTAATAAAAATTATCCATGGTTTGGAACAGGTACTGAAGGAGTTGGGCTTCATCACTGAGGCTCGCCCGAACTTTCTCCTGCCAATCTAGAATTTGTTTCTCAGTCATGGAGACTCCTCTTACAAAGATAGGAGGGATACGTAATTGGATTGAATCTTATTCAAAGTCATTTCAAAAACCGGAATGAATTCTTCCTGTTTTTTATTACGGCAGAGTTCGCTAAATATTGTAATCAGCTTGTCTTTTTCAAAATTAATCACTTCATGAACAGCACGAATAGCTTGGTGATATTGCTCTTCGTTCCAAGGAAGATCCTTAGAGTCGCCATTTTTAACGTCATAAATTGGGCGATAAAGATCAGGATAGAGTTCAATAAGTTTTAGCGTCACGTAATTCAATTGACCGTTAATGATATCTTGAAAGGCCGGTCGTCCGCTTTGAGTCAGACCATCGACAATATCATCGGCCATTTGGAAAATAAGACCAATTCTTTCTCCCATCATGGCCATGGTTTGAATATCTTTATGGCCTGCAAGCTTTGCCGGAGTAGTGCAACAGTAGCGAATAAGGCTTCCCGTTTTCTTGATGCAAATTTGCTCAAGATCTTCAAAGCGAACCTGGGGTCTAGATTTCAGGTCGTACTGAAGCCATTCTCCGTCAGCGAGATCCTTAATGCATGTGGTGAGATCAATCAGAAGCTCATTATTATTATTCTGGGCGAGCTCCCCCATGATTTGAGCGAGGACATAGTCACCAGCAAGAATCGCTGTGGTGTTGTCCCGGATGGCATTAATCGTTGGATGATTTCTTCTTTTGTCCGAATCATCAATCACATCATCATGGATGAGGCTTGCCAGATGGGTGAGTTCCACCGCACGGGCATAAGATTTTAACTCTTGATAAGGAACGCCAAAAACTTGGCCCATAAGGAATAACAGCCCCGGGCGGAACTTCTTCCCGCCTGCTGCGATGAGGTCATTGAGCTCATTTGTCAGGCCACTGACCGTTCGATCAGTCATACCTAACTGTAAGTCATCCAAATTGTTTTTAAGCTCTTGGAGTTTCATGGGTAACGTTTCCTTAAGGTCTGAGGATATTATGTGAATTTATGGCCTTAGGCAAGAAAACCCCTCATAATCAGGATATAAAATGAGGAGTATCACAATGAAAATTTTAATCGCTCTTATCTTCACTCTTATGAGTTCCGCTTTCGCTCAAGAGATTTACAAAATTACTGATAAAACCATCAAGGGCAAAGAGTTTCAGATGGAAAGTTTGAAAGATAAGGTCGTCTTGATTGTGAATATTGCATCACAATGCGGTTACACCTCTCAATTAGAAGGACTAGAAGGTTTGTACCAAAAGTACAAGAGCAAAGGCTTTGTTGTACTGGGTGTTCCGACCAATGACTTCGGAGGTCAGACTCCTGAAGATGATGCGAGTATGCTGGAATTTTGCCAGAAAAACTATTCGGCCACCTTTCCTATTTTGACCAAAAAAACCATCTTAGGGAGCGAAAAAAGGCACCTTTATCAATACCTGACGGAGAAATCTCCTAAAGAATTCCAGGGAAAAGTTGAGTGGAATTTCGAGAAATTTCTAATAGATAGGAAGGGAAAAGTAGTGGGGCGCTATAAGTCTAAGGTCACAACAGATGATAAAAATCTGGTAAACAAAATCGAAGAAACTCTGAAGTAATTTTTACCAGAGGTCATGGACTTTTTTTTGTGTTTGATATATAAAACACTCTATGACAAAGAGTTATTATACCCATTTAAGCACAATCTTTTTGATTCATGGCTTCATGCTTCTTGGAACATGGACCCTCTCTCAAAATAATTACGTTAAAGCGGGTTTAGACAAGGTTGGGACCGGGGTTTTAAAGCTTCAGATAGCTTCTCAAGTGATGATTGCGCCTCAAGCTAAACCGGTTAAGAAAGTTGTCCCTCTCAACCCTCACAAACCTAAGGCAGCTCCTGTGGCCGTTGAAGAAGTGGCAACTGCACCGGCAGCCGTTGAACCTCAAGCTGCCCAAGGTTCTGAATTTGGTAATAGCGCCAATGGCAAGAATGACATTGCCACTCTTTATAAGGCCGAACTCCGTGCTCGCATTGATCAAAATAAATTTTATCCTCCGCTTAGCCGCCGTTTAGGCCAGACAGGAACTGTCATTGTTGCCTTTACGCTTTTAGAGGATGGAAATATCATTAATATCAGAATTGATAAGCCTTCCCGTTATGAACGTTTAAATGATTCGGCGATGGATGCCGTAAAAAAAGTTGAACGTTTTAAGCCTATTCCTAAAGAGCTAGGAGCTGCGGAAATGGATGTCAAAGTTCCTGTAAAATTTATTACTATTTAGCTTTTTTAAAAGGAATTTTCTATGCGTTTAGTTGATTTCATCAACGCAGGTGGATCGATTACCTGGATTCTGGTAGCCATGAATGTCGTCGGACTCTCTCTTGTTCTTTGGCGTCTTTTTATTTTTAAAGATTTTAAAGGAAGACTTAGCGAAGAAGCGAAGCTTCTGGCCGATGACCTGTCAAAGAGATTTGATAAGGCCAATTTGATTAACCACCTGGACCTTGTGAAAGATTCCATCTCTCAAAGAGTCCATGAGCTGGAGTTCGGCATGACAACGATTAAAGTTGTTGCAACGACCGCCCCTCTCTTAGGTCTTTTAGGTACAGTTATGGGTATTTATGAAGCCTTCCAGGTCATTTCCAATACTGGTCTGTCTGATCCCGGTCAATTTGCTTCAGGAATTTCCTATGCTCTTATTACGACCATTGTGGGTCTGATTGTAGCCATTCCTCATTTCATTGCTCACAACTACCTTTCAGGAGAACTGGATTCTCTTGAAATCAAAATGGAAAAGTTCATCGCTCCAATGTTAAAAGGCGAGTAAGTTTATGGGACGCAAACAACGCCGGGAAACCCTGGCCATGGATCTCACTCCATTAATTGATATGGTGTTCTTGCTACTGGTTTTCTTCCTTGTGACTTCAACCTTTAAAAAGGATGAACTGGCCCTGTTGTTAAAACTTCCGACGGCTGAACAGGGAACTGGTAGTGAAAAGAAAGTCGAGCAACTCACCATTGAACTTTCAAATGATGAAATCGCTATCAATAACACCAAGTCTACCATTGAAGAGCTTCCTGGGATCCTTGAGAAGGCCAAGAAAGATTCTTTAGTTAATCTTAGGGTAGATGGGGATGTGAAATACACCCGTCTGGTGAAGGTCCTCGATCTCTTACAAATCAATAAGCTAGAAAACATTTCACTCATCACAGAAAAAGAAAAATGAGAAGGGGCCTTAAGGTCCCTTTCTTTTTTACGCACTAACTAGGTTCCGATCCTTAATGATGCTAGGTTGGGGGGATGCCAGTATTTATTTTAGGCCTCTTACTTTTGGCCCTACCCACATTAGCCTCCACCATAGACCTTCGTAATGATCGGGAGGGGAAGAGTTTTTACTCTGGCCGCTCTCATGAAAAGGCCAAAAATAAGGCGATAGATAAGCTAGGTGAAAATATAATTCTGAACTCTTATCAGGATACTCTACGTGAGGTTGAAAAAAGCTCTCTGTGCTCTTTCACGGTTAATGAACTCCTTCTCAATAAGTTAAAACAAGAAAATTCTCGCTTTAAAGAATTTGAAGGCGCCATCTATTATCTCCGCGAACAAAATGAAATTGATGATGTGGTGGTAAAAATTCTCTTAGATGCTTATGAAGTCTCTACCACTAAAGTTTATAATACAATTGATGAGAATAGCTTTCTTCCTCCCCATGATAAAGTTAAGCCGCTTCTTTCCTTGATCGGCGCCTTTAAAGAAAAGTTTCTTCAAAGTAGCGGCTGTCTTGATGAGGCCTATAAGCGTTTCTATGCTGATGCACAGAAAGTAGAAAAAAATATCTCTAAAAGACATCTTGAATCTCTTTATGCTCTCGCCCTGGAAGAAGATCTCATTGATCGTGAGCTTTACACTAAACTTGAACAAGCTCGAAGAAATGATCTTCATACGAGAAATCTCACTTTGAAATCTTACCATCAAAAGATGACGAGCCTTCGCTTACAGTTCCCTTTAAGAGATCAGGACGAGAAAAGTGAGTTTGTAACTGGCAAGACCGATAAGTTAAAAATGAGCCGCCGCCAATTTTTACTTGAACATTATTCTGATATTCAAATTGCTTTGATGGGAGACGTGATTAAGAAACTCCGTACTCGTCTTGATTCCCCTAAAGCAGAAATTCTTATCTACGACAGAAACCAAGGTATAGAGACTATTACTCTCGAACCAATGGAGCGGTTTAGACTTGCGATCAAGCTTCTTCGTAAAGAAATGTCTTACTTATCTCTGAATACATTTTTTAATGGCACTTCTCCTGGATATCTGGATCTTATGACCGCGGCCTATGAATCGGGAATTATCCCGGCATCAGAACTTGATGAAATAGCTGGGCTTGAGGACATGTGGAATCCTAAGAAAACATTTTGGCAAAAAGCAAAAGTTTGGGTAACGACTCTAGGAACAGTGGCGACTGTGATTATTCCACCGCCTTATGGATTCCTTCCTGCATTGGCAATTGTTGTCATTGAATACACAACGGGCGCAGACAAAGATCCTGATGCCTATGATCCAACGAGTTTATTTTAATTATGAAAGCATCATTCATTTTAATTACATTACTGTTTTCAACTTTCTCTTTTGCCCAAGGACTGGATCGCCTGGCAGAAGTTGTTACTCGAACGGATAAAAATAAACCGATTGTTGATGAAGTTTTACTGACTGATCTTATTTCTTCCGAGAAGTTTGAAGGGAAATACTTTAAAATTGTAAGCGGCAAGTCTGATGAAGCTGTTGCTTTTAATGAT
Organism: Bacteriovoracaceae bacterium UBA6200; assembly: GCA_002422605.1. Taxonomy (GTDB): domain Bacteria; phylum Bdellovibrionota; class Bacteriovoracia; order Bacteriovoracales; family Bacteriovoracaceae; genus Peredibacter. Next base: position 55,098 of record DISW01000009.1, on the reverse strand, counting down.
TCTGTAGAACTCACATTAAGAGCGGCTACGACTTATTACCATCTGACACGGGCCCGTCAGTACTTTGTAGAGAAAGTAAAATCAGAGTATGCGGCCAGTCTCCCGCAGATGGTGATTAGAATTGAACTTACCAACCAGTTTTCAGAATTAGGGCATTTTGCCCATGATAATTTAACACCTCAGTTTAATAATGCTCTTACTATTCCTGCTGGGGAAGGGCTTGCCTCAAAAGGAGTCACTCCATGGGGAATGGAGATTTGGTTTCGCCCAAAAAAGCGCATTCACCTAAGAGATATACAGACGAATGATTTAGGCAATCAGGAATTTCATGTTCTGATGACACGCTTTCGTAATCAGATTCACATGCAGTCCCTTACTCGTTTTCTCGCTCAATTGGTCATTGCTGCTACGACATCAACAGATACTCTTACTAAGGATGCTTTGATTCGGACAGCTGGCTCAAGTATTATCATGGAAGCCGGTTATCAGTTTTATGAGCCAATCAGTAAATTCTTTAGTCGTAAATGGTACTGGCTTGATTCGGCATTAGTTCCTGAAATCATTTATCATGAATACGCTCACGCCGCCCTTTCTGATCATCTGGAACTTTCTCATTCCACTGCCACGATAGAGGGAATGGCCGATTTCTTTGCAGGACAAATCGCTAATTCTCCCAAGCTTGCTAAAAAGATCAGGAAGTACAATACCTTCAATGGGAAAGATGCAACAAAGAAGCAAGAGTACATGCTGCAGTTTGAAGCGACTGCTTATGCTAATACAGATTTTGTCTTCGGTATGCTTTGGGAACTTAAGAATATTTTAGGTGCAGAGAAGGGCGAAGCTTTCATGTTTGAGCTCCGAAAAAAAATAACGACCAACTCCAGTGTGCGGGTTGATCTGATCGAGGGGATTCTCTCGACTTGTGAGGAAGTTTGCGAAACTCCATTTTTGGACAAGCTTCGCATCCTAAAAGCTTTGAATCTCAGAGGGCTCTAAATCTCGATGGTGTCACTTCGATCCTGGTAGAGATGTCAGAACCTCTAAAAGTTTTACATTAGAATAATTTAGCTTGTTTATTAAGTTTCAATAGAAGTAATAAGAAATCAGAACGAAACAAAACCGGAGGTTCTTGTGTTTAGAAGATTATTTTCTCTTTTTGTCGTATTCGCTCTTGTAAGCGTTTCCGCTCATGCAACATCTCGCTCAGGTCTTAAGCAGGCCTTTGATGAGTTAAACTACGCTTTAACAGTTGAATGGGATCAGCAAGATAAGGATTTCCATAATGCTCAATTGAAGAAATTTTCTTTAAAGCTTAATGAGCTAAAGAAAGAAGGTCTGACAAATGCTGAGCTTCTTACTTTCATCAAAAAAGAAGTAAAAGATCAAAGAGTAGGTCGTGACATTGAAACTGCTTTCAACATGATTCAGATCAATAAAATGTCTAACGATGAAGCTTCTAACTATATGATTGAAACAATGAAGAAATCATACAGTGCTGGTGCTAGCTTTAACGGAGAAGTTTTCCTTTATTTAGGGATTGGTCTTCTTGTTGTAGCGGCTGCGATTGCTCTTGCTGGTTCAGGCGGTGGTTCTTCTTCATCATCTGATGATTACTACTATGATCCAGGCTATACAACAACTTGTTATGACAGCTGTTACCCTCAGTACTACGAGTGCGGTGACTTTTACTACCCAAGCACTTGTTCTACGACTGTTTGTGATACTATTTGCTACTAAGTTTCTTCAAAAGGAGGTCTTTGGACCTCCTTTCTTATTTTAGTCGACGAAACATTCTCAAAATTGTGCTTTCCTAAAAAAACAATATTCAAATTTTGCTTCAAGGCATGGGCCTCATCCAAGGCGAGATAACGGTCCTCATCTTCCTCAAGCCGTGAGACGACATAAATGGTATCGAGATAAGACATTAGTTCACTGCTGTTGGTCCAGGTCTTAAGCTGAGAGAAGCTATCAAATCCCATCAGAAGGGAGAGTCGTAGGGTTGGAAATTTTTCTTTTAAATCTCTAATCCAGTTTATTGTTGGATTCTTTTTATCCTCTAACAGAAAAGTAGGGACAAGCAGTTGGTTCTTATTGAAACGAGCGCGGGTGCTGATTTCCAGAACGGCATTGACTGGATTTATTTCTATGAGTTCTTTATGTGGATTTCTATCCGGCACAACTAAGCATAATTTGTCAGGTGGAAGAAGATTGATACAGGCCTGATGTCCCTGGTGCCATGGATTGAAAGATCCTCCATAAAAAACCCATTCTTCTTCAAGAGATTTATAGGTGATTTCCGGGCAGGCCTCTTTCAGTTTTTCATAATTGGGCGAGATAGGGTAGCGGGCTCCGGCCAGTTCCACCAATGCACGAGCGTAGATCGGTTCTAAATCTGGAAGGAGTGAAGTCCAAACCATGGTGAAGCTGGAGTCATTAGTCGTAATAAATTTCAGTTTATTTTGCCATTTACAGGCGTTTTTAAAGGAATCCTCTGGCAAGGCACGCCTAACTTTTAAAAGTCTGTCCTGGGTGTAGAAAACGAGTTCTAGCAAGCTTACTCCAAGTGAAAAGGAAGTGATTTTCCAAAACCTATGCCGCTATCATTCATTTTACATTGATAAACAAAGATTTCTACTCCCGCTGCATGGGCCATCTTGAGTAGTTCACTATATTTCTTGTCGATAGAATGAGCAGGACGCATTTCACTGACATCTTCTCGTTGAACAATATACAACATGGCAGCGCGCTTTCCCTGGGCCTTAATGTCCATAAGCTCTTTCAGGTGCTTTTGCCCTCTTTCAGAGACTGAATCAGGGAACTGGGCGATCCCTTCATGCTTTAAGGTGACACTTTTTACTTCCACGTAACAAGGCGGATGAGAGGGGTGCCCTTCTAGGTAAAAATCAATTCGGGACTGGCCAACTTTCATTTCGGGACGAATGATACTGTAACCCGCAAGCCCATCTATTAAGTTATTCTGAAGCCACAGGTGGGCCAGCTTATTTGCGTTGGCAGTATTAACCCCGATCCAGGTTTCACCATTGTGGGTGAGTTCCAGCGTGTAGGGCATTTTTCGTTTTGGATTATCTGATTTTGAAAGGGCACATTTCCATTCCGGGGCCCAGCAGGAAGTCATACTGCCGGTATTAGGAACATGAACGGTGAGAGTCGTCTCATCCAGTGTAACGTCGGCCAGAAATCGTTTGTAGCGCTTGATTAATTTGGCTTCTGTAAGAGGCCGGTCCCACATTAAGTTCATAATGAAACTCTAGTGGGACCGATTGTATTTGTAAATGGTTCTAGTAGCGTGGTTGATCTAACTCAATTTCGAGGGCATCAAGCATAATATGACCAGAAGAGACAGATCTTAACTGAAGCTCCCGAAGTGGGATTGGTCTGAAAAGTTCGACTCTTGGGCGGGTTGGGAACTGAGTCACTTCTATTGCTGCTATTACTTCACCAAAGCGAGTTGTTAGTTGAAGACGTCCATTGTATGGGCGTGAGCTTGCCTCAACCGTGATGGCCCTTACCAATCGGTTTTCATACGGGAGAACGCGATCAAGTGATAGAACAGCTCCTGGGGCAAGATTCTGGCGAAGATAAACGCGTTGTGGAGGTTCATTTCGATATGGGCGAATGACTTCTGCCTGGATGGATTCGATAAACATATCACCGCGGAAGTTTAGAAAAAGATTATCTATCATTGTGTGAGATCTGAAAGGAAGGCGAAGCTCCGTTCTTTGAAGGCGAATTTGACCTCCCATAAGAATGCGGCCGTGTTCCAGAACTTGAAATTGGGCCCCTTGTGGATGATAAGCACGAGCGATAATTTTGAGTGAGAGAATCTCTGTGGCACGGGCCTCTTGTGGGAAAAGGCGGAAGAGCTGGGAGAGTTTTAATTGTTCATACGTACGGACATGTCGCTGAAGGTTTTCCGTAATAACGGTTCTTCGTTGCGCATAAGTCGGCTGAGGGAAGAAAGCGAATGCCAATGTAAAAAGCATGAATAGCGATGAAATCTTATTCATTTTAGAATTCTCCTTATAGTGCAAACTTCTTGTTTGTTTTTATCAATAGAAGAGCAATAAAGATGCCAATTATCTGATTTCCTTAAAGTTTTTCGCAAATTGCCCTTAATCTAGCCAGAAGACGCCTGGCGCAATGGTGATCTACCTCAGTAAAGTCTCATTTACTGGAGTCATTTTGTTCCCATTCCTTGGAAATTTTGGCACCAGTTCTTCCAGACCTGTTTAACATTTGTCACCATTTTCCGATAAGGGGGACACACTACAGTTTAGACAGATTGAAGCAAATTCGCTAAGATGCATGCATTCAACCTCTCTTTTATTCTATCCCTTCTTTTCTAAGGAGTTCCTATGTCTGATAAGGCAAAACTTATTCTAGGTGATAAAACTTTCGAGCTTCCAGTTTTTACTGGTACCGAAGGTGAAAAGGCCATCGATATCACAAAACTACGTGCTGAAACTGGCTACGTGACACTTGATACTGGTTACATGAACACAGGTGCTTGTACGAGTGCCATTACTTTCCTCGATGGAGAGCAGGGTATTTTAAAATACCGTGGCTACTCAATCGAAGAAATTGCATCGAAGTCTTCATTCATTGAATCTTCATACTTAGTTTTTTACGGTAAACTTCCTTCAGCTGCTGAATTAAAAGCTTTCGAAGAAAGAATTGCTTCTTACGACGACGTTCCTGAAGGCATTAAGACAATGATTAAGGCCTTCCCGAAAGACGCTCATCCAATGGCGATTCTTTCGAGCAACTTAGTTTCTCTTTCTGCTTTCTACCAAGACATGTGCGCACAAGATTTAACTCCTGCTCAAAAAGACCAGGCCATTGCCCAGCTTATGGGTCAGATCAAAGTAATGAGTGCCTATGCTTACCGTCACTCTCAAGGTAAAGAGTTCGTAAAATCTGATAAGTCACTCGACTACTGCTCAGACTTCATTCACATGATGACTGGTGATAAGAATGTCGATAAAGAAGTTGCTAAAGCTCTTGATATCCTCCTTATTCTTCACGTTGATCACGAACAAAACTGTTCTACTTCTTCAGTTCGTATGGTTGGTTCTTCTAAGGCCAACATCTTTGCATCAATCTCTGCTGGTGTTGACGCTCTTTGGGGCCCTCTCCACGGTGGTGCAAACCAAGCCGTGCTTGAAATGCTTGAAGAAATCAAAAACTCCGGGAAAGACTACAATCAGTTCCTTGTTGAAGTTAAAGATAAAAACTCTTCTTCACGTCTTATGGGCTTCGGTCACCGCGTTTATAAAAATTTCGATCCACGTGCCAAGATTATTAAAGTGGCCTGTGATTCAGTTCTTTCTAAACTTGGAGTACAAGATCCACTTCTAGATATTGCTAAAGGTCTGGAAGAAGTTGCTCTTAAAGATGAGTACTTCGTTTCTCGTAAGCTTTATCCAAATGTCGATTTCTACTCTGGAATTATTTACCGTGCCCTTGGTATTCCAACCAATATGTTCACAGTAATGTTCGCCATTGGCCGTCTTCCAGGCTGGATGGCCCAGTGGAAAGAAATGGTAGAACAACCAGGTTTCAAAATCTGTCGTCCACGCCAAATCTACACTGGTGACACTACAAACTCTCTTAAACGTTAATTCTCATTTCCCCGCCTTCACGGAGGCGGGGAAACTCCTAATCCTGCCCGCATCCTCGCTCTCTGATTACAGTGAAAACACAAAAGCCTAAGATTCTCTTTATTCGTTGGCCCCCCTCGGGCATAGGGGATTCTGTGATCGAAATTTAACCTGTGAATTGAACCGCAATTAGTGCACTTCTTATCCCGCAGATAAATATCCCGTTTCACTCCAGCAGGAACCACTCGTCCGACTTTCGCCGGCGAAAGTGAGCTTCGTGGTTTTTCAGTGGTTTTGAATTTAGTTTTTTCTACATTCTTAATTGCTTCCGTGGCCATATAGAGAACCAACTCATCCATCGAAAGATCCTGGCCTAAAAGGGACTTCAAGCGTTCAATTTTTTCCAACGTTTTATCTGAAAGTACTATCGCCACCTGCACCTGATCTTTAGAAAGGCGCTTTTGTTTTTCAACCGGTTTATTTTCTTTCCCTGATAAGTCGAAAAGTTTTTTCTCGCACTCTCGCTTTGAAAGACCTTCTACTTCCTGAAGAATTTCTTTTTTCTCTTCCGGTGAATGGTTTTTATAAAACTGATTCACTTGTGAAATATTTGTAAGTGTTAGTTTTCCGGCCTTGAGTTTCGGACCAATCTCCGGGATATCCTGAAGCATGCGAGCGGCGACAATTCTCCTCTGGGCACTGGCCTCAGAGTAACCCAATTCCCTCACGCAAAAATCAAATAATGAGGAGCATTTATAGTCTGAATAGAGCTTCCTTCGATCTATCTCTTTTAGATGATAGAGAAGTTTTAAAACGACACTCCGCTCGTGTATAACAAGCGACTTGGTATCAAAAAATAAAGCATGATCTGTTAAATGTGAAAGTTTCATGCTTGACTTTTACGGAAAAGTTACGTATAAGTCAAGAAGAAAAAAATTGAAGCGAATTTACTTTCGCCGGCGGCGCCGGCGGAAGTAGAAGGAGGTAGCAAAACTTGCCCATAGAAGTAGATTAGTCAGTTAGGAACTTCGGTCCTTCATCGATTCACCGATAAGAATTTATCGGAGAACATATGAAATATATTTTTGGCTTGATGCTGTCCTTGGTGCTTTCTAATTCTTTTGCAGAGGAAATTCGTGTCAAGCGCATGACTCGGGATAGGAATTTAGAACGAAGTTTTAACTTAACAACAAACTTACCAGACGTGGTGGTTATAGATTGCCAAAGTTTCATTCAAGGGCTTCGAATTGGTGAAAAAGAAAATGCAGTCATGTTTATGCTTGATCCGTATGAATGTGAGAGTATGCAGGACCGAATGAGAAAAAGCTTACGAAGATTACAGAATCATTGTATTGATGTAGATGAGGACATTCGAGCTGATTATAGCTGTTAGAAAAAAATATGAAATTAAGCGAGTTACTTCCACATCTTATCTACGATTTTAAATCGGAAGCGGACCTTATTCGGGCCATTGATGAAATTTCGTTAAAATTCACCAAAGAACGCGAGAAGATCGGGGATTATCTTAAAGATCCACGTTTAGTTGCGGCGTATACGGCGTTTTACCTTTTAACTAATATTCCTAAGTTAGAAGAAGTTTTGAAATGGATGCCGAACGAATGGGTTGATGAATTGAAAGAGTGCGACTTCGTTGATTTAGGGGCGGGCCCAGGAACATTTAGTCTGGCCTGGAAAAATCTTGGCGGCAAAGGTACTTACTATCAGGTAGAGAAATCGGCCATGATGAGAGAGCAAGGTCTGAAACTTTGGAAAGGGTTTCATTCTACTGAGTTGTTCCAAAGTGGGAACTACACCTGGAATAATGAAAGGCCAAAGGTTGTATTGTTTGGCCATTCCGCTAATGAGATGGGAAGCCGGGTTGCGATTGATTATCTTGAAAAAATCAGGCCCGAGCATGTGCTCTTTATTGAGCCGGGAACAAAAAGTTTTTTTTCAGAGATGCTTACCATAAGGGAGTATCTCCTCGGGCAGAAGTATGAAGTACTTTTTCCTTGTCCTAATGAAGGGAAGTGTCCGCTATCGGGCAAGGATGATTGGTGCCACCAGTTTATCTATGTGGAACAGGATTCTGAAATTGAACGAATTTCTCAAATGGCACGGAAAGATCGTAGGCTTTTGCCCCTCACGGTGCATGCTTATTCCCGAAGCTATAAAGGGCAAAATCCTCAGGAGCGTTTGGTAAGGGTTTTTCCTGAAACAAAATTTAGTTTTGAGTGGGAAGTTTGTCATCAAAACCAGATTGAGCGATACCAGATTATGAAGAGAGACCTCTCTAAAAGCGAAGCTAAAGAGATAGGGGCAGTATTGGCCGGCGCAGCACTGGAAACCGAACTTCTTAAATCACTTGAGTCTTATAAACGGGTCAAAATTCTGAAATTAAAATAATCTTTTATCCTGACACTTGACGACGTTCATTTCACTCCCATCTTATAAATAATAAATAACGAAAGGGAGTGTTGTATGAATAAATTTGATCAAATTGTTTTAGGCGCTCTGGATATTGCCCAATCTGAGGCCTTAAAACGTAAAAATACAGAACTTTTCCCGGAACACCTTTTATTAGGGTTGATTCTCAATAAATCGTCCTATGTCTCAAAGGCCATGAAGGATAACGTTAAAGAAGTAGAGGCTTTGCTGGCGCAGTTGCCGCGCACCTCGGGCCAGATTTCGATCGATAACATAAGAATGTCATCTAAGCTTCAGGAATGGATTACTGTTGCTTCTGGAGAAGCCGTTCAGCAAGGTAAGCAGGAAGTTTCTGAAAAGTTTCTTTTAAAATTCTTGCCGCAATTTTTCCCAACGCTAAAAGTGGACTACAACAAGTTCGCTGAAGCTACGGAAGAATTGGAGGTGCCCAGTTTTCTCATCAATCTCAATGAAATGGCCGAAGGTGGAAAACTTGATCCGGTTATCGGAAGAACCAAAGAAATCAGATCGGTCATTGAAATATTGGGTCGAAGGTCCAAAAACAATCCAGTTCTCGTGGGCCCCGCTGGAGTTGGAAAGACAGCGATCGTGGAAGGGCTCGCAGAGCAAATTGTAAAAGGTCAGGTGCCTGACGTTCTGAAAGGGAAAACGGTCTACTCTCTGGAGATGGGATCTCTCATGGCAGGAACAAAGTACCGTGGTGACTTTGAAGAGCGCATTCAGAATCTCTTGAAATTTGTTAAATCAAAATCAGGCGAAGTGGTGCTCTTTATTGATGAGATTCACCAACTCGTTGGTGCTGGTCGAACTGATGGTGCCATGGATGCGGCCAATCTTTTAAAACCTGCTCTGGCCCGAGGCGAACTTCACTGCATCGGAGCCACCACTTTTGATGAATATCAAAAGTATATTTTAAATGATCCTGCACTGGAGCGAAGATTCCGATCAGTTCCTGTGAATGAGCCAAGTAAAGAGGATTCAGTGGAAATCTTAATGGGTGTGCGCTCGAAAATGGAAGCCCACCACGGTGTGAAGATTTCTGACGATGCAATCTACAATGCGGTTTTCCTTTCTGATCAGTACATCACTGACAAGAACTTGCCGGATAAGGCCATCGACTTACTCGATGAAGCTTCCAGTGCTCTTAAATTATCAGCGGAAGCGATGCCGGCAAAATTAGTGGAGCTTGAAGCGGAACTTCGCTCTAAGAAGATTTATGCCCAGATGGAAAAAGATAATACTGATCTTCAAAAAGAGATCGAGGCCCTTGAAGTTAAATTCAATGAAGGCAAGAAAAACTGGGAAAAAGAAATCAGCTCTCTTAAGAAAGTTTCTGAAATTAAAAACCGGGTCGACCGCTTACGTTTTGAGCTCGAGAATGCGGAGAGAAATCAGAACTACGAAGAGGCATCAAAGATTAAATACATGCTTATTCCTCAAACTGAAAAAGAACTTGAAAGCTTTCAGCATGAATGGATTCTGAATAAAAAACACATTGCCCAGGTGATTTCCCGACAGACGGGGATTCCTCTGGAAAAGATTTTAAAATCGAAACAGGACTCAATCCTTCATTTGGAAGAGTTTTTAAACAGAAGAGTCTTTGGTCAGGAAGAAGCGATCCACGAGATCAGCGAAACTCTGATTGCAAGTTATGCAGGCCTTTCAGATGAAACCAGACCTCTGGGATCATTCCTCCTCCTGGGGCCAACCGGTGTAGGTAAGACTGAAACGGCCAAGGCCTTAACTCAGTATCTTTTCGATAATGAAGAGAATATCGTGCGCTTTGATTTATCAGAATTCTCAGAGAAGCATTCTGTGTCTAAGCTGATTGGAGCTCCGGCAGGTTACGTGGGGTATGAAGAAGGTGGTGTCTTAACTGAGGCCATTCGTCGTAAGCCTTATGCGGTAGTATTATTTGATGAGGTCGAAAAGGCCCATCCGGATTTCTCAGATATTCTGCTCCAGATTCTCGATGACGGACGCCTGACCGATAATAAGGGCCGGACGGTAAATTTTAAAAACACCATCATCATGATGACATCGAACTCGAAGAATCCGAAGGAAGATTTTAAGCCTGAGGTCCTTGGCCGTCTTGATGCTATTTTAACTTTTCAGGGCCTCGATAAACGCATAATGAAGGAACTTGTGAATAAGCAAGTGCGTCTTCTCAATGAGCGTCTAAAATCCAAGAAGGTCATTCTAAGGCTTGATGATAAGGCCTATGAAACCCTGGCGGATCAGGGATTTGATTTCCAATATGGTGCGAGACCTTTAAATGCGGTTTTCCAAAAATTGGTGACCAGACCTCTGTCTAAGAAAATCCTGGAAGGAATTCTTCCGGAAGGCGAAATTACTATGGGATGGAATGGTCAGGAAATGACAGTTATTACAGACACAGCTTCTTCTCATGAGAATGAGCAAAGCCTTCAATGAGAAAAGTTTTTTTATTGATAACTCTGGCCCTTTTAACAACTCTCGTTCAGGGCCAGAGTTATCCTGTTTCCGATCATTATAATGGAAAGACATTTTATAATCCCGGACAGGATGATTTAAAGTCATTCTGGCAGGTTCTTAAATGGCAGCTGGTTGGCGATAAGGCGGTCTGGCCCACGGGCATTCCTAATAAGAATTATCCTTTTAGACCTCTGGCCTCTGACGAAAAAGGTGTCGTGAGCTTTATTAATCACGCGTCTTTTCTGATTCAATTGCCTGGACTCAATATCATCACTGATCCCATCTACTCTGAGCGGGCGAGCCCCTTTACATTTGTCGGGCCTAAGCGAGTGAGTGAGCCTGGAGTTTTATTGGTGGATCTTCCGCCCATTGATGTGGTCCTGATTTCTCATAATCACTACGATCACCTGGACATTGAGACGTTGAAGCTTTTAGATGCAAAGTTTAAACCCTTATTCTTAATCCCACTGGGGGATGAGAAAATTCTGACTGAAGCCGGGATAAAAAATATTAAGGCCATGGATTGGTGGGAAGAAGTGAAAGTGAAGGGGAATCGCCTTATTTTTACTCCCGCAAAGCATTGGTCGGCCCGCTCCTTATGGGATAAGAGTGAAAGTCTCTGGGGAAGCTTCATGATTGCAACTGATACCACAAAAATTTACTTCGGCGGCGATACTGGATACTCCTCCCATTTTTTAGATATTAAAGTGCGTTTAGGTGCTCCTGATCTGGCCTTACTTCCCATTGGTGCCTATGAACCTCAGTGGTTTATGTCGGCCCACCATATGAATCCTGAAGAAGCTTTGAAGGCCCACCAGGATCTGGAAGCGAATAGATCCATCGGTATGCATTTTGGAACTTTTCAACTGTCCGATGAGGCGATTGATACTCCTGAAAAAGATCTTATGAAGGCCAAAAAAGATCAGGAGTTTTTACTGCTTGATCAAGGTCAGTCACTCGTATTCTGATTACTGTGGATAGATATTAAAAAAACGCTGAATCCGAGCCTTTTCATCTTCGTCAAATTGATTGAAATCAATAGAAAGGTGAGTGAGGTGAGGATTCATCTTTATCTGGTCTGGAAAAACTTTAAAAGCATTATGATCAAGGTTAAGGCGCTTTAATCGTGTGAGTTCTTTAAAAGAATAAGGAAGATTTTCCAATTCATTCTGAGAAAGATTCATTTCAGTTATTGTACTTAAAGTACCCATTTCTTCCGGAAGAAATTTAAGCCCACATTCTTTTATGGTCAGTGACTGAAGTGGCGCCAGGGCGTGCCCCAGAGGCAACCTGAGTATCTTTAAAGGAGTTTGAATCAGTTTTAAATTACGAAGAGAGGGGAGGTTAAATAGAGGGGATGCGTCGTCTTTAAAATTTGGAAATTTCAGCGAGAGAGTTTTTAGTTTGTCCCACTTACAGCTTAGATCAAATAGATGCGTGCACTGACCCTCAAGATAAAGTTCTTCTAAATTCGGAAAATGAGAAAGTTCTTCCGGGATTTCTTCACTTTTAATAGTGAGCTTTAGTGCGTGAACATCATTTGATTCTTTAAGGGCCTCATTAAGTCTCTTATAAAGCTTCATTGAAGTGATTCCCTGGTATTCCGAGAAAATACAAAATGGAAGTCATGGGACCAAAGGAAAGTTGATGAGGGGCTTCGCGCTTTACTTTTTCTTTGGCGTGAAAGGCAATTCCCATTCCGGCCTTGGAAAGCATCGGAAGATCATTGGCGCCATCCCCGACGGCAATAGTTTCTTCCAATGAGAGTCCCTCTTTCTGAGCGAGTTCCTCTAAGAGGCGAGCCTTCTCTTCTGCGTTTAAAATAGGAGTAAGAACATGGCCACTGAGTTTCCTGTCATCCCATGCCAGGTCATTGGCGAAAGCGTAATCAATTTCTAATTTAGTTTTGATACTTTCTGCAAAATACTTAAAGCCGCCGGAAATAATGGCCGTTTTAAAACCGCGTTTTTTTAATTCCGCGATTAATTCTTTGGCACCGGGAGTGAGCTTCAAGCGCTGAAGAATCTTCTCCATCTCTTCTTTCGGAAAACCTTTCAGAAGACTCACCCGCTCAGTGAGTGACTGATTAAAATTAAGTTCTCCATTCATGGCACGCTCAGTGATTGATTTGACCTGATCACCAATACCGTACTGAAGCGCCATCTCGTCAATGACTTCATGTTGGATGAGAGTTGAATCCATATCAAAGACAATGAGCCTCTTTTTAGAGCGGGATTCGTCTAACGGCATAAAGGCGGTATCAATCTGATAGCGATTTGAAATATCCATCAGCTGGAACTTAAAATTTTCATGATCCTGAAAATCAGAAATCATGACATTAATATCAATCGCCTTTAATTTTTCCGAGTGGAGATCATGCAGGCTTTCCACTCGAGCGCCGATGGTGTGTAAGAGATGGTAAATCTCTTCCAGAAAAGTTTCAGGAATCGTTCTTTCTGTTACACAACAAAGAACGTACTTTTTCATGCATGCGCCTTGGTCTTTTTACTTCTTCTTTTCTCGGCCCTTTTTTCACGAAGTTTTCCGATCATGGAAAGAGAGTATTTAAGCGCTGACCAAAGAGAAAGGAGGGCCGCTACATAAATCAGGGCCGTTCCAATGGTTGGAAGATTTAATCCTAAGAAATCATCATAGATCATGAGCATAGGAGTTGCGACCATCTGAGCAGTGGTTTTCCACTTGCCCATGGTGCTGACAGGAACATCTACCTCTTCTGTCATGGCAAGAAGACGTAAAGAGGTCATGTACATTTCTCTTAAGACCAGGATGATCACAACAATGGGATGCACCCGTCCGAGACCTAGAAGCATAAGAAGGGCGGATACCACCAAAAATTTATCCGCTATGGGATCAAGAAAAGATCCAAAGACTGTAACGATGTTTCTTTTACGTGCAATATATCCGTCTAAAAAATCGGTAATGCTGGCCACGACAAAAACCCAGCAGGCCACATGTCCCAGCCAATGGGTGTAGGGAATTAAAAACAGCGGTGGATCCTGAGTAAAATAAAGGGCGAGGACCACGACTGGAATCATCAACATTCTAAAAAGAGTGAGTCGATTAGGGAGATTGTCTATTTCAAGATCGTTTTTTTCAGTTTTTTCCATGTCATTCCAATTTAGCAAAGCACTTTGGGTGTTGCAAAAAGAAAGCTTTACCTAGCTTGGTGTATATTACTGAAACACCTACAATAAGAGAACAATGAGGTGAACATGGAACGTAGATTTAATTTGATTAAGAGTGATTTTGAGAAACATGAGAAGCGGGTGCTACCAAGGTTCCCTTTTTGCTACCTGACTTTTAAGTCCGATGAAACATCTCGGGTATATGAGGTTAAAGATATTTCTTATACGGGAATGCAGCTCGCGTTAAAAGAGGACGAACATAACTTTAAAGAAGACTCTGCCCTTAAAGGCCATATTCATTGGTTAGGTTCAAGGCTAGATATTTCTGGAACTGTTAAATGGCACACACCACATCGTATTGGTGTCGAGTTTCAGAAGAAAAGAGAAGTTTTGGATAAAGTTCAAAATTTTTTGGATCTAGAAGCCATTGTTAAAAGATTAAAACCCCTTCATAAAGTAGAGGCGGGTCTGGAAATACCAGCACGTCTTAAGTACTGGCTTCGCTCTGATGGTCCGGTCGAGATTTTTGTTTGGCTCCACGGCGACGGCGAGATTGCGAAGTGTCAGTTTCTCTTCATGGAAACTTTCGTTGAGTGGGAAGATGGCCCGGGGCTTAAAACTGGACGCATCTTATCAAAGAGAAATGTTGATTCTCCTTTGGTGACTGAGGATGAATGGGTCTTTCAAATTGACCAAAATATCGATGTAGAGAAACTTGAAAGAGTAACAGCACTTTTGGGCCATGTGACAGATGATCTTCTTCCTTCCGAAGTTCGCTCATTTTTACTGCGTCAATTGAGTTAAATCTTCATAGATGCCATCAAAAAAGGTATGATTCTTTCGTACTTATTTTAAAAAAAGGAAGAAGAATGGATCGTAACCTTGCAATGGAGTTTGTTCGAGTCACTGAAATGGCGGCCATCGCATCTGCGCGTCTCATGGGACGTGGGGATGAAAAAGCAGCTGACCAGGCGGCGGTAGATGCCATGCGGGCGATGCTTGATTCAATTGAGTGTGACGCTACGGTTGTGATTGGTGAAGGTGAGCGTGACGAAGCACCAATGCTCTACATTGGTGAGAAAGTCGGGACCGGAACTGGTATTAAACTCGAAATCGCTCTAGATCCCCTGGAAGGAACAACGGTTTGTGCCCATGGCGGACCGAACTCTATTTCTGTTATGGCCATCGGTGAAGCCGGCGGTCTTCTTCATGCTCCAGATACGTATATGTTAAAACTTGCTGCTGGTCCTGAGGCCAAGGGCAAACTTGATATCCGCCAAACTCCTACAGAAAACTTAAAGCGTCTGGCCGAAATAAAAAAATGTCGAGTGGCCGATCTCACGGCCATCGTATTAGATCGTCCTCGTCATAAAGAGCTCATCGAAGAGATTCGTGCGGCCGGTGCTCGTATTAATCTTATTGGAGATGGGGATGTGGCCGCGGCCATTTCAACTGCTACTCCTAATTCCGGAGTTGATATTCTCTTTGGTATTGGTGGCGCCCCTGAGGGTGTGATTGCTGCCGCCGCTCTTCAATGTCTACGTGGAGAGTTTCAGGGCATTTTAAAACCAAGAAACCAGGAAGAAATCGATCGCGCCCGTAAGATGGGAATTGAAGACATCAACCGTGTCTTTAAGATTGATGATCTTGCCAAAGGAAATTTGATGTTCGCTGCAACTGGAGTTACTTCAGGTAATTTCCTTGATGGCGTTATCTTCAAATCATGGGGATGCTACACTCACTCCCTTGTGATGCGTTCTGAATCTGGTACCATTAGACACATTAGAGCTGAACACCATTTTGATAAAAAACCTCGCTACTAGTAAAAGGAAGAACTATGGCCCGCGCGGAAAGAACTGAAGTTTTTGATGTCCCTGTTGATAAATTTTATCAAGCCATTATCGATTACAAATCCTATCCAAAATTTGTGGATGGTGTGGATTCAACAGAAATTAGTGCTGAAACGGCCGATGGTGCAACTGTGACGATGAATCTTAATCTTATTAAGAGAATCGCTTATACCATCAAGCTAAATCATAAAAAAAATCAAGAAGTGAACTGGTCATTAGTCTCAGGCGATATGATGAAAGTGAACAATGGACGTTGGACCCTTAAAGATCTGGGTCAGGCGAGAACCGAAGTCACTTACTCTCTGGAAGTGGAGCTTAAAGGTTTTCTTCCTGGTCTGGGAATGATTGAAAAAACTTTGGTGAATACAAATCTTCCAATGACGATGAAAGCATTTGCTAAAAAAGCTGCGAGTTTATAATGAGTGAAGAGCGCGATAAGGATGGAAAAATAGGGGACCTTCTCAAGAAGGTCCTGACTACCGGAGTGACCGCCGCTTTTATGACGGAAGAGAGTGTGCGCGCCTTATTAAAAGACGTGCCCCTTCCAAAAGACATTGTTGGTGGTCTGGTTGAGAATGCCAAGAACACTAAAACAGAATTCGTCTCTGGCGTTAAAAACGAACTTAAATCTTATCTGGATAAAATAGATCTCTCTAAAGAGGTGGATAAGATTTTTGATAAGTATGATTTTGAAGTGAATGCCACGATCAAAGTAAAAAGAAAAAAGAAGGCAAAGGCTTTAGAGGAGTAGTCTTGAGCACAAAAGACCTCTTCCGCCAGAAGCTAACAACCATCAAGGCCGAACTTCCTCAAGGAACGGACCTTCTTATAGTTTCCAAGACACGCCCCATTGAAGAAATTAAGATTTACTACGAATTAGGTCACCGGGATTTTGGTGAGAACCGAGTTCAGGAACTCATGGAAAAGGCGGAAGCCTTGAAAGAAGTTTGTCCGGAGATTCGCTGGCACATGATCGGCCATCTTCAGACAAATAAAGTGAATATCCTTTTTAAAGTTCCTCAACTGTATGCCATTCATTCCGTTCATGATTTAAATCTGGTTAAGAAGTTAATCCAGGCAGAAAAAAACCTACAGTATAAGATTCAAGTCTTCTTGCAGGTCAATACCTCCCGTGAAGAGGAGAAATCCGGGTTTGAAGCCGCTCAAGAAGTCAAGGAAGCAGGAGAGCTCATTAAGTCTTCATCTAACCTTAACTTAGCAGGTCTCATGACCATGGGGACTCTAAGGACTGATAATTTCGAAAGCGAGGCCCTGCGCTGTTTTCAGGAACTTAATTCTGTTAAGAAAAAATTACAAAACGATTTGCATCTAGAACTTAAAACATCTATGGGTATGAGCCAGGATTATAAAATCGCCCTATTGGAAAACTCCAATTGGATACGGCTCGGAACCATGATGTTTAAATGAAAAAAACTCTTCCTTTAATTTTGCTTTCATTTTCTGCCTTTGGGGCCCACCTTCCAGAATTCAGCCAGGGTGAAATAAAAATTAATTATCCTTGTGGAACCGAGTCACTCATCCCAAAAAATAAAGAAGAAAAAGAAGTCATTACTTTTTTTGAAAGAGGGAATAATGAGCTCTATCAAAAAGGCTATATTCTAAGACGACGAGTTGGCGAAGGGGAGTCAGACTTCACTATTAAATATCGTTCAGAAGACTCCTTTCGCGTCGATAGAAATCACTATCAGGAACTTCTCATCTCGAGGATGGGCGAGTTTAAATGTGAGTATGATTTTGCTTATTTTCCAGGAAGAATAAACTTCGGCCGTTCTTGTTCTTTTAAATCCGAAACAGAGATACCGATTCAAGAGCACAATGATTTTACTTCAATGATTGGAAAAGAAATTAACGGGGGCCTTTCTATCCAGACCATGAAAGGAGTGAGCGTCCAATCAATCAATTGGAAGGTAAAATTAAAGCCTCAGGAAGAACAAGAAAATCCTTTCAATAAGAGGCCTTCTCTTGAGAAATGGACAATTCGCGGCGAATGTCGTCTTGAAATTTCGGGTAAACTTTCAAATCTTTCTCAAGAGACTGTGGAGGCGGGATTCCGATTTTTACGGAGACTCGTTCCAGAAGCTCCATCTCCTGCGCAAGGGAGTAAAACCTCCTGGGTCCTTGGCGTCAAACATTAGATTAGCTTATACATATCTGTAATTTTTCTATAGTATTTTCTCGCTAAGACCCATCTAATTTTTTGCTTAGACATCCTTAGTCATCTTGTCTTAATTAGATAGAATCTTTAACTCAAAAGAGGGGGACGTCATGGACGCCATTCGTAAGGTACCTGAACTAAGTTTAATGAGTTTTGTGAACGGAACGAATAACGACAAAGTTAAGTTCACTAACGACCTGTTTAGAGGACTTAAAGATTACGGATTCATCATTCTAGTGGATCATCCGGTAGATGATAAATTAACCGCCAAGGCCTATGATCTGATCCATGAATTCTTCCAGCTTCCGGAAGCCACAAAAAGAAAATATGTCTGTAAAGAAGGCGGCGGTCAGCGAGGCTATACGGCCTTTGGAGTTGAGCACGCGAAAAACTCTCAGTTCCCGGATCTAAAAGAGTTTTGGCACGTAGGTCGTGATACTTTGGTCGATCCAGTTCGCTTCGGAAGCTACTTTCCAGAAAACATCTGGCCGGATGAGATTCCTGAATTCAAAGATACTTTTTTAAAACTTTATAATGGTCTCGATACAACATCTGCCATTGTTCTTGATTCACTAGGAATGGCCCTGGATGTTCCTCAAACCTATTTCCGTAATATGCTTCAGGATGGAAACTCTATTCTTCGTCCCATTCATTATCCTCCACTAGGGCCTGATGCTCCTAAAAATTCTGTTCGTTCAGCAGCACACGAGGACATTAACCTCATTACTGTGATGGTAGGTGCAACTTCCTCAGGACTTGAACTTCTTGATCGTGATGGGCAGTGGTTACAAGTCAAAACGAATAATAAGCAACTGGTAGTGGATTCAGGGGATATGCTCTCAAGGCTTACTAATGATGTGATTCCTGCAACGACTCACAGAGTGGTTAATCCGGATGATGCTAGTTCAAATCGTTATTCTATGCCTTTCTTTACTCACCCGAATCCTGATACGGTTCTTGAATGTATTCCGTCTTGCTTGGGGGCTGGAGCGAAGTACCCACCCATTAATTCTCATGAATGGTTGATGATTCGCTTGAAAGAGATTGGATTAATAAAAAAATAATTCTTAAGGCCACCTTCGGGTGGCCTTTTTTTGGCTTCCATCCATTTACGTTACAATGCCGTACAGTGTTATTAAATTCGACTAATTCTTTATGAAAACGCTCAAAACTTGATATAGCTCAAGGATAGCAAAAGGAAACATTGCTAAGTTGGAAGAATTATTTCACTTTTTAAAATAGCGGATGTTGTATGGAAGAAACCCACGACCACAGTTCATTGTCTAATCCCCCCGGTGGAGCGCTTATTTGGTTTGTCATTTTTATGGAAACCATAACCTTCATAGTTGGTATTTATTTCTATTTATCTAGTCGCCAGGAAAATTTATCTCTGTTCGTAGAGATGCAAAAAAAATTGAATATCAATTTTGCAGTGATGAACACATTAGCACTCGTCACGAGTGGATATTTTGTCGCCATGGCAGTTAATTACTTGAAAAAAACACAGCGGGAAAAAAGCCGACAATTTCTTCTGATTGGTATCTTTTTTGGACTCTGTTTTGTGGGTATCAAGATGTACGAGTATTCTGAAAAGATATCGCAAGGATATACCACGAGCTACAATACCTTCTTTACCTTTTATTGGTTTCTGACCTTCTTCCATTACATGCACGTGGTTGTGGCGACTCTTATTCTGACTGTTCTTTATTTTAAATTAAAGAAGCAGGAGGAAGGCGAGATGATGGCACTAGAAGTAGGTGCTTCCCTTTGGCATATGTGTGATTTGATTTGGATTATCCTTTTCCCAACATTATTTTTAATTAGGTAAATATATGAATACATCTTTAAAATTAACAATTACCTGGCTCTTGCTAGTTGCCTCTACGATCCTTAGCGTTTTTGTTGTTGATCTGGAGGGAAATGGTAATTTTGTAAGCATTCTCGCCTACAAAAAATTCATGCTCATTGGGTTTATTTATCTTGAGGGGATCAAGTCACATTGGTTCTACCGGATACTTTTGATCGTTCTTGGTGGTGGGCTGTTTATTGGTGATCTCATTTGGGAGATCCCTAAGGTCTGTCAGTAGGATTGCAATCGATTTTTTGTCATAAGCTTTAAAAGCAGGAATCCAATAATGAGGATTTCTGCCATGACAAAGACGAGAATGTTGAAAGCAATGTTTTCAGTAAAGCCATATGAGTGAAGGCCAACGCTTAATAAATTCACTCCAAACCAGGCCAAAATAACAATCACACTTGTAAGAGAGATCAAAACCATATAGCTGGTATCTTTAAGGACCCCGGCAAGTTTTCCGTGGACGGCCCAAAGTAACCACAAACAAATTAAAAGGGCCCCATTCTCTTTAGGGTCCCATCCCCAAAAACGTCCCCACGATTGATCTGCCCAAATGCCACCCAACATGGTTCCGATAATGACAAAGAATAATGAGAAGAGTGAGCAGTAATGAATCTGTTTTTTAAATTGCTGATCACCCAAGGAATTTTTGAAGGCTTTCTGATACAAGAAGAGGTGGGCCATAGCACTTGTAACAAGTGCGCAGCCATAACCGATGCTAATCGTAATGACATGAACAGCAAGCCAAAAGTTGGTATCTAAAACGGCCACCAACATCCCCAGGTTGTCTCCATCTTTTTCATATCCAAAACTCACCATTAGAAGGATGCAACCCAGTAAGGAGCCTATCACAGTGCTGTATTGAAAGCGGAATTTTTCCATGGCTAGCGAGAACAGCACTCCAATGAGGGCCACAAAAATAATGGATTCGTAGAGATTACTGACCGGAGGTCGAGACAGCAGATAGCAACGAATGGAAAGATTTATAAGATGGGCGAAGGCCCCTGTTGCCACCAAAATAATACTTATTATCCTTAGGGCCTTTTTCTCGGTGATAACAAAGCCCATGGAAACTAAAAAGCCTATGAGATAAAGAACAAAAGCAAAATTGAAAAGCTTGAACTGATTGTATTGAACTTCCCACCAAAGTTTACGAGCTGATAAAGCTCCATCGGACACTTTCAGTGCATGATTAAGAATGGATTCAGACGCCCCCATGAAAGTTGAGTCTTTGCCTTTATAAGAGCGGTAAAGATCATGCCAGCGGGTCAGAGAAAGAACGTCGGCCGGCTTGGAGAAATCCATATCCCAGGCGGCAAACCAAGGATTATCACTGAAACTTTCTCCTTCCGGAATTTCTCTTGAGGGAATAATTTTGAAAAAGTTGGCAAACTTATCCTCTTCCATGAATTTAAAAAACTGAATTATCTTTGAAGCTTCCCTGAGAAGCTCTTGATCTTGCATGTTGGAATTCTTCAAATAATTCCTTAGTCTCCATTTTGATTGGTTTATCTCAAAATAAGAAAGCTTTTGACCTGTCGGTAATGCTAAGAGCTGTGCCAGTTCGTTATGGGTTATTTCCAATTCAGGAAGAAACATTGAGAACGATCGGGAAAGATTAAGATATTTATAAACATTATTAAACAGAGTCGTGAGTTGTTTTTGTTCAGGAGTCAACTCTTCAGGCTCAAGAGAGAGTAGGGGATTTATTTGTTCTTCAACTTTTCCCAGCGCAGAGAAGACTTCAATGAAATTGTAAGTGTGGCCCTTGGCCGGTTTTAAGTTAAGGATTTTCTGAACATCTGGATTATTGATTTTAAAAATTTTTCTGTTGTAAGCTTCTCTCTGATCAAAAAGCACTTCGAAGAGCCATAATGAAGCGCTCATACCCGGTAGGGAATCTTTATGAAGATATTCTTTTAAATTTACTCTTGCGTAAGTATCGAAGGGCTTAATCCTTCCTTCGTGAAGAACTGGAATTTGCTTTAAATAGTGAAGTCTTTTTTCAGCTAAGGCCGATAATGAAAAGAGTAAGGCAAAAATAAAGAAAATGGTCTTACTCATAGGGTCTCATTTTTATTTCGAGGAATGTGAAATACAAGATGAATAATCAAGCCTAATGTAATGAGAATTGTTGAGACGTAAGGTAATAGTTCTCCCTCATTCTTTACAACTGCCAGATCTGTTGTCTCACCTTGGCTATTTTCAGAGAATGAAGCCTGATAAAAGGTATAACCTTTGTACCTTAGAGGCTCATTCATACTAATTGTCCTCTCTTGCTGGAGATCCTGATCATTGATGATGACGACTGATTTAAAACTTTTTGCCAGCAAGGTCTCTTGATAGAACTTCTTTTCAAAATCTACCAATGTCACTGAAAAAGGAAGTATCGCTCTCTTGCCGCTGGCCGGCCCTTCACCGGGTCTTTTATCATTCGGATCTTTTCTATAGAGCTCGAAAGAATTTGATGTTTCGCCTTCTGATAAAATGAGACTTCCCTCAAGACTTGCAGTGTTGGTGATAAATGCCCCACCTAAAAGAATCAAGGCCCCTACATGGGTTATGAAAGTCCCAATATTCTTTTTGGTGATTTTCCTGGTTTTAAGCACAAGGTGGAAGAGCAGTCCCAAAGTCATGAGACCCATCGTTGGCATTCCCCCAGGTAATGGAATAAAACTCCAATTAAAATACCAAGAGGAAAAATAACGTTCTTGTGCTTCAAAAAGGCCCATTTCTGTTTGAGCGAGAGTTCCTAAAACTAACAGAATCATCAACCAAAAGGTCGTGACAAAGAAGACTTTAGTATCCGCCAGGAAGAAAAGTATTTTTAGGCCGGTCCTTTCAATTCTACTCAAATTACCCTCACTATATTGAATATCACGGTTATAGGCCCAAAATGAACGGGTTCATACGATTCAGATCATCCTTTTGACAAATCTATATCAAGTAGGCGCTTGATTTAGCTCATGCACAAAAATGGACTTTGCTGGGAAGATGGACCCAACTTAAATTGAAGGTCTAAATGTCTTATTTACCACTCTTGATGGATCTTAGAAAAAAGAACGTACTATTGGTTGGTGCTGGAGATGTCGCATTTTTCAAATTTCAAAAACTACTAGAAGCAGAGGCAAATTCTCTTAAAGTGGTCGCGATTAAGATATCCGATCAGTTCTATGAGAATGCTTCTCCAGGTATCGTTTTTGAAGAACGTCCCTTTGCTCCCTCGGATTTGGATGAATGTGATCTCGTTATTGTTGCTGTCAACAATGTTCAAAAGCATACTGATATATATCAGCTCTGCCAAGAAAGAAGAATTTGGTGCAATTGTGTAGATGATATCGATCACTGTGATTTCATTTTCCCAGCAGTTATTCGTAAAGGTGATATTACCCTTGCCGTAAGTACTTCCGGTAAAGTTCCCGGATTCAGTGTCTCTCTTAAAGAATACCTTTCTCCTTTTCTTTTTTCTGAAATTGAAAACAAACTTCAAGAACTATTTAAGCTAAGAAATTCCCTTCCCAGCGGCAAAGAGCGAATGAATCGGATTAGAGAAGAATCAAAAGTTTTTTTTGAAAGACTCCAAAAGGAGAAATTTAAGTGACGAGACTATTTATAGCGTTCCTAGGGGTCCTTATCGTTTCTTGTTCTACCTTACAGAAGAAGTCGGAGGAAAAAGTCTACGTTGTAGAGCGAGAGAGAGAAGCATTGACAGTTATTGGAAACGAAACGAGCAGTAAAAAAATATCTGATCTGGGCAATCTCAATCATGCCACTATTAAATTTAAAGGGAATTTCGCCTACGTACTGGCAAGAGATGGATTCCTGTCGAAAATTGATACTAAAAATGACGTTCTCATTAAAAAGGCCAAAATCGGCCAAAGCGGAATTGGCATCACTTTTATTAATAACCATCTCGCCATGGTTAATTATGACCCCCTTTCTGTTGTCATCCTGGATGAAGATCTTAATGTCATTAAAACAATTGAAACAGATTCTAGAAATGTTGGTGTTAAAAGTTGGAAAAACTTATTGGTTTTCTCTCTCATGGACAAAAACGAAATTTGGGTCTTAGACGCAAATAAGAACTATGAGTTGGTGAAAATCATAAGTGAAGCAGGTGAGCTGCCCTTTGATGCTCTCATTAAAGATAATATTTACATTGTAGGACTCTTTAGTGAAGGAGCAGTTGGGATCTTAGATCTGAAAACTTTCGATTATCATAAAGTTTCAGTCCGAGATTCAGCGGGTGGAGTGGTGTTCAAGGTACCTCATTTCGGTTACTGGGGAGTCGTTGGAGATGAAGCAGTAGTTCCTCTTAATGGAAATAAAAGCCTGCTGGTTATTGATTTAAAGAAAATGCAAGGCAAGAGGGAGATTCCTCTCCCTGGTAATCCCGTATTTGCGAGTGTCTCTCCTGATAAAAAGTTTTTATCAATCAACTACAGTGGTGATGAAGAGGATCTTATCAGTGTCTTTCGTACATCCGACTGGAGCAAGGTTGCGGACATCGCTGCGGGTAGAAGGGTCATGCATCTTAGATACTCCCTTGCACATGATGCTCTCTACGTTTCATCCTATTTTGAAAATAAAGTTCATATCCTTTCCACTAAAACCTGGGAAAAAATCCGATCAATTCCTGTAAGCACACCATCTGGAATTTTCCTGGAAGACGGAGTTGACCATGCTAAATAATGGAAAAGTTTACCTGACAGGTGCAGGCCCCGGCCCAATTGAGCTTCTGACTGTAAGGGCCTACGAGTTATTAAAAGAAGCCGATGTGGTGGTTTATGACAGATTGGTCGGTAATGACATTCTGGAAATCCTGCCTCGCCATTGTATTCGCCACTATGTAGGAAAAAAAGAAAGTGACCATACTCTACCTCAGAATGAAATAAATTCCTTGCTGGTTGAATATGCCCGCCGCTATAAAAAAGTTATTCGTTTGAAAGGCGGTGATCCCTTCGTCTTTGGTAGAGGAGGCGAAGAGGTTGAAGTGCTCATACAGCATGGGATCCCTTTTGAATTAGTCCCTGGAATTTCATCTTCTGTTGCCGCTGCTACTTATGCAGGGATACCCGTCACTCATCGAGGAGTAGCAAATAACTTCACTGTGATTGCCGGGCATACCTGTTCACAGAACGGTGTTGATACCTACGATTGGAAAGCATTTGCAAACCTAGGTACCTTAGTCATTCTGATGGGAGTTAAAAACCGTCAGATGATTGCAGCTCATTTAATCAAGGCCGGAAAATCTGCCCAAACTCCTGTTGCCTTTATTGAAAGTGCCACCAGAGATAATCAAAAAACAATCATCACTAATCTTTTAGAGCTTTCAATAAACCCTCCCGAAGTCATGTCTCCGGCCGTGATGGTGATAGGGGAAGTGGTTAAGTTCCATCATCAATGGGAATGGTTTCAGACAATGAACTATGAATCAAAGGAAGAAGTGGTTGGACTATAAAATTCTGGCCCAAAAACTTGTAGACCATTATCAAGAGGATTTCCCGCTTGAATCACGGCCTTTTGAATCAATTGCCAATAGCCTTGATACGACTGAGGTAGAAGTGATGGAATGTCTTGTGAAAATGCAGGACATGGGAATTATTGGAAGAGTGGGGCCACTTTTTCACGCTCAGAAAATGGGTGCGAGTACTCTGGCCGCAATTGCTTGTCCTCCGGAAAGAATTGAGCAGGTTGCTGAATTTATCAATCAGTTCCACGAAATTAATCATAATTATCAGCGAGAAGACGAGCTTAATTTATGGTTCGTTGTAACCGCTCCTGATCAAAAAAAGCTTGAGGAAGTTGTCTCAAGAATTGAAACGTCTTGCAATGTTAAGGTTCTAAAATTTCCGATGCTAAAGGCCTACAAAATCGATCTGAGCTATAGAGAGAGCATCGATTGGGAGGCCATGTGATTACTCACTCAAGTCTCCTGATGGCAATGGAAAGTGGATTAGACGTGACTAAAGCTCGACCCTACCAGGTTTTGGCAAATGAAATCGGGCAAAGCGAAAGCGAAGTCATTCGTACTATCTCTATCTTGAAAAATGAAGGAAAGATTAAGCGTTTTGGACTCATTGTTAAGAATAGAAATTGTGGTTACCTCCATAATGCGATGGTGACTTTCAATTTGCCTTTGGTAGACGTGGATAAAATCGCGATTAAGATCTCGGCCTATCCTTTTGTAAAATTATGTTATCAGCGGGAGAGTTTGCCTGAATGGCCTTATAACCTTTACTGCATGATCCATGGTAAATCCCGGACAGTAGTAGAAGAACAAATAGAACAAATATTAAGTGAACTTGGCCTTTCTAAAGAGAAGGTGAAGATTTTGTTTAGCTCACGTTGTTTTAAACAAAAAGGAGCTTCCTATTATTAACGACATTGAGAAGAAAATTCTCAACCTGATTCAAAAAGATTTTTCTTTCACTATGGAGCCTTATCGCTTCATGGCCGAAAAACTCGGTATGAGTGAAGAATATCTCATTATTCAAATTGAATCTCTTCTTAATCGGGGAATCCTTACCAGAGTCGGCCCATTCTTCAATGTGGACCGTACTTCAGGGCATGTGTCTTTAGTAGCGATGAAAGTCCCTCTAGAGTGTTTTGAAGAGGTAAGCGAAGTTATAAATTCCTTTGAAGAAGTCGCTCATAACTATGAAAGAGATCATGAGTTTAATATGTGGTTTGTGGTATCGGGTATTGATATGGAGGATGTCGCAAAAACGCTTACACAGATTGAGAGTCTTGTAGGACTTAAAACTTATAATTTCCCTAAGCTCAAAGAATATATTTTGGATTTGTATTTAGAGGCATAAAGCAGAATGAAAGTAGACATGATGGATTTTGATTCAATTGATCTTGAGATTGTGCTGGCGACACAAGAGGGTCTTCCTTTGACTTCCCGGCCATATCTTACAATTGCTTCAGAACTTTCTCTAAGTGAAGAAGAAGTTCATAGTCGGCTTCTTCGAATGAAATCTGCCGGTTTTATCAGGAAAATTGCAGGAACTCCTAACCATTATAAAATCGGTTATTTCGCCAATGCTATGACTGTATGGGACATCCCTGATGAAAATTTAGAAAAAGTCGCCGGAATTTTTACGAAAGTGGGGTTTATCAGCCATTGCTATCTTCGCCCAAGATTTTTACCTGAATGGCCTTTTAACTTCTTCGCCATGGTTCACGGAAAAAACAAGGAAGAGACAGAGAAAAAAATTACATTACTTTGTTCTCTGATTGATGGCCGTTTTCGATCACAGACAGCTCTTTACAGTAAGAGGATTTTAAAAAAAACGGGAATCCGTTTTAAAAGGACGCAGAATGTTTAGGCTTTCCTATTATATGCGTGAGTTAATTTCTCCTTCGCACCCGAAATTCAGAAAGGCGACAGGTCCGGTAGTTATTTGGAATATCCTTCGTAAATGTAACCTCGCCTGTCGGATGTGTTATGCAAATTCTTATAATAAGGATTTTGAAGGGGAGTTATCTCTTGATGAATGTATTAAAAATATTGATGACCTTGGGGAAGCAAACGTTCCGGCCCTGATACTCTCAGGCGGTGAACCTCTCTTACATCCGAATTTTTTTGAAATTGCCAATCATGCAAAAAAACAAAAGTTTTACCTTTCACTTTCGACTAATGGAATTTTAATCACTCCTGAAGTGGCCACTCGATTGAAAAAAATGGGCTTTGATTATGTAGGCATAAGTCTTGACGGTATAGGAGAGGTGCATGATTACATTCGTGGTGAAAAGGGTGCCTTTGACCAATCCGTTGTTGGAATTAAACACGCTGTAGAACAGGGGCTTAAAGTTGGTATCCGAACCACCCTCACACACACCAATGCTCATCAGATTGGGAATATGCTGGAACTTTGTCAGGATCTCGGAGTTGGAAAGTTTTATCTTTCTCATTTGAACTACGGCGGGCGAGCGAAGAAAAAAGAAGATGCTCATTTTGAAATGACCAGAAATGCGATGAATCTTCTGCTCGAGAAGACTCTACTTTTAGAGCAAAATGATAATCCTCTGGAGATCGTCACTGGAAATAACGATGCCGATGCTGGATTCATGCTTCTTTGGGCAAAGGGAAGATTTCCCGATGAGAACATCCAATATGTACGGGAGCTGATGCTGCGTTGGGGAGGGAATGCTTCGGGAGTTGGTGTTGCAAACATTGATTCACAAGGTGATGTCCATCCAGACAGCTTCTGGCCCGGAGTAAAACTTGGAAACATCAAAGAACGACCGTTCAGCGAAATCTGGAAAGAAAATACTCACCCCATCATTCAGATTTTGCGCTCAGATCGAAGACAGATTACTGGTCGCTGTCATGGATGCGAATTTTTCAATATATGTAACGGGAATACTAGAGTCCGTGCCATGCAAACTCTGAACGATCCTTGGGCATCAGATCCGGGATGTTATCTTTCAGATGCTGAAATTCTTAAACCTCAAACAACTTTAAAAAACATGGGCATTTATGAACATGTTAAATCGTAGGATAGGAGATTTTATGGATCATTTTAAGAAAAAAAACTTAAAGGTGGGGGCAGGCCTCCTTTTAGGTTTCGTGTTGATGATTCCTGTCACATCATTTGCTCAGAAGGCAAAGGTAAGTTTGAATGATGCTGAGCTTAAGCAGGCCGATAAGCTCTACTTTGAACGGTGTGCTGGTTGTCACGGAGTATTAAGAAAAGGAGCAACCGGTAAGGCCCTGACAACGGACAAGACTATTCCTTTGGGAACCCGTTATCTTGAAAGCTTTATTGCTGAAGGTTCCGCTGGTGGTATGCCGGCATGGCAAGATGAGATGTCTGCTGAAGAAATTAAGCTTATGGCAAAATATGTTCAGACAGAACCGACTGCTCCACCTGAGTGGGGTCTGAAAGAAATGAAAGAAACTCATAAAATTTACATTCCAGTTGAGAAGCGTCCAACGAAGAAGATGAACAATTATAATATTGAGAACTTCTTCTCAGTTACTCTTCGTGATTCTGGTGAAGTTGCCATTATCGATGGGGACACTAAAGAAATTGTTAACATCGTCAAAACAGGGTATGCCGTTCACATTTCACGGATTTCACACTCTGGCCGTTACCTCTACGTAATTGGACGAGATGCACGTGTTAACCTAATTGACCTTTGGATGGAAAAACCTGACAACGTCGCTGAAATCAAAATCGGTCTTGAGGCCCGCTCTGTGGAGACTTCTAAGTATAAAGGCTATGAAGATAAATTCGCAATCGCTGGTGCTTACTGGCCACCTCAGTATGTTATTATGGACGGGGATACTCTTGAACCAAGAAAAGTTGTTTCTACTCGCGGGAACGTCGTGGGCACACAAGAATATCATCCAGAGCCACGTGTTGCTGCAATTGTAGCATCACACGAACATCCTGATTTCATCATTAACGTGAAAGAAACTGGTAAGATTCTTCTGGTTAACTATAAGGACATCCAAAACCTTACAGTAACTGAAATTGAATCGGCTCGATTCCTTCATGATGGCGGTTGGGATTCTACAAAGCGCTACTTCCTCACAGCTGCTAACAACTCTAACAAGATTGCTGTAATCGATTCAAAAGAAAGAAAGCTTACAAAGTTAGTTGACGTTGGCGCTATTCCACATCCGGGTCGTGGTGCGAACTTTAAAACAAAACAGTTTGGTCCTGTCTGGGCAACCAGTCACCTTGGTGACAGTTCAATCGCTTTAATCGGTACTGATCCTAGTTGGAATAAAAAACATGCCTGGAAAATGGTTAAAACATTGAAGGGGCAAGGAGGAGGATCTTTATTCATTAAAACTCACCCTGAGTCACGCAACCTTTATGTTGATACTGCTCTTAACCCTGATCCAAAAATCAGTCAGTCTGTAGCTGTATTCAATCTGGATGATCTTGATAAGCCATTCAAAGTTCTTCCGATTGCTGAATGGGCAGGCATCCAAGGTCCAGGAACAAAGAAAGTAGTTCAGCCTGAATATAATAAAAAAGGTGATGAAGTATGGTTCTCTGTTTGGAATGAAATGAAAAATGAGTCGGCCATCGTTGTGGTGGATGATAAAACACTTACACTTAAAAAAGTTATTAAGGATAAGCGTTTGATCACTCCGACTGGGAAATTTAACGTCTATAACACCGTTCATGACGTTTACTAAGTTATTTTAAGAGGAGGGAGACGTGTTTAAATTTTATCTCTTGTTTTTAATGATGACATGTCTCTCTTCTTACGTCTTTGCTGGGGGTAAAGAAATTTATCTCCAGCAATGTGCCTCTTGTCATCATCCTGACCGGATTGGACTTTCTGGTCCACCGCTCTTATCTGAAACATTAGCTAGAAGTTCTGATAAAAAGTTAATGGATAGTATCCGTAATGGCTTACCTAATACCCTAATGATGGGTTTCCCGCACCTGAGTGATGAAGAGATTAAAGACCTGATTGCATTCATTAAGGGAAAATATTCATTTACCTGGAATAAAGAAACAATTCTTAAAAGCCGGAGCCTTTCTAAGGAAGCTCCTAAGAAAATAGAAATTAAGGATCAGTTAAACCTTACGACTGTTGTGGAAAGAGGCAATAATTTAGTATGGGTGATGGAGGACCAGAAGATTTTGGATAAATTCACCTTCTCCGGCATTCACGGCGGAATCAAGTACACTAAAGACAACCGAAATTTCTTTGTCCCAAGTCGGGATGGTTATATAGGAAAGTATGAATTAGATCGAGGTTACTACGGACAAGTTCGTGCCTGTATCAGCCTTAGAAACATCGCCCTTTCCAACAATCAAAAATATCTTCTTGCTTCCTGTCTCTTGCCTCAGAAAATGATGATAGTGAACGCAGTTGATTTAAGCTTTATTAAAGAAGTTCCTCTGGAAGGTAAGGTCAGTGGTGTTTATACTCTGGTAGAGGAAGATCGCGCTGTCTTTACTTATCGGGATAAACCTAAAATAGGTTTTTTTGATTTTACTTCCCTAAAATTAGTTCACCATGACCTCAAGGAGCCGATAGAGGATTTCTTTATCGATCCACTTGATAAATTCATCGTTGGCTCATCTCGTGGAGGAAAGAAACTTTCTGTAGTGGATCTTTCTAATAGAAAAGTAATTTTTGATTATGATATTTCAGGCATGCCACATCTCTCTTCTGCAACTTATTGGTATGACCGGGGACAATTTTATTTTGCGACTTTTCACTTGATGACTGATTACATAACCATTTGGAAAATGTATGACTTCAGTTTCGTTAAGAAAGTTCAGGTCGGAGGGAATGGGTTCTTTGTCAGATCACACCCCAAGTCCAATCATCTTTGGATAGATAATGGCACAGATGAAGTGGTTCTTGTTGATAAGCGCAGTCATCAAGTAGAAAAATTAAAGCCTCTTCCTGGCAAAAGATTTACTCATACTGAGTTTTCCGCAGACGGCAGACTCGCTTATTTAAGTATCTTTGAAACCGACGGGTCTTTGTTGGTTTATGATACAGCAACTTTAAAAGAAGTCGGCCGTTTCGATGCAAGCTTGCCCGTAGGTAAATACAATGTCGCCAATAAGGAACGAAACTATCTCCCGGTCTTATTGGGAGAATCAGTCTTTATGGGTAAGTGTTGGGGATGTCATCACCAGGAGCAGAGTGCTTTTGGCCCTTCATTTACTTCAATTGCCCAAAAAAGAGACAAAGGGATGATTAAGGTTCATCTCGATGGTCCTCAAGTGAATGCTCTGAACCTTGGTTATAAAAAAGCGACGATGCCAGATATTCCTCTTACTGAAGAGGAAAAAGAGATGGTCGCTCAGTATATAATGTCCTTCCGCCTGGCGGAGTCGGATTTAAAAAAGATCACATTATACAACATGGTTAATCACTCCCTCCTGCATCCGGAAAGAGTGGTCAATGATTGCAAGAATTATATTGCCTGGAAGAAGCTTGGTTGGAGCACTTTCACGGAAGTGGATAAGTTAGAAGAAAAAAAATATATGAAGGTTTGTGAATAAACCTTTAACAAGGAGTGAACATTGAAAAAGTTATTTGTCGTTGTTATCGCATTGTCTTTATCAGCTGCTGCTTTTGCTCAAGGAAAAGGAAACGCTAAGAGTATTGCCAATGGAAAGTTTCTTTTTGAGGATTGGGGATGCACAGCTTGTCATGGCATTGGGCCTTCTTATGGCGCTAAAGACGAACTCCAGGGGCCAAATCTTTCTGGCTTGTATAAACGCCGTACAGAAGCCTGGGTGCTTAAATTTACCAAGAATCCGGCGGCCATGATTGAATCAGGTGATAAAGATGCTGTTGAAATGAGTAAGAAGTTCAGCAAAACCATGAAGACATTCAAAATGCCAGACTCTGAATGGAACGATATCTTTGCCTTTATTAAATCTAAGCAATAGACATTGCAAGAGGTGAGGAAGGTGGAATCCCACTCTTCCTCATCTATTGATTTTTTATTTAAGGGTAAGAATGTAAGTGATAAGATCTTTCAAATCAGCATCGCTTATTTTTGATGGCGGGTTAGGTGTCATAAGCCCGTAAGCTTTTCCGGCCTTGCTCTTTACCCAGTTTTTGTTTAATTTTGGTTTGGTCCCGGTTCTAACTTTTTTCACGAGATAATCAACCGGCTGTTCTCCTTTAAGATAGGCCAGGATTTCTGGTGAAGGATTAGCATAACGGGCGGCGACCTCTTTGTAAGCTGGACCGATTTTATCTTTATCTGTCGTATGGCAAGTCATACAACCGGCCTTGCTTAGAAGTTTAGAGGCGCCGGCGGCATCCAGGGGAGCGGCCTGTACGGGATTAATATTAAAAGCTGCTAGAACAATTCCAGTTAAAACAATCTTCTTCATTTTCTTCCTTTAGATAGATGGATCGTTATTATTAAAGTTTTTTTCAATTAACCTCAAAATAACAAATTCTTTTTTTTAAAACTATGACTTGCATCAACTTCGTATTGTTCTTATTAGTCCATATTAGGGGTATGTAAATTTTTATTAACTCATATGGAGAAATTCATGCTCTCAAAGAACGGTGCAAAGTATTTTTTCTTGATTGGGACGGTGTTTTTCGGAGCGATTTTTTTAAGTCTCTCGTACGACACTCTTGTCCAAATCCCGAAACAGACAAAGGAACAAAACATGACCCCATTAGTGGTAAAGGGCAAATTGCTCTTTGATCGCCACAACTGCATGGGTTGTCACACTATCATGGGGGAAGGGGCCTATTATGCTCCTGACTTGACCAAGGTGTATGAGACAAAAGGTGAAGATTGGATCAGAAATATGCTGATTGATCCTGAAATGGTTTACCCTGGTGCCCGCAAAATGGTTAAGTACGACATGAATGAGGCAGATCAGGACGCTATGGTAGCTTTCCTAAAATGGATCTCTGAAGTTGATACTAATAACTGGCCACCTAAACCAGTAAATCAGGAATAAAGGATTGGCTCATGAAATTTAAATCACAAAAACTCGCTTATTATTTCTTTGCTTTTGCTATGCTCCTGTTGTTCCTTCAGATTACTTACGGCTTCATTATGGGCTTTGCAAGAATCGGTATGGAAGGACTTCATGAGTGGATTCCTTTCAACGTCGCCCGTGCTACTCACACCAATCTATTGGTTGTGTGGTTGCTTGCTGGCTTCATGGGTGCCGCTTACTACATCATACCGGATGAAACGGACCGTGAACTTGAGTGGCCTTGGCTCGGTTACGTCCAGCTTATCTCCCTGGTTGTTGTTTCAGTTACGGCCGTAATTGGTTTTCATTTTAACTGGTGGGAAGGAAGAAAATTCCTGGAAATCCCTCGTGAATTGGATTACCTGGTAGTTGTTAACGTATTGGCCTTTATTGCTAATATTGGGGTTACTCTTCTCAAGGGTAAACAAAGAACGACGACAGCTGGCATTTTGTTCTTTGGTCTTTTGGCCGCAGCACTTTTCTATCTTCCAGGAATGATCCACTTTGATAACCAAACAACAGACTCATTCTTTAGATGGTGGGTTGTACACCTTTGGGTTGAAGGTGTTTGGGAGCTTATTATGGGCGGTATCCTTTCTTTCCTTCTCATTAAGCTTACTGGTATTGACCGTGAAGTGATCGAAAAATGGCTTTATGTCATTGTTGGTCTTACTTTCCTTTCCGGTATTCTTGGAATTGGTCACCACTATTACTACATCGGAACTCCTAATTACTGGCTTGCTGTTGGTGGTTTCTTTAGTGCTCTTGAACCTCTGGCATTCCTGGGAATGGCAATCTTTGCTGTGACTATGGCCAAGAGAGGTGGAAGAAAGCATCCAAATGCTCTTGCTCTGAATTGGTCAATTGCTTGTGCTCTATTAAGTTTTGTAGGAGCAGGTCTTCTTGGTTTCGCTCATACTCTTCCTATGTGGAACAAGTGGACTCACGGAACACTAGTAACTGGTATGCACGGTCACCTTGCCTTCTGGGGGGCCTATGCTGCTTTGATTCTGGCCTTCATCACTTATGCGCTTCCTCAGCTAACAGGTAGAAAGCTTTATAACTCGAAGATGGCTTCCTTTGCTTTCTGGGCTTCAAACATTGGTATGTGTTTAATGACTGTTGCCTTTGGTATTGCAGGAATTATTCAGGTTGTGCTTGAGCGCCGTATGGGAATGGATTTCTTAACTGTTCAAACAGAAATTGAACCCCATTTCATCGGTCTTTTACTGGCCGCCACTCTTTTTGCAAGTGGTATCCTGGCTTATATTTATGTATTTATTAAGGCCGGTCTGCCAACAGATCGACTTGGTGAGGTTTATGACGAATAAGTTGGAAACAACTTCAGTCACTCGTCCTTTTTATCAGGCCATCGGTGACGAAGAAGAAATTTTTAGACAAGGCCATAAGGCAAAACTTCCAGTGATTCTAAAGGGCCCTACCGGGTGCGGGAAATCACGGTTTGTCGATGCCATGGCCTATGATTTGAACATTCCCTTGATTACCGTGGCCTGTAATGAAGATACCTCTGCTACAGATCTTTTAGGTCGATTTCTTATCAAAGGTAATGAAACTGTCTGGCAAGACGGCCCGCTCACTCGGGCCGTCAAAACCGGCGCTATATTTTACCTGGATGAAGTTGTTGAAGCGAGAGAGGACGTCATTGTTCTCATACACTCTCTTACAGACTATCGCCGAATTCTTTATATTGATGCGCTGGCGGAGGCAATTGCTGCCCCTGCCAGCTTCCAATTAGTCATGAGCTACAACCCTGGTTATCAGAAGTCCTTTAAGGAACTGAAACCTTCAACCCGCCAGCGGTTTCTCGCTCTTTCGTTTACTTATCCTAAACCAGAAATTGAGGCCCAGATTATTCAAAATGAAACTGGAGCCGAAGAGAAGGTGTGCAGAAACCTTGTGGCATTGGCAAACAAGATTCGCTCTTTAAGTGAGCTTGGGCTTGCTGAAAGTGTTTCCACACGATTGATAGTGAATAGTGCTCTGCTGATTAAGCAGGGAGTGAATACCCGGCTTGCAGCGGAAGTGGGGATGGCCCAGGCATTGACTGATGAAACAGATACTATCAGGGCCATTAAAGATTTAGTGGCACTCTATCTTTAAGGGTATTTTGAGGTCTTAATTGGATATCCAGCAGGATTTATTTTCTTACCTCTTTAGGTGGAGAAAAAGAAACAAAGAAAATGCTCTGGCCGCCAGGAAGGCCGCTCATGAGGCGGTTGAACTTGATGAAGTAAGGGAGTCTCTTTCCTATTTCGCTAGTGCCATCTTTGGAATCCCCCTGGAGCTTAGAACAACGGTAGAATTTCCTTATATAAGCGGAAACAAGCTATTTCTTCCTTCTTTCCTTGCCCTTAAAACCTCAAGCCAGATCAATTACGATGCTTACCACCTTCTGGTTCTTCACTTATGGGCAATTTCGACATTAATACCAATAGGTCAATCAAGTCTCTCGGCCTATGAGGATTACCTACAGGTAAACAGTAAAATTACCGAAGCCCAGACCTTACTCATGGAAATGTTTCCCAATTACCGTGAACTCTATGAAGTAATGATCGAAACATGGAGTGAGGAAGAAAAAAGGTTACAAGCTCCGAAGGAAAAATTATTCAAATTTCCTACAGAGATGGGCTTTGATCCTCGCGTGATCTGGGGGAGATGTCCTCGAGCAACTCACTTCATTGAATCTGATGATTCCGTGCCTGAAGAAAGAACTGCATTTCCTGAAGTGACAAGTGAAAGAAAATCTAAATCCAAAGGCGAGGTAAAAAAAATTAGCTTCGATGAGGATAAAGATAATATCGGGCAAGATGTCTTTCACCATTTTGAGAAAGTTGAAACGGCCGAAGAATATACCGGTGGTGTGCGGGAAACCGATGGTGCCGACGATATGGCCGCCCATGCAGATGCATTGGACGAACTTAATATTGAGGAAGTCATCCGCAGTAAAAAAGGGGCACATTCCTTATATAAGTCGGAACTGGATATGGGATTTATCATGTCGGATCTCCAGGAGGAATCTGCTATCGGTCCTAAAGACGAAGTCTTCCAATATGATGAATGGGATGAAAAGAAGCGGATTTATAGGAAAGACTGGTGCCGTGTCACTCATAGAACCGAAACTCCTGGCGAAAACTATCGTACTAAATCGTTAAAAACGATCATTCAGGAAAGGGCGATAGAGATTAACAAATTAAAGAAAAAATTAATTCAGCTATCAAGTGAAGTGAAAGTCATAAAAAAGCTTTTTTACGGAAGAAGCATCGATATCGACAATGTCATCCGTATTACCTGTCGTAGGAAAAATGGAGACTCTTCAGACCAGAGATTTTATCAGGAAACTCGCAAACATCACCGTGATATGGCGTGCCTGCTGCTAGTGGATACATCTCTTTCTTCCGATTCATGGGTTCAAAATAAAAGAGTTTTGGATGTTTCATTAGAGGCTTTGATGATTTTTGGAGAGGCCACAGCTACTCTTGGTGATGCGGTTATGGTGGCCGGTTTTAATTCCAATACCAGGCATGATTGTAAATTCCTTGAATGGAAATCCTTTGAAGAACCTTGGTCAAAATTTATGGATCAGGTAGATGGCATATCTCCGGCAGGTTATACTCGAATCGGTCCGGCCCTTCGTCATGCCACTCATCTTCTGTCCCAACGAAAAGAACGGCATAAACTCCTTCTTCTCTTTACGGATGGACGTCCTACAGACTTTGATAAGTATGAAGGTCAGTATGGATTGGGAGACGTCAGACAAGCGGTGAGGGAAGCCGATCGACAAGGGATTGTGACTTTCGCTCTCACAGTCGATCCTGCTGCAAAACACTTTTTACCAAAACTATTTGGCCTGGGGAATTTTCAAATCCTTCAGAACGTCCAAACCTTACCGGATTCTTTGGCGAAGCTTTATCTGAGAATGGCAAAAAATAGTTAAGTCGCTTAGAAGAACCTGCGAAGGCCAAAACCAGCTTTAAAATTAGTTTGGGTCGTGGTTTGAATTCTACCTGATTCCTGTTCTTCCCGTGTACTTAAGCTCTCAAAAGCTCCATCAACCAGGAATTCCCAAGTATCACTGAAAGGAAGGGCCGCTCCGATTTTCACCGTTGGGAGGAGGGAGACTGGACCTGATTGGGAGAGACCAACAGTTTGGGTGTTGGATAGCCCGTAACCTAGGCCAGCTGCGAGAAAAAATCTTCCGCCGGAAATATAATCACGAAATGAGCTGAAGTAATAAATGATGTCAAAAATAGCGAGGCTGCGTGAAGTTTCTAATGAAGCTTTTTCAATGTTCACGACTTCTCTTTCATAGCGAAGTCCAATATCGAAGGCCACGTTCTCCCAGATGTCTTTTTCAAAATAAATCTCACCCATGTAGCCTCCGCGGCGGGTAGAGTTGGCCGGAGCATCAGAAACCGATTCAGATAATCCACGGCTGAAGGCCCCTTTAAAGACAAAAGACTTTCTCATCTGAGCGAGCTCAGTTTTGATATATTTCTTCCTCTCTGATTCAGGTGCCAGTGCCCAGATATATTCGGTGGCCGGATAATAGGTAACAATTGCCCCTTTTTCAAACGGCACAATCGCGTCACTATTCATGATTTCCCATTGAGTGTAATTTCCACTAACGGTCTTAGCGCGGGCAAGGATAGAAATATCCTGGGCGGTAAAGGTTCCGGTGATACCCGGATTTAATCCTTGGCGCTTCCCATTTCGAGTGATGAAGGTTTTCTTACTACTTGAAACCCCTTGAACCATGATGAGTTCAAAGGCCTGTGCGGAAACACAGAAAGCGAGCAGGATGATACAAATGGCATGACGAAGATACATATATCTTCATCATACCATTTCTTAAAAAATTTCCTACTGATCTAATACGAAAGGTGGTCTCCACAGGCCTGTAGCATCCAAAGTATTTGACTGGATAGCTTCAGCTCTTGCGTTGATGATACCACTATAAGGTTTGGCGTCAGCACCATCTATGAGATGGAAGCCAGCGAAAAATGCGTCTCTGGTAACCATAAACCCAGGCGATCCAAATTCAAGACTGCTTGAAACTTGCGAGACTCCGATTTTAGCAGTAGCAAGCATCGGCTCTTGAGTAAGAGAGACACATGAGCCACAGCTTATCATGTCATCAGATTTCCACTGGGCAAGGCGAGGATAAGTGTCAGTTCCTGATCCAACAGAACTAAAGAAGATACGGGCCTCGGGCACACTAGGGACAGAAACCAGAACCGGCACTTTCATCAGTGTGGTGGAGTGATGATTGGTATTACCAAAGACTTCATCTTCTTTGCTCGATAACAAGCGGTTATCTAGCTCATCCTCTAAAGCAAATGAACTCAAATTAGAATCATAGCGACCAATGTGCCATTTTCCACCATTGGCCGACTTTTCTCGGGCCATGACGTAATAGAAGTTGTTACCAGGAGCATCGGCTGCAAATTTCACAATATCAAAGTCAAGTGAATCGAAAATGACCTTATTGGCAGCTCCTGGACCAACTGATTTTGTCCATGAGGTTCCCCAATTATAACGGAATATTTTCATGCGACCGGCATCGCCAGGATTGCCGGAAATGCGGGCAAAAACAAGCTCGTTAGATTGGCTAAGAGCGGAATCAAATGAAGCTGTTTCTCCCATATCATCCGAATCAGCAACCAGGCCATCAAGATCGCTAATCCTTACAGAGGCTTTTGGATCAGACTGTTGTAGATGGACTTGCGTTGGTCCAGAAAGAACAATTACTTTATTTTGCGCAGTCAGAGCATTGACGAGAGGCAAGTGCCAGTAATTATCATAAACAAAAATTTTGCCTAACGATTTTGCCGTTACAACTTCTCCAATTAATCCGTCGAAATCAATGTAATCACTTTTGTATTGGCCAAATAGAAGAACTTCTGCCCCATCAACTTCTGCTGTAATTCCTTCTAAAAGGAAATGTTTAGAATCATTAATCTTTTTAGCAAGGTTTGTTGCAGTTGAATTCACGTCTGTGCATATTCCTGCTGCACAAATATCTTTTGGATCAGCTATTGAAGTACCTGAAGCGGTAAAGGTATACCCATTAATTTCAATAGTATCTCCAGGAGTGAGAGTCGAATTAAATGTAATCTTTGCCGGAGTTCCATTACCGCCGGCAGTTGGGAAGCAGTTACCTGCTGCCGTACACAGAGTATTTATTTCATAATGAACATAGTTAAATCCAAATTGCTCTTTTGGTTGTGAATCTGACTTTGGATAATTAGGAACAAGATTAGGTGTAGGTCTTGAAATATCAATTCGACGCACTCGTGGAATCATGGCCGAAGAGCTAGAATCAAAACTTGCGAAATAGGCGATATAGAGAGAATTTGTAGTTCCTGTTATAGAAAGATTTGAGACATCAACCTCAGTAGTGTCGTCGAGTGGTGAAAAACTGATCGTTGATTTTGAAACTAATTCACCGTTTTTCTTCTTCACTGTTTTATCAACATAAAGCATCTTTTGAGGTAATGAAGTACTCATTCCTTTATAAACAGTGTAGTAGGTATAGGTATCAACGATGCCTGGATTAACATTGTCATGCCATACTGCGATCTCATCGCTCGAAGATTCAAGTTCAACATCTGGATCACCAAGGATTCTATTCGTTGGAACAGCAAGGGCTTCGATCGATTTTCTCGAGGCGATAGTCCATGATTCTGAACATGACTCGTAACTAGGGTCAGCATTATTTGGATCAATGAGGTTAGCAGTAGGATTTCCAGTACAAAGTTTTACCTCAATATTGGCCTCAATATTACCTGGGGTATAGCGAAGAGCAATTTTATCAGCGCCCGCAATTTCACTCCAAGCTGCGGCCCCAATACGTGCCCACCATTGGTACTTGATTGTTTTCTCATCTCCAGGAGCAGAAGCATCGGTCACAGTTCCAGGATTGATAGTGACAGGATAACCTGAAAGAACCGGAATCGTTGACCCAACGCTAGGACTAGCTGAGAGGGTATTAACTTTAGGGGCAGGATTATAGTTTTTAACATAGAAACTCATTATTTTTGTCTGTATCGCTACAGGGGTAATGAGAATACTTGGAACATCTAATACTTCAACTTCAAAGCTCACTTTGTTAGGGAGATCTTTATTGCTCGTGAGCGCAATGTTTGCCTTTTGTAGCAAGTACTCATCAATTGTGTAGTCGTAATTCAGAACAGCTTCGACTTTAGAAGGATCTGCTTGAAGATTCCGGAAAAAATCAATATAGGCCGGAGATGAAACAGTCATTTTCCCTGAGCAATCAACTGTCGTGCAAAGAGAAATTTTGAATTTTAAGTTATCTCGTTCTTGATCAGTCGTGCGAATATTAAAACGAACGGTTTCATTTTCGTAGACAGAATTAGTAGCAGCGCTTGGATTAAGAGCAACACTAGATGTGCCTATTGATACGGTTGATTTATCTAAGGCAAGAAAATTATCACTTTGATCTGCAATACCGATAGCTGTCGGAGAAGTATCATTGGTCTCAGTTACCACGAGATTCCAGGTCAAACTTTGTGAAATAAGACTTAATCCTCCAACGGGAGAGCCTTGATCTTCCATCGTGGCCACTACTGAAAATTGACCAGCATTGGGACTTAATGGACCAGATAGAGTGTGGTGCGGAACAGTGATCTGGCAGGCCCATTGATTGGTCCCCTTATGGGCATTGGCCAAATCATAGGGGCCAGAATCAGCTGGTGTTGTAATACCAGTACCAGAAGGCTTGAAGCATGCGGTTTGCACACCAGGAACAATAAGGTTAGTGCCGTTTAATTTTAAATCGACGTTCCAACGGAATTCTTCCGGATTAGCATCCGGTTTGTAAAAGTCATCCTTAACAGTAAAACTCACAAGAAATGGTTGCCCTTGATTTACCTGACAGCCCGATCGGGTATAGGCCCCTGTAGAAGCACAACCTGTAGGGTTCTGAGCAACAGGACCAAAACTCATCTGAGGGGCGGTGTTCACAGGCTTAACTAAAACGTTCCACTCAATCGGATAAGATCCCAAAGAAGGAAAAATATTACTACGTTCGAATTCTAAATTCGTCGCTTCATCAAAGAGACGCGCCGATACCTTTTGAGGTTGCTCAACATAAGTGCTTGAGTTGTGGAACTTTAAAGCGGCCGGGTTAAAAATCACAGGAGCAGCACCTGTTTGACATTTGGCCCCGATCAAACAAACCTGTTGAGATCCAGGAGTGTCATCAGTTTTTACAGTACAAATGTCTCCGCCCTGGCTGTTGAGATAAAATTTTACCAGAATTGATTTCCCGTCAGCAGCGTAAGTGCCATCTCTATCATCTACAGTTACGCAGAATTCAGGATAAGTAGATGTATCATAAAACCAGCTTAGGACAGGAACCGCAGGATTCACAGGATAACTAATTCCATTATGAGCAGTAATTTGTTTTCCTGGTTCAGGGCTCGAAATATTAGTGACATTCGCTAGCGGCGGTTGCAAAACATCCAGGTTCCAGTATTGTTCTGCAACGATCTCTCCTGGGTCATCATTTTTAATCGACGCACGAATAGAATAGCTACCCACACCAAAATTTGCTGGATTGAAAGTAGGAGAAGGAGGAAAACTGGTTGGATTTCCTAAGTAAGCGCTGTTTGTCCCAGTCGAGGTGAAATTTGTAAAGGCATCACTCTCTGTATGAATGACAGATCCATTTTTTAGGATCATCCACTCGGTACGATAGTTTTGAGATGCCGTAAGGTAAGCACCATTATTTTTGATATTAAAAGAAAACTGGACTCGCGGATCAGTTGGATAGACATGAAAAGTCAGATCCGATGGCGTTACTGGTTGAATAATGACTGGTCGTGGAAGTTCATTCACTTTTAATTCAAAACTATGGGCCGCCACGACTGCGCCGTTACCATCTTTAACTTTCGCAGTAATGATGTGAGTTCCAATTTCTCCCAGAACAGTTCCCAGATATGAAGCAGGAAATGAACAAGTATATGAGTTTGAACAGATGTAAGTAGGAGCGGCATTAAAAACACGTTCCCATTCAACAGAGTGAGATTGATTATAAGGATTATCTACCACGATAGAAAAGGTAAGCATGGTAGTGTCGTTCTTAGAACGAGTCTGAGTAAACTGCGGCACAAAACTTTTAATGTTAATAAATGAAGAAGCTCCCTGAACAATCGGAACACATGTGCGAAGAGAAGCGTTGAAGGCTTCGTTCGATGCACACTCCGTTTGCTTAGTTTGAGGCACACAGGCCACAAACATGAGAGTACTTAATAATATCCAGAAAGCTTTTAAACCAACCATGGTCCATTCCTTTTCGATCCGTCTCGATAGGTTTATCGGGACAATGCTTAAAATTCCTTAGACTTGGAGGCCGTAAATAATTTTGGTTAAGAATATTTTGACATTCTCTTAGCGTTCTAGTCGGGGAAAGCTTGAAAATTCATTAGAATTCGATGGTTTACAAAAGCCCATGGGAGGGGCACAATTTTCTAGGATTGCTATCCACTGACCAATTTTGTTGGCATTTGAAAGGAGCTATTTAGTCATGTTTTCTTTCTTTAAATCTCATCAGGAAGAATCTCTTAACTCCGGACGGGTCATGGCCTTGATGAATCAGAAAGGTGGTGTAGGTAAGACCACTATGGCCTTCAATCTCGCTCATGCCTATGCTCATGAAGGGAAAAAAGTCCTTTGCATCGACATGGATCCTCAGGCCAACTTTAGTTCTCTCTTTCAAATTCCAAAGTCAGATGATCGTAAAAACATCCATCATCTTTTGATAAATTCCATTAAAGAATTAAAAGCACTGCATACTCCGACCTTCATCAATGATGTCTTGATTAAAAGTTCTGAGGGAATTGATCTCATTCCATCCGGACAGGAACTTTCAGGTTTCGAATTAACTGTGGCCGGAATCAATGCTCCGAGACAGCTCATTTTAAAAAAATTCATCGAGAAATATGAACTTCGTTCTCAGTATGACGTGATCATCATTGATGGACCACCGACTTTAGGTTTATTGGTGGTGAATATTCTTTGTGCAGCGGACGGGGTTCTTTATCCCTTTGTCCCTGATCGTTTTTCTGAGCAAGGTCTTAAAAATATCCTTCAGGTTGTCTCTGACATTGAAGAAATGGAGATCACTTCAACGCCTAAAAATCTTGGATATATTCCGAATCTTTTTGATACTCGAAGAAAACAGGCGGCCACTGATTTAGAACAAATAAAAGTGACTCTTGGCGAAGCAACTATGCATGAAGCCTTTACCAATAAGGTTCAGTTCGGTAAATCTCTTGCACAAGGGAAATCTGTTTTCCAATATAAGTCATCTGAGTACAAGGATCTGCAGCGGCAGTTTGTGGCCATGGCCCAGGCAGTTCAACAGGAGCTTAATTCATGAAGAATAAAAATCCATTATACGTTGTAAAAGGGAAGGATGTGCTGGAGGCCAATTCTCTTTTTGATATGGTTGTTAAAAAATTTAACTTAGCTCCCATGATTCAGATCCTTCAGAATATTTTCCAAATCCTTCTCGAGCAAGTTCAGAACTTCGCCATGTTTAAAGTGGTGAAAGCTATTATCGATCAAATAGCGCAACAGATTCAGGAATTAGGGAAGAAGTTTAATTCGACGTTCGGCG
Organism: Bacteriovoracaceae bacterium UBA6200; assembly: GCA_002422605.1. Taxonomy (GTDB): domain Bacteria; phylum Bdellovibrionota; class Bacteriovoracia; order Bacteriovoracales; family Bacteriovoracaceae; genus Peredibacter. The sequence continues at coordinate 11,425 of DISW01000009.1, read as the reverse complement.
TTTAGGAACAGCACTTCTGGTGCTGACTTCATCTTCCTGATAGTCGTTAAAATATGTTTTCTCAAGGCTCTCTTCATTAAGGGCACGATTTAGAGAAGAGTTCGAAGTATTCCCGCCTAAGGCCATAGATTGAACATTATTAACAGAATCTTCTAAGAATTGTAGTTCCTGATTGAGAATGATAGCTTCTTCCATGGCCGTTTGAGACAGGGCCTGGGTGCTTAGAGAGATCAGGGACAAAATTAAAATTTTTCTCATCATAACAATTCTCCTATAATGATCCTACCGACTAATAAGAACTTTTCCAAGCGTGATTGAAAAAATGACCGATCTTGAGCTCGCGAGCTATAACTTTGACTTACCCCGGGAACTCATTGCTGACCGGCCGGTGCCTGACAGACATTCTTCTAAACTCCTGGTCTACGATGAGGAAACGGATAGCATTACCCATTCAACTTACTCTGAAATCACCAAATTCTTGCCGAAAAACTCCACCTTGGTTTTTAACCGCTCCCGGGTTTTCCCTTGCCGACTGATTGGTAAAAAACCTTCAGGGGGAGAAGCAGAAGTTTTTATTTTGTCCTTACTGCATATGGATGGAGAGTATCCCGCCATGGTGCGAGCGTCCGGAAAAAGAAAGGTAGGAGACACTTTTCTTTTTGAAGACCTTAAGGCCGAAATTAAAATGGTTAAGGGAGACGGAACTTTCGGTGTCGTCTTCAATCAAACTCATGAGGAACTTTTAAAGACTCTTGAAAAAATCGGAAAAATTCCTATCCCGCCTTACATTAGAAATGGTGAATCGGATGAGGAAGATAAAAGAACTTATCAGACAGTCTACGCTTTAGAGACGGGCTCCGTTGCCGCTCCAACGGCCGGACTTCATTTTTCAAGTGAACTCTTAGAGACAATAAAAAAAGAAGGGCATGAGCTTGCCACGGTTACTCTGCATGTAGGAGCTGGAACTTTTGCTCCCATTAAAACATCCAGAATTACTGATCATAAAATGCATGAAGAGTTCTACTCCATTGATGAAGAAAATTTACAAAAAATCCAAAATGCTAAATTCAGGATTGCCGTTGGTACCACGACTCTCAGAACACTGGAGAGTTCATATCAGGATGGAAACGTTCGTTTTGAGCGGCCAGGGTCTTTAGCTTCCACTTCTATTTTTCTTTATCCGGGTAAAGAAGTTAAATCCATCGATGCTCTTGTTACTAATTTTCATTTGCCTGAATCATCCTTAATCATGCTAGTTAGTTCCCTTATTGGCCGGGAAAAAACGCTGGAAATCTACAAGGTTGCTGTCACTCATAAATACCGCTTTTTTTCCTATGGGGACGGTATGCTGATTCTAAGAAAAGGTAGACGATAAGAGGTGTCTCCTGTATTTTGGCGGCATGTCTTTTTTCCAATTAGAAGCAACTTCCGGTGAGGCCCGAGCGGGCCGCATCTATACTTCCCATGGCGTGATTGAAACACCGATATTTATGCCGGTGGGAACTCGCGCATCTGTAAAAACATTGTGGCAGGAAGATCTCGAGCGTCTGAATGCTCAGATCATTTTAGGAAACACTTACCATTTATTTTTAAGACCCGGTCATGAGCTGATTGAAAAAATGGGTGGTCTGCATAAATTCATGAGCTGGGATCGTCCGATTCTAACGGACTCCGGCGGCTACCAGGTTTTCTCTCTCTCAGACATTAATAAACTGACCGAAGAGGGTGTTACTTTCCAGTCTCACATTGACGGCAAAAAGCACTTGATCACTCCTGAGAAATCCATGGAGATTCAGCGCGCTTTGGGGTCTGATATTGTGATGGCCTTTGATGAATGCCCGAAACTTCCGGCGACTAAAGAAACTCTTCGCACCAGTATGGAACTCACTCACCGCTGGGCCCGCCGCTGTAAATCAGTTGAACTCAAATCCCACCAACACCTTTTCGGAATCATTCAAGGTGGTCTCCACTATGATCTTCGAATGGAGAGTATGGAAGGTTTAAAAGAGCTCGACTTTGATGGCTACGCCTTAGGCGGCCTTTCAGTTGGCGAAAAAAATGAAGAAATGGTTGAGTTCTGTAAGAAATTTGTTCCGGCCATGCCAAAAGAAAAACCTCGCTATTTAATGGGCGTAGGGAAACCTCTTGATGTGTTAAACGGCATTAAGGCCGGTCTTGATATGTTTGACTGTGTGCTTCCGACAAGGAATGCCCGTAACGGTCAGTTCTTAACCACCCATGGTCCGCTTAATATTAAAAAAGCGCGTTTTCTTGAAGATGGACTCCCTCCTGATACGGAATGCTCCTGCCAAGTCTGCACCAGGTATTCTAGAAGCTATGTGCGTCATTTGTTCAATGTCGGCGAGTATCTGGCCGGACAGTTGATCAGCTACCATAACATTCACTTTTATTTGCAGATGGTTAAAGGCGCTAGAGAAGCTATTTTCCAGGGGAAGTTTGACGATTTTTACCAGACATTTTATAACAACTACTCATCCAACCGTTGGGAGTAAAAAAGGAAAAACATGTTAGATTTATTCATTTCAAGTGCACATGCTCAAACCGCTCAGGCCCCAGCACAACCGGCCTGGATGTCTTTTATTCCATTCGTTCTTATTTTTGTTGTTATGTATTTCCTGATGATTCGCCCTCAGAAAAAACGTATGGAAGAAGAGCAAAGCTTTCTTAACAAACTCTCTCACGGAGATGAAGTTTATACGAAATCAGGCATTCTCGGTAAAGTAACTGGCATTGCTGAAAAAGTGGTAACAATCGAGCTTGAAGGTGGAACAAGAATGAAAGTTCTTAAATCCCATATCGGTGGTTCAGCTTCTGCTATTTTCTCTGAAGCTAAGAAGTAATTATGTTCGGTCTTGGATTTGGCGAATTAGTCCTTATTCTCTTAATAGCTCTGATCTTTATTGGACCTAAAAAATTGCCTGAACTGGCCAAAGGGCTAGGGAAGGGGATCCGGGATTTTCAAAATGCTGCCAAAGGCATGAGTGATGAATTACAAGAAACCATGAATTCAGAGACAAAAAAAGTTACCGACGCTACACAGCAAGAGCCCGAAGAGCAGACTCCAGAATCCGAAGAGAAGAAAGAAACTCATCAATCTTAAAAATAGAAGGGCGAAAGCCCTTCTATTCATTGCTCTACCTATTGAAATTGTTTAAAATTTTCTAGTTTAGATATTCTAAAAAACCCTTTTTAAAGAGTGGAGTTTACATGGCCAAGGGATGGTGGTTTCGTTTTAGTCTTTTATCTGTGCTGGTTATTGCTGCGTTGATGACCACTGCACCTACATTTTTTAACCTTAAGGAAGATAGCGCATTTCCTGTGAAGACCAAAATCAACTTAGGTTTGGATCTTCAGGGAGGACTTTATATGGTCCTGGGTATCGACTTTAATAAAGTTTACCGGGATGAGGTTGTTAACTACGCCAGGAAAATTCAAGGAACTTTAAAAGACATTGGTATTGAATCAAGTCTTGGTTCGTTGGATGTTTCAAGTATCGGTGATCCAAAGCATGGAATTATTCTTAATAAAGAAAGTGACCGTGATGCGGCCAAAGCTAAAATTCGTGAATTCTACGGTTATCCTCTTCGTTTAACTCAGGACTCAGGCACGACTCTTCAATATGGTCTTGGTCGTGATTATGTTCGGGAAATTGAAGATACAGCTCTTTCAAAATCAATCGAAGTTATTCGTAACCGTATTGATGAGTTCGGTGTAACGGAGCCAGAAATTGTTTCTCAAGGGGCAGAAAGAATTGTTGTTCAGCTTCCGGGAGTAAAAGACATTGCTCGCGCTAAAGATCTTATCGGCCGTACCGCCAAGCTTGAATTCAAATTTGTAAATGATGATATTGCTCCTATGGCCCTTAACGAGTTATTGGAAAAAGTTAAGAAGGCAGGGATTGAATATAAGAAGGGTGAGCGCTTTTCTGATTATGTAACAGAAATCAATACTCATCTGGTTAATGACCTTCCTAAAGGTTTTGAAATCGCTTTTGGGAGAACAATTAATAAATCTACTAACGAAGTTACCAGCATGGAGCCCTATTTAGTAGAGACAGGATCAAGCTTAACTGGTGAATCTTTACAAGAAGCCATTGTTCGAATTGATCCACAACAAAACCGTCCCTATGTAGGTCTTGAATTTAAGCCTGCTGGGGCCAAGATCTTTGAAGAAATCACTGGTGCTAATATCGGTAAACGTCTGGCGATTGTTCTCGATGGTAACGTTTATTCTGCTCCTGTAGTACAAGGTCGAATCGCTGGTGGTTCTGCTCAGATTACTTTAGGGACTGGTGACTATAATGCTTCGATGATGGAGGCCCGGGATCTGGCCTTAGTTCTTCGTGCAGGTGCTCTTCCTGTTGAACTTATTTTTGAAGAGCAGCGTGTAGTAGGACCTTCTTTAGGTGCTGATGCCATTGATAAAGCACAAGTTGCGGCAATGATTGGATGTTTTCTGGTCTTAGCTTTCATGTGTTTCTACTATAAGTTTTCAGGTCTAATCGCCACATTCTCTATCGTTGTAAACGTACTTTTCACACTTTCTATTTTGATTATGGTGGGAGCAACATTATCTCTTCCAGGTATTGCTGGTATCGCTTTAACTGTCGGTATGGCGGTTGATGGAAACATCCTTATTTATGAACGTATCCGCGAAGAACTCAGAGCAGGGATGACTCCATTTGAAGCTGTTCGTACAGGTTTTGCAAAGGCCTTCTGGGCAATTGCAGATGCCAACATCACGACTGCTCTTGCAGGTATCTGTCTCTTGAATTTCGGAACCGGTCCAGTTCGAGGTTTCGCCGTGACTCTTTTAATCGGTATCGCAACAACCGTATACACTTCTTATTTCGTGTCTAAAATTCTCTTTGAATGGTACGTAGGCCGCGGCAATAAGAAGACAATAAGCATTTAATCGAAGGATTGATATATATGAGTACAACAAGAAATGTAGATTACGTTGGGATGTTTAAGGTTGCCGGAGTTCTTTCGGCGCTGGTTGTGATTGCAACGTTAGTAGGATTTTTTACGAAAGGCCTTAATTACGGTGTGGATTTCCGCGGAGGCGTAGAAATCCAGGTTAAATTCCAGGATAAAGTAGAGTTGGGAGATCTTCGTACTTATTTAGAAAGTAAGAATGTTGCTCTTTCACAGCTTCAAAGTATCGGTGAAGAAGATCAGAATGAATTTCTTTTAAAACTTGAAAGTGATGAAGGGGCAGATTTAAATGCCATTTCAAATCAAGTGAATACAGTTCTTTCAGAGAAATACACGGACGGAAAATTTGAAATCTTGAAAAATGATATCGTAGGTCCTAAGGCCGGAGCGGAACTTAGAACTTCTGCCTTGAAGGCGATTTTCTGGGCGATTCTTGCTATTATGATCTACCTCGCTCTGAGATTTGATTATAAATTTGCTCCAGGTGCCATTGCCGCCTTACTTCATGACGTTATCATCATTGTTGGGGCCTTCGTTCTCACTCAAAAAGAGTTTTCTCTTCAGATTGTCGCGGCACTTTTGGCGATCATTGGTTACTCGGTAAACGACACCGTTGTTATTTATGACAGAGTTCGTGAAATTGAAGCTGCTCATCCAGAGCTTTCAACCATTCAAACGATTAACCGTGCTATTAACGAAACTATGTCACGTACGATTATCACTTCTGCCACTGTATTAGGTGTGTCGGTTGTTATGCTTGTCTGGGGTGGATCTGTTATTCATGATTTCTTTTTTGCCATGACAATTGGTGTGGTTTTAGGAGTCTATTCAACTATCTTCATTGCTGTTCCAATGACTATTCTTTTTGAGAAAAATGTCGTTAAGAAGGCATGAGGTTTTTTCTCTTACTTTTTTTAGTTCTTATTTCCCTTCCTGGTCTATGCCAGGAGGGGAATCAAAAAACTCCCCAATACGATCCTGTCTTTGATGCTGCTGTAGAGTTAAAAAAACTTGGATATGATTCGATCAATGCGAAAGCTTTGACCGATAAACGAGTCATCCTCCTTATTAAAAAGATTCATTCCGAAAGTCAGTTAATGGAAGCTTCTCCTGAAGCGGTGAAGGCACTGATTGAGGATCGCTTTGAAGGTAGTTATTTAAAAAGTTTTCTTTTAAGCCATCCTCGTATTTATAACCTTTTGGTTGATATCCTACGGGATAAAGATGCCCTTATGGGCCTGATTGATATTGCTCTTCGGCAAAACGATATGAAATCGTTTCTCCATTTTTGGATAGCTTTTCTGATTTCCATTTGGCTCTTAAAGAAAGCTATTTTCAGTAAGGCCTGGAGTTTCAAGAAAACCCTTCTTTTTGGTTTTTTGGTGAGTACTCTCGTGACTACGATATCGGTAGGAGTTTTCTATAATACATTTAAGAAAGAACTGACTCCGATTATCGAAATTATTGCCAGACATTTAAATTAGAATTTAGGTACGCAACCAATTCTTCTATCGTGAGGAGGATAGGTTGTGGGAGTACCACCTGGGGTCGTTGAATTTTCCTGCCCATTAAGTTCTTTAGCACTTCGGACTCGGTAGAGTCTTTGGGTCGATGTCTTTACATAAGGCGAAGCTTTATTCAATGGGTAGTAGAAGAAGACGGCGTTGTTAGCAACATTGATTTCGCTCGGTCTGGTTGGGACATTTCCATTTAAATAAAACCAAACGGCCTTTAAATCTGCTTCACGGATGAGAAGTAGATCTCTATAGGCGGCGGTTGTCTCAGCTTCATCCGAAGATTCAGCAATTTTTTCTCCTACATACAAGCCTTCTGTATCAACTCCAATAACATCTCTTAAGGCCTTAAAGAGTGGATTATCACTATTGTAGTGAGTAGCATTCACGCAGTAAGCTTTGAAAGTTGTTTGATCAATCCAGGGTGACATGTAATAGCCGAGATCACTTACTGCTTCTACATCATCTTCAGAATTATCATCCTCAGTTTGAATGAGAGGAGTTGATTGCCATCTGAATGGAGTGAAGAAATTAGTACTAGGGTTAATGGATCCGCCAAAGTTTTTGGCCTTTTGAACGATGATATCATTCACATCCATATTTCCGTTACCGTTGTTATCGTAAAACCGGGGATCCGTGTTATCCCATAAGTTAAAGATACCAGGGATAGTTTCCAGACGCGGATAGAGAGCATCATCATTGTTCCCATAGAGAGGATTGAAGATATCATGACAGGCAAGATCCATGATTCCTGGTGGAAGAGGATCAGGCGGCATCCGCGGGATGAAATAGAAGTGCTGACGATAGGCCGTCATAAAATAGAGGTCACCCGTAGATGTGTCTTGTTCAGGATTACGAAGGATACAAGTGTATTGTGAAACGGGAATGTTTTTAATGGGACCTAAGACCGAAATAGGAATTTCAGAACTAAATTTAATAAACTGAATGGAGTCCGACTTTGCCCCGGTACTTCTCTCTACGAGTGTAAGGATATAGGCCTTATCATACTGAAGTTTGTCCTGGATATTGGCCTGAACACTGTTGGAGTTTGGTGGGATTGTTACTTCAATAGAAGTGACATTTCCTGATGAGTCTTTGGCCTCAACTTCACATTCAGGATTTTGAGAATCTCCCTCAAGGGCCACTGAACACCAGGCATATAGATTCCCAAGGCCACTAAGAGAGATGGCCTCAGTTACTCTGAAATTTGCAAAAAGGGTTTCTGCACCACTGGTATTTTTTCCGGCACAGAAGCTAGCACAGTTCCCATAACTAATGGCAGCTGCATCTTTACAGGCACAAAAGTCTGTTTTCCAGAATACAGCATCAGTAGGGCGATTGACTTTAATGTCCTGGCAAGTTTCTACGATTTGATCTTCTACAATTTCAGAGACAATTTCCTGACCTTCAGGACAAACCAAAACATCATCAGCGGAAGAACCTTTGGTAATTGTTTGCCGGGAAGGCATAGTATCCTGGCAGGCAACAGAGAGTGCCAGCAGGATGCCAAAGCAGATAATATTGGTAAATCGAAGGTTCATATCCATAATCCTCAACGACTTATCGAGTCGGATCGAAAAATTCTTAACTTATTGTAAGTTTCTTCGGCATTCCTCTTAAAAAAATTGCATAGGTGTTTGTAATTCCGGTAACATAGGGATTGTAAGGACATTTTATTTATTGAATGTTGCCGAGGCTTTGAGGCAAAAACTAAATTAATATTTAAAGCCGCCGATAAGCTCTCAAAATCATACAATATGAATGAATGATCCCGTAACAGGAGTGGACCATGACGAAAGCTGATTTAATTGCCGTAATTGAGAAACAAGCAAACCTTCCTCATCATCAAGCAGAAAAAATTGTGAACATCTGCTTCGACAGTATGATTCAAGCTCTTTTCGATGATGAACGAATTGAGATTAGAGGTTTTGGATCATTTGCGAATAGAAACTATAAAGCTTATGAAGGCCGCAATCCAAAAACAGGAAAAGTGGTGAAAGTTTCTCCAAAGAAAGTGCCTTTCTTTAAAGTCGGTAAAGAACTTAAAGAGATGGTGGATGAAGGCAAAGATAAATATGTTATCCGCGAAGCCTAAAATTATTTAGATAATTGAGCAAAGGCCTTTTTTCTGACGGGAAAAGGCCTTTTTTTTTCTCTTTAATCCCCGGAAACCTGATTCTTATCAAATAACATTTAAATCTAAAGATTCTTCTTAAGGCAGCCTTCGATAAAACCGAAGTTGATTAGAGCTTTATCAAGGAAGAATTAGTAATGAGTCTGGCCGCCAAATTAACAAACGATTGGGAATTACTAGTAAAAGATATTAGTGAAGTGATCACTAAACTTACTGGTAACGTAATGGAAACTAAACAGCGTCCAATGGTTGAGTCGCGATTAAAAAGAAGATGTCTCGATCTTAGAATTTCTGATCCTAATGAATACCGAAATTATTGGAAACAACATCAAGAAGAAGAAAACAAAATTCTTATTGGTTTATTAACAACTCACTTCACTTCTTTTTTTCGAGAATTTGCTCACTTCGAATGGCTCGCAAGTGAACTTCCTTCACTCGTTAAAAATGTCCGTAAAGAGGGAAGAGACTGCTTAAAAATTTGGTCTGCGGCCGCTTCTAAAGGGCAGGAAGTATGGTCTCTTTGTATGTGGATGGAACATCATATGCCAAAGATTGATCCGACGATGAAATGGACAGTCATGGGAAGTGATATTGATGAGGCTTCAGTTAAAGAAGGCGAAAATGGTGTCTATCATCGCCGAGAACTTGAAACTGCTCCGAGGCATCTTTGGGAGCCTCATTGGCTTCGAGGAAAAGCCGAAATTGCAGATTGGTACAAAGTAAAACCATCTTTGAAATCACATGCTGAATTTAGAACCATGAATCTTTTGGATCTCTCTCTAAAAAGAGATGAATTCTATGATGTAATCGTTTGTCGAAATGTGTTGATTTATTTTGACAATAAAAATCAAGAGAAGATTATTCTTTCGCTTTTAAAACACTTACGTCCGAACGGAACTCTTATTACCGGTTTAAGTGAGTCCTTAGGAGGTTATGGGTTACCCATCAGAGGTGTTTCTCCTTCAGTTTATAAGCGCCAAGAAGCTGTTGTGCTGGAATTTCCTAAAGCTTCAACTCCTAAGACAGAAACAATCCCATCTCCGCTTAAAGTCCTTTGTGTCGATGACTCAGCGACAATTCTTAGTATTTTGAAAAAAATACTCAGACCTCCTCAGTTTGAGATTATCGGTACAGCTAAAAGCGGTCTTGATGCGATTGAACAACTTAAGACCTTAAGGCCTGATGTCATTACTCTGGATATTCACATGCCGGAAATGGACGGCCCTACTTTCCTCCAAACTTCCGGAGTGGCCTCGCGTATTCCGGTCATTGTTGTGAGTTCTGTAGGTAGAGAACATACACCTTTGATTGAACCTATGAAAAATTTGGGTGTCATGGACTTTGTTGAAAAGCCATCTCTAACTAATGTTGATCAGATTGGAGAAGAGCTCACTCAGAAGTTGAAAATGAGCTGGTTGAATAGAAAAAATATTTCAGTAACCAGCTCCCGCCAAGCTGTAACGGAGCAAAAACGACCTCACGGCGCGATTATTTTTAACTTCGGTTCAGGAGATGAACTTAAAGTGCAAAAAATATTAAATGAGCATGATTGGGAAAAAGATCATCTCATTTTTAAATTTAATGGCCCAACTTTTCCTGAGTCTTTTAAAGAGAGGATTCAATTTTCTCTCAGAAAAGCGGAGAAAGTTGATTATGCCCTCGCTCGAGAATCCACCTATACTATAAAAACATCTGTGATGTGGTTAGGATTCGCTTCTGGTGACTATCAACAAATGCACTTGAAACGAAGAAGTTCTGAATTTATGGTGGTTGAAGAAAATGCTCCCCAAGGAGTTAAATCAGATGCCAATGATATTTCTCCAACAACTTCGTTTAATTATCTCATTAATAAGTTTTTTAGAGGTGAATAGTGGAATTCTATCTTGGTAAAATAATTCAAGGTGAAACAGGTTTACTGCAATTCAACCTTCCACAGAATGTAGTACTTGTCTGGAAAGATTCTATCCCGGCAGAAGCCGTTATTTGCGAATCGATTTCGGACTTACCGATTTCATGGATAAAACAAAAGACCATTCCGTGGAAAATTTTTGGAAACTTCAAACTTGTAAAATCAATGTTTCCCAAATTTGATATTCCTGTCGGATCAAAAATTATTACCTTCTCAACGACTCCCGCCATTCAAATGGACTTAGCAAAAGGGGTCGTTCGTTACATGGGAAAACGTACCAAGAGGGCATTGATTGTCGATGATTCTTCGACTATCAGAAAGCTTCTTCGACATATGATCTCCTCATTTGAAGATTGGGAAGTGGTGGCAGAAGTAGAGCGTGCCGAGGATGTTTCAGAGGCCCTTAAAGAACATTATCCGGATCTGGTAACTCTTGACCTTAACCTGGAAAAAATGAACGGTGTTGAAGCGATGAAACGCTTTCTAGCTCCTAAGCGGATTCCTACACTCCTGATTACATCTCAGCCAAAAGAAGATGGATCATTAGTTATGGATGCGCTCGATGCTGGTGCTTTAGATTATTTACAAAAACCTGAATCAGGCGCCTGGGACATTCTTAAAGATGAGCTTTTGCATAAAATGGAAGCAGCTTTAAAATCTAAATGGCAAACAGCACCTTTGTCTCCTAAGGGACGAATTCGTAAAAGCACAGTTGAATTTAATGGCAATGATTATTTAGTCACTATTGGATCATCAACAGGTGGGACTCAAGCGCTTCAGCAAATATTCGTTCAGCTTCCAGATAATATTCCTCCTATCCTTGTGGCCCAACATATTCCTGCTGGCTTCTCAAAAGCTTTAGCTGATCGTCTTGATAAACTTTGTCCATTTGAAATTAAAGAAGCAGAAG
>DISW01000019.1 GCA_002422605.1 Bacteriovoracaceae bacterium UBA6200 | reverse complement strand
GTTCCTTTCTCATCTCATCTTGACGCTTGTTACAGCATCAAAACTTTATTTCGTTATTAAGTTGTCAAAGAGGTTAGCGTTTTATCAGACCGTTTTTAGTTCGTAAAGAGTTTTTTTAAAAAATCTTTAGAAACTTTTGCGATCATTTTAAAATCTTTTTTGGAAGATTTTAAAAGTTGGTGGAGATGACAGGGATCGAACCTGCGACCCTCTGCGTGCAAAGCAGATGCTCTCCCAGCTGAGCTACACCCCCAACTTCGATAAATTCGCGAGTGGCTAATTTAGGGAAATCTTAAGACGCTGTCAACGGGATTTTTTCGAGGAATGTGTTTTTTTTAAAAAAAGATCATTTTGTGAGTGAAGATCTATTTGATCTTCACCCAATGTCGGCCTTTTACTTCAATTTTAGTGCCTTCCGGCCCCCAGAATTCATCCATTTCCTTACGCTTATAGAGGCCTACTATCCGTTCAGGGTACTCTAGCTTCTCATCTCTTGTCATAGCAGTCAGATTACCAAATTCATCATTTGTTAGTGGAGTTCCACACTCATATTCTTTATCAACGTAGGCCAATACCCAGCCAGCAACCCCAATAGGGACTTCTCTATTAGGGTTCGCTCCGCAACCAACTCCATAACCGAAAGTATCGGAGGCAATTCCTATAACACTCATTTGGCAGCGGGTATTACAAATTTTGGCCCCATCCTTTGTGTCAAAATAACATTTTCCGGGAATGAGTTCATCACAGAGGAGTTGGAAGTCTGCAACGTCATTCCATACAGCATTCCATACTTTATCTGCTGAAAATTGGCCTACCAGTTGAAGACCATTACCTGTATTCATGCCCGGAAGAGTTACATCGCCTGTTGAACTATTAATGGTGCATCTTCGTAAAAGAACATTTCCCGTGGTACCAAAATGAATAGTTGTTAGATAACCGTGTAATCGTCCCATAAATTACCTCACTTACAAATTTCTGATTGAGGACTATTCAGGCAATTTTCTTTCCTCATTTCATGAATCATGGTGTTGATCTTATTTTGTTCGTTACGAATTTGATGCAGTTGATTTTTGAGTTGCCGGTTTTCCGCATCTAATTCCTGAACACTTTTAATTAAGAGAGGAGTTAGCATAATATAGTTTACGGAATAGTAACCACTAGCTGTTTCATGGACCAAATGAGGAAAGATCTTTTTCACTTCTTGAGCAATTAAACCTTGGTCAGCCTTTCCATCTTCCTTCCAGTTATAAGTTACAGGTCGCAACTTACTTAGCTTCTTTAGGACTTTAGGAAGAGGAGTAACATCTTCTTTTAATCTTCTATCCGAAAGGAAATCAATATAAGCATTTCCATTTAAAGTTATATTGGAGCCGTTCTGAACCTGAATCGAAGCTCCTGGCCGAATATCGATCCAAGCGCCATTTTGGATTTCAAGAGGACCATCCATGTAATCACCATTAACATTCACATAACGGAGTTCATAATCAGCTTGAGCACCAGTTGAAGAGCAGTCGAGAATTCTTCTGTCAGCAACAGAGTGAGTTGTTACATTGAGTTTTATTTTTCTTTCAATTGTATTACTCGAATAAGTCTTATCTGTACCGAAGGCGAATTTTACATATAAGTTCGTGGTCCCTACACGCGAAGTACCGCTAAAACCAGTTTCGGGATCAATAGTGCTGCTCAAGCGAAATGATAAAATGCGAATTGTGCCACCCGCCCCATACTGAGGAGCCGAATTATAATCTGTATTTGCGATAAATCTTTCCGAAGGAGGACTCGTTCTAGTATCCATGATTTTAGTGACTGTCCCAGCAGGTAGATTGATGGCATTTTGATCAATAAAAGTAGCTTGGCAGGATTGTCTACTTCCCAGTATTTCTCTAATATCATTAAGGATAGCATTGTATTCAAAGCGAGTTTCCACAGTCTTAGTTGATTTCAACTGATCCTGAGTTAGCTTTGAGATTGCCAAGGCGATACCACCTAATAAGGCAGCCGCCACTAACACCTCAACGATAGCAAATCCTCGGTTGTTCCTAGTCACACCTAACATCCTTGAAGTTTATTAACTTTTACTTATTATATTATATAACGGTTCCAATTAAACAATTGGCATAAATGTGACGATGAGATTGACATGAATAGGAGACAATTTTTTACAGGTATTATCATGGCCTTAGCTAGCACGACCGCCAGCATGGCCCAGGCCAATGTTGAAGTCACAACATTAAAAAGCTTATGGAATTGGGGTAAGAAGAAAGAATTTGCTCTAAAAGTTGGCGACATTCATTTGGTCCAGGGGAATACGATTATTAAGCTCCCCTCTGAGCCTCGCGACGGGGACGAAGTTTTACTAGAAATCCCCAATACTGCCTTAAGATTTCCTGCTACAGTCCGCAGTGATTCCACGGCGATACTGGGCGAGAATGAAGATTTAATCCTGGACAGTTTTGGTAATATTCGCCTCACTTACCAGAGTCAGACAAAAAATTGGATTTTAACCTAATCGCGGACATCGACAGTTTGTAAACTCCGAATGATGATATTGAATAATGATATTGTCATCCAGCTTAAACGTTTATTTAAAGACTACTGAAACCTGCAACTTGAATTGCCAGCACTGCTTTACGAGTGGTTCTCAAGGAGCCCGGATCTTTTTTAACCCTGACAAGGTAATCCATTTTTTTCGGGAATTAAAAGAATACTGTCCCTGGATTAAGAGTGTTCGTTTTATGTTTCATGGTGGAGAACCTCTCTTGGCACCCATCAGTGATATGCGCAAAGTTTATGAGGAACTGCTTAACCTTTTTCCAAGAACCACTTTCGGCGCCCAAACGAACCTAGTCTATCCTTTAACCCAGGAAAAAAGAGAATTTTTTAAAGACGTTCTTCTGGCCGATGGATTCGGTACTTCTTGGGACCACGATATAAGATTCGGTTCAACCGGCAACAAAGAAAAACAGATCCAGATGTGGGAACAAAATGTACGTGACCTCGTAACAGACGGGCACTATATGACAATGATTGTTTCCATCACCAAGAAACTTATTGAAGAAAAAACACCCATTGAGATCATGAACTATGCCCATAAACTGGGTTTTAAGCACATTCTCTTTGAACGCATAACTTCCGATGGGAACGCGAAGTTAAATTCTGAAATTATACCTTCTAATAAGGCACAGGATGAGTGGCTTCATAAAATGTTCAATCAATGTATTGAACATAAAACTTACGAATACATTGGCAACATGCTCATCTCTGAACTTGCAGATGCCTATGTAAATCATAAACATACGGCAAATCGATGCCGTATATGCGAGCAGAGTTTATTGACGATAAATGCCGATGGAACTATTGGCGGATGTCCCAATACCGGGCCGATTGATCACTGGGGCCACATTGAATGGCCGGTAATGAATAGTTTAAAATCGGAAAAAAGATTAAAGGCCATTGCTTGTGAGAGTCTGGAACGGAATCCAATTTGTTACAAATGTCCAGCTTTTGAATACTGTAATAGTGATTGCAATAAACTTTCCTGGGACGGCGACTACTGTGCAGCACCGAAACTTATCTGGAAACAAATGATGGCCGATAATGATACCGCTCTCTATAAAAAATTAATTATTGGGCTAAATCAAGAGGGTCCACATGGAATTTAAAAGAACAAATGATTTTTCAAAAGTATGGGAAGCTCCTCTACAAGAAACAAAACTAATGGATGAGACGGACATTCTGAATATGCTTCGGAATGAGTATCTCCATGATATGCATTCTCATTTCATTGTTTCAGGGGAAGGCCGGTACGATGATACCAGAAATTTTGAGTATGGAATTGTCCCGGATAGAATTAAAAAGCTCGAGGAAGCTTATCAGAATGGACAAACCATTGTGATAAAAGAAATTGAAACCTGGAATCAGAAAATTATTGATAAGTGCGCAAGCTTTCAGGCCCCCACCAATGTTCATCTCTATTTGTCACCGGCCCAGGCTACGGGTTTTGGATGGCACACTGATGATAGGGATGTTTTTGTCATGGTTCAGATAGGGGAAAAACTTTTTGAAGTAGAAGAACCTGATGCCTCTATGAGTACTTATCGCTTAAAAGAAGGCCAAATTCTTTTCATTCCTTATGGGGCCCGCCATCGGGCAGTTGCCGAAAACATTCCATCAATTCATCTCAGTTTTGGAGTGTGGCCAAAAAATATGACCATTAACCAACAGTATGGCATTTTTGATATGCCGATAAAGTTGAACTTATGATCAATAGGGCGATGGATTTAATCATTAAGCCAACGGAAGCGTGCAATTTCTCCTGCACTTTCTGCAGCTCCACTTACATTGTGGATGATAAGAAACAGCGTCTGCATTTAAATCAGGTTTTTGATTTTCTAAAAAGGTTTCCACAGACGGCAACGATCATTGTTAATGGTGGTGACCCAACTATGATGCCTGTAAGTTATTATTGGGATCTTATTTCTCATTTAGAAGAACATCAGTATCCTGCCCGTATTTCCATTACCACTAATCTCTGGAAATTCTGGCTTGAATGGAAAAATGATTTTCCGGAAAAGTCATGGACTAAACTTTTTCGCCACCCCCGAGTTCACGTTGGTACTTCCTTTCAATATGGAGAGGGACGCCAGATTCGTCCGGGGCGTGTTTTTACAGAAGAAGACTTCGTTAAGATTTCAGATTTGATGCTTGAGAAAGTTGGCTACAGGCCTTCATTTATATCTGTAGTTGAGAAGAGTAATCTTCAAAATGCAATTGATAACGTCCGCCTGGCAAAACGTCTGGGAGTGGACTGTAAATTGAATTATTCCAACATGAGTGGAGAATGCGCTGAACCACTTCCTCTTTCTTACGTCTACAAATTGTATCTGGAGATTTGGAAAGAAGGATTGGCCGATCACGAATATAACACTCGTCAGATGGCCAATCGTCTTCATAAGACCAATACGACCACGTGCCCGCTTCACCGCAGCTGTGATGAAGGCATTCGCCTTCTTCATCCTGATGGTAAGTACTATAGCTGCGGCGCCTTTGGAGATGATCGGGAGTATGAAATTGATTTTCAGGAAGAAGTTAAAAACAACAAATTCTTTACCCCTTTGCAGGATGCGATAGAGCTAGATGCTCTCAAAGCAGAATGTTACGCCTGTCCAATGTTCCAAATTTGTAATGGATGCCGAAAACATATTAAAGATTTAAAAACCAAAGATATGGTTGAAGAGCACTGTCTTAACATGAAGAGCATTGCTAATGATATTATGACCATTAACTACGAAGCTCCATCGATAGAAATTGAAAACGATTCCTATTATGAGGCCTCAACATGAAAGAGTATGAGTACCGAAGAACAGTTTTTTATCAACTTCGTGGGCATGAAAACTTTGAAGATGAACATAAAAACTTCAATTACACCATAGAACCCCATTCGGTAATTGAGGACGCTGTTACTTACCTACTCGATGGTTCTTCTTATTTACGTTTTCCGGGAGCCGCCAGGGCGGTGGCGATAGCAGTTGCGGATCTGATTGCCCGAGAATTCAATGAAGATTTTTTCACCGTTTTAAATCAAAAAGACCTGATGAACGGAAATGATCCTTTCTTTAAAACCTATGATGAAGATCGATCCACCTATGATGCGATCCTGACCAGTGTACCGAGGAACAAGATTATCTGGGATTCACCACGAATGAGTATTACTGAAAGACTCATCCGCGAAGAATATATGCTTGATCATCATGGACTTCAAACTTTACCGAGGGATGAATGGAATTACCTTCAGGATTAGTTAAAGAACTTATCGGTCCCAAAAAGCCGAAAGTCGCAGAAATCGAGCTTACACTATTTGAAAATTGTGATGTGAATTGTTCGTTCTGCGGTCATGAGAAGAAGGCAACAGTCGGAATGACTGAAGAGGAAATGCTTTCAAAAATTCCTCTCATTTCTGATTTTCTGGACACCATCGATGACGATATCTCCTTAGTAAATCTCCATCTGGTTGGAGGAGAACTTCTCCAGGACAGACTGATAACGGAGAAACAAAACGTTCTTACGAGTTACCGTAAATTAATCGAAGCTTATAAAGTCTTATGTCAGGAAAAAGGTATTATTCCCCGAGTCCTCCTCGTAAGCAATATGCTCACGACTAAAACAGAGATCATTAAAGAATGGCTTGAAGAGATGAACCAGTTAGTTTTTTTAAAACTTATTGCTTCTTATGACTTATATGGACGTCCCATTACAAAAAAATACTTAGAAAATATAGAATATCTGAAAAATTACATTTCCAATATCAACGTAGTTGTAACAAAGGAAGCCATCAACAAACTTAAAGTTGGGGATCCTGTCTTCGACTCTCTCTATCAGCGTTTTCCCATTTTCATGGATGACTTCTTACCCGACTCGAGCACTCAACAGATGATTCCTAGTGACGAGGATTATTTCCAATACCTCCAACTCGTCTTAAAGAAATACCCTAAGCTTCTTCCTTTTGGGGAAGCTATTACGAAAGTTAAGAATTCTCAACTCAATGAAATCCAATTCACCACCTTTAATAAGTGCAACATTCTGCCAAATAATGTTGTGACCAACTATCTTTGGGACCGCCATTTGCCAGAGAGCTTTGTAGGAACGATAAACTTTCAGGACAATTCCAACATGTTGTATCACTTTCTGGAAAGCAATCAGTGCCTTTCCTGTGAGTATTATCAATCCTGCCCGTTGAGGTGCCCAGTTTCCTGGTCATGGAAAAATCGAGAGAGATCTTTAGGTTGCGTGAATAGGCGATTTTTTGACTCTTTTCCGGAAGAGCTAGTATAATTTTTAAGAAAAAACTTAAAGAGGTATTCATGGCCGGAGAGCAATTTAATAAAGTAACTTTCAGACAAATGCTTAGGTTTGATGCACCTACAATTCAAAACTTTTCTCAAGCACTCGTTACTGCGGATGGAAACGACGTCAGTTATTCAGCGCAGACAAATGGTGGAGTACCTCGAATAAAACTAAGTCATGGTTTCCCAAGTCCAGATGCTGTCCCATCTGTACCAGTAACTGGGAACAAGGCCACAGTAAAATCAGCGGAAGATTATTTACTTGCCCTGGCAAATGCGTTTGTACTGGTTAGATCTTTTAGACAAACCAGACAAGGGGATGGATTGGTAACAATTGTACGTGCTTACCATTCCGACGTTTCAAAAACATCACAGATTAATATTTCTCAATTACTGCAGTATATTCAACTGCCTGCAAAATCAACTATCATTGGGTCAAGCTACATCAATTTTAAATTCGCTGCCCCGTGGAGTCAGATGCAAAATGATTTTGCTGTAAAGATTGATGATTCTTGGACTTATTGCCATGGTAACTTCCCGCCTCCATGCCACGGCTCAAGAGGAAGACGGTGACTTCGACTATTGAAGGCTCCCATTCTCAAACACAAATAATGAATGGTTATAACCATTCTATGTTAACTATTAATATTAAAGATAAAAATTATCTTTGTGTTTCTCGCATTGATGGATTGATTGATAACTATTCAACCAGTAATCGAATTTACATCGGTAAAAGTTGGAAGGATGTTATTTTCTCTGATAACCAACCTCTTCTGATTGCCGAGGACTTTAATGAATTTCTAAAACTTTCTAAAGAGAACCACGCTGGATTAAATAAACTTTTTCAAACCGAAAACAGTAAGCCAATCAAGATCTATGCTTCACATGAAGATATGATTCCATTCTTCCTTTATTTTCTTGCTCAAGCTGACCAAGTCTATAATTTAGGGGATGAAGTCATTAAAGACATCCTGAAAAAAACCAATGAGCGCTTCTGGATCTGGGATAATAGAAGACTCGGATTAAATCTTGAACTCTATCAGGCTTTTAAAACCGATGCTGGTGTCTTTAATGAAGAAGATCTCATCTTCCATAAAAATGAAATTTCAAGCTTACCTTTTGAGTATATTCTTCTTCTATATGCCCACGGGAAAATAGATAAAAACGCCTTGTGGGAAAAATTTAAAAAGCTTCAGTCCTATATGGTTGGAATGTCGGTCATTCAAGTCACACGAAGCGGATTAGAAACTATTTTAAATGATCGCCGTTTTTTAAAAGAATATAATGGAACTGATATTTTAGATCACGATGACATTGTTCCAGTTCTTGAAAAAGATCAGCTATTAAATAGGCTCTTCTTTCAAAGGCCCGATACGAAAGATATCAGCTGGGTAGAAGAAAACCTATCTCAATTAAAACATCTTATGTCTCTATTAAAGAAATATGACCTTGATTCCCATGATCCTTTCCCGAGCTATGATGAATTTAATAAGGTCCAAAATCTATTCTACGGGGCAGATAAAATAGCTGCCTTAGATAATTTCTTTCATCCAAGTGGCCCTTGCCTCCATGAATTAGATTTTTTTAAAGAATACCATAATAAAATGAACACCACCCTTATCAATTATATCTCTGTGAAATTATCCAGAGAAGGCCAGGTATGAAATGAGTACTCCAAAAATTTTAGAAGTTACTTTACCGCTCTCGCCTCAACATCAGGTTGAGTACTTTAAAGATAAAAGCATTCAATTTAGAGTCGATATTCCAAATAGCCGAATTACCCCTAAGCAGTGCTTAATGACTCTTAGTAATATGAGGATCAAAGCAGAAATTAAAGGTGTGACACCTGAGCTACTTTTGGAATACATGACAGGAAAGTTTGTTGTTGAGACCGTTAATCTCGCAAAAATTTGCGCCAACATTATTTTGGGCTATAAATTTCACCGTATGCCTTACGAGGATGTTATAGGTGATTTTTCACTGGATCAGTACACAGACTTCATTTTTGATAATAAAGAATTACTAGATGATTGGGTCCAACTCATTCTTTCTGTTCCTCTATATCTCGCCACTAGTTCTAACAGTTTTATGGAAAAACAAGATTGTGAAGATTTAAAAAGCGAGCTGACTAAAGTTGAAGGACCTTTACCAACAGTTGGTGCAAATCTATCTCAGGTTTTGGCCCTTCCTGAATTTCTGTTGTTATTTAATGTGAATAATGACTACTACGATCTTTTAGCACGCCCTTACTACACTCACTACTTTGACGAATATATTTACGGCGGTGATAAATTAATTTCATTCCTTGCTTCAGATAAGTATCTAGCCCCTTTTGCTGGATTAAGTGCTTTAGCGATGAAAATGGTCAAAGAAAACAATCTAATGGCAGAAATAAAAGAATAATCCATGATCAGAGAAAAGCTATTCGATCGTATGAATCATGCAGGAGAAGTAAATTGGGACTTGGATAAGTCTCATGACTTCTATTTCTTCATGAACATCGATATTTTGAATGGCTGCGAATTTAGCTGTGCAGGCTGTTACGTCAATAAAGGCACCAACTCAAAAAACTTAGATCAAGAACTTAAAATCATAGCTCAAGTTGCTGATGAAATTAATGCCAGCCATTTCCATTTAGAAGAAATTGCCTTAGGTCCAACAGATTTTTTTAGTGCCAAAAATACTCAGGATGTCATTCGCCATCCTGACTTCAAACGTCTCTTCAAAAATCCAGAGACAAAATTTGTCATGCTCTCTACCTTGAAAGCAAGCACTGATGATATGAGAGAAAAACTTAGGATTTTAGAAGAAGAAGTAGGCCATCTCGATATTGACCTGCTCATAGCAACAGACATTGATGAGTTCCTGGGAGATCCAAATTACATCTCCAATATCAAAACGAAATGGGAAGTCTTAAAAGAATCAGGACTTGAGTTTGATCCGGCCTTCCAGATTAATATCCACCCTTCAAACCTCATAAAATATGATTCGAATAATTTAAGTCGCCTTGCCCAGGAAATTAAGGCCGAATTCGATACTATACTTGAATTTAATCCTTCTATCTTGCGGATTAGGCATCGCGACCAAAAAGAGAATCTGCAGTTCTGGATGGATACCATTAAGGATAATTTTAAGCATGATGCTCAAGCCTTTACCTATACCATGCTAAATAAAGCCCACAGTGGCATCAATAACCTGGTGGTCAATTTCCGTGCCGGGAGCTTTTATATCTGCCCTTTTATTTATGAGAATGTTTTCTCTTATGACAGTACCTACTTAATTCCTAAAAAAGCCGAAGAGTATTCATTATCAGATCTCACTACAGCTAAAGAGGAATATGTCGTTAAACAAATGGAATATGCTGCTAAGACAACTCATTGTGATGGTTGTGAATTCCTAGTGTCGTGCAGTTATAAAAATGTCTTAACTTTTATGGAGGCCAACAATATTAAAGATTGTTTTTTAGGCCTAGGAAATGGAGCCATACATGGGCGTGCAGTTTGATGCTTATCGAAAGCATGTAAGTGGGACTAAACCGTTACAATTTACTCCGACACTTGAATTGGACATCATTTTCGATGCCTTGGATGGCTGCGAGATGGACTGCCCAGGCTGTTTCGTTAATACTAAAAACAAGTTTACTACTCATGACCTTGAGAACATTCATCGTCTAACTCAGGAATTTAAAGATCAGGGTATTGAGGCCAACGAACTGTTCCTGGGACCCACTGATATATTCGATGCCGTGAATTTTGATCAGCTCGTGGATGAGCCATTATTTGATAAGCTTATTGAGCAATATGCCGCTCTAACATTCACATCAACCATGTTAACTCCCTATGAAGAGCTCAAACGTCGAGTGGATAAGCTAATGGGTATGATGGCGCCTTACGGTAAGAGATTTGAACTTTTTGTTGTGATAGATATTGATAAATACATTGATAACGATCGTACCTATCTTGATCATTTCGACCGGAACCTGGAAATTATCAAGAACATCGATGTTCGCCTAAAGAAACAGGTTAATATTTTCTTTATCGCAAACTTCTACCCTGAAATGTTTGATCGAGTGAGCATTGATGAACTCAATATGATGATTAAAAGGGATTATGGATCTAAGTTTAAGATCAATCCGTCTTTCGCACGAGCGACCAATTCCAAAATGATTGAAAAGCAATGTAAAATGATCAGTGATCTTTTGCAGAATCAAGTTAATGACAACACCATTAGGAATGTCTTCTTGAATATGGTTGATATCTATTTTGGAGGCGATACTTTTCATGCCCTGACTTATACTAAAGGCAAACTCTATGTTGCCCCATTCCTGTATGAGTTTGTACCACTTACAACAAATGAACTTGAGATTAAGCCCCAGAAAGATGGGCGTTTTTATATGTCAGACGTCTTTAGAAAGAAAGAAGAACTGGCGATCGAGCAGTATCAACACGCTATGACCTTACCTCATTGTTCAAGCTGTAATTTCCTACCTAATTGTGTGGCAAGAAACCATATTCAATTTATGAAACAGCATAAAATTGCGAATTGTGTTGTCCCTAAACCATTATATAGAACGTCCTTTAAAGCATCGGAGTACTAATATGACTATTGAAGCAAATTTCTTTGAGAAGATGTCTAAAACCAATGTCGATAACATCGAAACGATGGATTTTGTTCTGAATCTGGATATTTTAAATGGATGTGTTCATTCATGCGAAGGATGCTACGTAAATAAGCAGAAGGTTGTTGCTAATTGGGAGGAGACTCTTGAAAAAACTTATCAAATTGCTAAAGGCTTAACTGAGAAAGGCTTACGATTTCGCGAAATCGTTTTGGCCCCTACTGAATTTTTCAGTGCCAAAAATACCGAAGAAGTTCTTCTTCATCCGACGTTTCATAAAATCATGAGTCTTCATGAAAAAACCAGAATCACTGCTGCCTGTGTCTTTGAAAATGTTAATAAAGAACAGTTTCAAAGGATCTTTGATATTCTGGACAACACTGAGTATTTCCGAAAAGAAATGATTCTAGAGTTTCTAGTTCCACTTAATACTAAGAAAATGCTCGCGAAAGAAGAAAAGTACATGTCCGACAACAAATGGGCCCTGAACTTCTTCTTGAATAACTCTCCCAAAATTATTGATTGGTCGTATGTTGTAAATATCCATAACAACCAACTTCTACGTGAAAATTACATGGAAATGGTTAATACGATTAAGAACGAATTCAATACTATTATGGAGTTCAACCCTGGATTCTTCCGAAGCCATAACAACACTCTGATTGATAAGAATCTTTCTTATTGGAAAAGCTTTCTACAGGATATTCTTGAGAAAAATGACCACAGAGATATTTATCTTACCAATGTGGACAAACACCATAATACCGGGAATACGATCTGTTTAAATATTTACGATAATGAAGTTTACTTCAGCCCTTTTATCTACGAACAGATTATCGACACCAATAAAGTCTTCAAAGTGGACACGCTTACTCCTGAGGCCATCATGGATCAACATATCGAGCTTCAGACCAAGAGTTTTGAATATGCAAACAAAACCCATGATTGTGCCGACTGCAGCTATCTAACTGCCTGTGTAGGACGTAATGTTTTAAATTATATGGAGAACAAGGGAATTAAAGAGTGCCTATTTCCGCAAAAGTTTAAAGAGTTCGCCCAATAGCCTCATACCAATCAATTAAATTTTTAAATCCACTGCACCCATTGATCTCAAACTGATCAATGGGTTTTAAGTGCTCACTTAAACAATGCCCCAGATGCCGGCAATTCTGGCAGTGAGGATCAAGCTGAAAAACTTCTTTTTCCCGCCCGGACCAGGCCAGATACTCCTGGATTGAATTTAATTTCTTAAAATACTCATTACCGGCCTGATCAAACTCCAGCACACTCCATTCATTATCTGGTGTTAAATAAAGATGTTGGTCACTCCAGCTAGATTTTGTTCTTTTTAAGCTCATTTCCAAAAGATCAATATTCACAAACTGAAAATGGGGCTTCAACTGCTTATAGGCAATAATGTATTTCTTAATAAGCTCTTCGTAATCAATGTGGCCGAATGAATACTGATTACTTTGGTTCTGATTATAAGGTTTAATCTCGAAGGCCTGAAGAGAAGGTAGTTTCATCAATAATTCTAAGATCATTTTAGGATCAAACTGGGAAAACTCCGGAGACGCCAATGAAAGAATGGAAAATCTATTTTTAAGATTTTTCATACGCTCGAAAACTTTATCAAAAGATTGCCGGGCCTCGTAATCCCAGCTAACCGAAAGGGTAAAATTTCTGGGAAGATGAGTAATGAATGGCGAATCGGACTTTGAGAGATTGGTCACAATATTCACAGAAACATTCAGGGCTGCCAGATAAGACATCAGCTCTAATTGATAGTCTAAGGGAAGAATCGTTATTTCTCCCCCATATAAATCAATATGCTCCAACGTAAAGGCTTTAGATAATTCCTCAATCCGGGCCTTGATCTCATCAACTTTGAGCAGGCGTAAATCACTTAACTGTGTCTTCGTTAAGTAACAAGTATCGGCGCACTTTCCATTCCGAAAATTGCAAAAATAAGTCGGGTTGAGACTTAGTATCATATATTTATTTAATAGATATTCTGAGGATTAAGGAAGGTGTTGTGCAATATAATTGCACAACACCTTGAGAACTAGTTTTCGTTTTTAGGGAAAGGCTTCGGATTCGTATCGTAACCAAACTCTTGAATGAGTTTTCTTACAGCTTGAATCTGACGTTTAGGATCATTATCAAGAATACCTTCAACTGCTGGCATCAAGCCACCTTCACCATCATCCCAAAATGCAGGCATTGAGCTGTATGGGTGGAATGATTGAGGACTAGCAATCCAGGCATCCATGAAATCTGCACGAAGACGTTTCTTCGCATAGTGAAGATCTGGAGCAAGTGGTTCGTCTTTAGTGAATCCAGAAGAGTGACAAGTAGTACAAGACATCTCTTCCCAAATTCTCTTGGCTGCTTCTTTTTCACCTGGTTCCCAAACAACTTTGGCCTGTGCTTCGAAAGTGCCTTGATTAGAACCACCCTGGAATCCAGCAATCAATTTATTCAATTGATCCTGAGTATAATTAAAGGTTGGCATTCTTACTTTTACATAACTACGGATCGGGTGAACATTCTGAAGGAAGTCATACAACCAATCAGTTTGAACACGAAGTCCTTGTTTCGTTAAGTATGGAGGACCATAGTTCTGGTCTTCAAAAGCTGTAGATAAACCGCCACCAATGCCATCGATATTGTGACATCCAAAGCAGTTGAAGTGGTTAGCTACTTTCATACCGTCATAATATTGCTTCTCGCCTGGAGAAAGACGTTTCTGACCTGCTAAAGGAACTTTATCAGCAACTTGTCCAAGAAGAACTCCAACCATCGCTTCCACTTCTGCATCAGTTAGGTAGAAGTTAGGCATTTTGTTCAGATCTCTAAATACTTTAGGAACACCAACATCCCAAATACGTGGAGTCTTTAAATGCTGAGTTAACCAGCCTTGACGAGTATGAGGAACTTGTTTTTGTTGTCCAAAGCCGAACTGTTCAACTGGTTTAGAGCCTTCTTTCGTAAGTTCTGGACCAATTTGCGGAAGATCACCTTCGAATCCGTTGATGTTGTGACAAGAGTAACAACCATACTTACTGATCGAACGTTTTCCGAGTTCCATTGTTCTTTCACGGTCAGACATTTTTTCGAGTTTCGCTTGAGCGGCCTTAACCGTTTCAAAAGCTGAGAAATAATCCTGAACGAGAATTTCATCACGTAGGTCTTTGTTGATCTCAGGGAATCTAAGATCAGCAAATTGCTTATTCTTAAGGCTTAACAAGTAAGCGGCGATATCATTGGCCTCTTTATCTGTTAAACGGAAAGAAGGCATTACTGTATCCGGCTGGTAATGAGATGGTTTCTTCAACCATGATACTAACCAGTCAGGATCCACTTTAGAACCAAGACCAGTTAGGTAAGTTCCCTTACGTTCACCGACTGCGTTCATTTTATCATCGATTCCTTCAACCATGTGACAGCCAACACAACCAATGGTTTCAATCAGTTCTTTACCAGAACCAGCGTTACCGCCGGTGTACTTTTGGAATGGTTTATACTGGCGTGAAGTACTGTAAATGTACTCGGCCATGGCATTAACTTCGGCCATGTTTTTAGCTTTAAACTCAGGAGTCGAATTGTTCTCCTGGTTAAAGTAAGAAGGCATTTTTGAATTAGGATTGAAAGTCTTTGGAGACCAAATCCAATTCTTAATGAACTCCTTAGAAACTTTGGAATCAATTTTTTCCAGGGAAGGTCCTGGTTTTTTCATGTGTTGCCAGCCCTCAATTTTGTGGCAGGCAAAACATCCATAATCTTCAACCAGTTTACGTCCGTTATTTAGCTTATCGGCCATCGGGATACGTTCTTGCTGAGTATGACACTTAATACACATACCTTCAGTGTGTTGAAGTGGAATCATTGGCTGAGGAACTTTATGTGGTTCATGCCAGTGATATTTCTCTTTCCATTCTTTCGCTTGTTCAGCGTTTTGAGGAATGTGAGCAGGTGAATTGAAATCATGAACTCGGTCGCCTACGCCACCATGACATGAAGTACATCCAAACTCTTTCACAGGGTGAGCAGAACTTACACCAACTGCGAGAGTATCAACTTTAGGGTGAGTCTTATAAGGATTGGCCTGATCTTCGTAACCCGGCTTATCGATAAAGACGTGACAAGTAGTACAACGATCAATTTTAGGAATTTGCTGGAAATACATGTCATTAGTAACGTTAGAGATAACGTACTGACGAATTTTAATAGTTGGATCCAGATAATCAATAAAAGGAGCATTTCTCATGGCCCAGATTGGATTCTTCTCAGTCACTGCCAGAGCAGTTAGCATCCTTTCTTTGTCCCCTACGAGATTTTTGAGTTCTTTTTCAGCTGCAGTCTTGTCGGCCATGATGACCTTAAGTTTATTCTGAGCTTCTGTTTCTTCGGCTTGGAGACCCTTTAGAGCATCCTTACCTTCCATTTCTTTTTTCTTAAAATCATTAAAAGTAACTTTAAGTTTCTTGGCTTCTTCAGGGTGGTTTTGCATCAAAGCATGTTCGTACTGGAACTGATAAGCAGCTGCTTGAGAGCCGTTTACCCCGTTAACCATATTCTGAACATAAATCTTACGTTGGATCTCAGTGATTTGATCATTGATTTTAGTGATCTCACTTTGCTTAGTTTCAAGACCCTTCTCTGCTTCAGCAATTTGAGCCTTAACTTCTTTAAGCTTCTCACCATCAATAGATCCGTCTATTTCTTTGATCTTTTCCTGGACCTTTTGTTTCTCGATATCCAGGGCTTTAATTTGTACTGCTTTCCACGGGCGAATGTAGTCATCTAAAACTACCCAAATTACCACAAATAAAAAGCATACGGAGATAACAGCGAAAATCTTGTTCAAGACTTTCGTGTCATAGGCCATTCCAGGTTCACGTTTCATTATCGCTGCCTTATATAAAAACGATTAAAGGTTTAATTCAAATTCCGGCATAGCCAGAACGTACTTCAAGTTAATGAACCAACGAAGGTACATCTTGATCGGTAAACTCATCATACCTAAGATGAGGAAAACCATGATGTAGTATCGAATAGCTCCCATTCTTTCGTAGTAGTGTTTACCCCACTTCTTATAGATGAGAGGTAAAAGACCAAACATATAGCCAAATGTAGCAATCAAACCAAAGATTTCACGAAGAAAAATGTTCTTCGGAAGACCAGTGTTGAAAAGCTTAATCCACATAATCTCTGAGAGATTAATGTTGTTTTCAGCTACAACTTTATGGGAATCCCAAAATTCAAATGGTCCGTAGAAAGTCCAGTTTGGACCGCGTAGGAAAGTACCGACTTGAATAAGGAAGATCCAAAGTGCTAACCAACCAAACAAGAAGCCAGTGATAGCAAATTTTCTTTCTTTGAAAGTGTAGTAACCATTACCTTTTGGATTCACATCAATAAAAGGAATAGCAATCAGACCAACAAGAATGAGTCCAGGAAGAACCACTCCGGCCATCCATGGATCGAAATAAACAAGCATTTCTTGAAGACCCAGGAAGTACCAAGGAGCTTTCGCCGGGTTTGGTGCCCAAGTCGGGTTAGCTGGTTCTTCTAGTGGAGCTTTAAAGAAAATCGCCCACACAATGAGGAAGATTGTACAAAGGATACCGCAGAAAAGTTCAGTATAAACAAGGTTCGGCCATGCCCATACTTTCTCGCGGTTCTCAGGAGTACCCTCAATGGGTGGTTCCCCACGCTCAATGCGAAGATCGTTTTGATGACCTTTATAAAGAGCATACCAAGTAGACCAGAACACCAAGCCGTTTAGAATAATAATAGGTATGTTATCTGGTAATGAAATTACTGTGAAGAAAACAGGATCTGTTAACATCCAGCCAAAAATTACTAGCACACCTATAAGTAGTGCCAGACCAAATTTTTTAGTTCCTACAATATCAATTCTCTTCATTGCTAGTCCGAACAACACGATGAATGCTGTAAACGAGTACAATGGAGAGGAAAGGTAGTTAATCGCTTCCTTAATCATATGTTTCCCTAATCCTTCTTATAGTGGAGCTGAAATTCCGCCATCTTTACGTACACGCCAGAAGTGAACAGCAATAAGTACCGCTACCACTAGAGGGATGAATACGCAGTGGAGGATGTAGAAACGAAGCAGGGCTGCCTCACCTACAAATCGACCACCAAGAAGCTGGAAACGAACGTCGTTTTTATCTGAAACCATCACGAAGTCACCGATCTTGGCCAGAGCGGCACCAGGACCACCTGCACCAGCAAACGGAGTTGCTTTCGCCATGTTAGAACCCACGGTAATCGCCCAAATAGCTAACTGATCCCAAGGAAGTAGATAGCCTGTGAACGAGAGAAGCATTGTTAAAACGAGAAGGACCACACCAACACCCCAGTTGAATTCGCGAGGTGGTTTATATGAACCAGTCATGAACACGCGGAACATGTGGATCCAAACGGTAATTACCATTAAGTGAGCGCCCCAACGATGTAGCTCTCGCATAATCCCCAAAGGCACGTGCTCACGTAGACCAATAACGTCTGTGAAAGCATATTCTGCTGTTGGACGGTAATAGAACATAAGAAGTACACCTGTCACAGTAAGTGCCAAGAATACGAAAAATGTTAATCCACCCATGCACCAAGTATAACCAAGCTGAACGCCTGATTTTTTTAACTTGATTGGGTGAAGGTGAAGAAATACGTTACCGGCAATAACAGCTGCACGGTTACGAGCATTGTTAGGGGGACCGTGACGAAAAATTGCTTTCCAAACTTGGGTATTAGCAACTTTTTTTGCAAAACTCTCAGACATATCTTTTACCTCTAAAAATTAGACTTCAATGAAAGATTCAGCGTTGCCCCACTCACCTTTTTCGTAGCGGAACACTTTTGTCTTATCAACGATAATTTTACCTTCTGTATTTCTGATAATTTTGTAACGCTCTAGAGGTCGAGGCGCAGGGCCTTCGAAGTTGATCCCATTCGGATAATATCCAGAGCCATGACAAGGACATTTAAATTTTGATTCAGCAGGAAGCCAGGTTGGAATACAACCTAAGTGAGTACATATGTTTGAAAGAGCAACTAATTTACCATCAGCTTTATAAATCCAAACACCAAATCCATTTTTCCAACGTTCATCAACACCCTCAGGATAATCATCAGGAAAGCCTGCGATAAAATCCATAGCTGGTTCAAAGACTACGTTAGGGTAAAGAAATCTAAAGACTAAACTTGCTAAACCGGCAGTAGCAGCACCAAAAGTAATCCATCCGACGGCCAGGAAGCTAAAGAACTCGCGGCGGTTCAAACTGGTTTTTGCCTCGTCACTCATGAGAGATTCTCCGAAAATAAATAAGTCAGTACCAAAATTTGGCGCTGAATATAGGGGCTAATTGTTTTCACCCATTATGGTTGTAAACTTCTAATTTTTCAATAGATTTAGAACCTGTTTTGCTTTTGTCGTAACTCTGACGTTCGAGTCGTCTTTCTCTAATTTTTCAATTAATGGAAGCATTCCATTCCATTTGGATTTTTCCACATTTTCTAAAACGCTCATTTTAAGAGCTTCGACTTGTGCACCGTTTAATTCACCTGCTTGGGCAACATCATATCTTGAGTTTAGAATTTCTTCCAGAACAGGAAGCGCCTCAGCATTTTGACTACCGATTAAAACGATCGCTGCGGCATAACGGATTGTTTTTTCAGCTGAAGTCAACAACGGAAGCGCCTTTTCTTCGGTATTTGGATGTTCATGGGAAGCCATCGTAAGCAAAGCAACTTGTTTTAAACCTGGGTCAAGATCCTGGTCAAGCAGAGCTTCAACCTTTTCCCATTTGATATCTGAACCCTTGGCCATATTCCCAAGGGAAACGACAGCATTGAATTTCACCTGATGATCCTGATCCTCTAATGCAGCGTTAAGCACTGGAAGCGTCAATGGATTGTTTAAGCTTCCTAAGGCTAAGACAACAAAATTTCTTGTTCTTGGATCTATGGTGCCCCTATAGACTTGTGAAAGATTCTCAATAACCCACGGCATATCTTCTTTGGGAATCCTTTCTGAAGCGAGAAACTTAGAAAGCTCATACGCTGCGACCCAACGATTACCAAATGTTTTAGAATTCATTTCTTCAATAAGGTCTCTATGGTCTTTTCCAGTAGAAAGCATCTTCGTAACACCGAAAATAATGAGAGCTCCAATTAAGACAATCCCAATTGGAACAGCAATACCCGAAAGAGGAGAACTCTCGAGCATTTTTTTGGTTGGCGGGATCTTGCCCTGATTTTGTTCGGACATTTGATTTCCTTATGATAAAAAAGGCGGTAAATGTACGGGCAAATTAACAAAATGAAGCTCAAATTGGAAGTCTAATGGCCCATCTTCTAAGATTTTTATTACTAGTCATGGTTCTTGGTATTGCCCTTACTACTTCAGTCGCTCTTGGATGGCTGGAATTTGGCTTTGGTCATATCCAACTGGCTATTCCTTCATTCATGTACACTATTTTTATCCAAGCTTTTGTCATGTTTTATTTCATTGGCGTGGCCCGTTTAGTTGAAAACGTCTGGAATGCTCTTAATAGTACGGCCAATTTAAGTGAACTCTTCGAAGAACCGCCTGCAGATCTTGAGCCTTATAAGAAAAAAGTTGCACGTTTTGTTCACGAATCTCAGCTCTCCAAGAGACAAACAATTCCTTGGACTATGTTGATGCTAGTTCTTGGAACTATTGCCTTTTTACTTGGTGGCGCCCACGACACCGGAATGGTGAGCAAAGTCGTTCATTCTGGTGTGGCCTATGGTTTTATTGTGGCCATGATAATTGGTTTTTCCAGACAGTGGTATTACCTAGGAAAAAGCCATAAATTATTGCGGGAAATGAAAGGTCTTTTCGGCATGTCTGATGATGCTATGTAGCTGAAAAGACAAAGTAATTCTTTCGTTTCCGAGTAGAAGTAAGTGTTTCGGCGGGTTCTTCCGATAAACTAAGCATATGAAAATGCTTATTCTTTTTGTTTTTGCTAGTGGCAATCTCCTGGCGGGAGAAATTAATCCTGTCACCGAAATTAAAAATGAAATTGTCTCTTCTATTCACGAAGTTCAAATCTCAGATACCTTGGAAACATCCATTGAATTTAAAGAATGTCGGGATAAATACCCCTTCACATCCGGACAGGCCGCAGATAATAGTAAGGTCCAAGCGGCAATCGATTGTTTTAAAAAAAAGATCGAAGGAAGAAAACCAGAGGATCTTAAGAAACTTTCAAATGCATTAGGTATTCAAAGATTTGGCTTAGTCAGCTCCAAATCCCAAAAAGACTTAACTGAATATCTCAGTAACAATCTGTACAAGTCATTAACCGGTGTTGACCCTGCAACCAAAGATATCAATGCGATGGTCGAGCAAATGAAATTCGGCAAAATGAAAATGGTAGATCAGAAAGTTTTCATCGACCTCTATAAAACCCAGATCATCAAAAACTCACTTTATGAAGTTTCTCGCTTTTGTTTCGAAAATCTAAGAATAAATGATCGTACGAGAAGTCAAAACAGTTTCATTGAGCATTGGGGTAACGATTTAAAAGAGCTTAATACCTCTAATGATATTACCAATCCTCCTCTCACAGATATTGGCTCGAAAGGTTTCGGAAGTTTTTCGGATACTGGAAACAAAGAAGCCATTTATAAAACGATGCTGGAGGGCATGGGAGCAAACCAGGCAAGTAACATTAAGGCCATGGAAGATTTCTTCATGAGCTGTGGGGCCAAAATCGTTCCGCTCTGTAACCTCTTTAGAGAAAAAGTAAAATCAGGAGGAGACACTGATGATAAAACAGGTGCAAACGCGTGCTTAACTGAAGCCAAGTTACAAGCATCAAGAAAGGCTATTGCTCAAATTGGACAGATCCAAGAACAATTCTCGGGAGAAGATTTCTCGACTAAGATGCTAATTGCGATCAATAATTACAATCCAACAAACGATACTCCAAATGTTGATGAGCTAACCAACTATTCATCGGCCGACGTTCTGACAGGTGGTCAAACTGAAAATAAAAAACAGCTTGAGCTTCAGGATAAATGTATTAACAGTCCTGATGATTCAAATTGTGAAGAGTTCATGAGAGTAGGAGATACTGCAGAGAAAGCCCAACATAACCTTGAGCTTGATATGCGTTTTAAAAAAGAAGTGGAGCTTAAGCGAATTTCAGAAATAAAAGACAAAGAAGAAGACCTAAAAACCTACCTTCAGGAAAATGGTTACCTGGATCTTCTGAGGAAGATCGAAAATAAGGAAAAGGTTGATATCGAGAAAGAAATTGCTGCCATTTACGATGCTAAAAGAATGGCGACACTAGATGAAATGAAAGAAAAGATTGGTTCTCGCCAAATATCAGAAGATGACTCCAAGGACGCTACAGCTAAGTCCAATAACATTAAAGAAAATGCCTTACAATCGAAAGAAGAACGAGTGCGAATGGCCCAGGTTGTTTTATTTAACAATATCATTACAAGTAGTCTTAAATTAAAAAGAAAAGGTTCTAGTGAAGAGGGACGAAACGTGAACGTACTTAGAAAAGAATTAGCCGGGCTCGAAAAATCTAAAATTGATCCAAGTCTCTTTGATAATATAAAAGCCGATGGAAAATCTACTCCAACTGGTACATTTGATAATGCTGCAGGAGTTATTGACACCATTCTTGGCGCTAAAAAAGAACAGTAAGAAAACTTTAAATAGATTTAATCCAAATGAAGACTCGATTCTTTCCAGGTTGATCCCCACCCTGCGAGCGGCTTTCAAAAATCGTTGCCTCTCCTAAAGTCGAAACTTTGGTCATAAAATCTTTCAGGTATTTAGAAGGTACCCTTAAATTGAAGTATAGCCCTCCAGGAATTTCCATGCCTGGCTTTACGTTATCAACTTGAGTGATTCCAAATTGTTGCATTAAAGGCAAAATCTCGCTTCTAATTGCTGATGGTTCCACTGATGTCATCAAAATCCGGTATGCCTTCTTATTAGAGGCGGCATAAGAACTATCCCGATAACCGCCTTTCTTATTCTCTTCATAGGCGGACTGCTCAGTTTCAGCTTCACCAAAACTTTTAGGAACATCCTCAATAGAATCAAGAACGACTACATCTGACTCAGGATCAAAACGTGATTCGAGTTTTCCATCTTCAAAAACTTGTTGAGCCTCTAGTCTTTCTAATTCCTCAAGTTCTTTATTGGAGAGATCGATTTGCTGCTTGGCCAATAAATCTTGTTCTTGGTAGGAGAGCGTCTTATCAAGCCAGAAAAAATTCGGTTCAAATAAGGTGATTTTATTAACCAAATAATTTTCATACCACTTGTTTGTATTTTTTAAGACAAAAACAACGACACTCAAAATGAGTAAGAGAAGAATCACTTCCTGGAAGAAGCGAATCTGTTTTTTATAGCCCGCTTTCTTCTTTAAGTTTTCGAAATCTATTTTCAAAGACAAAATATCTTTCTGGAGTTCTTTGACTAAATTAGCCCAATCAGGATAGAGAGTTACTTCCATGTGAGCAAGGATGTCATCTTCAAATGTGCCCTTATCTTTGGCATCACTTCCCAATATTTTTTCAAGGTCTTCAAACTTCAAGAAAAGATTTTTGGAGCTAACATTACTAATCTGAAAGTTATCGTTTAGGTAGTCCTCATATACGGGATAAACTTTAATGAGATGATCTCTTAAAATTGTGGAAACATTCTTTTCTTGAAGATCGAATAAAAAAGCTATTTCCCGGACGGAATGGCCTTTATTGATAAAAGAAAAAACAAGATACTTCTCAAAAAGCCAATTTAACCAGGAGATGAGTGGGCCTGATTTAGCAACTTTCTTTGCATATTCAAAACGTTCACTTAGCTCGGAGTGTTCGATTTGTTCTTTAAAGAAAGAACTCCAGAAATCAGTGAATGAATCTGCATAACGACCTTCCCAACCAATTGAATTGATATCAAGATCCAGCCATTTTTTAAATTCTTCGAAATCAGTTTTATTAAGTTTCATACACTCTCGATCAGTAATGAAATTCCCTGACCACCACCAATACACGCAGAAGAGATTCCTTTCTTCTTATTTAAATATTTCAGTTGCCGGGCCAAAGTCAGAGTTATTTTTAATCCGGTAGCGCCTAAGGGATGACCTAAAGCGATTGCCCCTCCCCATATATTAAGCTCAGAGGGATCAATTTCCAAAGCTTTCTGACAGGCGAGGACTTGAGGAGCGAAGGCTTCGTTGATTTCAAATAAATCGATGTCCTGTTTTTTTAATTTCTGCTTTGCTAATAATTCAGTGATGGCCGGTACTGGTCCTAATCCCATACGATTAGGGTCTACTCCTACAACCTCTCCAGCAATAATCTCGGCCAATGGTTTTAAGTTATGGGTTCTAACATATTCTTCAGAAGCAATAATCATGGAGCAGGCACCATCAACAATTCCTGATGCAGAACCGGCTGTGACCGTCCCCTCTTTTAAGAAAGTAGGTTTAAGCTTTTGCATATCTTCCAATGAGACATCACCTCTTAAATGCTCATCTTTAGAACATTTATCAACGGCCACGATTTCATCCTGAATAAGGTTTCCAGCATAGGCCAGATTAGCTTTACGATGAGACTCATAAGAAAACAGATCAGAGTCTTGTTTTGTTATATTATAAGTTTGGGAAAGATTTTCTGCTGTTAGTCCCATAGCAATCTGAGCGTGTTGGTCATAGAGAGTATCGAGCAACATGTCCTGCGATTTCAGAGGTCCATATTTAGTTCCAAACCTTGCACCGTAAGTTAAATGCGGGGCCATACTCAATGTCTCGGCACCTGCCACTAACAAGGCGTCGGCTTCATAATTCCTGATGAGTCTTGCACTTTGAATAATGGCTTCTATTCCTGATCCACATAAGCGATTTACAACCAATCCTGGAGTTCGGACATTTAAACCGCACTTTAAGGCCAGATGTCGTCCGGCATACAAAGTGTCAGGTGTGCAAGGAATGACATTGGCAAAAATTACCTGATTAAGAGTCTCAGGGTCTACACCAGTTTCCTTAAGTAGTGCCTGAGCAGCAATTACAGCTAGTTCAACTGGTTTTAAAGAGCCTAGTGCTCCTCCAAATTTTCCAAAGGGAGTCCGTTTGCCTTGAATAATAAAGACTCTCGGTAAGTTTGGACCCATCATTTTTTGCCTGCCTTGTGTCTGATACTCATGTCTAAGTATGATAATTAATAATGCCATGAAAGGCATTAGCTTTTAGCAAAGGAAATGTTGGCCATGTCTGACGTATCAGCTGTTCAAAACAGAATTAACAATACTAAAGAGGCAATGAATAAACGCCAAACTTTCGAACTTCGAAAAGTCGGAGATCAGTATGAGAATGAGCTAAAAACAGTAAAAGAGAAAAATGATAAAGAAATTACAAAAGTAAAAAAAGATTATGAGCTTCAACTCGATAAAGAGAAGAATGAAGCAGAAGTAAAGCTCACTCAAGTACGCACCAAATACGCAAAACGTATTGAAGAAGAAACTCAGCGCTTCGAAAAACTCATTCAAGATTTAAAACAGTCTCAGACAGATCGCTTAAGTGAGACTCAAATGAGTAATGAGCAGCAAATTGCAAATTTAGAACTTAAGCAACGTGAATACCTTGAGAAGGCACGTCAGAAATTCGAAGCCGAAAAGGCCAAGGTCGAAGCTTAATAAACATATAGTCCCCCATCTGAAAAATCCAGGAAGGAGCATCGATGAGTCAGAAGAATAATGAGAATGGAATTTTCATCAATGGTAAAAAACAAGTCATAGAACTGCTTCAAATGATGGATGCGGGTGATAAGACTAAACTCTTAAAGAACCTAAGACTAAGAAATCCAGTTCTCGCCAAAGAGCTGACAGAGTCATGTATTTCTTTTGAAAGTATCTGGGATTTAAATGATGAATCCTTAAAGACCATTGTTTCTCAGGTTCAACCGGCCATTCTTGGGCTTGCACTAAATTTAGTTCATGTAAAAAATCAAAGAAGAGCTCTCTCTCTTATATCTCGGGAAATGGCCCTAAAAGCATTCGACATCATGCAAAAAGACCTGACGAGCAATCGCCATGAATGTCAGCGTGCTCAACAAAAGATTGTTGAACTAGCTTTAAATCTTCACCGTAATCGAATTATACAATTTTATTGATTTAGAAGTCTTTTAAACTCTAATTCCAAACTCGGTGTGAACATCTCTTCGGAGATAATGGAAGAATGAACCATTCTATTTTCTGCGATGAGATTGGCCGTATTCTGAAATCTAGTGATCATAGTGGTAGTTAATTCGACTAACCAATCTGGTGCACTTTCAAAAACATTTTTAAAGCTCATGGCCGGAACTTCCACGAGCTGGGTTTCGGCCAGAGTGATAGCAGAATAAGTGTATTCCATATTCTCAATCATGGCGCTTTCACCAATGATATCTCCGGCTTTGGCCAAAAAAACAGGAATGAGACGATCTGTGGAAGCTTTCAGACATAAAACTTCACCTGTCTTTACCAGATAAAGTTTATTGGCCTTGGTCCCCTCTTTAAATATGACATCCCGAAAGGCGAAATTGTGTAAATTATCCATGAAGAAAATCCTGTTTAATATGACCTTCTAAAATTGTTCCATACCTTAAACCATAAGTTGAAATCGTTAGCGATTTTACTAATAGCCGATGAGCAAGGTGATAGACCAGATGTAACCCGCCCTTAATGCTCTCGGATCTTTTTTGAAGGAATGGAAACTGTTCCAGATAGTATTCAGGAGTCTGATTTGAGTATTTTTTAAAAAGATTATCAACATCTTCAATTTTTAAAGTCAAACCATGAACATCGTTTTCGTGAAACTCTTTATGTTGGAGATGCATATTTCCAAGCGAAGTGATGGTTCCTGCAACACAAAAAAGCTCTTTTGTTTGAAATTTATCCAAAGTTGTTCGGTAATCCAAAAAGACTTTCTGCAAATTTTGTACAAAAAGATCATCATCTAACCATTGAGTGCTTCTTACTGCACCAATAGGCATACTGACTGTTTCGATGATCTGGAAAGTTTTGGTATTAACTTTGATTAGTTCAGTGGAGGCTCCACCGATATCCATTATTGTGATAATCTCGCTTTCAAAATTCGTATCAAAAAGAATTCCCTTGGTTGAGAAGTATGCTTCTGCCTCAGGAGAAATGACCGAAATTGTGATGCCTATCTCGGTATTGATCTTTTGAAAGAATTCTTGAGCATTTTTTGCTACTCGAGAAGCTTCCGTTGCCGTTGCAATGATTTTATCACGAGCAATACCATGTTTATCGCAGTCTTCAGCATATGACTTTATGGCTTCAAAGGTGGCCGCCATTGAATCAGGGCGGAAGGCCTTATTCTTATCTAACTCTTTTCCTAAAGCAGTGATCTCGCTTCGTTTAGAAATTTCTACAAATTTTCCTTGGACCACATTGCCAATCAAAAGAAGAACACTATTAGAACCTATATCGATTGAAGCTCGAATATCTTGTGTCATGAGTTCACCACTTTTAAAAGTTCCCCAGCATTTTGAGGATTGATATAACCTTTCTCACATATAATGCCCGTAATGAATTTATGGTCAGTTACATCAAAACTAGGATTAATGGATTGGGCCCCTTCCGGAGATAGCTTAAAGCCCTTTAATTCTGTAATTTCAGTCATGGGTCTCATCTCAATTTCAATATGTTTCCCATCAGGAATAGTCGTATCAAAAGAACTTATTGGTGCCACAACATAGAAAGGAACATTATAGTTTTTGGCAACAATTGCCAGTGTCGATGTTCCAACTTTATTCGCGGTATCTCCATTGGCCGCAATACGGTCTGCTCCTACAAAAATAGCATCCACTTTCCCATGAGAAAGAAGATACGAAGCTGCCCCCTCTACCACTATGCTATATGGAATGCCTTCTTT
This sequence comes from Bacteriovoracaceae bacterium UBA6200, assembly GCA_002422605.1. Classification (GTDB taxonomy): domain Bacteria; phylum Bdellovibrionota; class Bacteriovoracia; order Bacteriovoracales; family Bacteriovoracaceae; genus Peredibacter. The sequence goes on along the minus strand of DISW01000019.1, from coordinate 170,091 downwards.
AGCTAGTTCGAAAGCCGTTAATCTTGTCCCCTGCATGTAAGGCCTGGTCTCATCGGCCAGGACATATTCGACCTTACCTTTAGAGTGAGCATATGTAATCACACCAAGGGCCGTACCCAAGCTTCCACAGGCCAAGAATCCTGTATTACAATGGGTCATCAAGCGCCATTTTTTATCGCCTAGATTTTTATTTAGTTCATTAAAACCGATTTCTGCCATACGGGTATTTTTATTATGGCTCTCGTGAATTTGCTCATCTCCAAATTCAACTAAACGATCGAAAAGTTCTTTAACTGATCGTCCTTCTGAAACATATGATTTCATCATTTCAAAACAGCGATTTACCTCAAAGGCGAGATTGACAGCAGTTGGACGAGCAGAAATCATTTCATCACAAGCCTTACGGCAATTTTCAAGATTCAAATGAGTCTGGCTTTTTACCCAAAGGGCCATTCCATATATTGCTGTAAAGCCGATACAAGGAGCGCCTCTCACAACCATGTCCGTAATAGCAAGCGCGCAGGATTTCAAATCAAACACTTCGACAAAAATTTCTTTTTGAGGAAGTTGTCTTTGATCTAATAAGTAGAGTGTTTCATCTTTCCAAATAATGGGTCTGTAACTTTGCTCCATATTTATTCCTTAATTACCCAATAATGAGTAACGTCTTCTTTTTTAACTGGTTTAATTTTTTTATTCTTAGGGTATGACAGTGTAAGCGTCGATTTATGTTCCGAACTTAATGTTCCCGAAATTTTAGCCGACTCTCCGCCCTCCAACAACAGTGACTTTAAAGAAAGAGTATTATTCTGTACGGCAAGATCTAAACTAAGGGCAGGAATCTGCTTACTATTGATGTTAAAAATCTCAGAAGTTTTGCCAATTAAATCAGGTATGGCACCGAAACTTCCCATGATGTTTTTGCTCATTAGTTTTATTAACCACTGGCCTTTTTCCCATGACTCATTCCAACGTCCTTCAATTGAGCCAGTTAATTCAGCTTTGATTGCTCCGAAAAAAGGATTGAGAAAGTTATAAGAAGCGTCCCATTCAAAATTTGCAAAAGTAAGGTCCAAAGCTTTTTGTTCAAGCTTCTCGGAAAAGTTCAAATCAAAATTTAAATCTTTGCCCGAAATAGAAGCTTGATAATATTTCTGATCAGGAGAAAATCCATACTTTAAAGTGCTATCAAGAGTTTTATCTCCCTGAAGACACTTTTTACAAGAAATGGCAGTTACATAATAAGGACCCGATAAATTCTCCAGGAAAAAGGATAAGGGCTTTATAGAAGAGATCACCTGATTAAAATCTATTGCCGAAAAACCGACTTCTTCATTGTATTGAACAACTTTACTTGTTTTTGCATCGACCACGGAACGCCTAAAGTAACTAGCCTCACCTTGTGGACTTATAAATGAAACATCCCAACGGTAATTCTCCACACCTATTTGCCACTTACCTGGTATGACATTTCCTTCAGACAACTGCAGCTCTCCATCAAAAACCAGCTTGCCGGATAGCTTGGCCATATCATCAAGAAGGCTTTTTTTGAAACTTATCGTCCCTGCTGCTTCACCTTGAAGTTTTTTAAGAAATGGGTTCTGGATTTCAGCAGAAATAAAACCAAAATAATTGAGTGGAAGTTTAATTAAGTTTAAATCGACATTAAGAACGTCTTTAGATGCTGTTACTTGCCCTTCTCCAATCTTTTGTTTATCAATCAAAAGCTCGATTAATGAAAGAACTGTTAATTCTTTTGGATTAAAATCTGATTTGCCATGAATAACAATATCTTCAATTTGAAATTTATCTGATGCCTCTTTAGTTCTAAACTCCCCTCGGTAATTTAACTTCCATGATTGAAGCTCGGGAGTAACATCTCCAAAAAGCCAAAGATCTGATGTATAGGAAGTTTCGTTATGAGTAATTTCAATAGGGATATTAAGTTCAAAAGCTGAGTTTTTTCCATACTGAAACTCACGAACGAGTAATTTGGAAACATTGAAATATCGACGTGAATTATTTAAATCTTTAATCGAAACTTCTTTTGCTCTGACTGTAAATCCGGCATCGGCAAGATAGGCAGGTAACTCAACTTTGACCGTTGTAATTGATGGAGTTTTTTCCACTTTAGCAACGGGCACAGATTCATCATGTTCAACGTAAATATCAAGCTTCGAAATATTAATTTGAGCATTCCCGCGGTTAGTCAACAGAAGCCACCATGGAACTTTCAGCTCAAGCTCTCCTAATTGACTTATAAGCTTCTCAGAACGATGGAGGGAAATATTTTGAAGTTTAAGATTGAAATCAAGAGAAAATCCGTAGGAGACATTCCCAACTTGAAGCTTACTTCCAGGGTAATTTTTTTCTACCTGCTCTTTAATGAGGGCCACAAAGGCTTCTGGTTTAAATTGAGAATAAGCACTAAATAACAAGCCACCAATGATTATAAATAACCCTAACCAAAGAAAAGCCACTAACTTTAAAGAAATTCGCATTTTATTCCTATCTTCGTTGATAATTCACCAAGCATCATGCTTTCTGCAGAGGTGCAAATTTAACCATAAACTTCTTTCTAATTCCGTCACGAAAAAGGATGGTTACTTTTTCGTCTTGACCTAATCCTTCACTATTTAAAACTGTACCTTCACCATAAAGGGCGTGCACAATCCTAGATCCCGAGGGGTAATTGGAGAGGTCTTTAACCACTTTCTTCGTCTGATAAACTTTGTCTTCGTTGTAACCGGTGTCAGAATAAGATGTTTGATCAAATTCATCAAAGCTATTGCGGCTTTCAAACTGACTCTTCTTTGATCCCGTCTGGTAAAAATCCCATCGATAATATTTGGACGGTATTTCATGTAAGAACTGGCTTGGACCATTAAATTTGATACTTCCCCACAATAATCGCCCTTGGGCAAAAGTAATTGTGAGTTGTTTCATCGCCCGAGTCATCGCTACATAGAAAAGGCGGCGTTCTTCTTCAAGCGCTACTGGCCCTATTTCAAGACTTTTATAAGAAGGGAAAATATTCTCCTCAATACCGATCAAAAAAACATATGGATACTCAAGACCTTTGGAACCATGAACCGTCATTAAAGATACCTGATCAGTCGATCCGTCTTCAGAGACTGTTGTATCCAGGGTAATCGTTTCCAGAAATTTTGTTAAATTGGGTTCCGTTTCAGAGTCCTCGAATTGAGTAATGGCACTCATAAGTTCTTCAAGGTTTTCCAGACGGGCCGCTCCCTCGTAGGTCTTGTCGGCCTTCAAAACTTCAAAGTAACCGGACTCATTGAGTAACTTTTCATAGCTGGTACTCGGAGAATGGCTGGAAGATTCAAAAACCTGAACTTCTTGTATAAGATGCACAAGCTGATTAAGCGCACTGTTCACTTTTCCTGAAAGGGAAAGATGTTTAAATTCTGAGGGACTCTCAACAATTTTCTCTACCACTTCAAAAAGAGAGAGCTGCAAACGGACAGCTTCATCCTCAAGCTTTCTGAGAGAGGTCGCCCCCACTCCACGTGCCGGAGTATTGATAATACGGGTAAATGCTAAAGAATCTTTCTTATTAACCACGATACGCATATAGGAAATCATGTCTTTGACTTCTTTACGGTCATAAAACTTGATCCCGGCCACAACGCGGTAAGGGAATTTTTCTTTTCTTAGCGCATCTTCGATCGTTCGTGAGTGAGCATTGTTTCTGTAAAAGACTGCAATGTCTTTAAGTGAAACACCTTTATCATAGAGCTTACGAATTTCCTGACCGATGAGTTCCGCTTCGGCCCTGTCATCCCTACATTCAACAATTCGGATTTCATCACCCTCATCATTGTCAGTCCACATATGCTTCCCCTTACGGGCAAGGTTACGGGAGATAACTTCAGAAGCGGCTTCGATGATCTTTTTGGAAGACCTGTAGTTTTGTTCGAGCTTAATCAGTTTAGCTTCCGGGAAAACGGTTTCGAAATCCAGAATGTTCCGGATATCCGCTCCACGCCAGGAGTAAATCGACTGATCCTCATCTCCCACAACACAAATGTTTCGGTGCAGATGACTTAACTGCTGGACCATTTCAAATTGGGCACGATTGGTATCTTGATACTCATCTACCAGAACGTATTTGAATTTCTGCTGATACTTTAAAAGCACTTCCGGATAGGTCCTAAACAGATTTAGCACTCCGGTTATCAAGCCGCCAAAATCGACAGCATTGCTCCGATGAAGTTCTCCCTCATAATCTAAGAAGATATCAAAGAGCCTTTTATCTTCTGCAAATTTTTCAACTTCGGGGCTGCGGGTAAGTCCGATGTAGTAACCAAGATTCTTAAGTCCATCAATGAAGGCCGCAACAGTATAGGGAGAAAGTTCTTTTTGGTTAATACCACGTTTATTTAAAATAGCTTTGATAATGGATTGGGACTCACCATCGTCGTAGATGGTGAAGTTCTTGCTTAATCCTAAATAGGTCGCTTCCATTCGGAGAACCTTGGCACAAAAGGCGTGGAAGGTTGTTACCTGAAGTGTTCCAATATTCATTTGGGTATTGGAAGCTAGGCGCTCCCGCATTTCGCGAGCTGCCTTATTAGAAAAGGTCACCGCAAGTATCTGGTAAGGGCTTATATGTTTTTCCTCAAGGAGGTACTGAATTCTTGCAACCAGTGTCCGGGTTTTTCCGGAACCGGCACCCGCGAGGATCATTACCGGCCCGTCGGTCTTTAACACTGCTTCTTTCTGTGACTCATTGAGGAAATCTAAATTCATTATTCTACCGTTACCGACTTAGCTAAATTTCTAGGTTTATCGATGTCTGTGCCTTTCAGTTTTGCAATATGATAAGCAAGAAACTGCAGAGCTACGTTAACATAAAGAGGGCTTAAATTTGGAAGGCCTTCAAAGTCCAAACCAATATAAGCATCGGCCAGGATTTCAATCTCTGGACTATTTTCCGGACCAACGACCACGATAATTCCACGACGGGCCTTAACTTCCTCAACATTGGAAATTGTTTTTTCTAAAAGCTCAGGGCCAACAATCGCAATATTGACTATGTTTTCATCGATCAAAGCAATCGGACCATGCTTCAATTCGCCTGCGGCATAACCTTCGGCATGAACGTAAGCAATTTCTTTTAACTTCAAAGCTCCTTCAAAAGCGATCGGGAAGTACTTACCACGGCCGGTAAAAATAAAGCCTTTTTTAGTATAAATACTCTCAGCTACTTCTCTTATGGAATCAGATCGGGAGCAAAGTTCACCGATACGTGAAGAAAGAAGCTTTATTTCAGAAAAAAGATGAGGGTCATCCAGAGAGCCTTCCATTGCTCGGCTCATCAAATAGCCGGTTAATGCCTGGAGGGTAAATGCTTTAGTGGAAGCGACACCAATTTCTACTCCGGCATGAATAAGAAAGTTCTTATCAGCATTCCGGAAGAGAGTTGATCCTTCGACGTTTACAATTGAATAAGTCGGAATACCCTTCTCTTTACAAAGTTCCTGACAGGCCAGGGTATCAGCGGTTTCACCTGATTGAGAGATAAAAAGCCCTATCTCATTTTTATTTAAAATGGGATCGCGGTAACGAAACTCGGAAGCAATATCTACCGTAGCTCTTTGGCGGTTATTTTGTTCAAAAAAGTTTTTGATCACTAATCCTGCATGCCAGGCAGTACCACAAGCTGTTAGATGCCAACCATCGGCTTTGAAGCCATTAAGCTCATCTAGAATTTTTCTACCTTCGTTTTTTATATAATAAGCCGACAGCTTATCTATCAGGGCCGGTTGCTCATGAATCTCCTTCAGCATGAAGTGTTCATATGGCCCCTTGGAAGTCGCATCCATCGTCATTGAATTCGTTTGGAATTTATAACGGCTTGATGGAGTTAGATCCAATTCATAAAAATTAAAAGAAACTTCATCAGTACCAGTAATGCCTTCGCAGATAACTGCATCTTCCGGAAAATAAATTCGAGGAGCAAATCCAACTAAGGCGAAAGGATCAGAAGAAACAAAAACTTCAAATGTATCCTTATTTTCTCCCACGACAAGTGGAGCCGAGCGTTTGATACCGTAAAGTTTTTCTGAAGCTTTTTCCATGATCACAAAAGAAGAATTTCCTGAGATGACCTGGAAAGCCTTGGAAATAGATTCCAGGGTTTTACCAGTCTCTTTAAAAAATTTAGTTAGTAAGACTAGAAATACTTCTGAATCGGTCTGCGATTTAAATTGAAAGCCTTCGCCCATCAATTGTTTTTTTAAAATAGGAGCGTTCTCAATAATCCCATTATGAACGACAGCAAAGATTTCATTTCCATGAGGGTGAGCATTGTCAGATGTTACAGCACCATGAGTTGCCCAGCGCGTATGGCCAATACCAGTGTTGGAAAATGGTTTTTGAATTTGCAGCAATTCTTTTAGATTTTCGAGTTTTCCTTCTTTTTTAATAATTTGGAGCTCGTTATTAATCTTTAAACAAATACCGGCAGAATCATAACCGCGATACTCAAGACGCGATAAACCTTCAATGATGGGTCCAACTGAATTATTCGGGCCAGAATAGCCTACGATTCCGCACATAAAATCTCCAAAAATGAGAGTGGAAGTTAAGTACTTCAATCTAGCATTTCAGAGGAGATCTTACTAGGTTTACGCAAAGCTCCTTAGTTCTTTTTCGTCTTAAGAAAGCGTTTAGCAGCGCCTTCTTTTATCATCATTTGAGGACGTGCGATGGCAAAGCCACCATTCGGGACATTTTTAGTAATAGTTGACCCTGCTGCTACGAATGCGTCATCACCAATTTCAATGGGCGCCACCGCCTGGCAATCAGAACCAATGAAGGTATTTTTCCCGATTTTGGTTTTGTGTTTATTCGCACCATCGTAATTGCATGAAATAAATCCACAGCCGATGTTGGAATTTTCACCGATCTCAGCATCTCCCACATAACTTAAATGGGAAACCTTCACTCCTCGAGCAAGTTTGGATTTTTTAACTTCTACGAAGTTACCAATTTTGGATTCAGAACCAATATCTGCTCCCGGGCGCAATCGGGCCATAGGCCCAATCGTTGCATGAGGGTGAACAATGGCTTCTTCCAGGTAACTATGAGCAAGGATTGAAGCATCATCATGAATAGTACTGTTTTTAATAAATGCTCCCGATTCAACAGTTACATTCTTTCCAATAACTGTTTTTCCGAGGAGCGTGACATTTGGATAAATGAGAGAGCCAACGGAAATTTCTACCTCATGATCAATATGAACCGACCCGGGATTAAGAAATTCAACTCCATCCAACATCAGTTGCTTTACTTTTCTATCTCTTAAAAGGCCCGTCACAGAAGCTAACTGCTCCAAAGTATTGATACCTAAAAAGGGAACTTCTGAAGGAAACTTGATCGCCTTTACGCGGTAGTTATCCTGGAATAAATCTGTGAGATAAAATTCCCCGGATTTATTTTTATTATCAATTGAACCTAATACAGCTTTTACATGATTTGTTCTTAGGATGTAAAAACCGGAATTAACTTCTGTAATATTACGTTGAATATCACTAGCATCCTTTTCTTCGACAATGTGGAAACCATCATTACCATGAATAATTCTTCCATAGCCCTTTGGGTTCTGGGCTTCAAATGTAGCAGCAACACCTACGAGATCTGGATGAGATTTAAGAGCTTCAAAGAGAGTACAAAATTCATGGGCTTGAATCATAGGAGTATCGGCGCAAGCAACGAGAGTGTAATCGAAGTCCCAGAAATGTGGTAAATCGTTGAAACAAGATTTTAAAGCATCGGCCGTTCCATTTTGTTCTCGCTGCCAAGCTGTTTTTAATTGGTATTTAGCAGGATGTTGAGAGAGCCATGTTTCCAATAATTCTTTTTTGTGACCTACAACCAGGCCAATCTCCGCTTTGAGACCAGAAATTTGAGCGAAATCAAGAGCTGCATTTACAACATAATCAACGAGAGGCCGGCCGGCAGTTTTGGCAAGGGCTTTTGGCGTCTCTATTTTCATTCGAGTTCCCTTTCCAGCTGCCAGGATTACTAAACCAATTGAATCGCCCATAAAATATACCTTTTGAATCTGTTTTCTTAAGCTATTGATTACGTTTAATTATGTCCAAAAATCTACCTAAAAATGTACCAAAACAAACGTGTAATAGCAGGAAATTATTCCAAATTTTTCTTCATTTTACATGAAATATCTTTAAAGCGTCTGCACTAAAAACCCGATTGAGAAAGAGTAAATGATCTTCACGGAAGAGAGACATACGCTAGAGGAGAAAAAGTATGGTTACGAATTATGAGGGCGAAGCAATTGTATTCAAGGAAACTCTCCCTCTCCTGCCAGTTCGCGATCTTGTGGTTTATCCGTTCATGATTTTACCATTGTTCGTAGGCCGCGAGACATCCATTAAAGCTGTAGAAGAAGCTTTAAACAACACCGACAGATTAATCCTGCTGGCATCTCAGAAGGACATTGTGGCCGAAAGCCCAACGCCTGATGAAATCTATCAAATGGGTACTGTTGCCATGATTATGAGGATGAGAAAACTTCCAGATGGAAGAATCAAAATCCTTATTCAAGGTTTGGCCAAAGCACGCATTACCAGCTTTGTAGCAACTGAACCCTTTTATCAGGTGAAGGTTGAAAAAGTAGAAGCAGTAGAAGTAAGTGCATCGCCTACAACCATTGAAGCACTTGCACGTACAGTGAAGGAAAATCTGGAGAAAGTTATTTCTTTTGGTAAAGTCCTCTCACCTGATATTCTGATGGTATTGGAAGATATCAATGACCCGGGACGTTTGGCGGATCTGGTTGCTTCCAATTTGAATCTAAAAGTATCAGAAGCACAAACAGTCTTAGAACTTATGGATCCGGTTGAAAGACTCGGTCATATCAATCAAATCTTGGTAAAAGAGCTCGATGTTTTAGTTCAACAAGCAAAATTAAAAGCTCATAACAAAGATGATCTTCAGAATCAAAAAGAGTTCTTCATCAGAGAACAAATAAAAGCGATGAAGCAAGAACTCAATGATGATGCTGATAAGAATGATGAATTTGCGGAAATCCGCGAGAAGTTAACGGCCAAGGCCCTTCCAGCAGAAGCAGAGAAAGAAGCTTTGAAGCAATTGGGCCGACTTGAAAGAATGCATCCAGATTCTTCAGAGGCCAGTATTCTTCGCAGTTACCTTGAGTGGGTTGTCGATATTCCTTGGTCAGCCGAATCGGAAGAAGTTACAGATCTTCAGTTTGCTAAAGAAGTGCTTGATGAAGATCATTTTGATCTTGAAAAAATCAAAGAAAGAATTCTTGAATATTTAGCTGTTCGCTCTTTAAAAGGCGGAGCCGCTAAAGGACCAATCCTTTGTTTTTCCGGCCCTCCAGGTGTTGGTAAAACATCTCTTGGGAAATCAATTGCGAAGGCCACCGGTCGTGAATTCGTTAGAATTTCACTGGGTGGGGTAAAAGATGAATCAGAGATTCGTGGTCACCGTAGAACTTATGTTGGGGCAATGCCTGGTCGCTTTATTCAGGCGATGAAGCAGTGTAAAACTATCAATCCTATTATTCTTCTTGATGAGATTGATAAGCTTGGTTCTGATTTTAAAGGTGATCCGGCTTCAGCAATGCTGGAGGTGCTTGATCCTGAACAAAATTTTACCTTCCGTGATAACTATCTCAATATGAGCTATGATCTTTCTAAGATTATGTTCATTGCCACCGCTAACGTGTTGGACCAGATTCCAGGACCACTCCGTGACAGAATGGAAATTATTAACCTGGCCGGTTATACTCAGGAAGAAAAAGTACAAATTTCGAAAAAATACCTCATTCCTAAGCAAATGGATGAGCATGGAATTAAGGATGAACACATTCAATTTCATGATGAAGGTGTAGAAGCAGTAATTGCGGGTTATACCCGTGAAGCAGGTCTTCGTAACCTTGAAAGACAAGTGGGTGCGCTTTGTAGAAAAGTAGCGAAAAAAATCGCTTCCGGTCATCATGGCAAAACTCACATTTTCTCTGCCACAGTTGAAGAGCTATTGGGCCCACCAATGTATTCGCACGAAGATTCGAACGAATACGATGAAGTTGGTGTTGCTACCGGACTTGCCTGGACTGCGGCCGGAGGAGAAATTCTACATATTGAAGCAACTAAGATGAAAGGTCGTGGCATCACTCTTACGGGTCAACTGGGTGAAGTCATGAAGGAATCGGCGCATGCGGCTTTGGGTTTCATTAGAAGTCATGCCTCTGAACTAGGCATTGATGAAAAATTCTTTGAAGAAAATGAAATCCATATCCACTTGCCTGCCGGGGCCATTCCAAAGGATGGGCCTTCAGCAGGGATTACCCTGGCGACCGTCATTACTTCTCTACTGACGAATTCATATATCAGTAAAGATATCGCCATGACGGGTGAAATTACCCTTACCGGTAAAGTACTTCCGGTTGGTGGTATTAAAGAGAAAGCCTTGGCAGCGATGCGGGCAGGGATTGAAACCATTATCATTCCTTGGAAGAACCAAAAAGATCTTTTGGAAATTCCACCGCAATACCGCAAGAAGATTAACTTCATCCCGGTGAAGAATATTCAAGAAGTTCTGGCGATCGCCTTAGTAGACTGGAAAGGTCAACTAGATCTCGATCAGACCAAGAGAAAGGATGAAAGTCATAAAAGACCTCGTCCGAAAACAAATCAAGTCGCAGCTTAATTGAAAGGCTCCCTACGGGGAGCCTTTTTCTTCCCATCTCCCTTAAATTTGATATCCTAATTTCATGAAAACAATTTCTGAACTAAGTGTCGTAGTAGTGGATGATTCAGACTTTTATCGTGGCATCATCAATGGCATGTTAAAAGAAATGGGTGTAACAGATATTAAAGAGGCTGATAGTGCAGAAGCAGCATTAGTAGTGCTCGGCCAATTTAAACCAGATATCGTTATTACTGACATCGTCATGCCAGAGATCAGCGGCATCGAACTTACTGAAAAAATCAGTCAGAATTATCCAGACATTGGAGTCATAGTCATCTCATCATTGTCTCAGGAGCATATTGTTCTTGAAGCAATTGGTGCAGGTGCCGGAGACTTTATTGCGAAGCCGATTCAAAAACAACAGCTACTTGATTCTTTAGAAAAGTTATCAAATAGATAGGCAGGTTATATGGAAGCCCTAAAATCAATTGAACTTACGCGAATATCAGAACTTAAAATCCTGCAGAATGTGAGACTTATTCACAAACAGGATTTAAATCCAATTTATTCAAAAGAAAATCTACGGGTTCAGTTTGAAATCACAGGGGAAGTAAAAGGTGCTATTACCTGTTACCTTTGCCTCGATAATGAAGACCTTGAGCCAGTTGAAAGGAATTACATCTTTCCTCTCTTTGTAGAAGCGATGAATATCTTAGTTGGGCGCCAACTCTCTTTGGACGATGAGCTTAATTCATATAAATTAAATCTCTCTACTCCTAAAATAAGCATGATCTCGAAAGAAATAAACACTTCACACCGCATACTTACTCAAAAATATGAGCTGGAATTAATGGACCGCTCTTTTACTATTTTAACTGAATACAGTCTTACTGCTATTAACTAGGATAATTTTGAATGATTACAATATTTAAATTTTGCCTGGCCCTCTTTTTCTTCATGTGTTTTTTAACTGTTGAAGTAAATGACCGTCCGATCTTCACTCATATATATAAAGTCATTTCACCAGCAACGACTTATGTGCAGGATTCAGTAGAAGGTTTGTTCAAGAAATCAATCGCTGGAACAAAAGAGTATACGAAGAAGCTCTTTGATAATTCGGTTCCTAAAATGAAGGATAGTGTCGATTCGAAGTTATCCGGAAGAGCTAAGAAGAACGCTGAACCACTAGAAAAGATTTCTGAAGATGATCGAAATGAGCTTAACCAGCTCATCAAGAATCATTAATCATTCTGAATAACTCTATAGCTTACTTACTTTATATGAGTTGGTTGACTTAAGTTTTAACATCGCCTTATCCAGCTGCTGTTTCGTTTTTTCTTTTTCGCTCTCAGGAAGAGAGTTAATATGCTTTCCCAGACCTTCTACGATAGTGTTCATCTTGCCAATCACTACAGTATTAAATCTTCGGAGCATTAATAACTCTAAAGAAGAAAGCATGAGAATTTCACCAGGAGCACTGGGATGCATCCACTGTAAAAGACTGTAGTCGCCTATTCTCAGTTTATAAGATTCACTTTCTTTTAAGATCTCACTCATTTGATCTACGAGAGTGATGGCCCTTGTGATTTTCATCACTTTCTTGTCATGTTTCTCGCTTGCGGTGCTCCTTTTATCTTCGCTTAATAGTACTTTTGCTGTGTAAGAACTTAATAAGATAATTTCGGTTGAAGATAAGGCTGAACTGATTTGTTTTTTATATTCCTCCAAAGGAGTCGATTTGTGGCCCAAAGATTCACCCGCTCCCATGATACTTAAAGCATCATCAGTAACTTTTGTTATGAAGTAAAAGCTAGGAACTGCTGTCAAATAAGCAATTGGGGTAAATGAAATCTGCAGAAAAACAAGCAGAGCTGCCGTTGGCAGGGCAAAGCGAAAGGTAAAAAAAAACGAGCCTTCATTTTTTTCTGAATGATCTTTAAAAAACAAAATCATGATCATGATCAAAAAATGGATTGGAAAAAAATGTGTGAATGTCACAAAATGCCGTGAAATTTTCTTTTCAGGATAAACCTCCTGAAAGCGTTCCAGTATTACCTTGGGTTTGTAAAAGAACTTAACGCTGATAAAGAAAATGAAAAGGGCCCCGATTGAAGCTATTAACTGGCCTTCAGGCCCCATACCCATCGTTATGGCGAAGTAAACGCCAATCATAAATATAACGATAAAAGAAATCTGGAAAATCAAACTGATGAAAATATGCTTTCTGAAACGTTCTTTAGAATTATTCATTCTGCTCATTTCGGCTTAATAGATGAATTAATTGAATGAATTGCTCTTAAATGATACCAGGCCCACAGAATGTCGGACCTGGTATTTACTTCTTAATTTAGCGTGCTACGGCTGATTTAACAGTCTTAGATTTCGACTGAACACTTTTAACCACTTTTTCCCGGCTTTCATTCATGGCGATACATTCAGTATCTACCTGGGCCGCATAAGAAGCTGAAGTGATCATCAATGCCATCATCATAATAATTAGTTTCATAGAGTCCCCCTCTAAAAGTTTATACTCATCTATATCCAAGATTGGTGCCAAGAATGAGGAGACTAAGTAGGTGTTTTCAGAAAGAGGATTTGGTGGAAGTGTATAAAAATTTATGAGGTGTAAAAAGAAAGGACACAGAGAAGTTATCTCTGTGTCCTGAATTAAGTTAATTACATTTGAACGGCAGAACTTGATTTTGTTTTTGGCTTAGGCTGGCTATCCAGATTCTCTTTGGGATTGTTTCTAACAGTCTGCTCCTGCATCATAATACATTCAGTAGAAGACTCGCCTGTGTCAGCAAAGCTGAAATTTATAAAGAGTGCTGATAAAATCGTGAATAAAAATAAGTGTTTCATACTACCCCCATAGTAAGTTGAAATCTTTACTTACTAAGAGAGCAATACTGATGCCAAATATAAGAGTATTTAAGCTATTGAATTTTGTTATTTGAGTGTTGAAAGTTTTGACAGGTTTGAAAGAGTGGTTAATTTTTAGACACTTTAAAAAGAAAAAGGCAGCAATACCAGTGAGATATTGCTGCCTTTGAAGTGATAACTTTATTTTTACTGTTTACTAGCAGACGAAGAACCGCTCTTCTTAGGCTTCTTAACCTCAGAATTCGCCTCTTTTGCCACTCTATCGGACTTATTCTGCTCTATACAGAGTTTGTAGCAGGGGCCACATCCGGCGACCTGAGGGGCATTACAGTCATTACCATGGGTAGCACTGTCGATCTCACCAACCCGGCCAGAGTCAGCGATAGCAAATGAGGAGAAACAAATTAAAGATGCGATTAGATATTTTTTCATACTGACTCCCTTACATGTTTAAATTCACGCCGGCAGGCTTAACAATCGTTAAAAGGTTTTGGAAGGCCTGAGTTACCTGAAGGGCCATTTTATGACCGGCACTCGACTCAACCTTTTTAATCTCACCGTAGTTATCGTAAGCTACGTTGATTTTTCCAACCTTTTCCATTTCAATCTCTACCGGCTTACCAAGAGCATTGTATTTAAAAGCAAGGATACGGCGTGATTTAGCAGATTCTTGATCAACCATTTTTGAAATCTTGCCTTTGCTGTCATAAATCAGGAAAACTGTTTTACCCTTATTGTTTGCAGCCTTAACCAGATTCCCCTTGGCATCGTATTCAAATGAGGTTGAGCCATCATTATTAACCACTTTCTTGATTTTTTTGATTTTATCATCGTACTCGATGTTAACAAAATCACCTTTAGTGGAAGACTTCTTAGTCAGTAAACCATCAGAATTATACTCAAAGTTAGTCACGTGGTTACCACGAGCAATTTTCATTGGAAGCGAATGAGCTCCAAAGATAGTATCAGTTTTAATGCCATTAATTTCTGTCACAATTCGGTAAGTGTAACGAGAACCATCATCAGTAGACTTAATTTCGTACTCATAACGGTTTGCAACCGGTTTTCCATCAAAACCTGGCTTCGTTACAATTGTCCAGTAATGATCATCAGGATTCTTGGGGTTTGAACCATATTGGTAAGCAGTCTTCTCTCCATTGCGGTCTAAAACAGAAGTGACAAAGAAAGTCTTTGGATCATAACTTACTTTTAATTTTGTTTTATCAGCATAACTAATAGAAGTTAAATTATGTGATTTATCATAAGAGTATTCGTAAACGTTATCGCCTACGTCTTTTGAAGAGACCAGATCATTATCCTGGTACTTATAAAGAGTTTTCTTGTCACCAGCAGACCATACTTCTTTTACAAGTCCATCCGGATACCATGAAAAATAAATTTGTTTTGCTTGAGCATCTTTAATCGAAGCCAGTCTTCCGTCTTTATAAGTAAAGCCAATGAAATAACCTGATTTATCAGTGATCTTTGTTAATTGACCATCTTTATTAAAAAGATCTTGTTTGCCATCACTATGAACGCGAGCGAAACCTTCTTTCGTCACTCGAAGTTCTTGTGGTCCGCGATCATTTGAATAAAGAACTGATCCTGGAGCAACCGAAGCCTGAACACCAAAATTAAGTGCATAGGTATGTCTAAGGTCAGCATTATTGGCTAATTTTTTTATGAGATCTTC
Source organism: Bacteriovoracaceae bacterium UBA6200 (assembly GCA_002422605.1). Lineage (GTDB taxonomy): Bacteria > Bdellovibrionota > Bacteriovoracia > Bacteriovoracales > Bacteriovoracaceae > Peredibacter. The sequence continues at coordinate 154,805 of DISW01000019.1, read as the reverse complement.
AGCTGCTTTTTCTGAAAGAGCAGTCTTTTTCTTCATTTCATTTACAATTTTAGTTGAAGCAGTTACCGCATCAACGGCTGTTTTAGGAGTAAATCGTGTCTTGGCACCGGAACCATGTTCATGAACTACGATTGAACCATCTGCTGAAAGTTCAAGGCGAGTTTCAAATTCACTACCCCATCCAAAACCGAACCATCCAACCTCTGTTGATTTGGAGTTATATGTTCTGGTAATTTCGAGTTTTTTTCCACCACCGGGAACTACAATATCAGTATATGAAATGTAAAAATTCCCGTTTTTTAGGTTCACACCGGCCAATGCTGGAAAGGCCATCAGCATGACTACAAGGGCGAGTGAGAGCGCTTTTAAAAACTTCATATATCCACCTTTTACAGACAAAGACATCCTTTATGATTATCGGAAGACTTATAACTAAACTTTAATGTCAATAATCTTAAAAATAATCCACATACCGAGGCCCACCATCCCACAAATCACGATCAGGGCCACTACTCCTAAAGCAGTACCAAATAAGAGAGGAAAGTAGTCCGGGTCTCCACTGCCAAACATGACAATCATACAGAAGGGCATGGCCCCAATGATATAGGCCTGGGTCTTACCGGAGGCTACATAAGTATCGATTTTAAGTTGAAGGCGGACGCGTTCACGAATAACTAAAACAATAGTGTCAAAAACTTCGGCAAGATTACCACCCGTTTCGCGCAAAATGTTTACACTGGTAACAAACATTTCGTTATCTTCGGTATAAACTCTTTTCTGTAAATTCTCGAGGGCCTCATCCAGAGGTACACCAATTTTTGCTTGCTGAAGAACAAGGTTGAATTCCTGACTCACGGGAGCTGGCATTTCATCCACCACCATCCCAATTGCTTGAGGCATAGTCAGACCTGCCCTGAGACCGTTGGCCAGAAGATTTAAAGCATCAACCATTTGGGTTTGATACTTCTTCTTACGCTTGTTTTCGAAATAATCAACAATTGGTTTAGGAGCTTTCCACCCAACAAAGAAAACAAAAATACCTAATACTGAGGCCAGTATTACTTTTCCAAGCAGAGCAAGAATACAAAAAGTAATGATTCCTAATCCGAATGACATGAACAAGAGTGCGAGAGTAATTTTATGAGGCTCGACCTCAATAAACATAATTTCAAATTTTTTCAGAATATAATCGCGGGTACCGTAAGTCTGATCATCAATCCATGAAAATAGTTTCATACTATTCACATAGGTATAAATGAAAACGGCGAGACCGATAATAATTAAAACGCCATTAACACCAAGAACATCAAGCCATAAGTTCACATCGCGCTTGGGCCTTACATCCTGAGCGATAGCACACATTGAAGTCGTAAAAGATAAAACAAAAAATAATATTTTATTCATGATGTTTTATTCATAAAGAGTCCGCGTGGAACTTTGTAGCCTTTCCTCTCGAGTGTTTCGATAAACTTAGGGATAAAGCCAGTGGCCATAAATTTCCCTATAATTTTACCATCTTTACCGATGCCTTCCTGTTTATAAGTGAAGATATCCTGTAGAGTGACGACCTCACCCTGGATCCCGCCAATTTCAGTGATATATACAATTTTCCTGGATCCATCATCCAGTCGGGACTGTTGAATAATCATGTGAACGGCAGAAGCAATCATTTCTTTAATTGCTTTCTGAGGAAGTCCGGCACCTGCATACTGAACCAGTGTTTCCAGACGGGAAATAGCATCACGTGGAGTGTTCGAGTGGACAGTTGTCATTGAACCATCGTGACCCGTGTTCATCGCTTGCAACATATCCAGAGTCTCACCGCCTCGACACTCACCCACCACAATTCGGTCGGGACGCATACGAAGGGTTTGCTTTACGAGACAACGAATATCGATTTCACCATCGCCCTCGAGAGATGGAGGCCTGGTTTCCAGACGTACCACGTGGTCTTGAGGGAAATTTAATTCAGCAGAGTCTTCACAAGTAATGATTCGTTCGTTTGACTGAATAAAACCGCCGAGCATATTAATAAGCGTTGTTTTACCGGAACCAGTCCCCCCTGAGACAACCAAATTTCGGTGCGCTTCCACTGAAATTCTTAAAAAGTCGGCCATTTCTTCAGTCAGTGATCCGAACTTAACCAAATCCTTGTAATCTAATCTCTTATCGGGGAACTTACGGATAGTGATACAACATCCGTCAATTGCACAAGGAGGAATAATAGCATGCACCCTTGATCCATCCGGAAGTCGGGCATCCACGTACGGAGTTTTTTCATCAATCCTTCGACCAATAGGAGCAACGATACGCTCAATCACGTTCATTACTTGTCGGTCGTTTGTAAATGTCACCAAGGACTTTTTAACTTTACCGCTTTGCTCGTAGTAGATCTTTTTGGGCCCTACCACCATGATCTCTGAAATAGATTTATCGGCCAGCATATCCTCAAGTGGGCCTAATCCTAGTGCTTCATCCAGGATTTCTTTTACAATACGATTCATATCATCCCGGGTAGGAAGAACATTTTTTGTATCTTCTTTACCCAAGAGTTCAACCACCATCTTCTTAGTCTGTTCACGAAGAATGATCTTGGCCTTAGGATCACTGTCATCTTGTTTTTTAAGATCCATCTCTTCAACAAGGGCTTTATGAATACGGCTTTTCAATTCAGTCCAAGGATCGCGTAATTTTCCATCGCCGGCCTGCTCGGCACCTTTACTGGCATTGGCAGCTGAAGTTGCTCCGGAGTTCTGAGGCTTTGCCAATTTTTCTAATGCTTTTAAAACATTTTTCTGAATCAGCTTACGAGCACAATCTGTAACTCCGGTTCCAAATGGAGATCCTTTTGCGCCAACAAGCACAGGTGTGGATCTTGAAAGGGCGGCAATACAGCTGGCATCATCACGAGGAATAGCATGAAAGACCGGCTTACCAATTTGCTTACCAATTACATCCGGACTTACCGGGTGACCATTAACTGCCTGGTTGACCAAGATTTGAATCATGTCTTTTGGAAAAAGCATGGTCACCAAATCGCTATACATTCTCTTACACTGATTGACCGCCAGAAGATCAGGCGAAGCTACTAAGAAAATGAGTGTGGAAAATTCCAGGGCTTTGAGGGCCAATGGATTTAATTCACTTCCTGCATCAATAATTGTCAGGGGATAAATATTAGATATGGCCTTCAGGGCCTTTCCCAATCCTTCTTCATTTATCTGATTGGCCGCAATGGCTTCAGTTGGCATACCAATGAAGGAAATGCCCGCCTTATGATCGGCAGTAAAAAGTTGAATAGATCTGGGATCAATAGCCCCAGTAAAGTCAGCAAGTTCTTTGAGATTTTTTTTCGACTTTAAACCAGTGATAATGTTCTGATCACCACATGCTTTCTGATCAAAGTCTAATAAAAGAGTTTTAGCACGAAGTTCTCCTGCATAAGCAATGGCCAGATTCGCAGCAACTTGTGATTTGCCTACTCCTCCCTTACCGCCAATAATACTAATTATATGTCCCGCCATGCCTACTCTCTTCTTCTAAACTTTTTCCGGATTTCTTCTGAGCCTGCCGAAGCTGACTCAATAATTTCCGGAGTAACAAAAATCACATACTGGCTTTTATTGGTGGAATAACTTTTCGAACGATAAAGCCTAAATAGAGGAGAACCGCCACCGCCACCATCACCACTAGGTTGTAATGGAGCTGGATCATTTCCAGTATTGTCATAATCAGTGGCAGAAGTATTTTGAACAATACCTCCGATAGCTGCTGATTCTTTTGATTTCAAAACAACGTTGGTGTTGATGGAGTTGCTAGTTGTTACAGGACTAGCACTTCCGGAAGCGACTTGAATACTAACTGAGAGTACAATTCCAAGCTCTACTTTTTCTTGCTCAAGGACTTTGGGTTTTACATCCAGATCAAGCCCCACCTCAGCAGCACTTGCCTTTTGAAACTCCCCTGTACCTAAAGCGAAGGGAATAGTCGTTTTCTTGGAAATTTTTCCGCCATCAGTAAATCCATCCCGGACAATCACCATCCCTGATTGAATTGTTCTGGCGTAACCAGCACTCTTAGCAGCATTCAACTTAGGAAACAAATTTGAAATCGTTGCACTCAAAGTTCCACTTGAAGCTTGACCAGTTAAATTTCCATCTTTCGTTTGTCCAAATTGAATTTGGCTATTGTCCTCTCCCATTAAAGGAGCCCATTTGAAGGCAAATACTTTATTGTAACTTTTCGACAATTCAACAAACTGCGAAGTAATCTTAACCATCTTAGGAGCTGGCTGAGGCTCTTTTTTCTCGTTAACAGCAATAAAATTCAAAATATCTTCAGTCACCGGAGTTTGAATACGTTGGCTGCTGGCAGAGAGGTTTTGAATTTTAGGAGGCAAGTATGATTTCGCAATCGTGCCTGCAAGCTCCTTTTTCTTTTCATTACTAACCACTCCTTCAAGCCAGAAAACTTTGTTTACTACTCTAACTGTTACATCTTTTAAGTTATTTCTGGCCAACTCATCACTCATTTTACGAGCAATTATGCGCTGGGTTTGAGGAGAAAGTTCAATCAGTGTTAATACTTCAGGATAGCTTGCCAGTACTTGTGAAACTCTTCCGATATCATCAGGAACAACAATTTCGCCGCCAACAAAAACTTTGCCGCCCTTAATTCCTATATCTAAGCCTTCAACATCGCCTATTAATTCTCGTAACTCAGAAACGGTATTTGATTTTCCTGTCGCTGTGACATTTACAGTATATCGAAGCCTAATATCCCCTAAGGTATCGCGAATTAGAACTGTCGTTCTTCCTGGCTTTAAACCTTTAAAGATGATCTCTCTTTTTTGGGGAACTAAAACTAACTTTAAAAACTGCTCATTCCCGATAGTCATCTTTGTACTGTAATCAAAATCAACTTTTTCAATGGCATCAATCCCCATCGCAACTTCCAGTTCTTTTTCAACAACATTAGAAGGTGTGCCAGTATTGGCAGCAGATGCTGTGGGAACAGTAGATGCAGCAGGGGCGGTCTGAGCCGAAGCCAGACTAATTTGAGATATAACTAATAAGAAAAATAAAATCTTAACGGCCACCTGGTCTTGTCCTATTTGTTTCACGGGCCATCTGTTCAGCAAAATATGTTTTTGCTTCAGCAGCGTCTTCCCCTAAAACATCATATAATCTTGTTGCACTTATCCGTTCGATAGTTTTGTCGTCATTATTTCTGAGTGAAAGGTAGATACCGTTACCAGCCGAAATCAAAAATACCATTTTTTGAACTTCAAATGGAGTAAGCTCCAAAGTAACTGTGTTGAAGTTGGTATAGGAATTCAACTTCATTTGCCTTGAATCATTTTCTGATTTTAGATTAATGATAGGAACGGAATTTGTTACATAAAGACCAGTTGATAGAATCAAAACATCTTGAAGAACTGTCTTCACTTTAAGACGCTCTTTTTTTCCAGCTGCATAATCTACTAATGCCAGGATATCTACGCGATCCCCTGGTTTCAACAGACGTGATACCGCTTGGTTTTCAGTCACCTGAATAGAAAGTGCTCTCTTACCAATTGAAATCTGTCTCGAAAGACCGGACTGTGAACCAGGATAGGTCACACGAGGAACAGTAATTTGTTCACCCTTCTTAATAGGTACAGCTGCAATGGTGTTATAGAGATCTTCTACTCTTTTAAAGTGACCAGGCATTTGGAACTTCGATGGTATGTTCACTAATTGAACTTTCCTGTCATCGATGATTTCCAATTCTTTAATATCTTCTTTAGCAATAACAACGGGAGTTTGGTTTCCGTAATCACTTTGCAACTCAGTTTCACGACTGGAGATATATGACCAGATCATGGCCACTGCAAGGCCAGCTAAAATTAAACTAGTAGTAAAGGCGCGACTATTCATTGTTCATCCTAAACTTTGAATGGATTTTCGATAACTTAATAATATCAGATTTTTTAAAAGGTGGAGAAAAAGTCCTAATTTACCTACTGAACAATCGTGCAACTTTCTCGGGCAAGAAGCATTTTGAAATCCGTATCAGTATGATCAGGTACAGTATGAACAGCGGTAGAAGATTTTCTATAGTAAGTTTGACCGCAAAGCCCATAAACAGTACCAACTCTTAAATAGAGAGTTGTATCCTGAGTGTAAGGGTCCTCACATTCATCTTGAGGTTTATCCTTAAAGGGAATACTAATTTTATAACAAGGCATCAGCGGCTGTTCTCCCCCACCACTAGCAAACTTACTTCTCCATCCTATATAAAACATTCCGAAAAGTTTCCAGTTTTCCTGAGCAACCTTAGGTCCTGGCATATAAGGATTATTCTGAATTCTATAATAGAAATAGGACCTTGTTATCTTGTGTTGATTTATTGAACCATTAATCGAACTTGCAAATCCCCCAATTACTGAATAAATCGTAAGGATCAAAGGGATGAAAACAATGAGTTCAATAAGGGCTTGCCCGCTTTGGTTGGGCTTGTTCTCTATCCTCATCTAGCAACCGTTATCAAACAACGTAGTATCTTCAATAGCACTACACTGGTTTGCTCCAGTAATTGCGTAACAGACCCGGAAAGCACATTCTGCCCTGCTCGGTTCTTTCCCTAGAAAAGATTCTGAAACCATCTCCAGTTTCTCTCCACCAGTTATTCTTCCCATAATATCCATCTTTAACTGAAATTCTGTTTTCGCTCCAACCGTCATATATTCCGAAGCAGGCATAGTTTCGCTGATTCGATTAATCGTAAGATTAGAGTTGGGAACATCAAAGATACTCAAATTATAAATTGCAAAAACATCTTGTGCTCTTTGTTCTGCATCAGCTACGGCTGCCATAGGCATGTTAAGATTATTATCAGCTGTTAAATATACCCGACTGGCCATGAAGGTTGCATAGTGAACCAGATAGCCGGTGGCATAATTAAGTGATGTGGAAAAGACCAACATGATAAGACTCACCCCGAATGCGAAGGTAAGAATAAATTCGACTGTTGATTGACCTTTATCATTCTTTATCATTTTGGATACGCATTTAACGGACCAAAGAATCGAGTTCCGTTCTCCTGTTGATTATAATAAGAAGGATGAGTTGAACCTTCTCGAGTGTCCTTGGGAGGATTCTGATCATTTTCTCCGGGCGGATAAGCATGCCTATATGAAAATTCATTCTGCTGCTTAATCTTCTTTCCTAACTCTCCTTGGGGTCCAAAAAGCCTTTTAAAGATTTCACTATTATAAAATGTTAAGGCCAAAGAAAGAGCTACTACAATCAATAGAATGTATTCTACTAATGTCTGTCCTTTCTCCGACTTTAATTCCATAGGGATCTTCCTAAAAGCAACCAGGCCAATAGAATCACCGGAGCATAACTAAAGCGAGATTTAAAAATCTCTTTTATACCTTCCCAATGACGGCTCACCAAGTATGCTCTGATTTTACCACCATTTACAGATATTCGATAAAGTAACAGGATAGCTCCAGTTATTACCGTGCTTAGAACGAGTTTCTCAAAGTATGAGTAGTGAAACTCAAGTGGAGTCATAAGAAATAATGATGCCAGAAACTTAGAATCCCCTGCCCCCATGATATTGGCCAGATAGAGAAAGAATCCACCGACTATAAAACCTATTGGAAAAACAAAAACTTCCCAGCTAAATCGATAGACATCCGGAAGAATAAAATAGAAAGCCACTGCCAATAAGCAATTAAACAGCAGCCATTTATTGGAGATTTTGCATGTTTTAAAATCTACCCAGGCCACAATTAATAATTCACTTAGGATCAGCAAGAAAACGACATTCATGCTCATTCCGTGGATTGGTACGAGTTATAGTACCCTTCGTGCCAGCATTCAGTTGGACATATGCCAACAGTTAGATGCGTGGAAAGAACGTGAGTAATTCCACCCATTGAGTCTCTAAAAAAATCTGTGAATCTATTGATGATGTTGAAACCGAGAATAATAGCGAATGCGAGAATAAAAATATACTCAACTGTAGCTTGTCCGCAATGAAACCGTTTCATTGTGAAATGCTACCATGATCAAAAACATAGGCAAGGCTTTTTAGGCCCTGCCTATTAATTGAAAAGATCGCTTTGAATTTTATCGCGCGTACCTTGCATCACTGAACCAAGAATACCACCATTTCCATCTTCTCCGAAGAGCTGGTCCGTAATGGCCTTCTTAAACTTAATAACGATGGCCGCTGCCACAGCTACGAGTAGAATATACTCTGTAGAAGTCTGCCCGCTCTCGTCTTTAAGGTATGCAACTATCTTGTCCTTCATAAATCCCCCTCACAGGAGCAATCTACCGGATTGCTGAAGATCTTATCGACTTAGTTGTAGAAAACTTTAGATTTTCTTCCTGTAAACATAGGGCAATCATAACACACCAAGTCACTTAATTTATTAAAATCCCTATTGTTTTTCTTAATATATTGAAATTATTGACATTTATCATGCGCTTTTTAGATAGAAAACTAAACTTGCCTCTAACCATGCCCATGAAATTGGGCTATAATTATAAGTGGGTCCGGGGCGAAGCCATAAAGTTTCGCCCCTACGATTTTATTTTCGGGAGCGGTCCCTGATCATGGTGTGCAAGCTTGCCTGGCTTAGTATTAGGTCAGAATGTGAGAAGCCTAAAATGATTACTAATTGCGCCCACCTAGTTTTCTAGGGGCGCGAAACCGTATTAAGCCTTCCCCCGGACCTTTTTTAAAGCATTCACTCGTCCTCATCTCACTCTCATTCACACATTTATCTTGACGATACTGGCCTAAAACCAAACAATTAAACTATGGATATGATTAACGTTAACGACTATCAAAATGTTTCTTGGATCGAAAGCCTGGCACTTGAAGAAGTGAATATGGAAGAGTCAGGTATTATTCGGTTTAATGACCATTTAAATACTCAGCAACTATTAGAAGAATCCTCGCTTAATTTCGTGAATAAATTAAAAGATCGGTTTGAGTTCTACGTTTCGCTCTTTAATCAATATCGCAGCAATCGTGACACTTCTCGGGCCATTAAAGTTTTTCGCATTTCAAATACAGTGAATGATTTTATGCTTTTCCGTAATTCGTTAAAGCTTATCATCGCTCGCCGTTCTGCAGATGTTGTAAGCATTGGCTTTCTTTCAAACAATGGCGGGCTCTTTGCTGGCCGCTTGGCAAGTGAAAATCAATCTATTCATGCTATCCACGAAATCAAAGCTCATGTAGGTCCATTCAATACCATTAGCTGGAGATTTCAAGGTGAACCAGTTGAAGTAGAAGCTTTGGTAAAATACTACCTGACAGAATTTGTAAAAAACTCTTCCCGTTAGCTTTCAATTAATCTTTTATAAGTAAATTCTAAAGAGTCTTCTATTGTCGGCATTTGCATGCTTAAAAATTCTTCCACGTTTCCTGTTGCGAGATGAAAGCTATAGGAAACAGCGGAATCCGACTTACTAATCGTTGGGAAAGAACGACTACCCTTCTGAATAAGTGACTCATCTTTCTTGAATCTAGCAGCATAGAGTTTAGCAAACTCGTATCTCGTCATTATATTTTGGGTACCAACATTAAATAAGCGATTCGTTACATTCTGATTAATCGTTTCCTGCAATATTTTAACCAAAATCTGAATATCCAAAAAACCTGTTTCTATTGAATCATCAGCGACCACAGGTATGTTCTTAGCGAAGTTCAATTGTAGAGTTTCGAACCAATTAGGATGAGCGGGATTCAATCCTGTCCCATAGAGAGGAGCACATCTTAAAATGATATAGTTCAAGCTCGATCTCTGAATATAAAACTCAGCTGAAGAAACAGTATTACCATACACGGTTGTTGAAAAAGGAGTATCGCCCTCATGGTAAATTGGATTAAGTCCATTCATAACAAAAGCTGAGGAGATGTAAATAAACTTTGAAGAAACCCTCTCCGCTGCCTTACAACAATTTACCGCCCCCCCATAATTTAAGGCCTCTGCTTTTTTAGGATAGAGTTGGCATTCTTTTAGTGAGCTCATTCCTACGGCATATATTGTAATGTCAGGTTTTACAAAAGAAGTAATCCTGAAAACGAAATCGCTTTTTAAAACGTCGCAGGGGATGCAGGTAATGCCGGGGATATTAACCGGAGTTTTGAAATAAGTTCCGACAACACGAAATTCATCTTTTAAGGTTTCCAATAAATTGGATCCTATAAAGGATGATACTCCAAAAATCAGAATAGTTTTTTTCATGGGGTTTATTCTAGCACGAGGATAAAAAAAAGAAACCTTCCCCCATTCGGGGGAAGGTTAGTGGGTGATTTCTTAACTTAATAGTTTCAAAGCAAAATTTGGAGCCTGATTCGCTTGCGCCAGTACTGAAACACCTGCCTGGGAAAGAATGTTATTCTTTGCCATATCAGCTGTCTCGGCAGCTACGTCTACATCGCGAATTCGAGAATTGGCCGCACTAAAGTTCTCTTCTGTAATGGCAATTGTATTACTTGCCGATTGCAGACGGTTCTGTAGGGCACCCAAGTTGGCACGAGTTCCATTGATTCGTACCAAGGCATCATCCAGTTTCGACAGTGATAGCTGTGCTCCCTCTTTGTGTGCAATGTTCTCACCAATGAGACCAAGGCTTTCAAGAGTTGTGTCAGTGGAAGTCGAATCATACTTGATTCGGTCGTTTGTTGGATCATTATGGATCCCGACCTGAATCTCGACCATACCACCTGTACCATCAAGAAGTTTTCTGCCGTTGAACTCTGATCCTTTTGAAATTCGTTGAATTTCTTCAAGGAGATTCTGGAATTCAATGTCCGAAAAACCTCTTTCAGTGTCGCCCACAGTATCAGAGGCTGACTGGATAGAAAGCTCTCTAAGGCGAATAATGATGTTGGATATCTCGTTGATAGCGCCTTCTGCTGTTTGAATAAGTGATACGCCATCATCTGAGTTCCTCTTCGCTTGTCTGAGACCTCTGATATGGCTTTTAAGTTTTTCACTTATCGCCAATCCAGCTGCATCATCTGACGCGCGAGTTATCCTTTCACCAGTGGATAGCTTCCTAAGGTTACTATCCAAGTTATTCTTCGTAATTCCCAAAGCACGCTGAGCTGCAATGCTCGAGATATTTGTATTTATTCTTAAACCCATAATTTAGTCTCCTGTAAGCATTCTGAACCTCCATGTTCTTTTGTGAACTTCATGTTCACATTGTGTTGTTGTTAATTTTTAAAAAACTAACTTATCCACTATCTTGTAAGTACACCCACTACAAGTTTTGCAGGATTTCGTTTTACATCAGTACTCTTAAGGCCAAAGCCTCAGGGAGTTAATTATCCCTGAGAAGCGGCATTAATAAGGCTTAAGGCGTTAGTTGTAGACTGGTTCGCCTGAGCTAATACTGAAGTACCTGCTTGCATTAAGATATTTGTTCTAGTCATCTCAGAAGTAGCGGCTGCAATGTCAGTGTCACGAATACGTGAATTTGCTGCTGACAAGTTTTCGTTACTGATCTGAATGTTGTTAATGGTCGACTGAAGTCGGTTCTGAAGAGCACCGAAGTCAGCTCGAATACCAGAAACGTTTTGAATCGCCTGGTCGATTGCTGCCAGTGAGTTCTGAGCAGAAATTTTATCAGACACAGAAGCCAGATTCAGACCAAGAGCTGCCACGTTAACGTCTGCTGATGAAGCATCGAACGTTAATCTGTCAGACATTGGATCGTTTCGGGTACCAATTTGAATGTCGAATACTGAACCTGTACCATTAAGAAGTGGAACGCGGTTAAACTCGGTTGAGTTTGCGATACGATCTACCTCTGACATGAGCTGTTCAAATTCAACGTTAAGGAATTTACGCTCTGTTGGCCCGATAGTATCAGAAGCCGCTTGCACTGCTAGTTCGCGAAGACGAATCATAATGTTTCCGACTTCAGCTAATGCACCTTCAGCGATCTGCACTAAAGACACACCGTCTTGAGCGTTTCTTTCCGCTTGGCCGAGACCGCGGATTTGTGCTTTTAAATTTTCTGAGATTGCGAGACCTGCAGCATCATCGCCTGCACGGTTAATTCTGCTACCAGATGATAATTGCTCTAACACTTTCTGTTGAGCACCACGTGTTTGACCTAAGTTTCTCTGCGCGTTTAGCGACGAAACGTTAGTGTTAATCCTTAAACCCATAAATCCTCCTTGATTGGGTTTCACTCATTCTCGAATCCGTGAGAGAGAGCGATGATGACCTTGCTGGCCGTCATGCATAACTTTTCGACAACACAGCAAAAGACTTGAGTTTGAATGTAAAAAAATTCGACAGAAGATAAAAAATGGGTTCAAATTATTGAAATCACGGAGATTTAAGTATGGGCAAAATTTTCCCTCAGATAAAAACCTTAAAAGAAAAACCTGAACTATTTCCAGCAACGCTGAAATTAATCGAAACTTCTTTTAAATATCAGTCGCCGGATTCTTTTAAAGTGGATTTTGCTCCGTTGATAGATCCTTCTAATCACCACAACTGCTTCATTCTGATTGATGAGAATGAGAATGTCCTCGCTCACATAGGTGCACGAGAGAGAACGCTGACTATCAATGAAAAAAAACATCCTATCATTCTCCTGGGTGGTATCGCTGTCGACGAGAAAAGACGTGGTGAAGGACTTTTTCAGACATTGTTTAACGATGTCTTAGCTACGATGAGATCTGATGCTGCTTTCTTTCTCTTATGGAGTGACCTTGAAGAGCTCTATAATAAATTTGGATTTTACCTCTGTGGATCTCAATACGAGTTCACCGGAGGACTTGAAAATCCTCTTCTGGAAAAAACTACGTATGAAGCCTTAACTGATTCTGAAAAGATCCAGATTAAGTCTCTTTATCAGACGTCTTTTGCAAAAGAGTACCTCACAGTTGACCGCACTGATGAAGACTGGAGCCTCATTGAGAAAGTGACAAGTTCAGACCTTCACATAAACCGCACCGGTCAGGGGATTGGAGACTATTATTTTATTAATAAGGGCCAGGACCTTCCAGGAATTATTTACGAATATGGCTCTACGATCCCTTTAAATCAATTTATAGAAGAAATTGGTACTCACGGAAAGGTCTGGATGGGAAAAGAGCTTCTACCAACAGAACAGCAGCAATATCAATTTTTCCTTGGAACAGGGGACTTAAAACTTTTTACTGATTTCATTCGGGATTTCACTCAGGATAAAATTCAGATTCAAAATATCAATCTCATGAAGCAGGAAGTCTTCTTTAACTATAACGATGAACTTCATGCTTTAGAGGTACAGGATTTTTTAAGAGGGATATTAGGACCAGGAACCTTTGAAGAGCTTGAATTACCGACCCTATTCATTAGCGGCTTAGATAGTATCTAAAACTTTCGCAGCATCGCTACCCGACCCATCATATAGGCCGCAATACTCCAGAAGATCCAGGTTAAGGCCGGGATATCTGCAAATCTGGTCACTTTCAGATCCAGGACGAAGAGTGATCCGCAGAGGATAAATACCGCCGCCATAAGCGAGAGACCAAGAATATAAAATGAGCGGTTGATACCTCGGGAAAGACGGGCGAAATCTCTGATTCTAATTTCCGGAGAATAATTATGCTGGGAAGTCTCTTTGAGAAACCATTTGATATGCTTAGGAATAATCCTCAAAGAACTGACCACGTCCTTGGCCACCCACATAAGTTCTTCTTGAGCATTTTGTTTTGAAATAAGTTCCGTCACTAAATGAGGAATATCTTTTTCCAGCACTTTAAATATGTTGAGATCGAGTCCGATGGACTTGCCTACTCCATCTAAGGTCATGAGAGCGCGGAAGATAATAAACCATTCCCGTGGAAGATAGAGTTGATGCTTACTTAACGTTCGGACCAGTCCTTGAACTAGACCCGTCATATTCGTCTCTTTTATACTCAGACCAATATAAGGAGAAAGAGCATCCTTAATATCCCGGATCAATTCCTCATGATTTGGAATGGCCTCATACTCAGCGACATCCAGGAATTCATAAACCAGGTTATCAAAATTGTAGGTGATGACTGCATAAAGGATGGCAATAAGATTGGCGCGATTTTTTTTACTAAGGGTACCCATTAGTCCGAAATCAATAATTCCAATTCGTCTGTCTTTCAGGACAAAGAAATTACCGCCGTGAAGATCGGCATGGAAAAAGCCGTCGGCAAGTAATGTATGGGTAAAGAGCTCAATACTTTTTTCTAGTTTTTCTGCGATATCAGGGCCAATCTCGGCCATTGATTTAAACTCATTGAACGGTTTCCCATCCAGGAATTCAAGGACCAAAACTTCTTGAGTTGAATATTCCCGATAAACCTTAGGCACTACCAGGAATCCATCTTTATCGATCACTTCAAGGTTTTTACGTAAACGCTCACAGTTCTGGGCTTCAATCAAAAAATTGAGTTCATTATCCGTGCTCTTGAAAAAATCCGATATCATCCGGGACATGCCCATGAACTTTATTTCAGTTGAAACTTTCTCTATTTGTTGAACGATAAAAAGAAGTATCTCAAAATCGGTAAGCAGCGTTTTGGCAATATGGGGTCTTCGAACTTTTACGACGACTTTCTGGCCATCATGAAGTTCCGCTTTATAAACCACACCGATTGAAGCGGTACCAATGGGTTCTTGTTCTATGGATGAAAAAACTTCCTGCCAGCTTTTACCGAGATTTGATTCAATAACCTTTAAGGCTGCATCGAATGGGATCCCTTTAACCTTATTCTGTAAAAGCTTAAGCTGACGAATCATCGAAGGTTCAAGAATATCTTCTCTGGTTGCCAATAATTGGCCAACTTTAATAAAGCTTGGGCCAAGCTCCTCAAAACTCAATCGCAGTTGAGTACCAAAAATACCCCACCACTCATCATTACTTAAGGTTTCATTTTTAAGCTCTGAAACCCTGGCGGGCAGGACAAAACCTGGAATTAATTTATCTAGACCAGATTTTACGATAAGTTCGGAAAACCCATGGCGACTTAATACAGTAAGAATTTCGCGGAAGCGCGAAACATTCTTGATGGTTTTAGAAATTCCAATGCCTGTCTTGATTAAATCCATAAATTACAAGGTCGCTTTTTATTTTATGGTAAGTTAAAATGCCCAGAGAACCAATGCCTTAGGCGTGAGAGAAGTATTTACCCCATGTTAAAACCGACTGTTTTGATTTTAATTTTCCTGCTGCAGATCAGCGTCGCCTGGGCAGCCGAAACGTGCAGCCGAGTTGCAACGATTAACTATCAAGAAGTGCTGGTTGATGTAAGCAATAAGCATAGAGGCGAAGGTTTACGCTACTACTTAGAAAAAGATGAAGTGGCAAAAGATCTCTTAGATGAATACCAGGAGAATAATCGCCCTACTTGGAAAAGTGCTGCATTATCGACTCTTGGAACGGCAATGGTACTAGGAAGTTTTTTAAGAACTTCGGATGGTCAAAACGATGGTATAGCCAGCCGAAACATCCTTCTTTTCGGAGGAGTCAGTATGATTGCGATTAGTTATTTGATTTCAAAAACCAATCAGTACAATAATGAGTATTTATTGCAGAAATCGGTCGAAGAATATAACAAACGTAATACCCCAAAGATTTACTTCGCTCCTACCAACCCTCAAAACGGATTTGGCTTAGGAATTGGCGTAGGACAGGAGTTTTAATTTGTCCCTTACTTGTTACAAATGTGGTAAACCACTTTCAGATACTTATAAGATTATGGTTGGACGCCGTGACGTTTGCCCCCATTGCATGGCGGATATCCGGTGTTGTAAGATGTGCCAATTCTATGATCCTAAGGCCTATAACGAGTGCCGTGAACCTTCAGCGGATAGGGTTCAAGACAAAGAGAAAGCTAACTTTTGTGATTATTTTAAGATAGGCTCTTTGGATACGAACCCTGACAAAGAAAGACAGGATGCCCTGGCAAAAGCAGCGGCCTTATTTAAAAAATAATTGAGGATTTTATGAGCGAATGTCCTATGACATTAAATGGCAGGAAACTGCTAGAAGATGAACTTAGCCAACTTGTTAAAGTTGAGCGAGAAGAAATCAAACAGGCGATTTCTGAAGCTCGCGAGCTTGGCGACCTTAAAGAAAATGCTGAATATCATGCTGCTAAAGAACGTCAGTCGATTATTGAAGGAAGAATATTAGATCTTCAAAGCAAACTTGCCCGTGCCCGCATAGTAAATGTCGTAACACTTAAAACTGATAAGATTGTCTTTGGGGCCACTGTTAAAATTTATGATACTCAAAAAGACATAAGCTTCACTTACCAAATTGTTGGTGAAGATGAAGCCATGACTGATCCAAACAAAATCTCATATAACTCTCCGCTTGGAAGGGCCCTCATTGGAAAAGAAGAGGGAGATGAGATCATTGTCAAAGCACCAAAGGGCGATTTGATTTATGAGGTCCAGGAACTCAGCTACGAGTGACATCAATTGGTACTCGCCATTAGAAGCTCTGGTTGCCGGTAAAAAACCATCACCAACCATAACTAAATTAACTGAAGCCGGTATTAAGACGGTATTGGAACTTTTATGGATTCTCCCATTGAGAATCCATAAAATGCCATCCTTCCAGCCTTTTCGGGAAGCCATACTTGATCAATTCTTCAAAGGCTCTGGAAAAGTTCTTCATGTAGATATCAAGCCGGCCTTCGGAAGAAGAGGAAAAGGAAATATCCTCTTATTTAACGGTTATGTTGTCGTAAAAGACGATCTCTCCCATGAAACTCTTAGTCTTCGTTGGTTTAATCTCTATCCCAATCAAAAAAAACAAATCGAAGCTCTGGAGCGCATAGCTTTCCTTGGGCAGGTCCAGGAATTTAAGGCCCAGAAACAAGTTACTAATCCTCAAATTATCGATCCCGAAAGCAATTTCAACGCCTATATTATAGAATACCCAACTGTTAACAAAACAAGTGGTGTTCACCTTAAGAAAGTTCTGGATCTCATCCCTAAGCATCTTTGGGAGAACATACCGCAGACTTTACCGGAACTCGGCTACGATAAAAAAATGAGTCTTGGCCAAGCCTTTAAAGTCATTCATGGAAAAATTCCCGTAGATGATTTCTCTCCCAAGTTAAAAGAAGCTGCTGAAGAACGTTTAATCTACGAAGAATTCCTAAGTGATCAGTTAAAGATTCAAACCAGAAGAAAGTTTATCAAGAGGAAAGCTGCTCCGGTTATTAGCTTAGATGAAAATAAGGTAAACGACCTGGTAAAGCATCTCCCCTTTGAACTCACTTCAGATCAATTGAAGGTATTTGGCGAAATTTTAAAAGATTTTAAGTCAGGTCACCCCATGATGAGAATGGTTCAAGGTGATGTGGGTTGTGGAAAAACAATCGTCGCCTTTCTGGCTGCCCGGGTTGCCAATCGTTCAGACCACCAGGTCGCCTTTATGTGTCCGACAGAAGCTTTGGCGATCCAGCACTTCGAGTCTTTTAAACAGCTTAATCCGGCGCTCGAGATTGATCTTCTTTTAGGATCAACTAAGGCGAAAGATAAAAAAGTCATTTTAAAAAAATTGGCCGAAGGAACAACTGAAATTGTCATCGGTACTCATTCTTTGTTTCAGGATTCAGTTATCTTTAAAAAATTAGGTCTTGCTATCATCGATGAACAGCATAAATTTGGAGTCGAACAAAGACTTCGTTTAGTTGCTAAGGGTGATGGTGCCCATTCCTTAATTATGACAGCAACACCTATTCCAAGAACCCTGAGTCTCGCCCAATATGGAGATCTGGATATATCTTCAATTAAGATGATGCCATCTGGTCGAAAAGGAATTAAGACCCGGATCACGGAAAAAGTTAATTATCAGAAGTATCTTGAGTTTATCAAGGCCCGTCTTCTGCTTGGCGAGCAAGCTTATTTTGTATTCCCGGCAATTGAAGAATCGGAAACTCTCGATATTCAAAATGTAAAAGATTCACTTATAAAATATCAAAAAACTTTTCCTGAATTCTCAATTGGTATGCTCCATGGGCAGATGAAAGCCGAAGAAAAAGAAACGACTGTGAGACATTTCCGGGGTAAAAAAATCCAGATTCTCATTTCCACCAGCGTGATTGAAGTCGGTATTAATATTCCAAATGCCACCATCATGAGTATCTATAATCCTGAACGCTTTGGGCTTTCTTCTCTTCATCAGTTGAGAGGACGGGTTGGTCGTGGAGAAAAACCAGGTTTTTGCTTTCTCGTTTTGGATAAAGAGGTTTCTCCAGAGGCGAACGAGCGTTTAAGAGTGGTTGAAAACAATCTGGACGGATTTGTTATTGCAGAGGAAGACTTACGCTTCAGAGGCGAAGGCGATATTTTCGGAGTGGATCAATCAGGAACAGTCGTAAGTAAGAAGCTGGCAAGTTTCTTAACCCATACCGCAATTTTAGAGCAGGTTGTTGCTGACTTAGAAAAGCTCCAGGCAACACACCCGGAGCTTTTGACCCCACATTTTGAAAGACTCGCAAAAGATCAAAAAATCCTCGATACTATTTAAGAGGTTCCTATGATCAATTTAGAGATCCAGAAGAGTACGGACAATAATGTCCTCAATAACTATCAATTCTTTCAAAATCAGATTTACCTGGGTAGAAACACTGGGGATCTATGCATAGAAGATAATAGTATTCTGCCTTCTCATGTCATGCTGGAAGTCTTAGGAAAAGAGTTATTAATTCATCCTCAAAAAGGTGTGGATTTCTTTTTAATAAACGGAAAAAGGGCTTCCAATATCAGAAAGCTAAAAATGAACGATCTGATTACCCTCGGTAACACCATTATTAAAATTTGCATTTTTGAGGAAACAGAAATCCCGGTAAAAAGAATCATTCTGGATAAGAAATTAAACCAACTGGTCGCGGAAGACTCTAACAGACTTCCCATTATTGAACGTCTAACCCAACTTATGAAGTAGCCAATGTTTCAAACTAGTGATGCCAATTTTTTTAAAACTGAAGATAATGAACAAATTTTTTACGTTAAAAATTTTCAATCTATAGATCATTCAAGACCCATACTAGTATTCAATTATGGACTCGTATGCAGTAATCACCATTGGAAGTTTCAGACAGAATACTTTGATAGACTTGGTTACCAGATTTTGATTCATGACTATCGAGGGCACTTCCAGTCTACCGGTCAACAAAATGTCGAAAAGATCACTTTTACTCAGATGGCCCAAGACGTAGCAGGACTGTGTTCATTTCTTGGTATTGAGGAATCGATCATGCTAGGTCACAGTATGGGCGTAAATGTGTGTCTGCAATTGGCACAGGACTTTCCCAAACTAGTAAAAGGCATGGTCCTTATTTCCGGAACTTTCATCAATGTTAAAGATGTCATGTTTGACACTAACCTCATGGAGTTTATTACTCCGATCGCGGCCCTGGGATTGGAAAAATATCCAGAGATCTTTAAAAAAGTCTGGTCCACTGGCGGTATGAATCCTCTGGTTAGAGAAATCATCCATACAACGGGCTTTAATCGCTCCAAGGTTTCTAAAGAATTTATTGAGATCTATCTGAATCGTGTAGGACAGTTAGGAGCTGAGGTTTTTTTTCAGCTCTTTAATGAAATGACCAAACAAAATATTACTCATGGCCTTGAGAAAATGACAATGCCTGCCCTGATAATGGGTGGACATAAAGATAATGTCATTCCCAATCATCTTCAGCGCACTCTCGCTACCCTCTTACCAAATAGTGAAACTTATTTTATGAAAAATGGTTCTCACGTTCCACAGGCAGATTACCCGGACATGGTAAATGAAAGGATTGCTCTTTTTATAAAGCAGAACTTTTAATCAACTTTTAGGTTATTCATCTCAATGATAGGTTTGAAAATACGCTTCATCGCTGATTTCAATTGAGCTTTCTTGTACTCTGCGTGTGAAGCTTCCCCTTGAGTATTTTTAACGTGGCTCTCATAATCCGTTAATTGAACTTCAAAAGGATAAAAAAAGCGAACATCTTGAGAGATAGGAGAAGTATCAAGCTGCAGAAGTGACTGAGAGAGAGGATTTTCTCTGTCGTTCATGGCCTGCTTTCTAACCTCATTAAATGAGGCCATGAAAGGATTTCGGTATTTAATAAGTTGTCGTCCAGTAAAATGGATCGCGCGATACTCATCAGATGTATGGCGGTTATCGTGATGCTTAGTTATTGGAGAGCAATCTTCAATTAACTCATTTAACTTCTGATAAAAGACATTCTCTGGCATTTCAGTACGAATTGATTCTTTATAAAGGGAAAAGATTCTAGTCCGTAATGTCTTTAAACTAACCAGCGAATTCTGAGAGCGGCTTGGCTTAATATTATTGATGATAATAATGTGATTTCTTTGGAGGAATCTGATTACTCTTAAAGCATCCAGCTTATTATGAGTGATGATTCTAATCCCGATTCTATCAAAGAGTTCTTCCGCAACATTTTCTTGTTTATGGAGAAGTTTAATAACAATGGAATCTCTGGTTTTTTTAGCCTTCGTTTGAAAGTCGTAGAGAGGAATCGAAGTTCCACTATCGTTTCTTAAAAACAAACGGTTTTCTTCATCTCTATGAATGAACTTATAAAAGCGATCGAAGATCTGCTGTTGAATGGTAGAAAAATAGCGATAACGGAGATCTTTATCAGTATGAAGCAAAGTGTGCATAACTTTGAGAACGACCCCGGCCCACTGTTGTTCATCATTTTTTAATTTGGCCGAAGACATACCGGTGGCAGCGAGAAAAAGCTCCGAAATATTAGTAATAGAATAGAGGTAATTAGGGACCCTCATATCCAGGCCTTCTGGGTTACCTTCTTTTAAAAAATATCTTTTAATAAATTGTAAGGCTTCCTGGAAAATCCCAAAAAGTTCTGCACTCTCAACAGGATCATCGATGTTGAATCCATATCCATTTAAAAAACTTGATACCTGGGTTCGATCAGCCAAACCAGCTAGATAATTGGTGGCATCCAATGAGGACTTACCACTACAAACGATGTCGAATGACTCCCAATTAAATGCATAGTCATTAAGGTAACTCGGACGTTGCGCCATATTTTTGCCAATCTCACAAATCACGTTTAGAGTTTTAAAAAGGAAAACTAGCGTAAATCTTATGAAAGATCAAAAAAATCAATCTCCTTCATTGCTCACAGTCTGCTTTTTATCGTGGTTTTTCACCGGGAAAATACCTAAGGCCCCGGGAACAATGGGAAGCTTGGCGACGATTCCTTTGATCTATCTTCTTCATTACTTGCAAGTAAATACTTACTATTTAATAGCCTTAATCGTTGGCCTCTATTTCCTGTCAGTGGTGGTTACCGATAAGATTCAAAAGAAATATCATCTTCATGATCCACAATGGATCGTTATAGATGAAGTTATTGGAATGCTCATAACCTGGAGTTTCGTTCAAAGAATTGATTTTCCCACTCTCTTTTTAGTCTTTGGATCTTTTCGTTTTTTTGACATTGTAAAACTATGGCCTGCTTCATACTTTGATCGGCATGAACATGGTATGGGAACCATTACAGACGATGTTGTCAGCGGTATCTTTGCGGGAATTTTTACTCTTATCATGGTGAACTTATTTTAGCACCCAGCATTAATTACCTAAATATATCAAATCCTTAGCCTTCCGTAATTTTTCCGTAAAAATTGCAGATTTCTCGTTGTCGAAAACGAAGGGCGGTGTTAGCTTGAATATATAACACGCACCTTCATAACCGTTTTTTTGCAAGAGCGAAGGAGAACCTCATGTCTTTAAATCACGTTAACGCCACTGATGCTGCTAACAAGAAAAAAGCCCTCGATTTGGCCCTATCTACAATTGAGAAGCAATTTGGAAAAGGCGCAATCATGCGCTTGGATTCAACTTCTGCAGCTGAAAAAATTCCTGCCATTTCAACAGGCTCACTTGGAATTGATTTGGCCCTCGGTGTTGGTGGTATTCCACAAGGCCGTATCATCGAAATTTATGGACCTGAATCTTCTGGTAAAACAACTCTTACTCTTCATATCGCAGCTGAATGTCAAAAAGCCGGTGGAACAGTTGCTTTCATCGATGCTGAGCATGCGCTTGATACTGTTTATGCAGAAAAACTAGGTGTTGATATTCCTAACACTCTTATCTCTCAGCCAGATTCTGGTGAACAAGCTCTGGAAATCACCGATATGCTCGTGCGTTCAGGTGCGGTTAATCTTCTGATCGTTGACTCAGTTGCGGCACTTACTCCTAAAGCTGAACTTGAAGGCGATATGGGAGACTCTCACATGGGTCTTCAAGCAAGACTTATGTCTCAAGCCCTTCGTAAACTTACTGGTTCGATCTCTCGCTCTAACTGTACTGTTATTTTCATTAACCAACTTCGTATGAAAATCGGTGTAATGTTCGGTAACCCTGAAACAACTACTGGTGGTAATGCTCTTAAATTCTACGCTTCAGTTCGTATGGATATCCGTCGAATTGGCGCTCTTAAAGATGGAGAAGAAGTCATTGGTAACCGTACCAGAGTAAAAGTTGTTAAGAACAAAGTAGCTCCTCCTTTCCGTGAAGTTGAATTTGATATTATGTACGGAGCTGGTATTTCTAAAGAAGGCGATCTACTTGATGTTGCTGCTTCTGAAGGTATCGTAGAAAAAGCTGGTTCTTGGTACTCTTATAACAATTCTAAGCTAGGCCAAGGTCGTGAAGCTTCTAAAGAGTTTTTAAGAACGAACCCAGAAATCATGTCAGAAATACGTCAAAAGGTTCTCGTTAAGCACGGAATTACTAAAGGTGCTGAAATGGCTGCTGATGTTGATATGGCAACAGGCGAAATTAAAGAAGAGAAAACTTCGACAAAAACCAAAGCAAAAGTTCAATAAGTCAAAAGGGCCACTTCGGTGGCCCTTTTACTTTCTCCACTGAGCGTAATGAATCAAAGAATCTACAACTACTCCATTCACCTCTTAGCACGACAAGATTATTCAGAGTTTAAACTGAAGCAAAAGCTTCGTTCAAAAAAAGATAACCTTCCTCATGAAGTTGATGAAGTCATCGCCGCTTTAAAAGCACGCGGTCTTTTAAGAGAAGAAAACTACCGACGTCTCTTTATTCGTAAATGGATGTTCAAGGGGGAAGCCGAAGATAAAATTAGAAAACGCGGCTCTATGGAAAAACTAGAGTTCACTTCAGAGGAGTTTCGACAAGCTGAAGAAGAGCTTGGTTTTACCGACGAGGATAGTGTTGAAAAGTTAATCGTCAAAAAGCTTCGCTCAAAAGAAATTCCTACTGATTTTGCCGAAAAACAAAAACTCAAAGATAAGGTCATGAGATTTCTCATCTCTAAAGGCCACGACTATTCAGAAGCCAAAACTCATCTTAATAAGTATCTGGCCGGCCAATCGAGTGACCAATAAGTAAACAGCGGTTATCTTTTTTACAACTCTCCCTCACTCCTTCTTTGAATCTGCTTTAATAAAGCATCTTCGTTTAAAGGAGTTAGAATCATGAGAAATAGTCTTCGATATGCTTGTATCTTTGTTAGTCTTCTAACTTCCTATCATAGTATGGCGTTTAATCCTTCCAACAGCTTAAGGGATTTCTGTACTGATCGCACCACTTCCGAATTTACGAAAGATCTAACAAGAAATAGCGATAATCTCATGTCTTTCCGAAACTATGGTGGAATAGGCAATGGTGGGGTTTGCTGGTGGCATTCTCGCTTCCAGCGTAATTCTCTCTATTTAACTATATTCCGCCCAGATTTAAAAAAGCCATCCACAGAGGAAGCTATCCAAATCATTAAAAAGTTAAGGGCCGCCAAAGAAGTAGTCACCATCCCTGGCTTTGATCACTTTGTAGAATTTAGCAGAGTTTATCACGATCTTATTCAAGCTGAGCTTGAGGCCTGGCAGTTCGCCGATGGCGCTAAATTTGCTTGGATCAGAGGCTTAAAAGGAAGTTCCGTTGTAACTTCAGATAAAATGAAAACTCTTATGGATGAACTTTATCGGGAAGTCGAAATCAGGGGCAATATCGCCTATCAGAAGCTTCAGATTAAAGGCATTACTGCTCACGCTTGGCTAGTGGTTAAAGTTAAGCCGGAAGATAACGGCTACCTATTGGAAGTCCTTGATAGCAACTATCCAAGAGCTACCAATTTTTACCGATACCGATATGGGAATACTCACTTTACCCACATGTATTATGGCGATTTTACGCCTTATTTAGAGGAAACGAAGGAAATGGGTCGAATCAATTCCACTATTGTGAGTACCTGCATTCCTAAGAAAAAAGTGGCCAACAATTAGACAGTGCTAAGAGTTTGGTCATTATTATCCGCTAAAACAATAACTTAGGATTCCGGTTTTTGGCATTCACCTTGCTTATAGAAAGGCACAGGAGAATACTATGAACTGGAAAAACAAGAATAAGGCATTTGCATTCGTGGCCGCAGGACTTTTCGTTCTAACAGGTACTTATAATGCTGTTGTTATTAATTCCGAATCACATCTTTCCGGTTCAGAAGTAAAGTTCGTTAAGCGTCTGGACGAAATGTATGGAGTGACAATTAAAGGCCGTGAAGTAGCTGCTGTAACGACTTGGAAAAAGCTTGCTCCATCTCCGATCACTTCTCCTAAAATGGCGCCTCTTCTTGAAAAAGTTGCAAAATCTGAAGCTCCAGCTCCTGTTGAAATTATTCCTCAGGCTGCAGTACAAGAAGAATTAACACTCTCTTTAGTAGAAGTTATCAATCCTAAAAAATGGCAACAAGGTTTAACAAATACTCAGTTTAATGGCTCTCTCGCTACGAATAACGGTGTCATCGAAGACCTTAACGTTTCTCTACCTAATGGAGAAGGTGTTGCAGTATCTTTCTCTGAAATGACTGGTAACGTTTTCGAGTACGACCTGAATGGTGAATATTATTCTGGAATGATGTATCAAGTAGATCAGAACTCATACATGGTTACTTTAACTAATGGCCCGTTAGAGGGTACTAGACTTCGTTTCTCATCTGTTGAACCTCAGAATGAGAGTTATGAAACTCAACAAACTCTTGCTGAAAACAACAATGTATCAGTTGGTGACTTCGGCGAAACAAATTATGAAGTAGTTGGGATAAATCCTGAACTATTAGACAATGACAAACAAATGCAACAAGAGGCGCTCGAAGCTCAGAGTTTTAATTTTTAATTAACCGAAGGCTTTGAGGCACTTTTTATACTCCCCTTGCACGGCGCATTTATGATAGTCTTTTTTGAGCAAAAATAACTCTCAAGAGGACCTCTATGCGCGCCCAAGAAATCAGAAACGCTTTTTCTAATTATTTTATTAAAAATGGTCACGACAAGCACAAGTCATCTAGTCTTGTCCCTCACAACGATCCAACTCTCCTTTTCGCCAATGCGGGTATGAATCAATTTAAAGATTACTTCATTGGCAAGGCCCAGCCTTCTAATCGTCGGGCCGTTACTATCCAGAAATGTGTTCGTGCTGGTGGTAAACATAATGATTTGGAAAATGTCGGTTTTACTGCCCGCCACCATACTTTTTTTGAAATGCTTGGGAACTTCTCTTTTGGGGACTACTTTAAAAAAGATGCGATTCGATTTGCCTGGGAGCTTCTTACCGTTGAATTGAAAATTCCCAAGGACAAATTACTGGTTACTGTCCATGAATCTGATGATGAAGCTTTAGAGATCTGGGCGAGAGATATTGGAGTACCACGCGAGCGTATTTTTAAATTGGGTGACAAGAGTAACTTTTGGGAAATGGGAGATGTGGGTCCCTGTGGACCGTGTTCAGAAATTTTCTATGACCATGGACCAGAACGATCAACAGGCGTTCCTACCGGTCATCAAGAAATTGATGATGAGGGCCGCTACGTGGAAATCTGGAACCTGGTTTTCATGCAATTTGAAAAATATAAAGAGGGTAATGAAATTAAGCGTAAGCCGCTTCCTAAACCTTCGGTAGATACGGGGGCAGGGCTAGAGCGTGTCGCTGCTGTCATTCAAGGCAAATACTATAACTACGATACAGATATTTTTGAGCCAATCATGAAAGCTATCGGCAAACTTACTGGAAAAGACTACTACACGACAAAATCTGAAGAAGAGAAGTCTTCATTCCGAGTAGTCGCTGATCATATTCGTTCTTGCACCATGCTTATAACTGATGGAGTGATTCCTTCGAATGATGGCCGAGGCTACGTTCTTCGTCGAATTATCCGTCGGGCCGTTCGGCACTTGTCTCTTTTAGGTTTAAAAGAAATTAGTTTTTATAAACTTATTCCTGCAGTTCTGGAGTCACTTGGTGAAGAATACCCGGACAATGCTCAAAACTCTGCTTTGGCAGAAAAGCTTTTAAAACTTGAAGAGGAAAAATTCCGCAAAACTCTCGATACTGGACTCGCTTTAATAAACGAGGAACTGACTAAGATTAAACCGGGAGGAAAACTTTCCGGAGAAGTGGCCTTTAAGCTTTATGATACTTTTGGTTTCCCACTGGATTTGACTGAAGTTATCCTTCGAGAAAAGAATCTGGAACTAGACTCTGCCGGATTCGAATCTGCCATGAAACAGCAGAAGGAATTATCCAAAAAGAATTCTAAATTCAAAGTTCAGGAAGATAACCTTAAAGCATTTTATGTCATCAAAGAAAAATTCGGAAGCACTAGCTTCATTGGCTACACCGAGGTGGTGGGCGAAGCAAAACTTATTGCGAAAGAAGAAATTGATGGTCAGTTCTATCTGGTCTTCGACAAAACTCCTTTCTATGGTGAAAGCGGAGGTCAGTTAGGCGACAAGGGTGCGATCTTTTCTTCAGAAGGTAAACTTGCCACTATCACCGATACACAGAAACCAGTTGATGGTCTGCATGTTCATGTCTCAGAAGATGCCGATGCCCTGACTGTCGGTGAAACCTATACTTTGAAAGTTAATCATGAAGAGCGCGAACTCACGAAGAGAAACCACTCTGCCACTCACCTATTGCAGTCGGCTCTCATTAAGGTTTTAGGAGAACATGTAAAGCAGGCCGGTTCATCTGTTGGACCTGATCGTCTACGATTTGATTTCACTCATTCGGAAGCTCTGAAGCCGGAAGAAATCACTCGCGTGGAAGAACTCGTGAATACTGCCATTGCGACAGCTCTACCGGTCGCGGCTACCACTATGACTAAGGATGAAGCAACGAAGAAAGGTGCCATGGCCCTTTTTGGTGAGAAATATGGTGATGAAGTACGAGTCCTCACGATGGGTGATTTTTCAATAGAACTTTGTGGAGGAACACACGTTTCCAATACTGGCGAGATTGGACTATTCAAGATTCTTTTCGAAACCTCACTTGCTTCAGGAGTTCGAAGAATTGAAGCGATTACTTCTACCACTGCTATTGACTACCTTCTTAACCGCTCAAAAATTTTGAGTGAGGTTGAAAAGAGTTTCGCCGTAAAAGACGAAAGAGTATTAGAGAAACTTTCAGCTCTCCAAATGGAAGTTAGAGAAAAGGTCAAAACTATTGAGGCTCTTAATGATAAGCTTCAAGTTTTTGAATCTCAAAATCTCTTTACCAATGAAATTGAAATTAAAGGTGGTCTTACTTTAACTATTGCAAAAGTAAATGATTCAGATCCTAACAACATGAGGAAGTTGGGAGATATTTTTGTTGATAAGAAGCCAAAGGGAGTCCTGTTCTTATTCACAATCATGGACGAAAAAGTTTCATTTATACTTAAGACAGCAAAATCAAATAAATCGATCAACTGTTCCGATATTTTGAAACAGATCATGCCAATCGTTAATGGCAGAGGTGGCGGTAAACCTGATAATGCTCAAGGCTCAGGTGAAGCTTCGAAGACGGAAGAATTATTAAATGCATTATCGGGAGCATTGAAGTGAGGATAACTTTTCTTGCCCTATTCATCATTGTTTGGGGATGTACTAAGCAGAATAAAAATACTGATCAATTAGATATCTCTCTTTCTGGTGATATTTCAACTTTAGATCCGGCCAATTGCTATGATCAAATTTGTTATCAGGCAGTGTCCCAGGTCTATGAATCGCTCTATGAATTTGAGTATCATAAAAGACCTTATACTTTGCGCCCATTATTGGCAGAAAGCTTCCCTTCCATTTCAACCGACCGCTTAAAATACACCTTCAAAATTAAGAAGGGGATCAAATACCACAAATCCCCTTACCTTACCGAAGGCCGTGAAGTAAAGGCCCGGGACTTTATTAATCAGATCAAACGTCTGGCTTTCCATGGGACACGTTCTCAAGGCTGGTGGCTTTTTGATGAAAAGATTCAAGGTATCAATGAATGGAGAGATAAAGTTCAAACCGACCTTGAGCTTTTTTTTAAAGAAGAAATTTCCGGAGTCAGTGCACCTGATGATTACACTTTAGTCATCGAACTCGTCCGTCCTTATCCTCAAATTCTCTACGCCTTGGCAATGAACTTTACTGCACCAGTTCCGGAAGAAGCTATCAAGGCGATGAATAACGATCTTGGACGTGAAAATGTGGGGACGGGTGCTTACTACATCACTCGTTACAATCCGACCCAGGAAATAATTCTCAAGAAAAATGATCATTACATCAGTAGCGTTTATCCCTCTCAAGGAGATCGCTATGCCCACGAAAAGAAAATGCTCACCGATGCGGGAGCAAAGTTACCTTTCGTTTCCAATGTTCGTTTAGTTGTTATCAAAGAAGCACAAACAGACTGGCTCAATTTTCTTAAGAAGAAAATTGATATGGTGAACCTTACAAAAGATCTTTTTCCTTTGGCACTAACTTCTGAAGGTAAAATTAAACCTGAGGTTATTGAACAAAAAATTAATTTATTTGCAGCGCCAACTCTGACTTATTGGTGGCTTCAATTTAATATGCAAGATCCGATTGTCGGAAAAAATTTGAATCTCCGTAAGGCGATTGCCCATGGAGTAAATAACGACAAGTTCATCGAGCTCTTTACTTATAATATCGCTCAGAAGGCCAATTCCATTTATCCTCCAGGTGTAAGTGGTTACTCTCCTTCCACCGATTTGCCTTATAAGTATGACCTTACACTCGCTAAAGAATATATGAAGAAGGCCGGCTACCCGGATGGTAAGGGACTTCCTACTTTAAAATATGATGTTCGCGGTGCCGATACCCGTAAAAGACAAATGGGTGAATTCATCCAACAAGAACTAAGAAATCTGGGTATCGAAATTGAAGTCCGAGTTAACACTTTCCCGGCCTTCCTGGAAAAATCACGAAATGGTGAACTCCAATTCTGGCAAGGCGGTTGGATTCTGGATTATCCTGATGCTGAAAACGTTCTTCAGCTCTTAACAACGGCCAATCTTCCACCGGGACCAAACTCTTCAAATTACTCAAATGCTGAATTTGATAAATTGTTCCTGCAATTACGGGAAATGGAAGACAGCGAAAAGAAAACTAATCTGATGAAGAAAATGGAGGATATTGTAAATACTGATCTCCCATGGGCCATGCAGTACTACTCCCGGAACTATATCCTTTACCACGATTATCTCAAGAATTACCGCTATTCAGACATCATCAACAATAGTCTCAAATATCTCAAGCTAGAAGGTAAGTAATACCTGACCATAGGGCCCCGGCCCTATGGTTTATTAAACTTCCATTTTTAAATGACGATAAGATTGTTGGATTTACCTGCGAGGATCCAATGAGACTATTATTAATCATCCTAACGTTATTGATCTCCCAAGGAGTAGCTGCTCGCTCCTATGTCATTTTTAGTATGGCCCAGGACCTTAGTATGGGATTTGATAATGAAACTCTTAGAAAGAATTATTACATCAATATGGGTGAAGGACAGGGAGTTAAGAAAGATAGCATTTTGAATGTCTATCGAATTATTTCTGTTCAAAATCCTTACGACAATAAGAAACGCGTGAACTACAAAGTCAAAATTGGCGAATTAAAAGTTCTTCATACATCCGATGAAGCATCCATCGCATCTGTAAATAGCTATGAAAAAGAGAAGACGCCTATCTTCGAACTCGATCAGTTTATGATCGGAGATCATGTGGCCATCAACGTGGATTAAGATCGGTCCCAGCACTCATCAAGCCGTTTACTCTTCAGGACACGCCCTTTAAGTATTCCCGACTCCATTGCTATAAGTGAAACGTATAGCAGGTATTCTTCTCCCTTCTGGAAAGAAATTTCGCTAGATGCTGAGAGAAACACTTTTTTTATCACCTCTCCGGCGCAAATTCCTTTAAAATGAAATTCATAAGAAGAGTCACTTAAATTGAACTTGGTGACTCTCAGACATTTAGAAATTATAATGATGGTTTTCATATCGCTCTATGAAGCAATTTTCAGACCAATCTTAATTATAGATAAGGTTCTGAATATCCTGAGAGTTTGGAACGAAGCTGGATAAAAAAGGATCATTTTCATGTTACAAGGACCACGAACCTTAGGACGCTTGTTAAAGTTAAGAGCACAAAAATCCCCTGATCGCTATGCCCTGGGCTGGTTTGAGAATAACGAAATTAAAAATCTCACTTTTCAAGAATATAAGGACACAATTGAAACCTTGATCGGCGGTTTTCATAAAATTGGGATCAATGTTGGTGATAAAGTCGCCATCCTCGCCCAAACCTGCAAAGAATGGCATTTATTCGACATGGCAACGATGTGTTCACGCTCTTGCTTAGTTCCTATTTATCCAAGCTATCTACCCGAAGAAATAAACTATATTTTCACTCACTCTGACAGCACGGTACTCATTGTTGAAAATGACAAACAAATGGAAAAAGTTCTTCCTGTTATTGATCAGTGGAAAAACTTAAAGATCATTATTTCTATCAATGACCTTGGCGAAGAGATTAAGAAGAAGTTTCGAAATTCTTTCCCTTACTTTACCTACAAAGAAGTGATGGCCTTAGGGAAAGAACAATTAAAATCCCATCCCGATATTTTAGAGAATCATACTCAGAATCAATTACCCGAAGAATATGCATCGATCATTTATACTTCAGGGACGACAGGAGAGCCTAAAGGCGCAGTCGTAACCCAACATGCGATGGTCTCAATGCTCTTAAATGTGGAATTTACGATTAAGGGCGCTTTTAGTTCACAAGATAAAACTCTGGTATTTCTTCCATTGTCTCATGTGTTGGGAAGATGCGATTCCCTCTTGCCATTAGTATTTGGATGGCAGGCCGTCTATGCAGAATCAATGGAAAAGCTCTTACCGAATCTAATGGTCGCCAAGCCTACCATCATGATTGCTGTCCCGCGGATCTTCGAGAAGATTTATACCGCGGTCATGGAGCAAGTAAATAAGGGAAGTGTTTTTGAAAAGCAGGCCTTTAAATATGCCGTCAAAGTGGCCGAAAAATATTTTGCTAAAATCGATAAAGATCTTTCTCCGTCGGCCAGTGAAATACTCGAATTTAAAATGGTCTCCAAAGTAGTCTTCAGTAAAATTTATAACCGCTTCGGTGGTAAAATCCGTTATTTTGTTTCTGGAGGGGCTCCGCTATCCCCTGATATCATCCGTTTTCTCCGATATGCCAATTTAACTATACTGGAAGGTTATGGCCTGACTGAAACGATTGCTCCTTGTTGCCTGAATCCACTTTCCAAACAAGTTCCTGGAACTGTAGGAAGACCAATGGGAGATGTGCAATTTTCTTTTGGTCCGGATAAGGAGATTCTGATTAAATCTCAAGCCTTATTTAAAGAATATTATAAGAATCCGGAAGCAACCGCCGAAGCTTTAAGAGACGGGTGGTTCTGCAGTGGTGACATTGGTGAATTCACCCCTGAAGGTTATCTGCGCATTACTGACCGTAAAAAAGATATCATCATTACCAGTGGTGGTAAAAATGTGGCCCCTCAGAAGATCGAGAATATGGCCAAAACCAAGCCACATATTTCTCAGCTGGTTGTGATTGGAGAGAAGAAGAACTACCTCACAGGTCTCGTAGGAATTGAAAAAGAGCGTTTTCTCCCTCTCCTTGAAGAAATGGAACTACCGTCAGATTGCTCTGTCATAGACCTTGCCCAACATCCAAAGGTAAGGGAACTGATCCAGCAGGAAATCGATGAGATTAACCACGACCTGGCCCAGTTCGAGACGATTAAAAAGTTTACTATCGTCACTGAAGAATTCACCACGGATAACTTTTTGACGCCCTCCTTAAAAATTAAACGGAAAGTAGTCTTAGAAAGATACCGAAATCAAATTGAGGCCATGTACCCATAGATTTACGGTGATTTAGAAGACTATAAAACTACACCATGACGCATAATAATCAAGCTTGCGTCAAAAATTTGAATTCTTCTTTGACATAAGCAGCTAACTGCTTTAAAAATGAAGTTTCTTAATCCCAAGAGGTATTCATATGGCACGAGTCACAGTCGAAGATTGTTTAGAACATGTTGAAAATCGTTACGAACTAGTTCATTTAACGGCTAAGCGAGTGAAGCAACTTCGTGAAGGTGATGATGCTCAAGTTAAAAGCAAAAACAAAGATGTTGTTACTGCTTTGAGAGAAATCGCTGCTGGAAAAGTTAAGCACACTGTAAAAAGCGAATACGATTCAGACGAATTTTAATAAATTTAAAATTAAAAATTTAAAGGCCACCAATCGGTGGCCTTTTTTTTATTCTACAAAGAGAATGCCTAAATCTTTGTAAGCGCAAATTGTTGGTGCTGCTTGATCTTTACAGTGAAATGCAACATTGAACTTTTCAGACTTCACTTCTTTACCACCCTTGATGGTCGTAATTGTCTTAAGATCATTTGAAAGTTTTATTCCTGACTCTTGTTTCCATTCCTGTTTCTGAAATTTATCGAAAAGCTGTTTAAGTTCGGGATAGAGGTCTGAGGTTTGAGAAACTCTAAATTCATCAAGCATCAGGAAGCTTTTATGAGGCGACTTATCTGCCAGATCATTAAAGCCAGAATTCTTCTGTTTTAGAAAACTATCAACCTCTTTGATTTTTGCCAAAATCCCATCAAGCTTTTTCAAATCTTCTTTATGAAGTTTGGCTTTAGGAAGTGTAAATGATCCTAACTGATAAGATTTTTCTTTATCAAATAAGTTCGAAGCCTTCTCATAAGTAGTCTTTGACTTACCTATATCAAAAGTTTGAACCGAACTTCCTGAGGGTGAGCTATGATATTGCGAGAGTGTTGTCGCAAACGCTGAGTTAATGAGTAAAAAGATGGTCCAAAAGTATTTCATCTGGGAACTCCAAGGTAATAGCTGTCGTCTTTGCACTTTTCAGGAACATTGCAAGAACGGTTTCTATTATTCTTATAAGCGAAGTCGGCGCATTCCTGATAGCCGCTGGATTTACCAGAGCACGTACCTTCTAAGATTTTAAAAAAATGGTTTGGCTGTAAAAGACTAGGTAGTATTGGATCAGATGTAAAAGTTAATACATTGTTTTGCAAAGATGGAGAACTTACTTTTTTGACAGAGGAATTTCCTAAAGGCTTTGTTCCAGAAGGACAATTTGCAGCTCGTTTTGGATTCTTAACATTTTGTACTGCTCTTGTTTTTTCAGTCAGACATGCACTATCCCCTTCAGGACAGGCGCAGGTAAATTCAGTTCTTGAAATACTGTAATGAGGAGCCGATGACTTATAAGATATAAAACGTCCCTCAAAAGTGAAAGATTTGTAATTTTCAGATTTCAATACTAAAGCCTTTCCAGGGTCATTTATTCTAGAAACGGCCGGCAAGGCTTTCACAGAACAGTATTTGCTTCGGAAACGAAAATCGGTAGCATCGTAAGCATTTTGCTGGGTAAAGACATCGATCAAATCTTGATTCGAAGACTTCATCACCGCTGAACATGGATTCGAATTACACTCGCAAGAATTGGTTTTAGCTATGGCACGTTCATAAACGGAAAGGTCACGCATAATTGACGGAGCTTTCGAGACCACCCGGCAGTTCCACATGTCACCATATTTTGAACGAGTCTCTTCGTACTCATCACATAATCCCATAAGGTGAAGTACCTCATGCACAATTGTGGGACACTGAACACTCTCTGCGTATTGAGCAGCATTGGTACCAAAATCGGCTTTTTCAATTGAAATATTGTTTTCTTTTGGTCGCTGTTTACGAGGTAGCTTTTTTATTTCATCTGGAGTCAATGCAACTAATTCGATTAATTCTCCATTTGGCCCTTTCATAAAAGGTGAAGCTTCCACAAGACACTCTTTCGTCCTTTGCATCATCACCTCAGGCTGAATAGAACCCGATCCTTTTTTAAAATTTAAATTAAGTAGGACTTGGTGGTTTCCATCAGGCTTTCTGGTAAGAAGATAGTCGCCGGTTGCATAGTAATTATTATAATCCTGTTCAAATAATTTTGCTGTACCAGGGCTTAAAGGTTCACAACTCTCTTTCTTTTTAATCTCCTCTACCCGGTGAATAATGGCTTCAATGGGTTGAAGAGAATCTTCAGGATCACATTCCAGCATTTTTGCCAGTTCTTCTTTCCCACGTTCGCCATAGATATAACCAAACATTTGGTTTAGGTTATTCAGGACAGCAGTTCTTTTTGTAGAGATGGTTGATGTATTTAGAACATCCGAGTTGGCGACCATATAATTTTGTACGTATTGCTTGGCTTCGCTTCGATTCAATTCCATGAACACATTTTCTATGTTCTCGCCTACTACTTTATCAAAGTCAGAGACTTTATAGGATTTACCTTTGTAAGCAAAAGTCTGAGCAAGGTTAGTCGGAGAAATCTCTTTCTTAGCAATTTTTTCTTCCAGATAAGACTCTGGAGTTTCTTTTACTATATTATTAGTTAAGACCGAATTACCTAGAACGTGAGAGATCTTTTCTTTTAACTTGATGTTGACATAACTTTTAGAGGTAAAACAAAAATCATCTTGCGAAATTGGACATTGCTCGTTTTTGAAAGAAATTATTTTAGCGCCGACTTGGCCTTGAAAATCTGCAACACATTTGGATAGTTCTGCTTTGGGGAGATTCCGGCGTTTCACATCGCTTAAAACATCAGGACGTAGTTGAATTTTTGAATTTTCATCCAATGATACTTCAACCTTGATGGCAGAAGAACCACATACCCAATCAACTGTCACTGCTGCCCATAACGACGAGTGAAAGGCGAGCGCAACACTCAAATATAGAATTCTCAACATCTTCCCTACCCGGTAAAACAGACAGATTACCTGTCCTTGTAATCATATAGGAAAAACCGAAAAAGCTCTAAAACAGGAAAATAAGTGCAGATAAACAAAGGGGCCCGAACAGGCCCCTTTGTGGTTTATTTTTTCTTGAGGGCAATTTTAAGTACTTCATCGAAGTGTTTAACAGGATGAAAACGTAAGCCTTTACGGTGACGTTCAGGAACTTCCTTAAGATCCTTCTCATTTTGCCATGGAAGGATGATCTCTTTAATTCCAGCGCGTTTAGCAGCGAGGACTTTTTCCTTTATCCCACCAACCGGCAAAACTTTCCCAGTAAGACTCAATTCACCTGTCATAGCTACATCACCTCTTACCATCTGATGAGTGGCAAGACTGTAAAGTGCTAGGGCCATCGTAATACCTGCCGAAGGGCCGTCCTTAGGAGTAGCGCCTGCAGGCAAGTGAAGATGGATCTCATGAGTTGCCAGGAAGTCGGTTGCTTCTTCAGCGTTAGGCGCCGGAACATTTGAAGTAGCGGGAATTTCTTCTTTGTTTTTGGAGTTCTTCGAAACTTTCTTCGTAATCTTTTTAGACTTCGTTGTTTCTTCTTCAATCTGAGACTGAAGAATTCTTTTTACGTAACTATAAGCGAGGTTAGCTGACTCACCCATTACCTCGCCTAGCTGACCAGTTAACTTGAATCCTTTTCCTTTAAGAGGAATAGATTCTACAAAAAGAATATCACCTCCAAAAGAAGTCCAGGCAAGTCCAGTTACCACTCCCGGCATCAATGGCTTTTGGGCCATATCCGTTTCGAAGCGTTTAGGGCCAAGATAGGTTTCTAAATCAGCAATTGTAGGAGCAAACTTTTTAAAGCGTTTATTAGAAACCTTTTCCAAAGCAGCACGACGGCAAAGCTTGGCAACAAATTGTTCCATCACACGCACACCTGGCTCACGAGCATAATCAGAAACAAGTGACTTTAAAACGGCTGCACTCAAACTGAATTCTTTAGTGGCCAGACCATGCTTCTTCAATTGTTTTGGAATAACCCATTTAGTTGCAATCGAAAGTTTTTCTTCAATTGTATAACCGGAAAGTTCGATCAATTCCATACGGTCAAGAAGCGCTTCCGGAATTTCCCCAACATAGTTGGCGGTTGCAATGAATAAAACTTTGGATAGATCAAATGGAACATCCAGGTAATTATCGATAAATGTTTTATTCTGTTCAGGATCAAGAACTTCCAAGAGAGCAGAAGCAGGATCACCCTGATAAGATTTTCCGATTTTATCAATCTCATCGAGCATGATTACGGGATTATTAACTTCCACACGTTTTAAGGCCTGAACAATTTTCCCAGGCATAGCTCCTACGTAAGTACGACGGTGACCTTTAATTTCTGCTTCATCTCGCATTCCTCCCAAAGAAAAGCGATAGAATTTTCGACCTAAGGCTTTTGCAATGGAGTGACCCAAAGATGTTTTACCAACTCCTGGAGGACCTGCAAGGCAAAGAATAGTTCCATCGTACTCAGGCTTTAATTTTCTTACTGCTAAGAATTCAAGAATTCGTTCTTTAGGCTTTTCAAGACCATAATGATCTTTCTCAAGAATCTTTTTGGCAGATTCTATGTTTACAAGATCATCAGTTGATTTACTCCAAGGGAGCTGAACCATCCAGTTAAGATAAGTACGAGTTACATTGTATTCAGGTGAAGAATCAGGAATAGATTCAAGTCGCTCCAACTCTTCCAGAGCAGCCTTGTTGGCTTCCTCCGGTAGTTGAGCTTCTTCAATCCCCTCTTTTATCTTTTTTAAATCTTTTGCCTTATCATCTTCGTCCATGCCAAGTTCATTGCGAATAACCTTAAGCTGTTCTCTTAAAAAATATTCGCGCTGATACTTGTTAACTTTATCATTAACTTCGTCTGTAATTTTCTTCTGAATATCGGCGACATCTTTTTCACGTTTTAAATAAACAAGAAGTTTTGCAAAACGTTTTTTAACAATAAGAGTTTCCAGGAAGTCTTGTGCTTCAGGAACATCCAGAGAAAGAGCGAAGGCGACAAGGTCTGCTAAAGATCCCGGTGATGGGGAATTTAGCATGGCAAGCTTCATCTCTTCATTGAAGTAAGGATTGATTTCTGAAAGTTTCTTTACCTGATTAATAACTGAACGAGTGTAAGCATCGAGCTCTTCATCAGGCTCATGAATGTCGTTAAAGACCTCAGTACGAGCAATAAGAAGCGGTGAATCTGTAGTATATTCAACCGCACGGTAACGTTTCATTCCATGGACTAAAAGATTAACTGAACCATCAGGTAACTTTAATTTTTTAATAACCTTACAAAGAACACCGACTCGATAGATGTCCTTGGGAGTGATTCCCTTAGGAGCAGCATCTGAACCAAGATTAACTCCGTAGTCTTCATCCTCTTCGTCATAATCAATTTGCTCTTCATCCATTTCCTGGAGAATACCTTCTTGAAGTTCACCAAAGTCTTTGAACTTTACAAGGTTTAAAGCAACATAATTGTTTTTAGTAAGGTAAGAATCTAGTTCCGGCGTATATTTATCTTCCGATAAAATAATTGGTGCAATCATACCCGGGAAAATAGGACTATTCACAATAGGAATGATCACTACTTCCGAAGGAGATTCGGACACAGATTGAGATGTATTAGCTTTCGCCGTTTTTTTAGACATGTCTATTCCTTATGGTTATCTGATGTCGATTACTAAACGCCCAGGATTTTCCAGATAGAAGATATCAAAGCTGGATTTACCTTTAAGCCCAATTTCCATTGTCATGGTATTCCCATCTACACTGATAAAATCGATGGCCTTAACGAATTTAGAATCTTTAAGTTTTGGTTGATTGGTAGATATTCCTGTATCGAAAAAATCGACTGAGATTTTTTGATTAGCAGTTATGTGCCCATAAAGCTTTGGTACTGTTGGAGTATTGAAATCAATCACTACTCTTTCATAACCTCGGCCATTTACTGTTGAGTTTCTAACCGCAGTAATGCTGGAAGATTTCAGCTGCGAATTATAATGAAATACCCCAGAATCCAAAAAGATCGATTTCTTTCGGGGTGAAACTTTCCAAATTCTTTCTTCCATTAAGTTTTGAGCCAGAACGGGTGTTACTGCCAATACAAATAGCAAAAATAAACTCAACTTCATTCAAGCACTCCTTAATTGAGATAGACTAAGTTATTTTAATAAAAAGGATAGGTTAAGACAAAAATTTCTTACTGTATTTAAGGAGACTTGAAGAAATCATCGCTAAGAGGAAACCCATCATAATAAGAAGAAGCTGACCGCTCGGTCCGTCATCTGGTGGATCGATCGTCCCACAGCTCGTGCCAGGGGTTGTTGGTTGAGTCGTAGATTGGGTGCTGCTCTCAGTGCTTCTCGCCCTATTTACGGCATAAGTATAGGGAGCATCTAAACAGGATGAATTGTCTGACAAGATCTGTCTATTATTAAGAATGGGCTGGAGAAAGCCCTCAGGAGTTTTTTCCCATAGAGAAGCGATCAAAAGATAAGGAAGATGGGTTTCACTACTAAATAGGCTGAGTGAGGGGAAAGTTGCCGCAGCGACTGTGCTGGTAAGAACCTTGGCCTGAAGGCGTACTTCGAACAGATTAACGTCATTCAAATGGCCAAGTTCAATATAAGAGCTAAAATCTATTTTATGGGTTTCCGTTAAAGGCTGAAATTCCCGCTTTCCTCCAGCGCCACTTAGCTTTGTGCCGTATTGGAAAAGTTCCATTTCATACTCTAGTTGCCCTCCCATAGGGTGAGATACCAAAGCCACTTTAAGCACTTTCCCCGAAGGATTATTTAAACCTGTGAGATCGATCAAGAATTTATCAGTTGGAGACCATTTCGTGGAAGTATCATTAAACCAACTTGGATTGACCCATTCGCTCGTCTTGTTTCTAAACCAACCTACAAAAGATTTCTCATAAGACTGGTCAGAAACAAAGTCCCACAAATCCACAACCACATTGCTGCCATCATTCTTACTTCGATCGTAATCAAGATTTGTTTTAAGGTTACAACTAATACTCACCGTTCCTACATCTACAAAAGGCTGCTGGTAAGAAACATCAATCCCATAGGGCCTTCCATCAGAATCCCGTCCACAAGCTGAGTAAAAAGAACCGGCATATTTTCCAGGACAAAATTCATCCTGAACATTTGAAAAATAACCAGGAAGAGAGGATGAATTTTTAACGGGGGAAATGTATAAATAATAAGTGTCTTCTAAGTCCAGGCCTTCCAATGAAAAGTGTCCTGTTTCATCAGAAATAACTCCGCTGGCTTCACCTGTTCTGCGAGATATTGCCTGAACATGCGCGCCTAAAACACCTATGTTGTTCCCACCTTTCACATAACCAGAAATAGTTCCATAGCTAGAATCATATTTTTTTCGGATCCCGGTTTTATCATCATACGAAACAGTGCTTTGTCCGGAGAATGATGAGTAGAACATGGAAGAATCAAGAACCTCTGAGTGGGACATTCCAAAGAGATGTCCCATTTCATGGGTTACAACATCACCTAAATACACCTGTCCTGTTGGATAAAATCCAGGTGCGCCCCGGAAAGTATAATCATCATTCAAAGTGATAACCGCGCTTTGAATGGCCCCAGCGGAATTATAAGTTAGCTGAGTCATCCCTAAAACGGCTGATCCATAAGGATAGTTTTCTACAAATTTTATCTGATTGACTGAAGAGGTGGATGAATGAATTTTGGCCGAGGAACTTTGATTCCATTGTCCCATTGATTCTAAAATGATGTTTTGAATCTGACTGGCAGTAAGATCAGAAGTACTGGTTCCAATCACCATAGGCACTTGAGGAGTGGCCCAAAATAATTCTTTCCCTGAAGGTGTCAGAGAAGTTTGGTGGGCCTGGGCCATGTCGGAAATTAAAAATAAAAACAAAGCTAAAAACATTTCAATCCGTCGAAATGAAATACTATTTCGGTTCTGCCCTCCGGGATAAACGAAAGGCTCCCCCGGCGAAGGCCAGGAAGGCAATGAGCCAGAAGTTACTTAATTCTGTCCCTCTCTTATTCTGGCCTTCTTCAATTTTTGAGGCAATAGAACGGTTTTTTGCCTCATCCTCGGAAGCCGGCATTCGCCCATAAGCTTCAGGATTAGTCTGGTATTCATGATGAACGACTTGCTTAAGTCTTGCTCCTTTAATGTCTCTTACTGATTTTTTAAATTCCGCAAAGGGAATTTGGCTGGTTCGGACATCGTCCGGGAAAATCGAATTTACAATTAACTTATCCTTTCCATAATTGACCACTCGGAAAGTGCCAAAGCCCAGATTGAGTCCCCAGTAGCGATCTTTGAGGCTTTTGATCATCAGAACAACATTTTCACCAGGAATAAACTCCGGAACACCTTCAACTTTGACATGTAAGTCATCCAATTTTCCTCCGGGGTAATGGACAATCACCTCATCCATTCCGAAAAAATCGGACTGCATTCCATATTCCTCATTCATTTTAAAAAACATCTGAGTGGCAACAGAACCATCATCTAACTTAATGGATTTACTATGGAGGAAGTGGCCAATGACAATTCCATCAGCTTCTCGTATTTGCTGATCAATTCCCTGAACCTGAAAGACAGTGGCATTCACAGAAAGGGAAAGTAGTAACGTGGCAAAATAGATAAACAAGCTGTCCTCCAATAAAACCTACTATTCTTGTCGGTTTACTGGAGAAAAAACTTGAATGAAATTATCGGGTTTTAGAAATTGGTATTAAACGGATTTTAGTATCAAAATTGAGCTCCCAACTGGCGAGATGTTCAAAGCAAGGAGAAGAGTCGATTACTACAATGGTATTTCTTAGCTGGACCAAGTCTTCCAGAAAGCGACCTAGATGTTGGAGCTCTTTATCAGATAACCCAAAAGAGATGTTTTCAAAAATCACCAATGAATTCTGAATACTTTTCAAAAGCTTGGATAATAAAAATATTCGCTGTTTTTCCCCGCCTGAAAGGGAATTTAAAGTTCGATCAAGCGAGAGATAATCGAGATTCAATATTTTTAAATATTCCCAGACACGGCGAAACTTAGGGGTAAGGCTAATTCGTTCTAAAACCTGATTGAGAGGTAAATTATAAGCTTCCGACAAAGTCATTTGGCCATCCGAAATATTAGCATAGAGGGGTTTAATTTTTTGACCTTTGCAGTCCTCACATTCAAGTACAATATCTTCAAGATACTGCATTTCAATAACTATCGAGCCCCGACCTTCACAGCGAGGACACATCCCTAGTTCAGAGTTAGATGATAAGTGCCCTTCTTTAAGATCCATACTCTTAGCAATCGGAAGTTTCAAAAAATGCTTTCTAATGATGGAAGCCAGTTCCGTAACAGTTCCAACGGTCGAGCGGGAGGTAAACCGGTTCAGATCACTGGAAACAATTAAGACATCATCAAAATCAACAGGTGAACTTACTTCTTTAACGGAAAAAACCTCATCATTTAAATGATCACCATACACTCTCTTATAGAGTGTGTTTCCCATGATCTTAATAACGTTTGCCGTTTTACCAGTGCCAGAAGGTCCTCTAACCCATGTCAGTTCATTAATCGGAACTTTGAAATCAGAATATTTTTTCCCATAAATTTCAGGAGAGGTAACTTCAATGAATTCAGGATATTTATTTTTGGTTTTTTTCTTTTCCCAAATAACTTCGTCTTTTTTGGAAAAATATGAACCGGGCTTTCCTTGATAAAGAACCTCTCCGCCTTTTTTTCCGGAACCAGGTCCCATCACAATTAAATGATCAGAAGCCTTCTGCAACTGCTCGGAGTGATCAATTAAAATGACAGTATTACCCTGATCAATAATAAGTCGAAGCCCTTCTACCAGTTTCTCCAACTCTTTCCGGGCAAGTCCTACACTTGGTTCATCCAAAACAAACAAACTATCCGTTCCTTTAAAGGACAGATACTTAATTAACAGAAGCCTTTGATATTCACCGGCAGAAAGAGTTTTCGCCTTTCGAAGAAGCGACAAATGATTAAGACCCATCTCCATTGCAAGCTTTAACTTCTCACAAATATCGGTCATGATGCGTTTTTCATGGGAGCTGGCCAATGGACGTGACTTACAAAATAAAGGATAAGCTTCTTCCACTGTCATTTCCATGATTTCATGGAGTCCGTATCTTTCACCCAAAAGACTAAACTTATAGTGATGGATATTTTTATTTAACCGGGAAGAATGACAAACGTTACATTCTTCTTCTCTTTGTAAGTGCCGAATGTAAATCCTCACGGCCGGACGGTATCTCTTACTTTCAAGATAAAGCTTCAGGTCTTTATATCCCGGGTAGCTCCCCTCACCTTCTTCAAGAAGGGAGAAGAAATCTTTGGGAAGTCTTTTAATCGGAGTATCGAGAGGGATCTTCTTCTTTTTTAAAATTTTTAGAAGTGATTCATAAGCGTCCTGAAATGGACCGTAGTTGAGTAGCTTCAGTCCACCTTCCAGAATAGTGAGATCACGGTCGATGATTTTCTTATCATCGTAAATGAGATTGGCCCCGTAACCATTACAACTCGGGCAAGCACCTAAAGCGCTATAAGGAGAAAAAGCACTAACCGAGGGGGCCGGCACCGATTCAAAATCACAATGAGGACAAGTTTTTTCAAAATGAAAATTTAGAAGTTTTGGCTTCTTGAGCCCCTGGCCCCAGAGGAAAAAATTTAATTGATATTGATCTAGTTTTAGCTCTTTCCAACGCTTTTCAAGATTAGAAAGATTGTCCCACTTAAACCTCAGGAGTTCCCAATACTCGTCTTCAGGACTAAATGATTCTACCGTCCCTCGTTTAACAGAATAGGATCTGGGAGGTAAATAATCTTCTCCCTGGACCCTCTGAAATTCATTCGGGCCAACTAATATGTAATAGACGCCTTCGGCATCTTTAGGGGCCTGCTCACGTAATTGCAGCCCCAAAGCCTTAACTTCCAGCTCCAATGAATGGACCGGACAAAGCTCCACTGAAAAATTAAAAAAGAGATTCTGGAGACCATCAGTCAGCCGCATAATATCTGCCACCACCGAGCGGGAGCCAACGACAGGGTTGATCTGAGGAAGCCCAAAAACTGGCAGCACAGGAAAAATTTGATCCACATCCACGGCTGCCGGACGTTCAACAAAGAACTTCATTGAATTAGGGAAAGAATTTACAAAACGCCGCTTAGATTCAGTTAGCAAGGTATGGAATGCCAACGAAGTTTTACCAGATCCTGACGGACCAGCGAAACAAATCAATTTTCGTAGAGGGATGTCCAGATCAACGTTTTTTAAGTTGTGTACCCGAGCACCACGAATTTCAATCGCATTCAAGTCATGCTTTTCCATAAGGAATAATATGCAGGAAGGAACATATAGTGGAAATAAAAAAGGCTCCTTGCGGAGCCTTCTTGAAATACTGTTGAAGTATTGTACGAATTAACGTTTAGAGAATTGGTACGATTTACGAG
Organism: Bacteriovoracaceae bacterium UBA6200; assembly: GCA_002422605.1. GTDB lineage: Bacteria > Bdellovibrionota > Bacteriovoracia > Bacteriovoracales > Bacteriovoracaceae > Peredibacter. Next base: position 111,068 of record DISW01000019.1, on the reverse strand, counting down.
CACCAGATTTACCATACTTCTTACGCTCAACTTTTCTAGAGTCACGAGTTAAGAAGCCAGCAGATTTAAGCTCAGCTCTTGCGTTTGGAGCGAGTTTAAGAAGTGCACGAGCAATACCAAGACGGATTGCACCAGCTTGACCTGTAACACCGCCGCCTTTTACGTTGATATTGAAATCGTAGTTCTCATTCATCTTTAAAAGATTAAGAGGTTGGAAAACGATGTAACGGCTAGTTCCCTTAGGGAAGTAGTTCTGTACGTCACGTGCGTTGATACGGATTTTACCAGTACCACGAGAAACATAAACACGAGCTACTGACGTTTTACGACGGCCGATAGTGTGAAGATCATAAGATTTTGCTTTGCTCATATCTTTCTACCTTATTAAAATTTAAAAGTTAGTGGTTCAGGCTTCTGAGCTTCATGAGTATGTGTTGGACCAACAAATACTTTAAGCTTAGTTAACTGCTGACGGCCTAGAGTGTTCTTACCAAGCATCCCTTTAACCGCTTCTTCAACGATTAATTCAGGATGTTTTGCAAGTTGTTCTTTAGCAGTACGTTTCTTAATTCCACCAATGTGATTAGTGTGCCAGAAATAGTTCTTATCGTCCCATTTCTTACCAGTAAATTTCACTTTCTCAGCATTAACAACGATAACGAAATCGCCAGCGTCATTGTGAGTAGTGAATTGTGGCTTGTGCTTACCGCGAAGAATTTTCGCAATTTCAGATGCCATTCGACCAACAACCATATCTGTTGCGTCGACGACGAACCACTTTTTATCGCCCATTTCGGCTTTAGTGATCGTATACGATTTCTGAGTGATCATAATCAACCTTCCATTAATTAATAAAAATTTTGTCCCTTATAATGAACATTGCGGCCATACGTCAAGAACAACTCTCTAGGCCAACTTGCTAAGGGTCAGCAGTGAGTATTCAGGCTCTCTTTTAAAATGCGGGGGATTAAAAGAAGCCGATTGACACATGGAAGCGTCCGGGGTCCTCTAAAGTACCATTGGCGTCTTTCTTTCTCAAGAGTTTTATTCCGTAGTCAAAGTCTAGGGTACCCACCGGCGTGATAATTTTAAAGGTTACTCCAACCGAATCCCTTAACTCACCGAAATCAACCTGGTCCACAAAAACACGCCCAGCGTCATAGAAGACACCGGCCATCAAATTATCATTAATGAAATATCGGGGTTCTAGCTTTAAATTCACTAAATAGGCCCTGTTGTCGACCCGCACTTCCGAAATATCATTATTGTCCGGCAGGCGATTCATTTCTTCATCTGTAAAACCACGGATAATATCAGTCCCCGTTAGACGAAAAACTTTAATGTTGGGGATATAGCCCTTAGTTTGAACGACTCCATCTACCTCTTGCTTATCACGGGCAAGGTTTTCTTGAATTCCACCGACCATTGAAATGGCAAATGTTCCATTTTTAAAAGGAATATAAAATCGGTTACGGGAAATAAATTTATAGTAATCAATCGTCAAATCTCTTTCTTTCTGGGACAGAAAGTAAGGATTTGCAAATTCAGTAGAAGCATTAAAAAAAGCTCCCTTGGTTGGATTCACCTGGTTGTTACGAAGATCAAGGGTAAGACTTGGGGTAATGGCACCAATTTGAAAGCTTCCATTATCAATTTTCTGAGTAGCACTGTACTGAGTAATATCTTCATACTGATAACGAAGTGAAGCCGAAAGCTTCTTTGTTATGTCACGAGTAAGGGTACTGTTCAGTCGTAGTATATTGGCATCAAAGGAATAAAAACGCCTTGTCTGGTAAGCTACTCCTGCGCCTAAGTCTATCAAGGAATCAAAAATATCACCTTGATTAAAAGTAAGTGAAGTATTGTGTTCTAATAATTGATCGGATTTTTTCCTTCTTTCTGGATCAAGGGATCGATCACTTAGACGTTGGTTCAGCTGGCTTCTCAACGTAATAGATCTGTTGTAACCACCAATATTTTGGTAGGACACTGTACCAGTGAGCTTTATTCCAAGGTCAGTTCTATAACCTGGAGCTATTTCTACCAGACCGTATTCTCTCTCAACGACTTTAACGATTAAGTCAGTCGCAGTATTTTTTGAATTGTGTTTTAAAGGCGTAACTGAAACAGAATTAAAAAGACCTGTGGCAGATAGCGACGACTCAATTTCCCGGGTTCTTGAAGGAGTGATGATATCTCCTTCTTCCAGCATGATTTTCTTCCAGATAACTTTCTTTCTGGTTTTATCGTTACCAAGGTAAAGAATACGGTTGAGTTTAACCACCGGCCCTGAAGAAACATTAAATCTAATATCTACATCTGTCCCAGATTTCGAGTAATGAACGAGGTCACTATCATTTGCATTTAATACTTCGGCATAGTAATAGCCAGATTCCTGCAAAATTGTCGAAACCTTACGAATGTCTTCAACCATTAAAACAGGATTGAATGGTTTCCCTTTCTTATTATCAAAAGCGGACAATATCTTATCTAGAAAGCCTTCCGGTAAACCGTCAAATGAGATATCCCTGATATAAGCTCGTGGCCCCTCCTGAATATTATATTCAACCTTCGCTTCTTCTTTATCATTTTCAAGAGTGATAATAGGGTCCAATACCTTGGTCTGAACAAAACCTTGCTTTATATATTGAGTTCTTAAGTAATCCTGGAAATAAAGAAAGTATTCGTAATCGTAGTACTTCAACGAAGCAAGTTCAAAAGCTTCCTGCTTGAACATCCTTTCTAATTTGGATGTTTTATAAAAAACGTTACCATTAAAAAAGACTTCCTTTAAACGGGTTTTTTCATCAGTTTCAAACTTGATTCTATAGAGACGAATGAACTCATCGTAGTTATTTTTATATTCAGTGGTTTTAATACGAAAACTGCTTCTTAGGAGAGCATTCTTCCGGAAATATTCATTTAAGGCATTTCTAATTGTTACTTCATTGAGCACTCGCTTATATTTTCGAAACTGATCAACCAGTAATTCATGTACATCATCCCGTCTTGTAGTATCCAGATTTTTTAAATCGAAAGCAAAAAGCTTTTCATTGGTTACCTTGATTTTCAAAGAAACCCGATTTTTTTTAACTATCGGCGTAAGATCAAAACCGATTAAATAGTAACCATAAGAGAAAAGCTCCTTTTGAGCTTCATCGAGAAGGTTTTTTGTTTTGGAGATATCAAAGGGTTTATTGTAAAGATTTAAGAACTTATTCTCCAAATGCATTTTTACATAAGAAGATTTGGAATCAGAAGAAATACTCTTAAATATTCTAGGTTCACCCAGTGTAATAATGACATTAATGGCTACCTTTTCGTCTTTCTCTATCACTTCATAGGTATGTTTATTTAAAGGATAGCCAAAACCTTCAAGGCGCTTAGTTAAATTATCCAGAGATAGTTTTAATTTTTGAGACTCAAAAAACTCACCTTCACGCATAGTGAAAAGTTGAAACGGATCATGTTCGATATTCCGATCAGTGAAACCGATATTAATCTCTTTAATTACAGGTTTAAGTTTGAAATCTACTTTTAGGAAGAGTCTTTCATCTTCTTTATGGAGCTCATACGATAAATGCTGATAGCCACCATCCGATGCCATGACACGCAATGTTTCTTTTAAATGGAGCAAGCTACGATATTCACCTATGAGATTATTGAACCTGGATTTTCTTTGGTTACAGGTATCCGATGGAGGACAATCCACCCTTACTTCACTCAACGAGAAGTTGGTTGAAGCAAAACTCAGAAATGAGCTCAAGAGAAGTATTAAAATTACCATCATTTAAAAGTCCATCTGAATTTTATATCTCCACCGATAGAATTATCAATGATATCTTCCTGGCCTTCTTCATTTGTCCTTAATTCGTAAACTCCTTCAAGTTGTATTTTGCGGGTTAAACCATAGGTAAGGTTCATGCTTTGTCTCTGACCAATACTACCACCCATGGTACTAGAAACCGACAAAGTCAAAGCTTCATCAAGTCGTTTTTTTAATTCAATCTTAGTAGCTGATCGCGTACGACCAATAGTTCCGCCTTGACCCGATTGACCTTCCTGTGTTCTGCCGGTTAATAAGCTATCCGTACCTGATTGTTCAATAACTGTTCCCAAATTAACTTGAAGCCCAAATTGTTTATTTAATATGTCGCTGATCTTAAACCGATCGAATACAAAAGAACCTACTCCAACCTCATTTAAGCTCTGCTGATCTTCAGGCCGCAGGGCACTTTGAATTTCATCGGTATATCCGAAAGCAATCAAAGAAAGAATTGAAGTTCGGGGTAATGCTGGATCAGAAGTTAAATCAAAGTTAAAACTTTCAAGATCACCATATGCTTTAGGATATACTTTATAGTTTGAAATAAAGGTTAGTGCCTGAACATCAAAATCTGGATTTCCAATATCTTTTTTAGGGCTAAAATTGATATCAGCAGAAGTAATCATATATTCGTTATTTTTAAAGAAAATTCTTGAGGAATTGAGAGGTGAGGTTAAACGTCCCTCTCCACGAGGTCTTGAGGGATTACCTGTAATACGAACTTCGCCCTCAAGGGCCACGTCCATAAGTGAGTTAGTGATTCTTACAGGATTATCAATCTTGATATTCACATTGAGTGAAAAGAGTTTCCCTAAAGGTGACTCCTGATTCTGAGGCAGGAAACGGATTTGAGAAAAAGCTGATGACTTCGAGCTAAACTCGTTTAACTCATTAACAATGAGTGCACGGTTTATAACGAAATCGGCATTAACACTATAAGGAAGAGTATTACCAAGTATTGCCCCATCTCCAGATACATTCATTGAAGATTTACCAAGAATCGGAATTTCAGCGTTATCGAAAATAAATTTTAGATTCACATCTGGGTAGTCGCTATGAACATAGACATCACCCAATACTTCTACTGATCCGTTATCGAGAGATGTTTTGAACTTTTTAACAGATAGTCTCCCCTGAGAAAAATCCATAAAATACTGAACGTTATTTATGGGAAACGGGAATGAGTCGATGGTTAAGTCCAAATCATTTGTCTGAGAACTGATCTTATAATTAATATTTGTCCCTTCCGCTTCCATCATTAAAATATTTTTGATTCGACCTTCGGAAGACAGGAGGGGAGCAAGCAGGATCTCCAGAATTTTGGAATTAACATCATGTTCATGAATGATAGTGACTTTTTCACCGAAGACACCTTTACCACTTGTCTTGATCAGTAAATCCTTCTCATTAATATTTAGATCCCATTTCTGAATAGCACTTTTCTTAACTAATAATTGAGGTTGTTTCGCGTAATAATTCACATTGAAGTTTGGGTGATTAAAAGTAAGCTTTTTTAAATGTCCCGTAAGATCCAGATCACTGAAACCGTCTTTAAAGTTAGTTCTTATTTCAAAATCAGTTTCACCTGTAAAATCTTCAGAGATAAGATGCTGTCCAAGGAAAGCCGAAAGGAAAGGTTTAATGTTATCTGTGGTGAACTTCCAATATAACTCGGAGGCGACTCCTTGCTTTAACGCAAGATCGAATTCGGATTCAATCATTCCTCCCAGTAGCATCATCATTCCCGAAACACGTGCTGGGTTAATTTTCATAGAGATGATCGAGTCTTCAAAATTATAACTTGGTGACCTAGTGTTGAAGGCAGTCGTCTCCAAACCCAATAAAAAATTGTCCGTGGTTCCACTGCCGTTCAGGGATCCAGAGAAGTTTGAGTCAAGATTCAGACCCACTCTTTTTACAGCTTGAAATGAAGATAGTTCAAGATTTTCCCATAGATACTTTAACTTAAGAGACTTGTTTTTTAGTCCAAACTCAGAGTCTCCATGAATAAATCCTTTCCCTTTATAAGCTTCAAGATCTTTAAAGCTCAGTACCTGGTTCAAGAGATAAATGTTAAAAGCACCTCGATTAAAATTCTCCCCATAAGCAATCATATCTGTAAAATTAACTCGCGATCTCAACTTCAAATCTTTAAGGTTAGTTTTTCCAAAAATATCTACCTCAACCTGTGCTTTATAACTCAAATCATCGGGGAGAAAATTGAGATCTTTCAAAACGGGGTTAATGATTTGAGCTAGATCGCCAGAATTTGTTTCACTTGAAGAGATACCGATTGCAATGTCTTTATCTGCATAATTGACGACTCCGTTACCGATCAGCTCGGTTCTACCAAACTTAGATTCAACTCGATTAATAATGACGTTGGAGCTACCCAAATCCACGGAGATGCTTTTTTTGGTATTTCCTAGTTTGTAGCCGAGAATTTCAAATCCTTGCGTATTACCCTGAATATCAATTACCGTATTTTTTAATGGCCCGTGAACATTAACATTAAGCAGACCTGAGCCTTTGATATCTAAGTTAGATATATTGCCAAAGTCTTCAAGATTAACAGTGGCATTTCTGGCATTGAATTGAACCTTCTCTTTTGTCACAAAGCCATCAACCACAATATTTGAGCGAGGAAGATCTACATTTGCGCTCATTTCAAAATTATTATCAACAACTGCAAATCGTGAATTTTGAAGTTTTGCCCGAGAAATCATAAGAACCGTAAAAGGATCAGCAGCGCCTCCGACTACTAGACCGAGGTTTTTTACTATGAAACCGTCATAAGGTTTAAAATAGAGATTTTTATCCTTATAGGTGAAGGTTACTTCTCCATTAAGCTCACCTTTCAGCACGTCGAGACTAGGACCTAGAAATCGGAGGACCGTGTTGAGATGAAGATTACTAACTTGTGCCTTAAGTGGGTTTCTTAGATAAGATTTATTATCCAGATCAAAAACTTCAGTCGGACTTGTGAGTGTTAGTGATTCTTTATTATTTTTCACTACCAGAGAGTTAACCAGAAGTTTCTGTTCTTTTAATTCTATTGCGGAACGAATTTCTTCAGTTTTAATTAAATTTGTATCTATGTGATCCACCACAATGTCTGCAGTTCCGGCTAAAGCCTGGTTCTGATAATTGGTTTTGAACGAAAAATTTAACGTACCATCATTAACAGTGATAAATTCAGGGAGCTCATAGGAGTCAGAAATATTTCTTAGATAAAGTTGTGATTCTCCGACAAGATTAAATTCAGCAGCTTTCAATTTGTGGTAGTTGTTAATTTTCCCTTTTACTAATAATGAATGTACATCCTGTTGAACCTTGAGACGGTAAACATTGATTCCTGTACGAGAAACTTCAGCATCGCCCCAAGCCTCATCAATCTTAAAAGGCTTTTCGGCAAATGGTTTAAGATTGGCCACATGAAAACGTGCAATAAAAGAATCACCTTTTTTAAAAATTTTGACACGTCTTGCTTCTAGTAATTCATGATTAGCAACAATTATAGAATTTTCAATTAATAAAGTATCAATACCTACTGGTAAGTCATTGGAGAAATCAAAGATCTTATTAATCTTTTCAATTGGTAATTCTTTCACTTCCTCATTACTTTTAGGAAACTTATAGTTAATCAATGAATCTGATATTCTAATTTCACCCAGAGTTAATTTCTTTTCTTCGATCTCTAATAAACTAATATAGAATCCGACCTTACCAAGTTCAGCTGCGAAACTTTCTTTTTCCGAAATCTCCTTCCTGATTTCTATTTGATTCATTTCAAGACCAGGAGGAAAAATGCTTAGTGAAAAATTATTAATTTTAACTTCAGCTTGAAATTGTCTGAGGGAAATATCAGAAACAATGCGAGTAATGAGTCCGCCGAACGACTTCGTTTGGATAAATATCACAAAAGCAATTAAGCTTGCTCCTATGATGAAAATGAATGCTCCTAAAATACTCTTAAATCTCACAATTTATCTAGCCTCTCTTTGGCCAGACGGTAATCTGAATCTATTGAAAGTATCCTAGAAAGCACTAAGCGTGCTTCTTTATGCATATGTAGTCTTGTTAGTGCTTCCGCCTGTCCATACATAAAAGACAATACGTCATTTTGAGTTTGGGCTTTGCTTAAGGCCAACAGACAAATATCTAGCGCTGCCCGATAATCTTTCATTTGTAGCAAGCTTGTAAGTTTTAAATAAGCTCCTTTCAAAAAAATCTTATCACCTGTACATTTTTCAATTATCAACTCAGAAGCCTTAAGTGCAACGATCGGCATTTCTGATTGAAGGAAACTGGTTGCTAAATCACAAAGCTGGTTAACGTCGAGATCCTGGTATTTCAAGAATTGAAGATAACTATTAACGTCTTCTTTTTCAACATATTCACGGGTAATTTCCTGCCCTCTCTCATTACCAATCAATGAATCAAGCCTTTCTTCTTTTTGTATTAAAAATTCTGTTTTTTCTTCAGCTATATTTTGAGCAGGGATCTTAAGGAAGTATTTCTTTAAGCTCGGAAAGTATTTATCAAAGTACACAAAACTATACCTACGATTTTTTTTCAAAACTTCAGCATAAAGTTCTGACTCTTGAAAAAGCCCGAGTTGATGCATGAGGTTCAAGACCAACGTTTGCATTTTAAAATCATCAAAATAAATAACCATTTCGACGAGCCTTTTATAATCACCCTTGTCGTCAATGCCGCTAGAAGAGATGCGGCAAAGGCTCTGATAAATCTCAAGCGGACCCATAGCAGTTTCTGTTTTTAGGACTTCTTCAATAAGCTTTAATTTTCCACTTCCTCCTTTTGGGGAGGGATGCTCGAAACAATCGTAAATGAGTTCTTCTGTAAGAGAGTATGCTTTCTTTAAATCTTGAAGCATCAAGCTTATTGCCAGAATTTTCAGTTTTAAATAAAAGTCATGCTTAAAGTATTTAGCAATTGCTTTCGCTACAAAATCCGGAATTGAAGGATTTCTCGTTTCATATTGATGAAGCAGAAACTCTGATATCAGTTGGTATAATTCACTCACTCTCCCTTTTATATCTAAAGCATTAAAGAGAAGTTGATTAATAAGCTTGAAGTTTTTATTTATTTCCTGGACATTGAAATCGGATAGCAAGGAGATGACAGCGTCATGGTTATTATTCTGAGATTCAACTTGTGCAAACTCTATAAGAATTTCTAGTGGAACATTTTTAGACTGGGCCTTTAATGATTCTACATATAGCCCTATCAACTCTCCGCGAGCACCAGAGTTAACAGTAAGTTGCAACTCTACTGCTCTTTGAACCTCAAAGAATTTCTGCTCGGCCATCATCTGCCGTAAATGAGAAATTGACTCCAAAATGCCCCTTCCTGTGGCACATTAAACACTTAAAATAATTATACTTTTAAATGAGTTTTTTGGATAAATAATTGGTTGAAAACTTACTTTCTACGAAAGCCGGATCTTCCAGGATTTCTTTGTGTAAATCAATATTCGTTTGGATCCCGCTGACCACTGCCTCATTCAAGACTCGCTTAGCGCGAGTGATGCAGTTAGCGCGATTATCCGCCTGAACAATGATTTTTGAAATCATAGAGTCATAGTAAGGAGGTACGGTATATCCGGTATAAACATAATCATCCGTGCGAACCCCAATGCCTCCCGGACGGTGGTAGTGAGTTATATGCCCAGGAGAAGGCATACCTGTTCTAAAATTTTCGGCATTGATTCGAAATTCAATCACATGGTTACGGAAAAGAATGTCGGATTGTTTAAATCGGCTTACGTCACCTTGGGCGTGACGAATTTGCTCAGATATAAGATCTACACCAGTACGGCCTTCAGTAACCGGATGTTCAACCTGAATTCGCGTGTTCATTTCCATGAAGTAGAATTTTTCAGTATCCTGATCATAAAGAAATTCAACCGTTCCAACCGAGTCGTAGTTAACAAACTTGGCCAAACGAACGGCAGCATCGCAAATTTCTTCACGAACTTCTTGAGATAAAACAGGGGAAGGTGCTTCTTCCAGTATTTTTTGGAAACGTCTTTGAATAGTACAATCACGCTCACCTAAATGAATCACGTTACTGTGTTGATCGGCAAGAATCTGGACTTCAATGTGACGAGGATTTTCAATGTATTTCTCAATGAAAAGTGTTCCGTCTCCAAAGGCTGCTTTTGCTTCTTCCTGAAGACGGGCGAGTGCTGGCCATAACTCTTCGAAAGAATCAATTCGCTTCATTCCTCGACCGCCGCCACCAGCAGAAGCTTTAATTAAAACAGGGAACCCCATTTGAGTAACTTCTTTTTTGATGAAATTTTCATCTGCATCTTTCACATAAATAGGCTCTAGCGTAGGAACGTTCGCTTTTTTAGCTGTAATTTTAGATTCAATTTTATCACCCATCGACTGAATGCACTTCACACTAGGTCCGATAAAAGTGATTCCCCATTTCGCACACATTTCAGCGAACTCATCGTTTTCTGAAAGAAAACCATAACCAGGATGGATAGCATCAGCTTCAGTGATTTCTGCTGCAGATAAAATTTGAGGAATATTTAAATAAGAGAACGTAGATTTTGCCGGACCAACACAAACAGACTCATCGGCCATCTTAACGTGAAGTGAATCTTCATCGGCAGTTGAATGGATCGCAACTGTTTCGATTCCGAGTTCTTTACAACTTCTAATTACACGAATAGCAATTTCGCCTCGATTGGCGATAAGTACTTTTTTGAATTTCTTGCTCACGGCTTTACTCTTTAGTTGGGCTTAATTTTAAACAGAGGTTGTCCAAATTCTACAAGAGACTCATTGTCCACGCAGATTTCAACAATTTCACCACTCATGTCGGACTCTATTTCATTCATGATTTTCATCGCTTCAAGAACGCACAGAGACTGACCATTTTTCACTCTATCGCCAACTTTTACATAAGCAGGTTTGCCGGGTGAAGGAGCTGCATAAAATGTTCCAACAAATGGTGACTTAACAACATGTAGGCCAGCATCTGAAGCAGTCTTTGCGGGAGCTGCTGGAGATGCTTGAACAGCTGCCATCGGAGCTTGTTGCATCATTGGTTGAACTTGATAAGAAGGAACTGATGCTGTTGCAAAGTTTACAGAAACTTTAAAGTCTTTTGCTTCGACTTTTAATTCTGCAACACCTTGGTCTTTAGCAACTTTTACAATCTCTGAAAGAGATTCGATGCTTAGTGTATCTAGTTTCATATTAAACCTTAGCTCTTTCCAGATATTCACCTGTACGGGTATCAATTTTGAGCACTTCGCCTTCTTTAATGAAAAGTGGAACGTTTACTTGTAAACCAGTTTCCAAGATAGCTTTTTTAGTACCACCTGTAGCTGTATCACCTTTCATGCCAGGATCAGTTTCAACAACTTTTAAGTTGATGAAGTTTGGAAGTTCGATAGAGATCGGACGGCCATTGTAGTAAAGAATGAAAACTTTGATACCTTCTTGAAGATAAAATTTATTATCTCCAACTTGATCATGAGTCAGGTGAACCATTTCAAAATTAGTTTGGTCCATGAAGTTATAACCATCTGGATCAGAGTAGTTATATTCCATTTCTTTTTCTTCCATATCAGGCTTACCAACTGTTTCAACACCGGCCTTGAATGTTCTTTCCTGTGTCTGACCAGTTTCAAGATTTCTGATACGAGTACGAACAAAAGCAGAACCTTTTCCAGGATTCACGTGTTGAAAATCAACAATGATCCACGGCTTGCCTTCGATCTCAATTTTAAGACCTTTTCTAAAATCGGTAGTTTGGTACATGAGGATGTTCCTTTAATCGATCAGCGATTTTATCGCGATGTAGTAACTCTGTTTTCCGAGCCCGCTCATTATGGCGGAAGCGGCTTTTGCCGTCAACAAAGTATGTCGGAACTCCTCTCGCTTGTAGACCTGACTGAGATGAACTTCAATCACTGGAAATTTAAGTATTTTCAATGCGTCATGAATGGCGACACTCGTATGAGCATAGCCGCCAGGATTAATAATCAGGGCGTCATAATCTTCAGATGCGGCTTTTTGTATCCGGGTGACAATTTCGCCTTCAATGTTGGACTGGAACCAAGTGGCAGAAGCTTGGGATTTAATTTTCTCATTAGTCCACAGCTGAATATCTTCGAGACTTTCATTTCCATAAACTTCCGGCTCGCGTTTTCCCAACATGTTTAAGTTGGGTCCGTTTATCACCAAAAATTTTTTCATTTAAATCACCGGTATTCCTGGGCCTTGATCTTCACCTGGACGAGGAATTGGTCGAAGGCCGATTGGATTTTCAATTCTTGAGGAGTCTTTATCTTTACCTGATTTTCGATTATCGAAATCAGCTCATCATGGCCCTCTTGTTCAACTGAAGCAAGTGGTTCTTGAGCAGCATTCGCTTTAAGTTCTTTTACTTTATTGAGTTTTTCCAGAGAAGGAATGTCGCCTGGATTTAATTCAAGAATTTTTTCCAGAAGCTCGATCGCCTTATCGTAATATCGTTGAGCGCAGTAAAGATCAATTAATGTATGTGAAACAATTGGTGTGTCTGAAGAAATGGAGCTTGCGTTAACATCATCGATGTCGCCCTCTTCTTCAAACTCATCTGCATAAAAATCATCTTCCAGACTTCTTTCAGGAACCTCATTCTTGAGGATTGGATGTTCTTCCAGCGGTGCCTGAGTCATAACCCATTGGTCATCATCCTCTTCAACCGGAACAGATTCTTCGATGAGTGGTGCATTTTCTTCAACAGCAGGACGATTGAAATCAACCTGTACCCAGTCGTCATCTATGCTCTCGACGGGTTTATAGTTAGTTTCTTGTGGAGCATTGATTAACTGATCAAGGCTTAATTTCTTGTGGCCGACTAAAAGGTCATCTTCTAATCGTTTAACTTCCTGAGCAAAAAATTTATCCTTGGGATTCATAAACAAGAGATACTTATAAGTATCTAATGCTTCTTCTAAATGTCCCAGGTGAATACAGGATTGAGCAAATATTTTTTGCAAAGATATATTGTCGGCATTCTGAGAAATGATCGGTCTTAAGGTATTATAGGCGAGCTCATACTTTTGTTCGTCATAGTAGCAGTGAGCGAGAACAATATAGCCCAGAGTATAAGTAGGATGATTTCGGATGCCTTCCCGCAAGACCTTATAAGCATCTTCCAACATTCCTAACTTACGAAAAGACTCAGCAAGAGGAGCGAATACCCTCGAGCGTGGATTCTTCTTGTACATGCTGAAATATTTTGCCAGTAAGGCAGATTGATTCTTTTTCCCTACCACGGGTCAACCCACCTTAAATGTCTTGAACTTCAGAAGTTGAATTAGTCGCCTGACGGTCTACAAAACCGGCTTCATCCTGATTCAAAATTCTTGGAGTCATAAAGACAATCAACTCATTTTTTGTTGTATCTGGTGCATACGGGGTTCGGAACAACCAGCCAATTAATGGAAGGTCTTTCAGAAATGGTACCCCGGAAACGGTTTCTAAAGTAGAGGTTTGATAAACTCCGCCAATAACCACTGTAGAACCATTTTCAACAAGAACATTGGTTGTGATATTTCTTCTCGTAATGTTTGGTGGGGCATCTACTGATGGCCTTGTACCGAACGCCGATTTTACAAGGTTAATCTGCATCGATATGGCCCCATCATTTGTAACTTGAGGAGTAACCGTGAGGTTAAGATCAGCAGTAATATTTTCAAAGGTCGCAAGTGCCGGCTGGTTCCCTGTGGCAGTTTGCTGAACTCTGAAACTGGTCTGCTCAGAACTTGTAATAGTGGCTGCCTTTTTATTCTGAGTCACAATCTTTGGTGTAGAAATAATTCGACCCTTAGATTCAGATTCCATTAATTGGAGATTTAAATCCAGGTTAAAGAGTCTTTTATAAATACCAATAGTCATCCCAGCTACACCTGGTGCTTCTGCTGTAGGAGCGCTACTAAAAGAGAATCCTGGACCGACCGGTTCAGCTAAAGATTCAACAACTGGATCGTAACCAAAAGTTACACCACGTGCTAGACCAATTCTTTTTGAGTAGGACTCATTGGCCTCAACGATCTTGGCTTCGATAAGAATCTGTGGAGTTTGCGTATCCAACACTTCAAGAATTTTTTTAATTCTTTCAATTGATTCAACCGTGTCCAATACGATTAAGCTATTGGTTCTTTCATCTAACTGAATCGTTCCGCGGCCCTTGGTAACATAATCTTTAATAATTTTTTCAATATCAACAAGAGTGGCATAGTTAATGAGAAATACGCGAGTAACCAGAGGAGCAAGATCTTCTTTAAGATCAGCAGCTTTCAGCTCGTCTTCTTTTTCTTTCGTTGCAGTTGCTAATGTCTTAACTAATAAAATATTTGCATTTTTCTGAGCAACAAGCTTTGAAAGACTCATCACAGTATCCAGAGCTTGGTCCCATGGTACATTGGTAAGAGTCAGTGTAAGAGGCGGGGCAGCTGCCACAGCTTGATCAATAATGATGTTGAACCCCGAGGTGTCAGCAATCATATTTAAAAGATCCGACACGGGAATATCGCGAACATTTATCGAAATTCTTTTACCAATATACTTCTTAGGGCCCGCCAAGGTGAGATTAGCGAGAATATCTTCTACCGAATTTGATTTTGGAATGTTCAGTCCAACGGCATCTTCAACTATTGCTTCTGATTTAAGACCAGTGCCTTCACTTGCACGAATTTTATTTTGGGAGAACACCCCAAAACGATTCTCAATATTAAGAACAATATTTTTTCCACGAGTTTCAAGAATTGAGCGGACGTTGTCGCGCAATTGAATAGCAAATCTCACATCATTTTTTGTACCAGGTCGTCTATATCCGGAAATAAAGACAGCACTTCCCGGAAATTCCGAAGTGTCTATTCCTCTCAATAGTTTGGGAGAAACTTTTATATCCTTAATATCTAGGATAATCTGTTTATCTTCTGAAACATGAAACCGCTCTGCCAGGAGCGAGTCCTGATCAGTTTCAATGATGAGCTTACTGATCTCACCTTCTTGCACGAAACTAACATTCTTAATTTCCTGCGCGATGGCTTGATTGAATAAGGCCAATAATAGAATTAATAGAAAAAATCCTTTCTTCATACTTCTCTTCCTTAAGATAAGCCCTTGTATATTAATTCTATAAGATTATTTCGAAATGGGTATGACCGTTTCTAAATATTCTTCTTCACCATATACATTAACAATTTTCTCAACTAATACGATCCCCCCGGGGAGAATAGCTTTTAGTTCAGCGGCTTCAGGTCCAATCTTTTGACCTTCTTTTAAAATAATAATTTTGTCTTTCTCAGCAGTATTTACTAATGCTCGCCGCTCTTTACCAATCAAAACACCAACTACTTTTAATTGATGAACAGAAATTTGGTCAAAAGAAACATCTCCAATATTAGTATACTGCCCTTTATCGGAAACATAGAAGCCACGTTTGTCTTTTTTGGCTTCAGTTTTAGCTGGAGGTGATTTGAATGGATCTCGAAGATTGAATGGATTATCAATTTTCGTCTTATCTCCGAAGAAATTTTCCAAAGACTTCGGAGGGGCAGCGACTGCCCCGATGGAAAAAAGAATAAATGAAACTAATAATACTTTCATTTAACTAAAAACCCCGATCAACCCGGAAATCCGGATTGTAACGAAAAGCCTGAATAACTCCTTCGCCGGTTACCATTTGAAAGCGACCTTTTTGAGATTCATTGCCCTTACTGAGTTTTAGATTCTTAATATTATAAATTCGGTCTGCATTACCAATTCTCTCAAAGAAAATAAGAAATTGCAAAAAAGTACCTTTTCCCTGGAGCTTATATTCCTTAGAGATAAAGTAAGTACTGGTTTCAGAACGACCAGGAGTAATGCTCGCATCTTTTATATTTAAACCATTAATCTCATTTTGGAAGAATGAGATGATTTGTGAATCGTTAATGTCAGCAGGAAGCTGTTTTTGAACTGATTCAATATTTTTTGCAACTTCTTCAACTCTCACCTTATATTCATCCGCTTTCTTTACGAATTCCTGAATTTCTTTAAGGCGCTTCTGATTCTGAACTACGTCATTATCAATTTGAACTATTTGAGCATTTAATTCTTCCTGTTTCAAAGTATGTTCTTCCCAGGCAGTGTAGAGCCCATAAAGACCATAAATCAGGATAAGAACGTGAGCATTTGAGATAAGTTTATTTACCAAATCTTTCATTGGTCAAACCTCGCAATCACAAAGTTCACTTCAAAAGTTTCAAGCCTACGTTTGTCTGAAGGTCTAACAACACTACTCGTACTGGTAATATTAGCTTCACGTATGAATACAGATGACTTTAGGTTATTCATAAAGTTACCTATACTCGTATAGTCATAAGCCTCTCCCTTAATAGACAATTTATCATCTTCAAGGGTTAAGCTATTGATCCAAAGCTCTTCTGGGACATTCTTAGCAATATACAATAATAGAGGTGCCGGGTTTTTCTTCTCGGAAATAGCCTGTTTAACTGCAGTTAGTTTTTTCCCAAGATTTTCTTCCTGAGCTTTAAGTTCAAGGATTTGCTTTTCCATATCCTGAGATTCAGTCACTTTCTTTTTTAATCGAGACAATTCTATTTGCTTGGTTTGAATAATCTGATTTGTATCTTCCGTTTCTTTCTCCCACATTGGGACAATCGTAAAATCAGGAAGATAAACAAGAACAACAACGAGTAACACGGCCTTAATCTTCATTTTGGTGAAGTCAAAGCCACCAATATTGGAAATATCGACCTGTTTTTTAGTATTGCTGAGGTTAATTTTAATCATTTTAGCCCAACTTCCTCATGGCAAGCCCTAAAGCTACCGGAGAGATTGCAGCTAAATGATCCAGGTCAAAATCAAGCTTCTGATTATTTATTTTAATACCAGAAAAAACATCCAGCCGTTCAACTGGAATTCCTGCTACGACTGTTAATTTATCTATTAGCCCTGGCAGGAGAGAAGACCCCCCAGTTATAAAACAGTAATTAACTCTTTCGGCACTACCTTGGGTCACATAAAAGTTAATATTCTTTCTTACTTCAGCGACTTGAAGATCGACCTGGTAATTTATAATATTTAAAATTTCTTCCGGAAGATTACCATTCTCATCTGGCGTAGTTTTTAAATCTTCTGCTTCTTCATAACTGACTCCCATTTGGCGCTGAATCTCTTCAGTAATTAAGCCTCCACCAACAGGAATCTCTTTGGTAAAAATAGGCCCGCCTTTTTTATAAACGACGATTTTTGTACTTTGGGCACCGAAATCGAGTAAAAGCGTTCCTTGAGAATATTCATCTATATCGTCACCAACTATTTGTTCAAAAGCATTAGATAAGGCAATAACATTTAAATCTACCAATCTGACCGTTAACTTTGCTTCTTCTTTAAGGAGTTCGCAGAATGAATCAACAACTTCTAGTTTAGCAGCAGCGACTATAGCGTCCTTACCACCACCCTCATTTTCTCCAATAATGAAAAAATCAATTTGAGAATCATCTGCGCCGAAGGTGATATATTGTTCAGCTTCCCATAACACATGATCTTCAATTTCTTCTTTAGTGCCTTCAGGAGTACTAAGACGTTTGGTCATTGTATTAGGCCCAAACAAGCCTAAGCACACTGTTTTGGATTTTATGTTTGCCTGTGCTAAAGCTTCGAGGGCGCCCTCTGCAATCTCAGAGGGCTTTTGCATTTCGTCTTCGATGATAGCAGCTTCAGAGAGTGTAAAGACGCCGAATTTTTCGAGTTTTATTTTGCCAGTTGAGCCGGAGATTTCGCACACTTTTATACTATGAGCTCCGATATCGAGCCCAACTACACTCCCTGGATTTAATTTCCCTAGGAGTTCATCTAATTGTTCTTTAAGTGATGGTCCTGCCAAAGTCGTCCCTGTCTTTGAGAGATAAATAAACTTAATTAATTATAGGCAAACTCCGAATGAGTTATCAAGGATTTAGTGCCTCACATTATTAGAAGAACCATGATTGCACAATGGAAGCATATTGCGGAAAAAATATTTGAAAGGCGGCCACCAGAAGGATGGAAGGACCAAAGGCCATAGGCTTATCCTTGGTCATTCTATTTGAAGCAATCAAACCTAAGCCAATTATTGCCCCTACCAGACAACTCAAAAATATGGTGAAGATGATACCGACAGGTCCAAAATAGAGACCTAATATTCCATAAAGTTTAATATCACCACCGCCAAGTCCTATTTGTCCTCGTAATTTATAGAAAAGCCAGGTTACAAACAAAGGAACACCAAAACCAATGGCAGCTCCCATTAACCAGTAACTCCAATGGAAGTAGAAAATGACGAAGGAAAGAAAGACGGCCAGTAAATAAAGATTTAGGGAATCTAGTAATAGGTGATGGTCCAGGTCAATCATAAAGTGGCAGATGAATATACAGGCAACAGTAAAAAAGAACAGAAAATGAGTCATTCCTATTAAAGAAAAATCTTGAGGTATTAGCCAGACCGAAACGAGTCCGGTGAAAATTTCAATCAAGGGATAGCGCCATGAAATTCGAATTCCACAGAAAGCGCATTTTCCACGCAGGAACAAAAAGCTTAAAACCGGTATATTGTGGTACCACTTCAATTGATTGCCACAAGATGGGCAAGCCGAACGCTTCGTAACCATGTTTATCTTGTTAGGTAATCTTAAAATAACGACATTGAGGAAGCTTCCGATCAAAAGACCAAAAATAAAAAAATAAATATCGAGAAGCATTCTCATTATTAGTCCAGATTTTTACGGTTAAAGATGACAACGATCAGGCAAAAAAGAAACAAACTGTAACAACTTCCATATAAGAAAGAATTGAGAATATAAGAAGTCTCAATGGTTTGATTGTATATGACAAAGTCTTTTAGATTAAGTTTATAAAAGCCCGGGAGTATCAAATGATAAACCTCAAGAACAGTTTTTATAAAGGCCCGACTCTCAACGAATCCTATGTTTTGAGTTTCTTTAATAGCGTGCCCAAGCATAAGGACGAGTAAAGAAATAGAAGTACTGAGAATGGTGTTACAAAAAAGTGAAAAGAAGACTACTACCAACAATAGAAGCATGCATTCCAAAACATTAAACAGGATAGCGAAGATAATGGCCTGATTAATTTCCCCACCCAAAAGATAGGAGCAAAGCAAGGTCAAAACTGAAAGGAAGGCTATGTTAATTAGCAATACACTCATGAGACCAATAATCTTCCCCGTGATAAACACCCAACGGGGAACCGGCCTGGAGATGACCATATAGACAGTTCTGGAGTTTATTTCATTGGGTAGGAGTGTAGCACCCATAAAAAGAGATATCCCCAATGATGAAAGCGATAACATACCGAGGCCGAAGTCCAGCGCTACCTTTTCTGGAACTCCAAACGTAAACTCCGTCGCAACATAGGTCACCACCATCAGCGCGATACCAATTAGCAAAGTAACATAGAGAATTCGACTTTTAAGAATTTCTTTAAGCGTATAAAAAGATATTATGAGAATTTTATTTAACATTTTAATTCGATTTAATGTGGTAAAAAATTTCTTCCAATGAAGGCTTTATATGCTCAATACCTATAACGTCCAGATTTCGATCTACTAATTCTTTCAGAAGCTCATTCTTAGACGTTTCTGAAACAGTCGATGAATGAAGGTTCCCAGGGAAAATCTGCCGTTCTTTAACGTCAGTTTGTGGAGTATATTCACTAGGTGCTCTGTACTTCACAATGTACTCAGTCTGACCTTCGCTTTGAAGAAGTTTATCAACAGTGCCGTCGTAAACAAGTTTTCCTTCTTTAAGAAAAATCACACGATCACAAATTTCTTCAATATCGGGAACAATGTGGCTACTAAAAAAAACTGTTTTTCCTTCCCGATGAACCTCAACAATCACGTCTTTAAGTTCTTTACGGCCAATGGGATCCAGTCCAGAAAGGGGTTCATCAAGAATGATGAGTTCAGGATTGTGCAGAATCGTGGCCAAAAAACCGACTCTTTGAAGCATGCCCTTAGAATAAGTTTTAAGTTGTCTATTGAGAGCATGATCAATTTTAAAACGAGGGGCCCATTTTTGAATTTCCTTTTTTAACTGCATAGACGGGACTTCGGATAAAGAACCCATAAAAGACAAAAATTCATGGCCGGTAAGATTTTGATAAAAATAGGGGCGTTCTGGCAAAAAACCAATTTTCTTAAAGATCCCACTTCGATCGCTGCCGAGATTGGTGAAATCAACCTGACCAGAAGTTGGTCTAATAAAATCCATTATTATTTTAAGAGAGGTTGTTTTGCCAGCGCCATTGGCCCCAAGAAAACCAACCATGGAACCACGAGGAATCTCAAAAGAAACATTATCTAGAGCAACAAATGGTTGACTCAGGAGATCTGATTTAAAAATCTTGGATACACCGTTGAACACTATCATATACTTAATGTTATGACTTTAAGGACACTTGGCAAATTAAATATTAAAAACACTATACTCTTGGGATTCACTGCTGTTTGTTTTTTTCTTTTGGCCTTGTATTTCCATCAACACTCTAAGCGCCCAGAGATCATTGTAGAGAAGCAAGATTCAGCAATCAATATTGACTCCTTTTTTCTTAAATTATTTTCAATGGGAAATAAGCGGTTAATTGCAGACTTAATATGGATTCAAACTCTTCTTGAATCAGATACGGAGCATTATCGCGGTAGTCCGCTTAATAACTGGATGTATATTCGGTTTAATAATATTTCAGAATTAGATCCTAAGTTCTATGAGAATTATCTTTATGGGGGCCAGTACCTATCTATCATTAAAGATGATCCGGAAGCTGCGTCTCTTATCATGGCGAAAGGTCTTGAGTATTACCCTGATGATTACAATTTAAATTTTAATCAAGGTTTTAATTATTATATTGAGCTTGGTGATTTTCAAAAAGGCTTAGATCATTTTGAAAGAATTAAAAATTTGCCAGAAGCTCCTCACTTTATAACTTCCCTCATTATTAAACTACAGCATGAGATAAAGGGCGATCCTAACACTACCCTACAATTACTTTATGAAAATTATCAAAATGCTAAAGATCCCTTACTTAAAAAGAAACTTTCTTCTGATATTTACTCCTTGAAAGCTACTGTTGATTTACAATGTTTGAATGAGGGTAGAGATGATTGTGACTATAAAGATGCGGAAGGGAATTCTTATAAACAATCTCAAGGTGTTTATTCCGCTCCTAAACCTTTCACTCCTTATAAAATCTTTCGGCATGATCAATAAAAAAGCCTTCCCGAAGGAAGGCTTTTTTTAGAGTATTTTAATTCAATCTTAGAATCCGTTTTTAACTACTCGAAACATTTTTTGATGATCGATAGTCAGTTTGGAAGCAAGTGCATCTGTTGTATTGTCTCCATCAATAACACCTACAGCACCGGCAGTGAAAGTCATGTTCATCTGGTCAGCCTGGCTACCAACTGCGGAGGTAGGCAACCAAGCAACTAGGGCCTTGGCCGATCCGACCCCTTTGCCTGCTGCAAAACTTTTTGCATTCCCAGGCACAGATGCAGTGGGACCAGTAGCAGCACTAACATCAGTCATATCAGCAGCAGTAGCAGCGTTTGGACAGTCAGTTGGGGCACTTGAGAGACCTGATGTAACAGCTACGTCATAAGCGGCTGTATTAATGGTCGATGCTGTGGCAAAACCAATAGCATAGTATCGATTTAAGACTTCACGCTGAGGATTGTAACCCATGTAACCAAGACACCAGTGGTAAATGTTATAATCAGAGAAAAAAGCTGTTTCCGCTGTATACACAGAAGAAAGCTGAAGCTTAGCTTCTGACATCTTCGCTTTCGCCTGGTACTTACGAAAGTTGGGAATGGCCACTGCTGAAAGTAACCCAATGATGGCCACAACCACCATCAACTCAACCAGGGTAAAACCCTCTTGCCGCTTAAGCGACGTCATAAATTTTTTCATGATTCTCTCCTTAGGTTCAAGTCATTAAGAGACCTGAACAATGTATGAATTCGGGCCATTCCATAATCTCTGAACATTAAGAGTTCAAAGGTCCTGCAATGACCAAGTTAAATTTTAATCCAACTATCTGTACTATCTATTATTAAATATAACGGAAAAAAGTCATTATAAATTTCAATAACTTAAACCCATGCTTTCAAGTCAACTTTAAGCTCATAATTAAATGAACACCTGTTTGCCAAGAATACCGGCCACTTTATTCTACACCACCGGCAGACATAAAAATTGGTAAGTACATAGCAATTAGAACAAAACCAATGATCCCGCCTAAAACTACTAGGATGAGCGGCTCAATTAGCTTTGTCATATTTCCTACTAACTCTTCAACTTCTTCCTCGAAGACATCGGCCACTTTTAGAAGCATTTGATCTAAATTACCGGTAGATTCTCCCACCTTAATCATTTGAGTAATAAGTGGTGGAAAATAACTAATTCGCCCTAAAGGATCAGTTATCGACTTACCCTCAATTACGGCCTTTCTAACCTTCGTTAAATCTTTAGCCATTTGGGTATTGTCGAGAGTCTCAATACAGATTTCCAATGAATCAATAATGGGAACCCCGGCTGCCAACATGGTAGAAAGAGTTCTCGTGAATGAACCAAGATTACCTTTAATAATAAGCATTCCAAAGAGGGGAACTTTCATCGTGAAGCGGTCCCAAGCTTTTTTGCCTTCTTTGGTCTTAATGAAATTTACGAAGATCATGAAAAAAGCCACGATCCCCGCCAGCAATAATAAAGTGTAGTTCTGGAAGAAGGCAGAAATATCCATTACTGTTTGTGTGACCCATGGAATTTCTTGATTGGACTCTTGTAGAATCCCAACAAATTGCGGAACCACAAAAGTCATCAAACCAAAAACAACTGCAATTCCTACTATGATAACAATTACCGGGTAGGTAAGGGCAGACTTAACTTGTTTTTTGAGCTTTTCAGCTTTTTCTAAAAATTCAGCTAGCTTATTAAGAATATTATCCAAAATACCTGCAGATTCTCCCGCTCTAACCAAAGCGCAATAAAGTTTATCAAAGCCTTGTTGCTGAGACATTGCATCGAAGAGGGACTTACCTTCTTCAATTTGAGTGGTAATATTTCTTATCACTCGTTTCAGGACCATATTCTGTTCTTGCTTATGGAGTATTTCCATACATTCCAGAATAGGAACTCCCGCATTAATAAGGATCGCTAACTGTCTGGTAAAACGCATAAGTTCAACTCGACCGAAAGGACGGGCCAAACCTTTATCAACCATAAATTGCCCAAGATCGGCTTCAAAAAAAGATGGTTCGATGATTTTGGTCGCACGGATATTTTGACGACGAAGAATTCTCTTCGCATCACGCACAGTTTCGGCTTCGATCGAATTCTCGACCTTCCTGCCTTCTCCTGTAAATCCGATGTACCGATATTTAGGCATAACTACTTCGTTCTTCCCTTCATATTACTAAGTCCGAGCATACGAGTTAGTTCTTCTGGGTTGTTAGAATAGGTCATTGCTGTTTCAGTAGAGATTATACCAGAATCAAGATGTTTTTTAATATGTTGGTTCATAGTATTCATGCCAGTCTCTTCCTGACCAATCTGCATTTGAGAATAGATTTGGTGGACTTTATCTTCCCGAATCAAGTTTCTAATCGCAGGTGTAATACGTAATATTTCCTGAACCAATGCCCTTCCCTTAGGAACACGTGGCAAGAGTTGCTGAGCGATTACCCCTTGTAGAACGAAAGAAAGCAGAGTTCTAATCTGCTCTTGTTGATCGTGAGCAAAAACGTTAATAATACGGTTAATGGTTTGAACTGTAGAGTTTGTATGTAATGTTCCAAATACTACGTGTCCCGTCTCTGCAATCGTTAATGCTGCTTCAATCGTTTCAGGGTCACGAAGCTCACCAACCAGGACAATATCAGGATCCTGTCTTAAAAGTGATTTAATACCTCTACCAAAACTAATTGTGTCAGCACCAACTTCACGTTGGTTAACAATTGATAACTTGTGCTGGTGAACAAACTCGATAGGATCTTCAAGAGTTATGATATGGCTTGGAGAGCTAGAATTTAATTTATCAATAATTGAAGCTAAGGTAGTTGATTTACCGGAACCAGTTGGACCGGTAACCAGGAAAAGGCCGCTGGAAACATTAACCATTTCAAGTAAGACAGGAGGCAAACCAAGGGCATCAAAGTCTGGAATCAAACTTGGAATCTGGCGGAAGACAGCTGCGACTGACCCCTTTGAATAGAAAACGTTCGCCCTGAATCGTGCCAGACCTTTAATACCAAATGAAAAGTCTAAATCCAGATTCTTTTCTAGATCAGCTTTTTGCTTTTCAGTTAAAATTTGATAAATCAGCCTCTTGGTATCATCAGGAGTTAAACTTCCAACTTTCACTCTGACGATATCGCCACTGATTCTCATACCCGGCGCACTACCAACAGTCAGATGCAAATCCGATGCATTGTTATCGACCATAACCTTAAATAATTGTTGAATCTGTATATTACCAATACCTTGTTCAACATTGGTCCTGGTGCTGGTACTAGTATTATCTCCTGAACCCATAACTAACTCCTATAGCTGATCCGAGGCTGAATTCGATACGGCTTCTTCCAAAGTCGTTAATCCTTGAGCCACTTTAGTTAAAGCTGACATCCTCAAGGTTTTCATCCCATCTCGAATCGCCTGTTTTTTAATATCATCGGACGAAGCGTTTCTTAAAATCAGTTCTCGTACTCTCGGAGTAACTGCTAAGACTTCGTAAATAGCGACGCGGCCTTTATAGCCGGTATTGTTGCAGGTTTCGCAACCTTTACCATGGTAGATTTTTATTCTTTCGGCCGAAGCCGGGGCAAAACCACAGGCCATAAGTTCATCCGGTGTGGCTTTTTTTTCTTCACGACAATTGATACAAATTTTACGGCATAATCTTTGGGCCACAATAACGTTAAGGGCGGCCACCACCAAAAATGGTTCAATACCCATATTAAGAAGACGGGTCACTGTTGCGGGAGCATCATTTGTGTGAAGAGTAGATAAAACTAAATGTCCTGTAAGAGCTGCTTCAACGGCAATTTCTCCAACTTCTAAATCACGAATCTCTCCTACCATGATGATATCAGGGTCCTGTCGGAGGAAGGCTTTAAGAGCGGTTGCAAAGGTTAAGCCCACTTCTTTTCGAACGTTCACCTGATTAATGCCTTCCAGGTTAAACTCAACAGGATCTTCAGCTGTGGAAATATTATTATCAGGAGTATTAAGATCAGCTATCGCTGAATAGAGAGTCGTTGTTTTCCCCGAACCTGTGGGACCCGTTACCAGACACATTCCAAAAGGACGATGAATCCCTTCTTTAAATACATCTAATTGCTTTTGTTCAAATCCTAACTTTGTCATATCTAATTGAAGGTTGGAAGAATCCAAAAGCCGTAAAACAATCTTCTCACCAAATAAAGTTGGTAAAGATGAGACACGGTAATCGATAGGATTAGCACCAATCAGGAGCTTAATACGGCCGTCCTGAGGTTTTCTTTTTTCTGAAATATCCATTTGAGACATAATTTTTAAACGCGATAGAACAGGGGCCATCATACTCTTAGGAGGCTGGGCTACTTCTACAAGATTTCCATCAATCCTGAAACGTACACGAAATATTTTCTCATAAGGTTCAACGTGGATATCGGAAGCTTTTTTCACAAAAGCTTCAGCTAGAAGACGATTAACGAAAGTTACCACGTCATCTGAAATATCTTCAGCTTTTATATTTTCATCAGACGGAGTACTGGCGGTCACTTCTTGAATATTATTAATCAAATCATCAACTGAATCCTTGATTCCACTATAGAGCTTTCTCCAAGAGGATATATTAGTAAGAATGAATTCAGTTTGTTTTTTAAAAACATCAGAAAGCTCTTTATTCGCTTCAACAATCACACTTGGATCGAAAGTCGCAAAAGTAACCTTCGTTCCGGTTTTTTGAATTGGAATGGAACGATATTTTACGACTAGTCTTTTTTTGAGAATGGAAAGAGTATCAGCGGGAACTTTAGCATTTCTAAGATCAATAAATGTAACACCAAATTTTTCGGAACAAATTTTAGCAAATTTATTTTCATCAAAGTAAGGCATTTGCAAAAGTTCAAATTCATTGATTTCATCATCTCTACCCATAGAAAGACGGCGCAACTCTTTTAAAGTTGCCATCCCTGTATTAGTGACGATTTCAATGAACTCTTTGCGAATCATGAATTAAATAACCCCTTAATAGTATGTACTATCTTTCGGATTATTCATTACTTAAGTTTAGGGATAACTTCGTTCCAGAATTTAATGGCGGCCCTTGCTTGCAATTCTAAGAGCTCCTGACCATCGTTGTATGATTTTACCTGAGTGATGATATGCTGATGAGAGGGAAAATTGTAATTATAGTCCCAGAATAATTCTTTGCCTGAAAATCGCCCCTGAAATTTAAAGGCCCGTGAACAAGCATTGATAATTAATATCTGACTACTTCCCTTGGATAAAAAAGAAAAATCCATATGTTCGATATCCGGATTTTTTTTACGTGAAAACTGTCGGAAAGGTAAAAGTAAGTTTTCCGCCACTAAGGCCGTCATCTGGCCCATCACTCCATCTCCCAGGATGATTAACTCCAGATCAGAATATTGTTTCTTATAACGTTTTAGAATTTCTTCTACCGCCACAAGATCAGTATTAGTTGCAAAAACCTCTTCACCGGCAAAGGCCAGGGTGTTAACTGCACCAATTTTCTTAACCAAGGGGGATGGAATGGTTACCTGATCAATAAAATGGTTCTTATAAGGAGAAGTGATATTTAAACCATCAAGACGCTCCTTAAAATAGCTCAATGGAGGGACTTCACGCTTTTCACTAAAAGGAAATAAGTCATAGGAAGTGAGCCGATGGCCCAATAAATCCCGATACAACTTGGGAGAGAGAGAGTGAGCAATAGGGTAACCTAATAGTCCTAGTTTCAAATTTCCCTCAAATAATCTCGAGCCGTTTGAATATCTGATTTAATTTGATCGATTAAAGCATTAACTGTCGAGAACTTTCTCTCATCTCTGATTTTCTTTAAGAACTGAATATTAAGAACTTCTCCATAGATGTCGGAATCAAAATCAAAGAGATTGGTTTCAATAGAAAGCTGGTCACTATCCTTAAAAGTTGGATTATTGCCAACATTGGTTACCGATTGATAGGTCATGCCTTTATAAATGGTGCGAGTAACATAGACACCTTTCTGCGGAATGATCAGATCCGGGGAGGCATGAATATTAGCTGTGGGAAAACCGATTTTCTTACCCCGACCTTCACCCTTAACCACAACTCCTTCCAGATGGAAGGGGCGATCTAAAATCTTCTCCACTTCATCGATGTTGCCTGAAAGAAGAAGATTTCTAATTAAACTGGAAGATACGACAATTCCCTCATGTTCAAACTTCGGTTGTATTTCAATTTCTATATCCAGTGGTTGGCACACGTTTCTAACTAAATCAAAATCACCTTCCTTGTTTGCCCCAAACGCAAAGTCATATCCTAAATATAACTTTTTTAACTCAGGATAACTCACAAGGTACTTATTCAGAAACTCTTCGGCTTTAAGTGTACTGAAATCCCGGGTAAAATTCAGCTCAACCAGGACATCTACCCCTATTTCGCTTAACAAATCTCTCCGCTGCTCATAACTATTAATCAGAAACCGTTCTTTATCAGGTTGTAAAATTTTTTGGGGATGTGGAACGAAAGTGACCACGACAAACAAAAGATTATTCTTCAGGCAATCAGATTTAATTTTTTTCAATAAATCCCGATGGCCTAAATGGACCCCATCAAAATTCCCCAAAGTAACGCCTATGGCAGGTTGAATGCCCTCGGCAGTTTTGGGAATATCAAGAAGGTTGGGAAGAATTTTCATTGGCACTCTCTATATACTTACTAAGTTCTTTAAAATGAGCTGCATCATACTTATAAGCCATCTCAGATTTCTGACTTGAGAATGATTTGTAGTCATTGGATTCTAATAAATCAATAAAATATTGTTTTGAACCATCGTTCATGGTCGATTCTTTAATAATGGCCAGAGGCGACTTACCGGTCTTTTTAATTAGGGGTGTGATCCACTTAACAAACTCGCTTAGGTCAAACTTATCCTTTTTTAAAGCTGATGGAATCTCGGAATTAAAGTGGAATCCAGTGAAGCTTTTATTTTTTAATATCCAGCCAAATGAAATAAGGACTGCCATCAAAGCGAGTGCGAGATTTATTTGAGGAATCCATGACCGCCATTCCCATTCTTTGTTTGTGATTGGTGCATAAAAATCTGGTTCAACCTCTGCTGGTTGAGGTTGGTTAACAATTTTCTTTTCCTTCTGAGGTTCATCTTTTTTAAGTGGTTTTGCCTGACCACCCGCAATTGTTATTTCAGGGATATTTAAACTAATCGGAACATACTTCTCAGTATCGGGATCCAGGTAGCTCAAAACAATTTCTTTCGCCGGAATGGTCTGATTTTCTTTTGCCAAAAAGGTGTAATCAAAAACCTTGGTGGCAGTATCAGAATTATTAACCTTAAGGTCCCCGTTTGTATCAAACTCCTCAAGTCCCGGGCCCTTGATTAAACTAGGTGCTTCTAAGTTCTCCAATGCACCAACTCCGCTTACCGTTAGTTTAATTTCCAAAGGCTCGTTCACAATGAGTTTACTGCTCCCCACGTGCAGTTGAATATCGTGAGTTCCGACCAGCCCGCTAAAATGAGGGGGCTGTGGCGCAGGAAGCGGCTTAACTTCTATGTTAATGGTCTCACTACTAATTGCTCTTGTTTTAAAATCCCGATTAAGACCGAAGGCCCCAAACGGGTCAGCTGCTCTGCCAACCGGATAAGTAACAGTTAGTCGTAAAGGATCAACCTTTAAAGTGCCTAACTTTTCCGGAAATAATTTAGCGGCATAGATTAAAGTACGTGTATAAATTTCTCCATCAATTGAGACGCGCTCAGATCTATCTGGTTCTTGGAGATACCTTTTTAGAAATTTATCCAGCTTAGGATACTCTTTTACATCCAGATTACTGATTGGAACTTTAGAGTATAAATAATAACGGACAACAAATCCTTCACCTAAGAATAATGATTTCTTGGGAATATCGGCCATAACAAAGGCATCAGCCTTGACTTCTGGTTCATTTAAAATGTTTATGCTTAATGAAGGATGCTTTATTTTCTCAGGACCCAATTGCACAGTAATATCTCTTAAGTATGATGTGCCTGCCCGGGTGGCAATGAGTTCATAAACGATGGTAAGTTCCCGCGTAACAGTGAGCTTACCATTGGCATAAACAGTCCGGGTAGAGACTCCTTGATTGGATTTTCCTGCCACCTCAACGTTACTTGGACTAAAGTTAATGACAGGTTCTTCCTGAGCGTCGGTAAAGACCCTGAAGTAGACTTCAAACATCTCTCCGGCAACCGGACGTGTAGGACTTACCTCTATTTTCAATTCGCTTCCTAGCGCACTAAAACTTAAAATGAATAACAATAGAAAACTAAATAATTTCATTACCAATCCTTACTCTTCCTGGATTTTCTCTTGTTCAGATCTTTCGTACCATTCTCAATCATTTTCATTTGAAGCTGGCGGTCATCAGACATAAGCTGCTTAAGCTTGGCAGGGATTTTTTTAGGAGGCATGTGCTTTGGCTCTTCACCCTGACCGGCCTCATCTTTTTTCTTTTCATCCTGATCTTCTGAATCATCCTTGGGTTCATCTTTCTCTTTATCTTTCTTGTCCCCGGATTCTTTCTCTTCATCCTCTTTATTCTGACCATCAGACTTTTTCTGGTCTTTATTTTGATCACCTGATTGAGGTTGGGATTGTCCTTGAGAACCTGATTCTTTTTTCTTCTGGTCTTTTTTATCCTGTTCTTTTTTCTGCTCTTCTTCTTTTTTCTTTTGCTCTTGCTGCTGGAACGCTGAAACTACATTCCTGTCCATGATTTCTCGAATCTTCTGTGAGTGCTGCCCATTATCCATGGATTCATTTAACTTCTGGTAAACACCCAGACCGCTGGAGATATCACCTTTTTCTAATAATGCTGTTCCATAATTTAAATAGGCTTCAGCAGGAATATCTTTATCAACTTTGGGATTAAGGTTTTCCTGATAAAGTTCCAACGCTTCAGGTTTAGCTCCCGCGCGGTGGAGATCATCGGCCAGTTTTAATTTCTCCAGTTTATTCAACTTCCCTTGTTGCAACTGTTCCAGTTGTTCGACGACTTCCGGTGTGAGTTTGGGAGCTTCCGACTCTTCCTGAGAATATCCAGGGGCGATAATAAGTAGAAGGCCTAAAGAGAAAACCCGTATGGTCTTAAACAGATAAGACAATATTAAAAGGAATACAGAAGGGACCACAATCCACTCCATCAAAACTGGCTTAATGACCATGTCTTGTTGATTATTGCTCTTAACTTTTTCTGCTTGAAAAAAGCTAAGAATCTCTTCCGAAGGCAGGGAGTAAGTATTAGCAATCCAATACTTTGCTGATGGGATGTCTGAAACTAACTGCTTAAAAAATTTCTCGTCCAGCTTTGTGGTAATATCCCGTCCTCTTTCTTTTTTATAACCGAAACGAAATCCTCTCCCATCGTCCAGCGGAATTCTACCACCTTGCTCAGTGCCTACACCAACAAATCCGACGTGGATCCCTGGAGGAACTTTAAGATTAATACTTTCAGAAGTTTCTTCACCATCGGTTAAGACAAGAATATTTCCTTGGGCATCACCACCTGTTTCACGAAAGTACTGGATGCTTTCTTGTATGGCATGAGTCAGTGCCGATGAACCATATTGGTTCCGGAGATTCTTAATACTGTCTAATCTTGCATCGATGAGATCAATGTCATTGGTAAAAGGAACGATCTTTTTCTGGATTTCAGCAAACACCACGATTGATAACTGATGACCTGCGGCTTTTCTGGCAAAATGCTTCGCTATGAGAACAGCTTTCTGTAACCTACTCGGTTTTACGTCTTCGGCCAACATACTGGCAGAAGTATCAATGAGAATGATCGTGCGATCATTAGGTACCTCAGCTTTGATTCTTTCTTCAGGCCCCCTGGGATCAAGTAAGCTAAAGATAAGGCCTGTCATGCCAAGGATAAATAAGAAACTGGAAACGTAACTTAACCAGCTTCTGTTATAGAACCAGTAAGTTTTAATGAACGAAAAGAAACGTTTTTCCAGGAGCAGAACCAGAACAACAAAAACGACGAGGATGACTAATAGCCCTGGCCAGTAATTAAGTTGATTAAAATTCATATAATATCCTTAAGAAGAAGCCTTCGTAAGACCTCGACTGCGAATATAAGAGCGACCCCAAGGAACAAATAAAAATAGAATCTTTCATCGTAAACAATCTGATGATTAACTTTAATTTCCGTTTTTTCTAGTTTTTGAATATCGCTTAAAATTTCTTTCAGAGCTTTCTCACTTTTGGCAGGATAGAACTTACCGCCGGTCTTATCGCTGATTTCTTTGAGGGTCTTATAATCTATTGAGCCGCCAGGGATGAGTTGGTATTGAGTTCCAAAAACACCCGGGCCCACCGGAATGCGCGCATCCCCATCTGTTCCAAGTCCGATGGTATAAACTTTAATTCCATATTTCTTAGCTTCTTCCGCTGCCTGCATAGGGGTTAGAGTCCCCACGTTAGCAACACCATCAGTGAGAAGGATAATAACTTTATTCTTAGTTTCAGAATTAACGGCTCTCGCCACTGCCAGGGCCAGACCATCCCCAATGTTTGTTCCACTACCTAAGTAACCAATCGATATCTCCGACAAGACTTGATCAACTAATGCCGGATCCGTCGTAAGTGGCAAAAGTGTGAAGACTTTCTCTGAGAAGATGATGACGGATATTCTATCGGTCGGTCTCATCCTGGTGAATTCTCTGATTTTTTCTTTGGCAACTTCCAGACGATTAGGCTTTAAATCCTCGGCCAGCATTGAGCGAGACACATCGATACTGATGATGATGTCATTTACTTCAACATTACTGGGAGAGATTTTTTGGGGAAAGCGAGGCTGCATAAGGGAATAGCTTAAAAATCCCCAACCGGCGACTCCGGTTAAAAACAAAAGGGCCCGCAAGCCTTTTTTCCACCAGAGAAAATCCCCTTGACCGGGTGGAAAATACACCTGAGCTTTCTGAAAAACTTTCCAGTAATCAAGCGCCCACAGAATGCCTGCCACAACGCCAATCCAAAGGAGATAAGGATATTTATATTCCATTTAATCCTCCTCTGACATTGTTTATGAATTCCCGGTAGGCCTGCATAATTTCAATTTTTTCAGCTTCGGTTTGGGAAGGCTTAAACTGGTACTTAAAAAGTACATGTTCAAACTTTTTGAAGTGATCGTGAATTTCAGGAAACTCTGCCATAAATGTTTCACGTTTTTTCCAGATCTCAACGATCTCTGAATAAGCTGTTCCACTCAGAAGCTCATCACGTAAGCTGAGACGCCTTTTTCTCAGTTGTGCTTTAGCACGCTGGACTTTCCTGAATCTTATGCCCAGAAATAATAGGCAGCCAGCAGCGATAAGAATGCCCAACCATAACAAGATATTCTTCCGGCTTGGAATGCTAAAACGCTCAAAAATCAGCTCCTGAGTGGCTTCAGTCGGGATAATCTCAACCTCAGACCAAGTGACCGGAAAACCACCTTGAATCCCTTCATATTGAACGACTTTTCTTTCAGGGACTTTTAAAAATATGACTTTAGCGTTCGCCTCAAAGTTATTATCTGTCTTGGTTAAAGGACCAACTTCTAGCAGGTAAATGGTATTTTCAATTGTTTGACCAGAAACTTTCTGGGCCAATAACTTTTGAGCAGTAGTTTCATCCAAATAGAGGGTAGCTTCCTCAACCTTACCTTGTTTAACGGTAGGACTGCTGAAATTGATATGCATACCAACAGTCCCAAAGACTGAGGTCGAAATCATAATTAATAAGACTATTAAAAACTTTTTCACACTAGCTCTTTTACAAATTTCTCTAAATAGCGTTCATGGACGCCAATTTCTTTAAACCTTTGTTTCACAAAAAGAGGTTCCTCAGCGACTCCCTTCAGATCTCTTACAGAACCTTTGCCATTTGAAGGGTTCTTAACTTTTAACAAAAAGGGCTGATTGGCATTTTTATCAACAGGAGAATAGACCCTAAAACAATGCATATTTTTCTTATCTAAAATCTTTCTCCAGATATCCTTGTTTTCCACCAGACTCAGGTCCCCCAGATAGATCACTTCTTTTCTACGGGCCAGGAATGATTTTATCTGGGCAATTTTATTATCCTCAGAATGGGTATTAAGAGGTCGATTCTGCTGTAGAATCACTTTTCCATTTTCATCAAGCAGACCCATTTTTTCTAACTGAGATATAAATAGAGTCAGACCTTCACGGCCTTTTTTAGGAGGAAGATTCAATGTCTTTTCTCCCCAAATGATGACCCTAACTAAATCATGGGTTTCACCTGCAAGGATATATAGCAATCCGACAATCTCCATCATCGCCTGAAGCTTGGATACGCCTTCAAATCCATAAAGGAGGGTATTTGAGAGATCAAAGAATACCACAATCTCCACATTTCTTTCTTCTTCAAATGTCTTTATATAAATATTGGGAGAACGGGCGGAAAGTTTCCAATCGATAAAACGAACATCATCACCAGGCACATAAATCTGATGTTCACGAAACTGCAGACCTGAACCTCGAAAATGAGATTTCAACATGCCTGCAGAGTAGGCATTGGAATTTCGAAAAATGTGTGTCTGGATCATTCCTACGACACGTTCGATTTCCCGCAGATTCATATTTAAACAACACTCGCAGCAATTGTCGCAACCAGATTGCGAGTATTGAGTTTATCGATCTGAGCTTCGTAAGAAGGTATCACCCGGTGTCCAAGGACCGAAGGCACAATACTTAGAAGATGATCTGGAGAAACAAAATCTTTTCCTTCCATAAAAGCTTTAAATTTAGCAATTTTATAAAGCCAGATTGAAGCACGGGGAGAAGCTCCCGCAGTGATGGCGCCGTCATATTTTTTAAGAAAGAATTTACTACCTGGCCGTGTTGCATGAACAATTCGGATGATCATATCTTTAATCTTTTCATCCACGTAAATGGCTTCCACTTTTTCTTTCATGGCAAAAAGATCATTTTGACCAATGATCGGTTTCATATCGAATTGAGATGATTTTATATCTAAGACACTCTTCTCTGCTTCAAAGTCAGGATAATCAACAGTGATTTTCATCATGAAACGATCCAGCTGTGCTTCTGGTAAGTTATAGGTACCTTCTTGCTCAATCGGGTTTTGAGTTGCAAGAACAACAAATGGAGATGGGAGTTTGTGGGTTTTGTCCCCGATCGTTACCTGCTTTTCGGCCATGGCCTCAAGTAGGGCGGCCTGAACTTTAGCGGGTGAACGGTTGATCTCATCGGCCAGAACAAGTTGTGTAAAAATGGGACCAAACTTAGTCGTGAACTCTTGCTTCTGCTGATTGTACATCATCGTTCCGATCAAATCGGAAGGAAGAAGATCTGGTGTAAACTGAATACGCTGAAACTGCAAATCACAAAGCTTACTCATAACAGAGACACTAAGTGTTTTACCAAGCCCTGGTAAACCTTCGATGAGGAGATGGCCTTCGCAAACTAAAGCAGCGACGATTGATTCAAGAAGTTCATCTTGACCAAAAATGATACTCTGAGCTTGTTTAATGACTGACTGAACTTTGTCTTGTAACTCCATATTTTACTCCACGCTATAAAAATAACTTTTAATATAATTTGAACGATCTTCCAGAGATTTTACCGGATGATCAAAACCCTGCATGCCACAATAGAGAAGCTGTATTTTTCTATTCTCGCGCAAAGCCGCATCCTGAATATTCTTTTGAAACTCTTCATGCCCTACATAATGAGTACATGAGGAGAACGCCACAACTGCATTCGCATTCAAGGTTTTGAATACCTTTCGGTGAAGCTTACTGTATCCCTCGAGGGCCTGATTCTTGTGAAGGGCACTTTTAGCAAATGCCGGAGGATCACATAGGATGACATCAAACTTCTGTTTTTTTTGTATTGATTCATCCAGGTACTTAAAGACATCACTTCGATGAAATGAGCCGCGCCCTTCAAATCCGTTACGATTAAGAGCTTCGGTAACCTCCACTCCAAAGTCGCCTTGATCTACAAACTGAACTTCTTTA
Organism: Bacteriovoracaceae bacterium UBA6200; assembly: GCA_002422605.1. GTDB lineage: Bacteria > Bdellovibrionota > Bacteriovoracia > Bacteriovoracales > Bacteriovoracaceae > Peredibacter. Next base: position 75,879 of record DISW01000019.1, on the reverse strand, counting down.
ACCCCAGCTTTAAGGGCACTCATGCCCCATGCTCCGGCATAAGAAAAGAGATCCAGGCCAGTACCAAACTCACTATTCATACGTGAGAGAAGTTGCATCAGATTGAATCTGTTTTCACGATGATCATAATAGAAGCCTACTTTCTGCAGAACTTCTGAGCGAATGTGATATTTGATTCCATTCTCTAAAACTTCCAGATCAGGTAATACCTCGTTCTCGAAAGTTGGAAGATATTCTTTCTCACGATATTTTGGGTTATCCAGAAAATAAGCTTTTGTGCCTGTCAGTTTATTTATGCTGTCCTTTATAAAGTCTCTGAAACGATCGACCCCTGCAGTGTTAATTTGTATAATCGCTGCATTCTGAAATAGATCGATGATAAGTCCCGGTAAGCCGTCACTTACTCCATAAAAGATTCTGGCGTTTTTCTCGTAACCTTTAATTTTAATTCGTTTTTCATAAGCATGCTTTAATTTTCCGAAAATAAAATCTTCAATGGAGAAATTCGCTAACTGCTCTTTTGTTAATTTCCCGACTAAAGAAGCGCAGGAGTACTTATCCTCAATCATAGGGTTAAGAAACCCAACACCAAAATCCTGAGGACCCCAGGTAAAGAAACACCATTCACCTGAAGGAATAGATTTGATTGATCCTTCAAAATCGTTGGTCTTTAATTCAAATTGATTACTGCGAATCTTATTAATTCCGCTTTTGCTTAGAGATAATGAGCGCACGTGCCACCTACAAAGTTATTTAAATTATTATAACTTGTAACTGATCCCACTCAAGGAAAGAAGCAGATAATAGGTGAAAGAAACTATAATGATCGGATACTATTCCTGCTTGGGAGCTTGCGCTGGAGCAACCGGAGCCGATTTCGACTCACCCAGAAAGTATTTGAGTGCGTCCCCAGAGTTGATTTTGTAATTTTTGAAGGTGATTTTCTCGCTGGACTTCACTGTTTTGGATTCCGGTGCAGAAATCTTATGTTCCGTTTCAATTTCAACTTCAGTCAGAACACCGATTCCTTGTGTCTTATCATAGTCTAAGTCCTTGGTGACAACGAGGGTTTGTCCCTGTTCAGAAGTAATCGTCTTTTGCTCATCCAAAACCCATTTACCATCAGCGAAGGATTCTTTTTTGTACTCGGATTTAATCACCATAGAACCAATATTCTTAACTGCATCAACCTCAAGCAACATATCCTGCTCGTTGAATTTCAGGATAAAACTTGGGATTGGGGCAATCCCCGTTGTGTCATTTGCAATGAACTCCCGTTGAGCCTTGCCGGCGGAAAACTTATAACCATTAAAGCGTTGGGCCATAGTCATTGGTATTAAATTATCCATGATCCCAAGAACGCTCATTTTCAATTCTTCTTTTACTTCTCTAAAACCTTCCGGAAGACCAATAACTTCAATTGCCAGGCGTTCAGGCTTGGCAGTCCAGTAAGTACGAAAAACAACTTCTTCAACTTTCCCGAAAAGCTGTTGTTCATTGAGCTGTTTGGTAATTTGAGAGCTTTCAATATCCACGACGAAATCGGTGACACCTTTGGATTTAAGAGAATAAATCTTACTGTCAAAATTTTTCAGATAAGTATTAGGATCCTGAGCTAATGCAGAGGTTGTAAGGAGCAGAAGACAGAAAATGATTTTCATACTAATCCTTGATTAGATCATCCACATTTGTTCGGGGACATCTAAGATGTTTTTCTTTTTTATATATTACCATACCTGGGGCCCCGGAAACACCTTTCAAATTTTTCACCTGGGTGTAAATGATTGGAATCCAATCATCTTTAAAGTGAGAAAAATGGGCAACTATCGTGGCCCCCAGATTTAACAGCTCGGAGCTTATCGACCGGGCACCGGTTAACTTAATAACGACATGGGTGCTTTTTAGACCATCCAAATGAAGCCAATGATCTTCTTTATTTGCCCAACGACTTCGAAGCTGGTCATTACCTTGAGCGTTCAGGCCAACCCCTATTTGACAGTCTTCCATTACGAAAACCCGATAATTTTCGGTGGTATTTTGCTGCTGAATGACAGTGGTCCTTGTATCCTCGCCCCAGATCGGACGAACCATTGGAATTTTGGATTCCCGGGCCTTAACAACTTCTTTACCCATAAGTTGTTCCTCAACCTGGGCCAATCGTTGTTGCAGGATATTTTCTCCCCTTTTGAGTTTTTTGATTTTTTCAAAAACTAAGTTTCTTCTTTCATAAGGATTAAGCTCTCCTACAAACTTAATTTTTTGATCTCCCACCTTGAGTTCATAAATACTTTCCAAAGGGTGTTGCTTATCAAGAAGTGCCTGAAGCTTATGCCACTGTTCAGCTTTCCTGAGATCGGCCTGGATGTTTTCTTTTTTTCGTTGAAGAAAAGTCGGAACTGAGGTGACATCTTTCAATTCGGCTACTTTAAGTTCTTCAGTAAGTAGTATATCCATTCCTGGAACGTCCGGAGAAACCAGATCATGGTTCATATCCTGTCTTCGACCGATTTCATCAAAATACTCGAAAAGGTTAGTATCTTCCCCCTCTGGAAAGAATGATTTGTTCCGCCAGCTCAGTAAGACTTTAAACGGCGTTTCGGGACGGTCCATATAATGATGAAGAAAATAAAGTTTTCTTCCTTTCCAAAACCACAGGAAGGATTGCTCCTTGCCGAATTTCTGATAGGTAAGTTTAGCAATACGATCAAAGCGGTCCATGGTGACATCAAGAAAACTGCACGAAGATAAGTGTCTCCTCAGGTATTCTAAAAAGTTATCTTTCCTTCTCAGAACAGAGGGAGGGGGGGATTCATGAAGCCAAATCCCTTCATATCCTCCTCCTCGACCAAAATATAAATGCCATGTTTTCCCAGGGGCGCGAATTGATAAACTAATATAGTAAGCCGTGCTGTAAAGTTTCTGAATTTGCCCTTGGGAGAGCGACTTTTCTTTGATATTTTTGACCTGTTTTTCTAAATCAAGATAATATTGGATCATATGACTATTAATCTCATCACCACTCAACATTCCGTGCACCACACACAGGTCGAATGGGATGTCCTTTCTGGCATTATAGCTCAATTTGCTTTTTTTGAACGTAATAAGAAAGCCTTGGTGGAAGAGCTTTTTATTGGGCGCTGGGGCGATCTGGCCGAAGAATTCATAAGAACTAAGTCTTATCTTCAAGAGTTCAAAGAAGAGTATCGCCAGGTTTTTAAACAACTCCTGAGTAAGCTGCCGGAAGACAATTCACTTGAGCGCCATATTCTTCATATAAAAAAAGAAGGCGTCATTTCTTTCAGCGAGCTCAATAAGGTAGCCCTCCTCGTTGAAAGTGCGCTGTTTATAAAACAAGACTTACCTAAGTTTAATCTCGCCGAATTTAGCGCCATCTCCGATATTGACTTCCAACCTATCCAGCGAAAGTTTTTAAGAGAGTTTAGACATCTGGTTGATAGCTCCGGCGAAGTCCATTTTGACCGCCATCCTGAGCTCTCTGATCTTCATCAGAGACTTCGTGAGTTGGAAGAACGCATTCGTAAGACGGTCCAGGATTGGATCACCCAACCCTCTAACCAGAAGCTTCTCCAGTATAATAGCTATGACGTACACTATGACCGATTTGTGGTTCCCGTTCGAACTGATTCCTATCGGTCCGATATTGGTTTTATTATTTCTCGCTCGGAATCAGGTCAAACTCTCTTTGTTGAGCCCTTTGAAATCCGGGACACTTGTAATCGACGACTTGAACTTATTGCCAAAATTGATGAAATCATCAACCAACTCACGATTAAGTTCTCAAGACAGTTAGCCGATTTTTCTGAACTCACCAGTCAAACACTTTATCTCATAACAAGAATCGACTTCTATCTTGCAAAGAGTGATTTTGCTTATCGCTACAATTTAGAATCTCCTATTATAAAAGAAACTCCGGGATTTAAATTTACTCAGCTCTTCCATCCTCTATTAAAAAACGCAGTTAAGAACAATGCCGACTGCCATCAAAGAGATCACGGCATTGTCATTTCTGGACCAAACACTGGTGGAAAAACAGTTTTTTTGAAATCTATCACTCTCTCCTATTTACTCTTTTATCATGGATTCTTTGTACCTGCGGCTGAAGCCGAAATGTATCCCTACGAAGGGCTTTTCTATTTCGGGAATGATCTTCAAGATTTAAAGACAGGTCTTAGTTCTTTCTCCGGTGAAGTTAAGAACTACATCGAACTGATGGAAAATATTCTTCCTTCAAATCTTATTTTGATTGATGAAATTTTCAATTCGACTTCTTCTGATGAAGCCTCAGCTCTCTCAATGGCCTACTTTGATGAACTTCATAAGAAAGCTGCCTGTCACATCATTGTCTCTACCCATCACCAGATGTTTAAAACCTTGATTCACCAGGATCGAAGCTATATTTCTTGTCATGTGGGATTTGATACCGAGAGCATGAAGCCTACCTATAAAATTCAATGGGGAACACCCGGCGCCTCTATGGCAATTGATATCTTCAAAATCCTTTCCCGTGACAATCCAGGCGTAAGCGAAGTTCCGGCCAAGGCCCTCTCACACTTAAGCACTAAAAATGTAAGTTATGAAACTCTCCTTCAGCGAGTTTCTCAGAAACAAATTGAGCTGGATAAAATTCTCAATTCAAATCGTCGCTTAGAGATTGAATTAAAAAATCAAAAAGGCGCCATGGAGGGCATTCTTAATCTTAAGATGAAAGAAGAGCTAAATAAGGCCCGCCAGGAAGTGGATAAAATCTTAAACGAAGCACGCTCCCTGGTTGAAGAGGCCCGCCGAAATGAGATTCAAAAAGTGAAAAGGGTCGATGAGAAGGCCCATCATTTAAAATCGCAAATCTCCCGTTTAGCGGGTGATATGCCGGTAGCACAAGAAGATATCCTTCCGGAAAGTGATGTAGACATCACCACCATAAAGAAGGGAGATGTCGTCTATTCCTATACTCTAAAAAAAGAATTTGTTGTTCAAGCTATTGATCCACGTCGAAAAGAGATCACAATTGCGAAGGGTCCGATCAAAATGACTGTACCCGTACATACTCTGGGAAAATCAAAAAGAGCACCCATTAAACCAAAAGTTTCTGTCAGCTTTGTAAAAACCTCCAATTCACAACTTGAATTTGATGTAAGGGGAATGAGACTATCTGAATTTCAGAATCTTATTGAAAAAGCTCTGGGTGATCTTCTATCTGGAGATGTTCCTTACATAAGTGTCATTCATGGGCATGGCGATGGTGTTTTAAAAAATTGGCTAAGAGATTATTTAAAGCGATCGAGAAACTTCCTGGGGGCTCCGCCAGAGAATGGCAATGATGGTGAAACAAAAATAACTCTTAAATAAAAAAACCCCGGCATAACCGGGGTTTTAAAATCTTAATCAATCATTTTCCCAATTCGCCATGGACGAAATTTCCATGACTCTTGTTCATCTTCACTCCAAGGCCAAGGCACTGAAAGAGAGAACCAGGTTAAAATCGCTTTCCCTTTAATATGACCAAAAGGAACTGTTCCCCAGCGACGAGAATCAGCTGAGAAATCCCGGTTATCACCCATCACAAAATAGTTATCCTTGGGAACGGTGTACTTGTAGTAATTTGCAAAGTAATCGTTTCCAGTATCAACCTGAGTAACGTGGGTAGCTTCTCCAGTTTTAGTTTCCATGAACTTAAACTGGTAAGCGCGGTAGCGGTCATCCATATCTTCCAGAATTTCCTTACCGTCGATATCTTTCGTCTCAATCGGTTTATTGTTTACATAAACAACCTTGTCGATCACTTCAATCGTGTCACCAGGAAGCCCGATCACGCGCTTAATGTAATTAAGGTTTGTGTCCTTAGGATATTTAAAAACAATCACGTCACCACGCTCAGGCTGAGACGGACCAGTGATATAGATTGGATCGGTAAACCAATCACTGAAAGGAACTTTAAAACCGTAAGAGAATTTATTAACCAGAATAAAGTCACCAATCAGTAGAGTAGGAATCATTGAACCAGAAGGAATTTTAAATGGTTCAAACAACACTGATCTAAAAATCAAAACGGAAAGTATAATGAAGGTAAAAGACTTAACTTCTTTAATGAATTTATCTTTCTTAGATATGAGCGGTGCAGCTGCCCCAGCGGCTTCCTGTGGAGTTGATTGTACAACCTCAGGATTTGAATTTTCTTCCATGTTATCTACCTTTTATTTTTTTTGAGGGTAAAGATGCGAGTAATAATATTCCATGATGTTTTTTGCCAGCAAAGGTGACTTTATGTACCACTTTTTCTGGTTAACGATCATTACACTGATGGAAATACCTTTATCGCTCTTATCTTCAACAGATTTTGCGTAACTGACAAACCAGTCTCTTTTACCGAATGGCTCTCCACCAGTCAGGCTTCCTGTTTTACCGCCAATTTCAAGTTTTTCCAATAAATACTTGCTCCTACGAAAGGAAGAGCGGGCAGTGCCACTCTTAATGGTTGCAGCAAAAAGTTCTTTCATCTCTGCGGCAGTATGAGGAGTGAGAACGACTTCATCTTTCTTTAAAGGCGGATAAATAACTTTTTGATCCTCATGTCCTTCAAGAGACTTAATAACGACCGGGTAGCGAAGAATGCCACCATTGGCGATGATCGAGCCTATGACGGCCCCATGAACCGGACTCATTAATGTTTGGCGATTAAGACCAGATGAATATTCGGCCAGATTATATTGATCTTTAGCAAGATTAAAAACTGAAGGAGCAAGGTTAACACCTTCAACTAACTTTTTATTGAATCCAAATTTCTCAGACATCTTCTTGAGACCTGCAGGTGTAAGGTTCTCAATGGCGGCACGACCGAAGATGACATTATTAGAGGCAGCAAAAGCTTTTTTGAAGTTGATTGTTCGGATCCAACGATGGCGACCATTAGGCTGAGTTAGCTGATGCTTATAGAGAGTGGTTGAGCGACCGGTAAAGTGAAACTCAGAATCTGTCCGGACATGAGTATTTTCCAGAAGATCTGCTGCTGTAATCACTTTAAAGATGCTGGCTGCTGGATGAGTATTAGTAAAGGCCAGATCTCTTCCAAAAACCTTTTTCTTCCGGGCATAATCCACGGCTGCAAGAACATGACCTGTTTCATTATCTATAACAACCACTGACGTATAATCAGGCCGATAAAGTGAAAGCTGTTTCTTAATAAAATCTTCGAGTTCTTCATTGAAAGTGTAATTAACGTTGTATCTTGAACTGTCATAATCAATTTGATCATTCCAATCTTGATGATTAGAAAGTATTTTCTGAAAATCTTCAGATTCTTTTTCAGCAATAGGAGTGGTGGTTTCACTTGCACTAAAGAGGGTATTATCTTTGATAAAATTGAGATTTCCCCACGCAGGAAAAGTTGCCAATGCGACAACAACGAGTATGCCAAGAAGAGCAAAGTTTCCTTTGCGGTTTAAATCCTTAAAAACCATGAAAGCATTATGCCTTAAAGTTCTTTCCAATGACAAAAAATTCTTTGCTGATACTTCTGGTAGATTTCGGTTTTAAATAATGGAACTCTTTGAACAGGTTCTTCTGATCCTTCAGAAAATTCTGAGCATGTTGTGAATCAAACACCTTAATGACGAAGTTTCCACCTGGTCGGAGGAACTTAGGGAGTAGACCGAAGACTGATTCTACTAAGTTAAGACTGCGATCTTGATCCAGAGATTTAATTCCAGTGGTGTTTGGCGCCATGTCAGACAAAACTGCATCGAACTGGCCTTCAACTCCCAACTGTGTGAGATCGTTGATATCAAAGATGTCTTTTTCATAAACCCTGACATTTTTAATGGCCGATAAAGTCTTATTCAAAGGACGAATGTCAATTCCAACCACTAAACCTTCATCACCAATAACTTTGCTGGTGTATTGTATCCAAGATCCAGGGTGATAACCAAAGTCTACAACTTGCATACCTGGCTTGAGAATCTTGTACTTCTCATCGATTTCCTCAAGCTTATAAACACTGCGAGCGAGGAAGTTATCGTTCTTAGCCTTATTAAAATAGTGGTCTTTTACTTTGAAATTACTCATGCCCTTAATTAGCAATCTTTGATGAAATAGGCCAATTTTGCTAAGATCTCCTCATGAAAAAAATTGAATTGGCCCAAGTTGTCTTCGAAAGACTAAAAAAAATACATCCTGATGCCCATTGTGAGCTTGATCATTCCAATCCCTTTGAGCTTTTACTGGCCACGATTCTTTCTGCTCAATGTACAGATGCCCGGGTCAATATAGTGACTCCGGCCCTTTTTAAAAAGTATCCTACTCCCCAAAAATTAGCGAAGGCCAAACTGGAAGATGTGGAGGAGCTTATTAAATCGATAAATTTCTTCCGAAATAAAAGTAAGAGTTTAATAGGCTGCGCCCAAATGTTGGTAAACGATCATCAAGGTGAAATCCCATGTACGGTTGAAGAGTTAAGTGAACTTCCGGGGGTGGGAAGAAAGACCGCCAACGTGGTTCTGGGTAATGCTTTCAATATTAATACCGGGATAGTTGTTGATACCCATGTTAAGCGCACGGCTTACCTATTGGGCCTCACTAAGGAAACTGATCCAGTGAAGGTTGAGTTGGATCTTATGAAGCTCTTCCCCAATGAAACCTGGACAGATTTATCCCACCTTCTTATTTTTCTGGGACGAAGAACCTGCATCGCCAGACGTCCTCAATGCGACCTCTGTAACCTCAAAGATGTTTGCAGTAGCACTAAGGGAAAAGCCGGGAAAGCTCAGGATAAAGTTCCTCCGGGCACCAAATCAAAGGTGGCTCGTAAATCGGCATCACCGAAGTAACCTCTTTTCCTTGTGAATAAAATTTAAAACCTGCTTGCTGGCACAGTACAGTGCCGGCTGCGATATCCCAGATATTTTTAGGTCGCAAACTCACCACAAAATCGGACTGAGCATTTGATAACCGGGCAAGCTTGTAGGCAATACTTCCTACGGGTGATAGAGCAAACTTTGAAGTAGACCTGTTAGTAAAAAGACCTTTTTTCCACTCAGAACGGGAAACTTCTCCTCGATAGGCTTCTTTAGGAGCAAAAGGGATTGGGCCAGCTTCAGTAAAACATTCATTCTTTAAGGGATTATAAATCCAACCTTCTCCTTCAAAATGAGTGGTATTAAAAAGCGCCAGAGAGATCGCCCATTCATTCCGGCCTTCAATATATTCTCGGGTTCCATCCAACGGATCTAAAACCGCCATGGGGAAATCCCATACTTTATACTTCTCTTCCGAATAAAAAATATGTTGTGGATAGGAGTTATCCACAATACCTTCCACAAGTTCTGATAGTTTCAGGTCCAGCTCTGTAACAGGAGTACCATCTGGCTTCAATGTCATGTGTGCCTGAGGGAAATGCTCCACTAAAGCCCTAATCTCAGAGAGATGGCCAAACATAATTTTGGCCAAAGAATTACTCAACAATTGTTTTTTATCCACAAAAACGCCCTAGTTTTCCACAATCTTTTTTGTTTCCTTCATCCCAGAAGATATATCCTACAACATCTAAAATATAGTGATTTTAGTTAGATAAAAAAGGGAATCCGAAGATTCCCCTTTTTATCATTACTTTAAAAAATAGTTGACCGATTCAGTTTTCCCCAAAAATTTTCAACTTGCTTCGTACATTGCGAGCATTTCTACCCAACCATCTTCTGCTATGGAGAGAGCGAAGATGCCGTCCGCCGATGAGTTTTGTTCTGAAACAACGTCAGTCACCAGTTTTACTCCTTCTTGGTCTACATAAACGAATGGTTGGTCAGAATGAGAATACGAGGGAGAGAAATGGGAGTAGCAAGATGAAAAGTCTTTGAACACAGTAGCGGTTAAGGGTGCCTTGTACAAAAGTCCTCCTTGATCGCGATGAAGAGAGTCATTCTCTTCTCGGTATTAATAATAGTGTAGCAAGCCCCCCTCATACGGTGCAAAATAAATATGTAAAAAGTAAGTAAATCTAAGATCTTAACCTATTTCTCACGATTAATTAGATCAACTATATCAGGCGGGGACTGGTAAAAATTGTAAAGAATCCGGATCCTACCTTCGAAGTGAGAATCCAGAAGACAGACCAAAACATAAATAACGTAAATGAAATTACGCCGAGAACGAAGGCGAGAGATGGATTGAAAAATCCATTCAAGCGGTAAAACTGATAAGAAAACAATGAACCAAAGAAGTCCAAAACTATGGGCAAGATCTTTTTCGACAGCAAAGGCCAGGAACAATAAGCAAAGAATGAGGACTGACAATTCTCGCAAGCGGCGCATATCCAATGTCAGGGCAAAAAGCGTTTTTCTCTGTGGCTTAAACACCATAATCAGCATGCTGATGAGACCAAAAACCGACAAGGCGTAAAAAGCCTTACGCTGAATCACAACCGATAAATAAGTAGAGAATTGTTTTAAAGTCAAAGTGTCTTCGAAAAAGCGCAAGTCAACATGGGTGATCAGAGTAATAAGAATTAAAAATAAACCCAGAGAAGTGTATTTTACAAATTGCCCTCGATACCAGGCCGTATTTTCATTTAGAAAAGAAAAATATAGAAGTCCTAATCCCACCGGAAACAAAACTGCAAAATTGTAATTTAAGATGACACCAGTGTAACAAAGTAGTCCGAACATTAATCCTGAACGGTAGGTGGAGCTTTTGATACACCAAAGAATTGACCATACCCAGAGAACTGAGAAGCATGTCGAAACTGACAAATAAGGATCTTTTTTCAAGTACAACGAAAAAGACCAGGTAGAAACAAGCGCAAATAACCCGAGCATCGAAAGCCTGCGCGAAAGAAAAAACCGCATAATTCCATAGAAGGCCAGAAGGTAGAGACCAAAGCTCACGAAATAAAAATGCATATTCCAGCCAAGATTTACCAGGTGGGGAAATCTCTTAAAGGGGAAGAAGTTCATCTGAAAATAATTCCAGAGTTGTCCGTGCATTTTCTCTTCTGGATCAACGATCAATTTCAGAGTTTCCAGATTATTTAGAAAAGGAAAGCTCGGCATACTGGCTAGAAACATCGCTAAGATTAGGAACAAAACAGTTTTCTCAAAAGAATCGAGATATTTATACTCGGTGAACTGGGTTGAAACTGATTCTTCAATAATCTTCCCACGCGTAGGCCAGGAATAGAACAGTCCTAGAACAACAAAGAATCCCCAGAAAAAATGCCTGACGATACTCTCTGGAATAAAAGACATGATGTTAAAGACTAATACCATGGTGGCATTACCGATAATCACCCTGTAAAGAACGCGGTCAATACTGGAATTGGCTCGGAAATATATTTTTAAGCGGTGATCAATCTCTTTGCCTAATAAATACCATTGGCCGGCCATGAAAAGCAGATAGGCCAACATCAGAAGAGATTGGGTGAAGAGATTAATTTCCAGTAGTTTATGGACCCAAACGGGTAAAAGTAAAAAAGAGAAGTAGATAAGCAGTCGATTTAAAAAGAATTTCGACTTAGCCCAGACAATATTTGAGTTTTTTACTAAAGCTTTTTCCATAATATCCGATCAGAATAGTGGAGTTATATCAAAAGACTCCAGACCCTAGACTAGATTCGAAAAAGAGAGAAGGAGTTGTTCACCTTCTCTCTTTTTCTCTTTCCAAGCATTCATGGTAGCTCACTTTCTTCCCACTTGCGACAACAATGTCCCATGCTAATCTTATATTGGGTTCACAAGAAGTAAACCCGACTCCAATCGTCCATTAACTTTCATGGAGGAAAGATTTGGGGATCTCATTCGGTTCCATTAATTCTGGTCTCCCCAAAGACATCGTTCAGCAAATCGTTGAAGCTGAAAAAATTCCTATTAATCAAATGGAAGCCCGAAAAGGCAAAATCGAAAATAAAAAAGCTCTCGTTCAACAGCTCACCAGTCTCATCGAGAATATGCGTGGCGAAGTCTTAAAAAACAAGAACGCCCGTAGCTTACGAGAACTCGCGATTAATACCGGTGACGCCACCAATATTGCAGTAAATGCTGATAAGAACATAGCTGAGCCAGGTAAGTATCAACTTGAAGTCGTTCAGTTGGCCCAGAAATCTTCAACCATCAGTAATGGGGTTGAGGATAAAGATAAAACCTATGTCGGTGTCGGCTACATCAAAGCCGTTCTTCCCAATGGGGACAAAAAAGAAATTTATGTGGATGAAGGCAGTGCCACTCTTTCTGGGATTGCTAAGCTTATTAACGGCGACAGTGAACTTGGAATGCGTGCCACAGTTGTAAATGACGGCAAGGATTCGGACGAACCATGGAGACTCATGCTCTCCATGTCTGAAACTGGAGACAACAACAAAGTCGAATTCCCTTACCTCTACTTAGTAGACGGTGAAGTAGATATTTACTTTGACCAGGAAAGACCTGCACAGGATGCTAAAATAAAACTTGATGGTTTCGAAATTGAAGTTCCTACCAATAAGGTAACTGATCTTATACCGGGTGTGACAATTGATCTAAAGAAGGCAAAACCAGGTGAAGAGATAAATTTAGAAATCTCAGAAGATATTCAGAAGATCGGGGGCAAGATCAGCAGTCTAGTAGATAATATCAATAATGTTTTGAAATTCATTAAAGAACAAAATACTCTTGATGAAAAAACTGATACTTCCCAGACTCTTGGTGGTGACTTAACTCTAACCACTATTGAAAGCCGTATTCGATCTGCCGTTTTCACCAGCATCAATACGGATGCCGGTCCTATGAGAATGGGGGATTTAGGGATTACCTTCCAACGAGATGGTCTATTAAAATTCGACCAGCCGAAATTCGAAGCAGCATTATCTAAAGACTATAAAGCCGTTTCACAAACGTTAACCGGTAAATATTCTTTAGAAGGTGGAAAATCGAATGGCTTCATCGATATCTTAGATGACACTGCAAAAATTCTTCTTAACCAACCCAACGGTGTTCTAACTACCCGTAAGGGCGGCCTACAGAGCCAAATTAATCAGATTGACCGCCAGATTAATACCAGACAACGACATATTCAGCAGAAAGAAGAAGTCCTTAAGGCCAAATTTGCCCGACTAGAAGAGACCATCTCTCGAATTCGTGGTCAGGGTGCAGGGCTTGCAGGTTTTGCCGCTCCTCCGGGAGCAATGCAATTATGATAAAATGATAAGCGATATTGGAGGAGGGATCCCATGAGCTACGGTTTAGGTGCATACAAAAAGACTTCAGTTGAAACGGCCAGCAAAGAACAAATCTTGTTAATGCTTTATCAAGCGGCAATCAAGAATTGTAAAAAAGGCATTGAAGCAATTGAACAAAACAACATCGCCAAAAAAGGTGAATATATCGGCAAGATGCAAGACATCGTCGTTGAACTGTCAAACAGTCTCGACTTTGAAGTCGGTGGTGATGTTGCCAAAGAACTGGCGTCCCTCTACGACTATCTTCTTTATTCGAGCACACAGGCGAATATTAAAATCGATAAGACCCATCTCGAAGGTTGTCTTAAAGTTTTAAACACCTTGTATGATGGATGGACTGAAGCCATTAAGAACTTAAAGACCCAGGCCAACCCAAACACCAACAAGAGTGCCTAATGGAAAAACTCATTCTCCTCTTCGAGGAATTTATTCTAAAGGCCATCGTAATGACTGAAACTATGATGGCCCGGGATTTCTCAGAAGAAATTGATTTTGATCACTTCACTGGCAATCGTGAAAGATTGTTCAATGTGATTGAGAAAATCTCGGAACAGATCAATTGGGATGAGGTTTCTGTAGAGAAAAAAACAGAGCTCAATCGACAAATCGAATTCATTAAAAAGCTTGATGAAAAACTCCTGACTAAACTTCAAGAGCACCGTGAAGAAATTCGAAGTGAGATTGAAAAGACCGTTCGTCAGAAAGACAACATCAAGGGGTATAATTTAAGCGACGTAAAATAAGTGAAAAATATACTGATTATTCAGAGAGATGAAGCTTATTTTCTTTTTGAGACTATTCAGGTCCTCGAAAAATATTCTCATCACTTTAAAGACTACGAGATAACGTTACTGGTTAATGAAGAATCATTAAATCAAGTGTACGACAATTCCAGCCCTATCATTAAGGGTATTACCTGGGATGAGTCCAGAGTCCTTGAAGCAGTTTACGATCTCTCGGTTAACCTCTCTTTAGAAGAAGGAACCTGGGATTTACATGGGCTAATTAACTCCCGTAAAAAAGTCGGACCATACCGTAAAAATAACCAGCTCATCGTAAATGATTTATGGTCAACCTACCTGATAACCCTGAAGGCCAAAGCTCCTTTCCTCACTTTTCACTTGCAGGATATCTACCGAAATATCCTCGGCCTGAAGGAGTTAAAGCTTAAAGAACAAAAAAAGACATCCATTAATCAAATCGCCTTTGCCCTGACTTCCCCTGATATCTTTCCGGCTAGCGAGCAGGAAGCCTTAATTAATACAATATCTCGTGAGAACCCTCATACGATCGTTTTAGATGCAACAGAAGTAGACGATATAGCTGATTTATCTCAAACTCTTTATATTGGGCCGGCAGGATTAAAGGCATTAAAAATTTGTGAAAATGGCGGGACAGCGATTTTACTTACAGGAAGCTTTCAAGGTTTTAATTATCTACCCATGAGTGAAAAAAGCTTTGTTGTGAGTTCCAGAAATCAGCAGTTCACCTCATCGGAACTCAATAAGATAGTGAATAAAATTCTTAAGCATGAAGTCCCTTTAGATTCTTCTTATTCGCTTTATCAAACAGATTGCACTGTTTTTTCTGGTTCCTATCTTAAGAGCTTAAATACGACCGATAACAACTACCCTTTTTATCAGACCCATGTTGTTCTTTGGAACTTTCTACTTAATCTTAGTGATATCAACCTTGAGGTTACAAAATGTAATCCTTCACAAATAAACTTACTAAAAAACAATCAGGAAGTTTTGCGTAAATACATTCGATTACACGAATATGCCATGGCCTCTATTGATATTATCTATCGGGAGTCCAAAGCAACTCAAAGTGATCCAGACATCATTGAAGGGCACTTAAAGAACCTAAGAGAGATTAGTCAGCTGGCTCATCAACTAGCGGAATCCCATTCTTTTATAAGACCTGTTTTAGATTTCTATCATATACGGCACGGCCAGAATCAAGGCACCGATCTAGTTGAACAATCTAAAGAAAGTCTTCTCAGCTACAGCGAAGAACACCAGGTCCTGGAAGCCTTACTTGAATTATTTTCTGTGACAATAAAACAAAACGAAGTTAGCATTTAAGTATAACTTAAGCTAAGGACGACTATGTCACGGATGACCGAGCCTTCTTATAATCAAGAATTCCTATTAAACACTGTTGAGTTGGCCTCTCAGTATCTCACAGACATCCTGCTGGAGATCCAAAGCTTTCACTATTCCTTAGATCAAAAAGAATACCATTCCAACCATATATTAAGTCAGCTCTCAAGCGAAGTTGGCCACTTTGTCGAATTAACCACACTTTTGGCAAGGTTAGTCACATTAAGAACCAAAGTTACAATTCCAGATATTAAAGAATCCCACATTCAGTTGCTTTTCATCTTCAAAGCGATGAACCAGGCACAGGCCAAAAAAGATAATACAGCACTGGAAGAATTGATTAAGTACGAATTAAAAGATAACTTAACCCAGTGGAAAATACTTTTTATCCCTCAAATCAAGAAGCTTCTGAACAGGTAAAAATCTTCGTCGATCATCAAATCCTCGATGAGTTCGACACCCTTGATACGTCTGGCTTTTGTCTTGTTTCTGAAAATGAAGCCAAAGTCTCCGTTCTCAAAAGGGGCAACCGCCTTTGGGTTAATTTTCCTGACGGAGAACATTGTGACTTTCCTTTTTATTACAAAAATCTAACCACCATTTTGGAAGGAATGAAAAGTGATATTAAGGTCAGAAGTCTAATGGGTGAAGCTTTTGATGGTTTCATAAAATCCACCCAGGGTATTGAAAAGAAAGTTTTCTCACAGGTCTCTTTAAATCCTGGTGAAAACGTTAAAGATCTTTGGGATGAAATCATCAAAAAAGTGAACCTCATCTCCAGTGAGTCACATAGTCTTCGTAGCCTGCTGGAAAAACTCCTGGATGTACCTTTCCTTCAAAAATTTGAAAGCTCCCTTATCGTTCTCCATCTTAAAGGGCAAACAAAAGCCGAGCTGCTCGGAATCATCTGGAGAATTGAAAAGACACAATCCCTGATTGAGGTGAAGGATTTTAACATTTTCTTTAACTCAATCAAAAAATCAAAAATTAAATCTTTTTCCTCAGAAGCCTTTAGTAGATTGAATCTTCCTTTCAATGGAAGTTTTCTCGCTAAAGAGGTTATGTCGAAAAAATACAGCATGGTTGCCATTGTCTCAAGACACGACTTCCTGAATTACAGTAAAGAAGAAATCGAATTATTTGAAACATGCATCGATCTTCTCCAGCCCCATTTTGAACGCTTAATTGAACAAGAGTTCTCTGATAAACGTATATCTGAGCTAAGAGTTTGTCTTAAAGATTTCCCTTTGCCTCTTAGAATCAGAGACACCGTGACAGGTGCCTCCTTTATGAATGATCTCTATACGGGTGAGCTTCAAGAGAAGGATATCTTTTTCAATAAAAAGGTTCAGGGACCTTTTACGATTGATCTTTACGATAGTGATGAGCTTCGCCACTATGCTTTTGATCTTTTCCACTTTCAAAGAATTTCTCTTCTGGGAGAGCTTCTGAATACTTTAAGACATGAATTAAGTAATCCTCTATTTGGACTAAAACTGGGTTCTCAACTCTTTTCCATGATGGAGGTTCCGGTCGACAGTAAAGAACTCATGGCAGAGATTGAAAAGAATATAAACCGTTGCCAATTGATCATTGAAAACTTTTCGAATCTTTATCAGGTGCAAACTGAATTAAGGCCCGTAAGTATAAAAAAGATTATTGATGAAGCGATTGTTCTCTCAAAAAGTGAGAGCCGGGAAGTGCGTAAAAACGTTCAATACCTGAATGAAACAGAAAATGAATTATTAAATGTTCCTTTGATCTTTGTCGTCCAAATCATATTTAATCTGATAGTGAATGCTTCACAAGCAATGAGAGGACAGCAAGAGAATCAGAGATTAGACATTATCATAGAGAAGGAGGGGAGTTTCCTCCAGATTGGTATCCATGACAATGGGCCCGGAATTTCCGGAGATCAGGTAACCCAGCTCTTTAAACCTTTTTTCACCACTAAACCTCAAGGTACAGGCCTAGGCCTTCTTCTTTCCAGAAATCTCGCTATAAAAATGGGTGGTAATTTAGAGTATTTAGTTAATAATACCGAAAAAGGCGCCCATTTTAGGCTGACATTACCACTATCATGAAACATATCCTCATTATCGAAGACGAAATTCTTATCCAGCAATCGCTCAAAAAGCTCTTTGAACGAAAAGGCTTTATCGTAGATGTATCGGCCAGCGGTAAAATTGCTATCGATCTTATTCTGAATAACCAATACGACCGCATCATTTGTGACTTGATGTTGCAGGATATCTCTGGCTTTGATGTAATAGAAGAATCGAAGCGAAAGTTCTCACCGGAAGAATTAAGTCATAAGTTTGTCATCATGACGGCTTATAATTCTCCCCAAGTACTTTCACGGGCCAATGCTTATAAATGTCGCCTCCTCAATAAACCTTTTGAGGACCTGGAAGAGGCGATGAGAATCATGACGGAATGATATGAAAAAGAAAATGATGAAGACTATTGGGATTACTCTAAAACCAAACTCCACTCCGGAGTTTTACAGTATTCTTCCCAATTTATGTTCATGGCTGATTCGTAGAAAAAGACAAGTTGTCTTTAGAGAAGAAGATCGTGAACGAGTCGTCAAATTTTTCAAACAAAAATCAACCGACAATTTAACATTCTGGAATTCTAAAAATTTCCACAATGGTGTGGATGTCATGCTCTCTCTTGGTGGCGACGGCACTCTTATCGGAGTCTGCCGGAGAATTAATCCCAAAATTCCTGTTCTCGGTATTAATCTGGGCCGCCTGGGTTTTATCACTGAATTTAATAAGAATGAGTATTTCGATGGGCTGGGCGATATTTTAGAAGGCCGATACGAAGTAACTCAAAAACCTCTCTGTCACGTCAAAGTCATCAGAAAGAACGCCGTCCATTTTAAAGATTATTTCTTCAACGATGCCGTACTTGCTAAAAACGACATCGCCCGAATGATTTATTTAAGGGCCGAGCTCGGAGAAGAGCATATTTATAATCTTGCAGGAGATGGGATCATTGTTTCCAGCCCGATGGGTTCTACTGCTTATTCTATGGCAGCTGGCGGACCTATCGTTCATCCTGAAGTGAAAGGCTTGGTCCTGACACCGATTTGCCCGCATTCCCTTATTCACCGTCCTTTTGTAATCCCTGACACTGCCCCTATAACCTTAAAAATCCTTCCCCCTCATCATTCGGTAACCCTTACCCTGGATGGACAAGTGGCCTTGAATATTGATGAACAGGACATGGTGGTTATTAATAGCGTAAAGGTTAAAAAGATTTCCCTGATTAAGAACCCCGAGCGTTTCTACTTTGAAACTATCAGGGATAAATTCATCAATTCTAAAAAAGATTAACTTTTCTACGGAAAAACTACGCATCCTGTTGCGTGTCCGTAAATTATCCGTAATACTATTTATATTACGGAGGCCATTATGGATGCCAGTTTCTATTTAAAGAATCTTATCATTCAGAACTTTGCGACATTTAAAAACCAATCAATCACTTTTAAACCCGGCTTTAATGCCATTATTGGTGAAACTGGTTCTGGAAAAAGCTTGGTTCTTGATGCCTTACAACTGATATTAGGAAGTCGCGCCGATAAAAAAATTGTCCGGCGAGAAACAGATTTTTCTCTGATTGAGGCCACATTCTTTTGCGAGGATAAAAAAGTTCTATCTTACTTAGAGGCTGAAGGATTTCCGGTAGAAGGCCATGAAATTATCATCAAAAGATTAATCTATAAAAATGGCACAACCAAAACTTATATCAATCACTTAAACTGCACAGTTACTTTCCTTGCTTCCTTTGCCCGGCGGTATATTGATTTAGTGGGGCAATTCGAAAATCAAAAACTTTTATCTGAGTCTTATCAGTTACAACTTTTAGACCATTATGCCAGACAACAAGAAGCTGTTAGTAAATTTCAAGCCGAGCTTAAAACTTATAAGCAGTACAAACGTGAACAAGAAGAATTAATCAAGTCTCATTCTCTTCGAGAACAAAGATTAGATTACTTAAATTTTCAACTTCAGGAGATTGAACAACTGAATCCATCCTCCCAGGACGAAGAAGATCTCCTGAAGAAGAAAAATATAATGCTCAATCTGGAGCGGACACAAAAACTGTGTTTTCAGGCAAAGGCCTGTCTGGATGGAGATGAAAACAATTCCGGTATCATGGGACAGCTTAAATTCCTGACCCATCTGGTGAATAAAAACCCCGATCTCTTTCAAGAGCAAGTCGGTCTACTGGCCGAAGTTGATGATCGTTTGAACATCCTTCAAACAGAAATTAAAAATAAGCTCAATATGGAAGTAGACCCTCAGGAACTTGAAGTTGTTCTTGATCGATTGGATCTATATCAGAAATTAAAGAGAAAGTTCGGTGGTACGGTTGAGACCATTCTTCAGATACAGGTTGATTTCCTTAAAGAAAAAAACCAGCTTGAAAGTCAGGATGTCTCCTTAAATGAACTAGAAGAAAAAATCTCTTCTTCTTATCATCTACTTTTGAAACAAGCAGAAACCATTCATGCTGCCAGGGTAAAATCCGCAAAAGATCTAGCTTCAGAACTTACGAAAAAAGTTCGGCATTTAAAAATGAATGGGGCAACTCTGAAGCTTGAGGTTGAGAAGCTGGATGAAATTACTGAACACGGTATCACCAGATCTTATTTCATTGCAGAAACCAATCCTGGAGAGGGCTATTTTAAGATTAAAGATATTGCCTCTGGTGGGGAACTTTCACGTATTTTATTAAGCTTAAGACAAATTCTATCCAGCCATGATTCAATCAGTATTTTTCTTTTTGATGAGATTGATACAGGGATTGGTGGTGAAACCGGCACTGCCATAGGTAGAGCTCTGGCCGAAGTTGCTCTCCATGGTCAGGTCATCGCTATTACCCATTTGCCTCAGATTGCTCAATTCGCAGAACTTTTAGTTTTAATCAATAAAGATATTCATAACGAAGACAAGAATGCCAGAACGGAGTCTGTAGTGCGTGAAATCTTCGGTAAAATGATTCAGAAAGAAGTTAAGGCCATGGCCCAATTAGGGTAGTGGCTCAAATCGGACGATGTGGTTATCAATGAGAATAAAGGTTCTGCTTTGAAGAGCATAACCATTGTTTACGTAGATCGATTCACTGCCAGGAATAGAGTATTGATCTTGGACATGGCTATGACCGCCTAAAACAAAATCGTATTTCCCTTCGGTGGTTTCTTTAACACCCTGGCGAAAGGTTTCTCTCACTTGATCAGCATTAAATGAACGGGATCCTTTTTTACGGGACATCTTTGAGGCACGTTCACCTATGAATTTTAATACACCGTATGGCATGAGATGATTAGCGACATATTTCAGCGGAGCTGACCTCACGATTTTCATGTAACGATGGTAAGAAATATTGTTCACTTCATGTTCATCACCATGAGAAAAGTAATAATTTTTCCCATCAATGGCCTCTCTCACGGGCTCCTGACTGATGGTCATAATCTGGCTTCCCCAAATTTTCTCAAAGAGCTTTTCTAAATGAAGATCGTGATTCCCTTCAAAATAGAAAACTTTCTTGTTCTTCTCACGAAGTTGGGTAATTGCTTTAAAAATATGAGAGTAGGAATGAGCATACTCTTCATGGGGACCACACATCAGATCAAATATATCTCCAAGGAGAACAATATAGTCTGAACTCTGAACCTCTGGATGAGTTAGAAATGACATAAGAAGCTTATCAGCTTCATCATGCGGACTTTTAACGTGAACGTCGGAAATAGCAGAAATCTTCATTATTAAGTATTTATAGCATGAAGCTCTTCCTTAATCCGCTCAAAAATAAACTTCTCGAGATACTTCCTACTGATTTGATCAATTTGCGTGAAACGACAACTCACACGCCATACTTTATAGCTCAGACCATTATGCTCATCTGGTTCAATTTCTCTAATGGTAACAACTTCGGCAGCGGCTTTAGTACTCCAGTCTCCCGCTTTCAATTCCACCATCGGAATAGTGTCATTCGGAAAGAAAAACTTCGACTCCATTTTTGAGATAAAAAATGAGAACCCACCGGAACTGACATCAAAACATTCTTTTAAGAAGTGCTGACTCATTGGTCGGGGAAGTTTTACTGTTTTACCAAAACTAACCTTAACTTCAGAGGTATTGTGAACATTCAGACGAAAACTTTTTCGTCTTTCCACCTGGGCAACTAAATCTGGAATTTGAAGATAATAACGATAAGGCGCATCTGTTTGTTTGATATTACAGCGGAAGATAAGGGCAGCTTGAGGAATGTAGATATCTACATAGCTTTGGCTCCCCATGAGTTCTTGAATCAAACGATCCTGGCCATCGGCGGGAACAATACAGAAATCACGACGGGCCTTCCGAATGGATTCAATCCTAACCTGCCCCAGATGTTTGGTATTACCAATTAACTTCCATAGAAAAACTTCAGCATTGTTATCTTTAGCCCCGAACAGGAGATTATGTATCGTCGCCTGATCTTTTACTTTTTTGAGTTTATTATCACTAATCAAAGTAGTCTCCAAAAGGCTTCTCGGGAATTTATCCCCGAGAAGCTTGGGCTTAAGTAAACAAAACTGTATTACCTAGTACGTTAACTTTTAACCAATCAAACGAAGAGCTCCATTACCAATCTGATTTGCCTGAGCAAGAGTTGAAACACCTGCTGCATTTCTAATCTGAGCAGAAGCAAGTTTTGCAGTAGATTCAGCAACGTCAACGTCTTCAATACGTGAGCGAGCCGCTTCTTGGTTCACAACGGACACATCAAGGTTATTGATTGTCGTTTGTAAACGAGCTTGGATTGAACCAAAATTCGCTCTGAAGGCACTCACCTTATTGATGGCGCCATCAATTCTTTCCAGGTTATCTATGGCGTCTGCCTTATCCCGGATGTTGGTGCCACTAATGCCCAGACTTTCTGACGAGGCATCTGTTGCCCCGGCATCAAACTCTATTCGGTTATCCTCACTACCGAAAGAGCCCACCTGGAATTGCATCCTATCACCTTCACCACGCAATAAAGAACGACCTCCAAATTGTGTAGTTTTTGAAATACGATCGGCCTCTTGGACCAGTTGTTCGTATTCTAGTGAAAGATAGCCACGTTCGGCTTCTCCCACGGTGTCCGAAGCTGCCTGAATCGAAAGCTCTCTTAGTCGTGTAAGGATGTTACCTGTTTCATTCAGACCACCCTCGGCAACCTGAACTAATGAGATAGCATCGTTGGCATTTCTGCCGGCCACTCGTAAGCCTTTCGTCTCGGCTTCCATTTTCTTTGCAATCGCTAATCCGGCAGCATCATCCGCAGATTTGGTGATGCGTTTACCAGATGAGAGTTTTGCAAACTCCAACTCCTGCTGACCATTACTGGCCCTCAGGTTTTTCTGCGCCTCCTGCGAGGCGATGTTTGTGTTGATTCTTAAGCCCATCAACGTACTCCTTGTAAGAATCTTTTTTCATAACACCTGACCACAATGGTAAGGCTCAGTTCCTTATCGAAAAACTCGGGAATAGATTGAGGATTAAACGGCACTTTCGTCGGAAAAAATTAAGAAAGTCAGGAATTATACTTATTTAGAACGGCTTAATTGAGTTTTCATTAATTCGTAAGTGTCCGAATTTTCTGTATGGAATTGCTGTAGGCTGCTAAGTGCCCGGGGAGCAATCCAGCACCACTGATCTCCTACCATCCATCTTTTAGAAGAATCCCATACTGGAAAGACTTTTATGTCTTTTTCCAGGATAAGAACATCGTGTTTCATTCTTAAAGAAGCACACACAGCAGGAAACCATAATTCATCAGGAGTAATAATAGATTTTTTAGCGTGAAAGAAACAGAAGACATCTAATTTTTCATGAGAAGTTAAAATGATTAAATCATTTTTATTCTTTGAAAAAGAAAAAATCATGTGTCCTGAATTTTATGAATGATGTTTGTTGTAGAGTATCCATCTACAAAATTAAGAGAAAAGACATCTCCGCCATTTGCAATTACTTCTTTAGCACCAACAATTTGATCAATCTTCCAGTCTCCGCCCTTAACTAAGATTTTAGGATTAATTTTTTTAATTAATTCCAATGGCGTATCATCAGTAAAGATTTCAACAAAATCCACAGACTTTAATTGTGAAAGGACATACTGGCGATCAATTTCATTATTGATTGGTCGTTCAGGACCCTTTAATCGTTTAACACTGTCATCAGAGTTTAAACCAATAATAAGAAGATCTCCTAACTTTCTGGCCTCTGCCAGATAAGTCACATGACCACGGTGGAGAATATCAAAGCAACCGTTTGTGAAGACAATGCGCTTGCCTTGATTAGCTAATAGAAACTGATCCAGAGCTTCAGAAAACATTATTTAACCTTGATCACTTTAGATTGAGCAATTTTATTCTGAAGATCAAAATATGAAAAAAGACCTAAGCTAATAAAATTCAGAAGGCTCACTGACGTGCGGGCAAATAAAGACATCAAGGAGAGATTTTTATCATCTAGACCAACCACTCTTAAGCCAAACATGCTTTTACCTAAAGTCGATTGTCCGGTTTTCTCAAAGATAGAGAAGTAGATGAGATAAAAGCCACAGAAAAGTGTTAGAACGAGTGGAGTAATTTCATTTGGATACTGTGACCAAACTTCCATTAAATCCATACGTATCGTTCTGGCCATTACAGTAAGAACGAGACTTAAAGTTGAAGCCACAAAAAATAAATCTAAGAGGTATGCAAAAACTCGGGAACCTTTCGAGGCTAGACGATAGTACTTCTTTTCTTCAACTTTAATCTCTGGAAAAATCTCTTCTTCGGTTTTCGGTTTTCCATAAAAAAGAGAAAGGTCATTTTGATAAATGTTCATTTCTTTTTTAGGTGCAGTTTTCGATTGAGGTATAGGAGCAACTGCTACTGTTCTTTCTGTAAAAACCGTTTTCGGTTCAGCCGCTTTTTGATGATGAAACCCAAGACCTGAAGTAATCGGTTTAAAATCAAAATCAATATCATCGATAATTGGTGAATTGTTGTTCTTTTTAATTTCTTCAAGGTTCATATATGTTGTGTCCTTTTACCTATTAATCATATCAGGCCAAACTTCACTTACGCAAATTTTGGATCATTAGCCCTGCCCCTACCGCGACAGCTGTTGGTGTTCTCAGGATGGGAGTAGGTAAGTTAACAATCCTTATCCGTTCCACACTGTGTAGTCGCGATATTTCTCCTGAAGAGAACCCCCCTTCAGGACCCACAACCAAGAGGCGTGGCAGAGAATCATTCGCCAAATCAGGAGACTCTGCATTGAGGGTTTGAGAATCCATCATAATGACTTCTCCATAATCTCCCCAGGGAACATTATCCCAATTGGCCTCGACTACTTCAGGGAGATAGGCAGCATTGGATTGCTCCAAGGCAGAAATGAGAAGCTTTTCTACCCGCTCTCTTTCAGGGAAACGCATCTGAGAGTAATCGGATCGGACTAAATAGATTTTTCTAAAACCCAATTCAGTCGCTTCTTTTAAACATAGTTCAAGTGCTTCTCTTTTAGGCATGCCGAGAACCAGGTCAAATAAAAGCTTTTGTTCTCTGCTATTATTTTCTCTAAAACGAAGCCTTATTTCTTTCTTACCTATGGCCTCAATCGTAGTGAGAACCATTAATCCTTTGCCATTTAACAGTAAGAGATCTTCACCTGTTTCCACTCTAACAACATTAACCAAATGGTGAAGCGAATCACCTTGTAGAATGTAGTTCTCTTTAAGCGAGAGGTCTTTTACCCAAAGGGCCCTCATGCTTGGCCTTTTTTGAAAAGAATGGCTGCCCAGTCACCCTTTTCCAGGTGAGAAACCAGAGTCATTCCACCTTTGCTATAAAGATCGATGATTCCCGGAACTTGATGTTTTAAAAGTCCAGATACAATCAGGGACCCACCATTTTTAGTGTGATTAATTAATGAATCTTGTTCCTGCATTAAAATACTCTCAAGTATATTTGCGAAAACGACATCATATTCGTTTTGGAGGCGGTCACGATACTCCGGCAACAGCAGTCTAAAAGAACAATCCTGAAGTTCGTTGATTTCTGCATTCTGATAGCAATTCTTATTGGCCTCAGGATCAATGTCATAAAAATCAACCTGGGCTTCTGGAAAAAACTTAAATACGGCCAGACCTAAAATTCCTGAGCCTGAACCGAAGTCGAGAACTTTTTGAACATCATTCGATAAGTTATTTTCTGTGAAAAGCTTCAAGCATAGATAGGTAGTTTCATGGCTGCCGGTTCCAAATCCCATTCCGGGATAAATGAAAATATGTTCTTTACTCTGAGGAGAAAAATCTTTTCTCCAGGAGGGAATAATCTCCAGCTGATCATTCACTTTAATCGGGCTATAGTGCTTTTTCCATTCTGCATTCCAATCCTGCACTGGCTGCTCTTCAATCTGTGATTCACAAAGAAATTCATTACGAACTTTTTCATGAAACTTTTCGGCCATATCCATATCATTAAAAAAGAAACGGTAATTAAGAGGGGTAGCTAAAACCCTGGATTCCACTTCATCAATGACCTCTTGAGGAAGATCCCCCCCAGAATAAGAGCGATCACCCAAAAGGGCATCCACGGCCGGTTCATCGAGAGAGAACTCTTCAATTCCCAGAGCTTCAAATTCTTCCAAGGCGAGCGATTCGACTCTTTGCCACTCATCTGGTGAAGGTTGAAAATGAAAAAGCGTCACGATCCAAAATACTTCCATAAAAATCCTTTAAAGGAGCTTATATAGCGCAAGTTTATGGTTCTGGGAGGCTAAAAAAATTACATTAATTCATGTTTTCTTGGGCAGATCATGCATTATTTGTTAAATAACTCATCCAATATGCAAAAATTCTTTCTTATTGGTATCGCAGGCGGCTCAGGCTCCGGTAAAACGACCTTTGCCAAAAAAGTCATGAAGGGCCTTAACAGCTCTGAGTCTCAAATCCTTCACATGGACTCCTATTACCTACCAACTGTTCCGGCAATTAATGGCAAGGCCAATTATGACCATCCCGACGCATTTGACTGGGAACTACTGAGGCAACATCTAGCCGAAATTAAAAAAGGTCATGCGATTCAAGTTCCGAAATACGACTTCTCTACTTCGTCCCGAACCAGCGAGTGCGAGACACTTGGACCATGCAAGATCGTTTTACTAGAAGGGATTTTTGCTCTCTATGATCACGAAATTCGCAATATGCTGGATATCAAATGTTTCCTGCATGTGGACTCGGATATTCGTTTTACCCGCCGCCTCCATCGAGATGTGAAAGAACGGGGTAGATCTTTAGAATCAGTCATTGCTCAGTACTATGACTCCGTAAGACCCATGTATCAAAAGTATCTGGATCCACAGAAGCAATATGCGGATTTTACCGTGGGCGAAGAAACCGATGTGGCCTCTTTAATCTTAGCAGCGCGACTCAAACAACTATTAAATTCAGAAAGAGAAGTCCCAGCTACTCCATTTATCTGATACAATTCCCTAAAAGGAATCTGTTTTGAAGAATAAATACTTTAGCGTTTTACCAATTGGGGGAGTGGAAGAAATCGGGTCGAATATGACCTTGATCACCACCGAAGATGAACAAATCGTCATTGATTGCGGCATGCTTTTTCCCTATGAAGAATGTTTCGCCATTAATTATCTCATCCCTGACTTTTCTCTTTTAGATCCGGAAAAATTAACTTCGATTATTATTACTCATGGCCATGAAGACCATATTGGTGCACTTGCTCATTTGTTACAGGCATTCCCGGATATTACTGTCTATGCGACAAACTTCACCTTGCATCTGATACAGAAAAAACTGGAAGAACATAAAGTTCGTTTAAAATACCAAATCTATAATGACCAATCTGAATTATCCTTTAAGGGCGTCGATATAAGTCCCGTTCATGTGAATCATTCAATTCCTGAAACTTGCGGTCTTATTATTCGTTCCAAGGATCGTAAGTGGGGCGCTTTATATATCTCAGATTTCAAAGTGGATTTAACGTCTCGTCATGAGAAGCCTATCGATCTTGAACGTATCAAATTAAAACTTTCAGAATGTGAAAATACCTCCTATTTCATGGATTCAACAAATATCCTGAATGACGGTAAAACTGTTTCGGAAGGTGAGCTTCATGTCGATTTAGAGCAACTCCTTAATCGGGATGAAAACCGAATCTTCATCACTCTTTTTGCCTCTAACGTTCACCGCATGAATGCTATTGCCAAGATGGGCCGGGCAGCCGGACGCAAGATTGTCATCATGGGACGTTCACTTAAAACTTATATGGAAGCGGCTTATGAGACGGGCCATGGTGAATTGTCTCCGGAAGAATTCTTCCTGCCGGATCAGGTAAAAGGCCAATCGGGTAAGATGCTGATCTTCCTCTCTGGTTGCCAGGGGGATTTTCTTTCGGCCTTAAGACGTTTTAGTTACGGCGAAGATGGAACATTTAAGCCCGGACCTTCTGACTTAGTTATTTTTAGTTCTAAGGTAATTCCGGGGAACGAAAAAAAGATTTACCGGATTTATAATAAGCTGACCGAATTCGGAGCAGAGATCATAACTGCCAGCGATCACCTGATTCATGCTTCAGGCCACCCGGGGAAAGAAGACCTCAACATACTTTTAAAAAGTTTTTCTCCTAAGTTCTATTTCCCTATTCATGGTGAATCTTATTTTTTAAGAAAGCACTTTGAGTTTATTCAAAAAAGCTTTCCGGAAATCACTCCCAAACTGATTTATAATTATCAGGAAGTTATTCTTGGCGAAGGGGATGTAAAAATTGAAAAGCATGATTCTCATGAACCTCACTTGATTCATGGAAAGGCATTGGAAATAGAAAAAACCCAGATTAGCCAACGTCGCAAGATGGCCACTCAAGGGGTTATTTTCATCAGTTACCATCGCAGTATGGGTTACATGGAAGTTACGACCACCGGTCTTCCGTTAATGTTCCAGGATCAGATTGATCATTTGAAAAATCGGCTTCTTCAGCAAATTAAAAAAGATCTTCATAGTCGGGATGAGTCTTATTTTAAAGATCAGTTGAAGATCAGCGCCCGACAATATTGCAATAACCTTTTAGGTTATAAGCCAGTTACAGAAGTTCATCTATACTAAAGAGTACTACTCATGGAAAAAACGGCAATTATCCTTATCGCCATTACTCTTTTCTTTCTGGTCATCATCGTGGGCCTTCTGACCGTATTGGTCTATAGACTCATTAAAAATCCACCTTCAGCAACAAGTCCCGCCCCAACTTCTTCAGATGGTAGTGCTCCTCATCCGGACATATCACGAACAGAATTCCATCCGGGAATTATGGAGCGTTTAAAAGATCTAGAAAGTATTAAGCCTTCAAGATCGGAATTATTTTGTCCCAATCATCGGGATGAACCAGGTGAAGTAACTTGTGGTATTTGTGACAAACTCTTCTGCAAGGTCTGTATTAAGCCGTTCAAAACCATGCATTTTTGTAAAGAGCACATGCCACTGGTCATGCGGCACGACTGGGAAGAGATCGTTACCGTCAAGACATCAACCCAGAATCCTGAGGAAGGGGTAGAGCTCTTTGAAAAAAAGAAAATACTCTTCTCCGAAAAAAATCTTCCTACCTATGTCGAGACTCATTACAAAATCAATATTGACCAGGACTACATTGAAACTTACCTGGTAGTCTTCGCGATTAAAGAAGAAGCTGAAGCTGTCAGAAGTTATCTGCTCTAAAATAAAAAACCCCGCGTAGAGCGGGGTTCCTTAATCTATCTATAAAAAAATCTTAGATTTGAGTATCGTGGCCTCTATCATTTTTCTTGATGAAAGATGGAGTATCGAATTCATCTTCATCAAAATTAAAGAAACCAAGTTTCTCAGCAATCGACTTGATTCGGCTCTCACGGTTCTGAGCTGCCTGAGCAGTAACATTTCCTACAGGAGCTTCAGCATTGTCAAAGTGAGAGTATTCCTGACGTTCAACAATTCCGGGAGCCTTAGGAGCTACGGGAGTTTGATTTGTCTGGTTAGAATCAAAGTTCTTTTGGGATTCATACTTTGAAGCAGCACTTTGTAACTTTTCTGCCCAATTAATTTTCGGTTTAGCTGTTTCAATGCGGACATCATCAAGATCAAAACTCATTTCAGATTTAACTGCATAATCAGTATTTTTCATCTGAACAGGAGCTTCTTCTCTAACCGGTGCTGTTTCAACCTTTACTGGCTCAGTTTTAGGAGTTTCCATTCTTACCGGAGCAACAGTTTCCTGAACAGGAGCTTGTGGACGCGCCATCATTGGAGCAGCTGGAGCCACTTCTTTTCTAGCCGTTTGTACAAGACCAGTAGCGATCACAGTAACTTTAAGTTCTTCACCCATAGTATCATCGATCACTGTACCAAAAATGATTTCAGCATCTTCATCAGCCGCTTCCATAATAAGAGTTACAGCTTGATTTGTTTCATGAGTCGTAAGAGTGCTGTTACCAGTGATATTAATGATAATGCCGGTAGCTCCTTCAATAGAAACATCTTCCAGAAGTGGAGAGCTAATGGCCTGACGAGCAGCCACTATCGCACGGTCAGTACCTACAGCTGAGCCTGTTCCCATGAGAGAAAGACCTTTGTTGGTCATAACTGTCGAAACGTCAGCAAAGTCAGCGTTAATAAGACCAGTGTTATTGATCAAATCAGAAATACCTTGAACAGCATTGAGTAAAACTTCATCCGCTGCTTTGAAAGTATCAACTAATGAAAGATTTTCGCCGGCAAGTTGTAATAGACGTTGATTTGGAATGCAGATTAATGAATCAACAGACTCTTCCAAAGCACGAATACCTTCTTCGGCTTGACGTGAACGCTTTTTACCTTCGAAAACGAAAGGTTTAGTCACAACCCCAACAGTTAAAGCACCCATTTCTCTTGCGAGCTTTGCAATAACCGGAGCTGCACCAGTTCCTGTACCGCCGCCCATACCAGCAGTTACAAAAACCATATCCGCGCCATCAAGAACTTCAGATAATTTTTCATAATCTTCAATAGCAGCTTTACGGCC
Source organism: Bacteriovoracaceae bacterium UBA6200 (assembly GCA_002422605.1). Lineage (GTDB taxonomy): Bacteria > Bdellovibrionota > Bacteriovoracia > Bacteriovoracales > Bacteriovoracaceae > Peredibacter. Next base: position 45,479 of record DISW01000019.1, on the reverse strand, counting down.
GACTTCAGGATTAGCGCCAGCGCCAAGACCTTTAGTAACGTTTCCACCTAACTGAATTTTAGTTCCGGCAAGGTTAGCGGCCAATGCTTGTGAGTCAGTGTTTGCAACAATGTACTCTACACCATTAAGGCCTGAGCGAATCATAGTGTTGACAGCATTACATCCGCCTCCACCTACACCAATGACTTTAATCTTGGCCCCAATTGATGGATTTTGGTTGTCAGCAATATCGAACATAAAAAGTTCCTCCGGAAATTAAAAAATCTCTTTCCACACGTTTTTTAAAGATTTTCCTAGTTTATCAAACATATCAACTTCGTCTTCTATTTTATCTTGGCGAGTCACTGCTTGTGAAGCATGCTGAGACTCTTGTAACAGTCCTAAGACTGTTGAAAATTTTGGATGTTGCATGGCCGTGGTCATTCCACCAAAGGCCATTGGATATCCAAGCTTCACTGGTTTTTCTAAAATATATTCTGCTAATTCCGGTAAATTTCTGATTAAGGCTCCGCCACCGGTTAAAACAAATCCTCCAGTAATCTGTCCTTGCAAATTCTTTTCCAAGATCAGCTCGCGGACCACTTGAAAGAGCTCTTCTGCCCTAGCTCCAAGTACTTCCGAGATAAAACTAAGAGGAACTTCACGTGGCTTGGTGCCAGAAAGGCCCTGAACTGTCAGATAAGTTTCATTTAGTTGGGTGTCGTTTAGAACCGTCCCGTGGGCTAATTTGACCCTTTCGGCTTCGTTATGAGGGATCTTCAAGGCCACCGCCAGATCGTTAGTGAAGTGACTGCCACCCAATGGAATAATTTGCGAGTGAAGAAGACTTCCTTCTTTCCAGACAGCAACGTCAGTTGTGCCTCCACCGATATCGATGAGAACAACTCCCAGTTCTTTTTCTTCCTGAGATAGAACAGAACGAGAAGAGGCAATCGGCTGAAGGATAATAGAGTTGGCAGCAAGGCCCGCCATTTCTACACATTTAATGAGGTTATGGATAAGAGGAGTTTTACCGGTAACGATATGAACATTCACTTCGAGTCTTGAACCGCACATACCAATCGGATTTTTTATACCAGCGGTATTATCAACGATAAATTCTTGGGGAATGACATGAAGGATTTCACGATCAGATGGAATAAGGACTGCTTTCGCAGCTTCAATCACCCGGTCAACATCAGTTTGTTTTATTTCTTTATTCTTTACCGGTACAACACCAGAGGAATTAAAGCAGTAGATGTGGTTACCAGCGATACCAATTGTTGCTGATTCCAATTCATCTATACCGGCCATCATCTTCGCCTCTTCAATTGAAGTGCGAATGCTCTCAACAGTTTTCTCAATGTTTACAACTGAGCCTTTTTTAAGGCCGTGACTAGGATGAGATCCTACTCCTAGAATCTCTAAATTCTTGGCAGATTTATGCGCGATAAGGGTGCAGACTTTTGTTGTCCCGATATCCAAAGCGACAATTACACTTTTGGTACTCATGAGATTCCCTTCTCAAAAACCTCTTCAACTTGAAGAGAGCAGATTCATTCTGACTAAAAAACACACGGCGATCATCGCCATAGTAAAATCTTAGATTTTGTCAGAAAACTTGACAACAACCTTTTTCGTATTAACTAAGTTTATACTCGTAGGATAACGTTGATTCTTTCCGACGTAGCCTACGATCCTGGTGAGCTTCACCAGTTTTTCATCCCACAAATCAGTTCCCATAAAAACACTCGTGGCCTTTCTTCCAAGAGCAAAAATTATTGTTAACTCGTTGTTTTTGCTAAGTATGATTTCCGATATTTTAGTTCTTAGTTCAAGATCCATCTTCTTAATGAAGGCTGCTAATTCCGTCGGGGCAGAACCATCTAACTGCTCCATTGAAATGGCCAGAAGAGGAAGATTATAATTCAAACGTTTTTCGGCCTTCATGAGATTTTCATACTGAGGCTCATAAATCTTAGCATTGTCGGAGAGAATGGCCGAGTAATGTTCTTCACCATTAGGCTTATAAACCTGAACTTTCGCCAGCGGTTCCGGACATTCTAAATTGATACTAAGAGTACGGATAACCGGATTATAGGAAATGCGGTAATCAGATAAAAAATATTTCTCGTCGAGTTTCTCTTTTACGATTTTCTCTTTTACATCTTTTAAAGAGTGATTCTTTTCGAACTCTTTCATGAGCAACAAAGTGAGCATACCAGAGGACTTAGATGGGCATTGTCCAAAATAAGTGCGGTAGTTTATGTTTCTCTGAGTGAATTGATCAGGGACACTGGCCAGGGCCAATGTTGAGGAGAGGATCAGGAAAGATACTAAAAAAATTCTCGACATGAATTAATGATAGGGGATTTTTACTTCCAATTCAAACTCAATTCCATAGAAGACATTCATGTTAGATTTTATAATGTTTACCAGTGTCTCAAATTGATCCCAGTTTGAGCTGCCGGAGTTCTCGATGAAGTTAGCGTGTTTAGGGCTAATTCTAAGACCTCCCAGGGTTAAACCCTTGAGTCCCATGAGATCAATAAGCCGTCCTGCCTGCAGATCCCGATCAGGATTCTTGAAAACACATCCACAGTTTCTGGTGGCGAGAGGCTGACTCTTCTTTCTATATTCTAAATAATCTTTTATTTTCTGGGAAATAGCAGGATCAGAACCAAAATGCATAACAGTCGCTCCAACTATGACGTCCCCTGGATTCACAAAATAATTTCGACGATAGGAAAAGCTTTGTGCTCCAATGGTTTCTGTCCGAAGAACTCCATCCCCATTCACCAAAGTGACTGTTTTAATCAACTTTCCTATTTCTCCCAGATTGGTTCCGGCGTTCATATAAATGGCGCCTCCCAGGGATGCAGGAATGCCCGTAAAGACTTCCCAACCCGATAGTCCGAACTTTATTGCATGGGAAGTCAGATGATTAATTCCAAGGGAAGCGGGAAGCTCATATTCTTTTTTTTGTTCGTTTAGATATTGAAGATCAAAAGGCAGATCCAGGTGAATGATCATCTCCGGACAAATAGTTGGTAGTATCTGGTTTGCCCCCCAGCCAACAACCAGATAATTTCGGCCGTATTTTTTTAGTGTTGGGAGAACTTTCTGGAGTGACTCTATTGACCTTATCTCCACCACATCACCACGGGAGGCGAGTCTCATGGTTGTATATTTAGTCAGATCATCATCCAGAGATAAAGAACAATCAGGAATTTTCGTTAACTCTTGTTCGAGACTCATAGCTCTTTAACCAGCTCTTTCATTTTTTTTGAGATAGCACCGGCCCCTAAAGACAATAAAACACAACCAGCATCCTTCTTATTCAGCAATATATCTTTCATGGCATTCAAAGAAGGCAAGTAATGAGCATTAATTCCTTTAGCGATCATTTCGTTAACCATCGTTTCCGATGTTATACCCGGAATTGGTTTTTCAGAAGCTGGGTAAATGGGGGTAATATAAAGTTCATCAACGCCGATGAAACTATCCTGAAATTCCTTCCAGAAATTTTGCGTTCTGGAATATCTATGTGGTTCAAAGATCACACATAATGGTCTTTGATCAACTTTTTTTAATGTTGATACAGTTGCCTGTATCTCAGTTGGATGATGGCCATAATCATCTACCACTAGAAAAGATTCTTTTTCATAAAGCTTCTCTAACCTTCTGCCCACACCACAAAAATTTAAAAGGCCATTCTGGATGATTTCCCATGAGAGACCTGCTTCATGTGATAGAGAAATGGCAGCAAGAGTATTAGAAACATTATGAAAACCCATGAGGTGAGTCTTAATTCTTTGGATTTTTTCTCCGCGGAAGTAGAGATCGAATTCACTCCCTGAAGCTGATAGTTCAACATTTTTGGCGTTGTATTCGGCGATTTCATCATCTACCTCAATTCCATACCAGGTAATAGGACGCTTTACTAAAGAACGGATAGCCAATGAAGAAGGGTCATTGGCATTCAAAGCAGCTTTTCCGTAAAAAGGAAGTCTGTTCACAAATTCTATAAAGGCATCAACAATTTTATCTTTTGTTCCATAGTGATCAAGATGATCGTTATCAATATTGGTAATGGCCGCCATGATTGGATTTAAAAGAAGAAATGAACCATCTGATTCATCCGCTTCAGCAATCAGATATTGTCCATCACCTTTCTTGGCATTCCCACCAAGGTTACTGACAATACCCCCAATTATATGAGTCGCATCCAGTTTGGCTTCCTGAAAAATGGTCGCAACAAGACTCGTTGTTGTGGTTTTCCCATGAGACCCAGCTATGGCAATACCATATTTTAATCTCATAAGTTCAGCGAGCATTTCAGCTCTTCTGATCATGGGTATTTTTAATTCTTGAGCGCGTATAACTTCAGGATTGGTTTTATCAATGGCAGAACTATAAACAACCAAGGTCGCGTCTGTTACGTTAGAGGCTTCATGTCCGATGAAAATTTCAGCACCTTTAGTTCTCAGGTTGTTTATAACTAATGAATCATTAAGATCAGATCCTGAAACCTTATAGCCAAGATCAAGCAACACTTCAGCAATACCACTCATGCCGATGCCGCCGATTCCTATAAAATGAAGTTTAGTCGTTTTAAGCCATCCCAACATGTGTTTTTATCTCTCTCAAAATATCATCGCAGGTGTGATTACCTGCGGATACTTTCTGGGTGTACTTTAACTCCTGGCGAGAAGCCTTGACCAGAAATTCCTGGGTCCGCCTGAGGTATTCATCGTGAGTTAAACCCGGCTCAGCAATCTCAACAGTAAAATCTGACTCAGCTTTAAAAATCTGCGCATTATAGAGTTGATGATTATCTGTAGCGGCCGGATAAGGAAAAATCAGAACAGGTTTTTTAATGATAGCAAGCTCGGAAACGCTGCTGGCCCCGGCCCGGGAAATGATGACATCACACCATTCATATTCTTTTTGCATATCATCGATATAGGGCGTGGCCAGGTAGTTAACCTTAGATTCAATCTGAGGAATAACCTGAGAACTTCCTACCTGATGACGAATAGATAAAGCAGAAACAGGCGCATTTTTTACAACATCAAAGATAACATTATTAATTTGAGTGGCCCCTAAGCTTCCGCCAAAAACCAAAACTTTTAATTCACCACCAAAATTTTTAAGGGGAACTGGTGCAATGGATTTCCGGGTAGGGTTTCCAACGACCACAACTTTTCGGGCGAGGCTGGGAGAAAGACCTTTGGTCTCAGAGAAGTGGACAAAAATCTTATCTGCTATCCATCCTAGAATTTTATTCGTTAAGCCCATGACAGCATTTTGCTCAATGATGAAAATCGGGATCGAAAGAAGTTTTCCCACAAGAAGAGTCGGGCCGCAGACATATCCACCGGCACCAACAATAAGCGACGGACGTTTACTTCGAAATAATCTGAAAATGGAAATGAAGCTTTTAATATTCAACAAGATATTCTTAAAAAGCTTAACAGGATTATTCGTTCTTAAAGGCTGTGAATCAATATTAAGGGCATGGCAATCTTTAAAGAGCTTATAGTCCAGCGGACGTTTGCCGGTAATATACTGGATTGTCCAGCCTTCACTTGTTAAGGCTTCCCCTACTGCTAAGGCTGCATTGATGTGTCCGCCGGTACCTCCGGCGACTAAAACTGCATACTTCATGAGTTAAAAGCTCTCTTAAAAACACTGGCAGTTTTTTGGTTCTTTTTAGTGGCAACGTCTTTGGCGTCCCCCGCTTTAATTCGGAGACAAGCGAAGATCAAACCCAGGGCCGCAAGATTTGCAACCATGGAAGAGCCCCCGTAGCTTATAAATGGCAAGTTCAACCCTTTAGTAGGCAATACTCCTAAAACCACTCCCATATTCATAAAAGCCTGAAAACCAATGGTGAAAATAATAGTGGCCACCATGATGCTTCCTACGCGGCTTTTTAAGGTGATGGACATTTTAAAGCCAATAAAAATGAAGCTTATGAACATCAGTACTGTGACTAGTACACCAATAAAACCCAGCTCTTCACCAACCACGGAGAAAATAAAATCGTTATAGGCTTCCGGAAGATAGAAAAGTTTCTCGTTACTATTCCCTAATCCCTGACCAAAAAAAGATCCATTAGCAAAGGCCAGAAAGGATTGAATAACCTGAAAACCACTTCCTCGTGGATCTTTCCATGGATCAAGAAACGTTAAAAGACGTTTTACCCGATAAGGAGCCGAGATTAAAATCCCGAAGGCACCAATGGCCCCTATGATCATGGCCGAATAGAAGTATTTCCTGGGAAATGAACTAAGAAAAGCAATGAATCCGATGACCAGGGAAGCAATAAAGAATGTACCGAAATCCGGTTGCAGAATAAAAATACCCAATGGATAAACTAGTCCGGATAAATAAATCACACGCTGCTTGGGAGTATAGTTATTAAAATTTTCAAAATATCGTATTGAGGCCAGCATAAGAGTATATTTTAAAAACTCACCCGGTTGAAGATTCATAAATCCTAAATTCAACCAGCGCTTGGAGCCTTTAATAACAACACTTAATCCTGGAATAAGAGTTAGTGTAACTAAAACCCCGAAGAGAGCGTTGATCTTATAAGCGTGTTTATACAAATAGAGTATTTTGAGTTTTGATAAAACCAGGGCAATGGTTAAACCAAGTGCTATGAAGATAAGTTGCTTTACCAGGAAGAAATAGCTGCTCCCCATGTTTTCTGTCGCATACATATAGCTGGCAGAAAAAACCATGATCACACCAAATAGTATCAAAAAGAAGACATTGATGAGGAAGTAGTTAGTTAACTTTTCTAGTCTGTTATTTTCATTCATGAGTTACACCGGAAGAGGGTTTCTTCCAGTGTAACGTATGGATCACGAGCGGAGCAATAATGATTTAGAGTTGGAAGATGAGTTTCTTGTAGTAATTGCCTTTTTCTTCAAAATCACGGAACACATCTGTGCTTTCATTACCTGGGCACAATAGAATTGTGTCACCGGTACGTGATTTTTGATAGGCCAGAAGTACTGATTCATCGAATGAACCTACAAGGTAAGTCTGAGTAGCATCACCCAAAATACGGTTCATACTTTCTTTTACTTCACCAACCAGTACCAAAACACGAACTTTTTCTTTCATGATGTTGGCATATTTATCAAAAGGAATGCCTTCAATTTCTTTACCACCAGCAATCAGGATAACTGGCTCTTTGAAAGCTTCCAGAGATACTTTTAACTCATCCATCGTTTCCGATTTAGAATCGTTGTAGAAACGGACACCATTTTTCTCAACCACAAACTCTAAACGATGAGGAATCCCCGGGAATTTCTCGATACAATGTTGAATTGAATGATCTGAAACTTTCAGAGCTTTACAAGCGGTGATAGCGGCCATGAGGTTTTCACGGTTATTAACGCCTACGATTCTCATGTCAGTTACTTTAAACTCTGAATGGAAATGGATATTGGAATGAATTCTCTTATCGTGAAAATGAGTTCCCTGAATTTCAGAAATAACACCCATTGTGACAAATGACTTACGAGAATACCAGAAGGTCTGTGCTTGAGAGCTTCTTAGAACTGAGTTTGAAGCTAGTTTATCAAAGTTAACAATCAAATAGTCTTCAGGTCCTAGATTACGTGCCACTTTAAGGGCAGTATCCAGATATTCAGCAGAAGATTTGAATCTACCCAAGAGATTCTTTTCTTCAAGATTTGGATAAACGGCCATAACCGGCTTGAAGCTTTCAACCGTCTGAAGCTGCTGAGGAGAAACTTCAATAACACAGTAATCAATCTCTTCTTTATTGGGGAGAGAAAGAAAGTTGATGAAAGGTTCTTCAGAAGTACCGCCCACAAAAACGTTCTTCTTATCGATTCGAAGAGTATAGCCGATCATGTGAGAAGTAATCGTACGACCATGACTGCCACAAACGGCGATGATTGGTCGGTCACAATTTTCATAAGCAAATGCAAAATCAGAATAAACAGCGCGACCGTGTTCACGGGCAACTCTTAACTGAGGAAGATTAGGATCAACCGAAGAGGAATAAACAATGATGTCGGCTTCAATGAAGTCTTCATCCTTATGTTCACCCAATGTCATTGCAGGAGTAGGAGTGATTTTTTTCAATCTTTTAACTTGTTTGTTAAGATCGAAGATCGGCTTGATATCAGTTACTTTAAGTTCACATCCCCACTGAGTGAAGAGATTAATTAAAGCAAATCCCGTTTTTCCCAATCCAACAACGAGGATTTTTTTTCCTTTATATTTTTCCATAAAAGCTCCTTAAATTTTTTATCTTAACTTCAGAGTGGCCAGTGCAAGAATCGCAAAAACCAGACTAATAATCCAAAAACGAACAATCACTTTGGTTTCAGGCCAGCCCTTTAACTCAAAATGGTGATGAATCGGCGCCATTTTAAAAATACGTTTACCCCGTGTTTTAAAGGAAGCGACCTGAAGAATAACTGAAACGGCTTCAATGACGAAAACTCCACCGATTAAAACAAATAGAAATTCATTCTTTGTTAAAACAGCAATTGTGCCAAGACAGCCACCCAGGGAGAGAGAACCTACGTCACCCATGAAAATCTCTGCAGGATAGGCATTATACCACAAAAATCCGACTCCGGCCCCAATGATTGCTGACACTAAAACTAATAACTCGCCAACATCAGGAACGTGAGGAATTAACAAATAGTTAGAAAGTTCGATGTGACCGGCGAGATAAGATAAGAATCCAAGAGTCGCAGCAGACACTATCGTCGGTCCTATTGCCAGGCCGTCCAATCCATCGGTTAAGTTAAGTGCATTAGATGAGCCCACAATAACAAAAGCGGCAAATGGGATGTAAATCCAGCCAATATTCATTACAGGATCTTTAACAAAAGGAATGTAAATATTGGAATCAGTTATTCCAAATTTAATCATAAGGTAGCTGGCGATTAGGGCCGTGGAGAACTGCCAGAGAAGTTTTTGGCGCGCACTCACTCCCTTAGTGTTCTTCTTAAGAACCTTTAAGTAGTCATCAAGACCACCCAGGAAGAAAAAAGAGATCGTTACAAACAGGGCCAGTAAAAAAGGGAAGGAGACGAAGTTTCCGCAGACGGCACAGGCAATGAAAGCACTGCCCAGAATGAAAACACCGCCAAAAGTAGGAGTGCCTTTTTTCTTTTTATGGCTTTCAGGACCTTCTTCTCGAATGGTTTGCCCAAACTGCCTTAGTTTCATCAAAGCAATGAATCGTTTTCCCCAAAAAATGGACACCAAAGTAGCGATGATAAACGCTAGGAATGAACGAAAGGTAATATATTTAAAAACGTTGAATAATTGAAATTCTTGACTTAGCGGGTAAAGCCAGTGATACAGCATGTTTATCCCTTTAAAAAAGATAAACTTAATTTATATCGAACAAAGACTCCAATTGTAAAGAGCGCGACCCTTTTATAAAGTGAATAGAGTAATTCTTTAGACATTGCTCTCTGTACTCTGACTTGAACTCAGCACTTGAAGCCCTGGTCACGCCTTGTGGATTACCCTTCTGATAATAGTGAGAGTATCTACCTATGAAGTACACATGGGAGAATCCAAGTTCTTTCACGAATTGACCAACTTCTTCATGATACTGGGCAGTTGAATCTCCCAATTCATTCATGTCCCCTAGCACAATACAGGCTTCATCCATCCCAAGACCTTGCTCCAGAACTCTTTCCTTGAATCCTGATAAGGCCGCTTTCATCGATGAAGGATTTGCATTATAGGCATCAAGATAAACAGAGCGATTATCAAATTTAATCCATTCAGAGCGATTCTTGGTTGGAAGAAAATGTTTACACGCCTCAATAAAGCCCTCTCTATGCTCAGGATAAAAGGATTGAGCGATAAATAAGCAGGTTATGAGATTCAGTTTATTATGCTGACCTGTAATATGTTGGTTCGTGGCCTTCAGTACCTGGCCTTTAAAAGCGATTTGAGCTCCATCCAGTAGAAAAGAAACTTTGGCCATAGCAGAAGAACTTTCGCCAAAAGTGACAGAACCAGTTGTCGGCGTTAGTCGGCTTAGGAATTTATCGTCTGAATTAATGAGGTAGAAGCCATTCCCAGCAGTAACTTCTTTAACTGCATGATAGAGATATCCCTCTTCATTAAAGACTTTCTCCTCGGTACCGAAAAATTCCAGATGGGTAGCACCGATGTTGGTAGTAAGTCCGGCATTGGGTTCAGCTATATCACATAAAACCTTAATCTCACCGGGATGGTTACTTCCCAATTCCAGTACGACAAACTCAGTTTGCTCCTGAACAGTTAATAAGGTCAGAGGCACACCAAGATGGTTATTATTATTTTTTTCAGTTGCTACAATTTTCCCGGGTAATACTTCTCTTAAAATAAAAGAGAGCATTTCTTTGTGAGTGGTTTTTCCATTCGACCCAGAAATGGCAAAAACAGTATTTCTAGGATTCTTATTCTTCCACTCTCTAATATGTTGATGAGATATTTCCTGTAAGAAAACAATGCTGTCAGAGACAGGAATGAATTCAGTATGAGGGTACTTACTGCCAAGAACTTTGACCTTCTCGAGATTCTCACTATTGGACTGAAAGAATACGACCGGACATTGGGCAGAAAGAAGTGAGTCTATAAGATCTAAAGGATTAACCTTGGCCCCAGGAATAGCAACGAATGCAGAAGGAACCTGATACTTTCTGCTGTCTGTGCAAAATGCCAGATGACCAGAGTGTGAAACAGGTTTTAAAACAGAAGGGCAAGCCTTAGTCAGTGCCAGGTTTATCATTACGAATCCTTACTTAAAAATCTTTCTACTTCTTTAATGTCGCTGTAGGGATATTTTATTCCGTGCTTTAGAATATAATCCTCATGGCCTTTGCCTGCCAGCAGAAGTATTTCATTATTTTCCAGGGCAAGAAGAGCTTTAAGTACAGCTTCGGGACGCTCAACTATTTTTTCGAAGCGATCAGAAGTCATGCCGGCGCAAATATCATCAATAATTCTCGATGGATCTTCCGAGCGGGGATTATCACTCGTGACATAAACATGGTCTCCCCAGCTCTCAGCAATCTTTCCCATCAGAGGACGTTTACTTCGATCCCGGTCGCCACCGCAGCCAAAAAGGATGTTGAGTTTATGAGTGGGAAATGCAGACTTTATTCCCTTGCAGATATTGTCTAAAGCATCAGGTGTATGGGCAAAGTCAACTATCACGTAATTACTCTTATAAGTCTGAATATAAAAACGGCCATCAGGAGGAATGATCTGATCAAAAACCTGGCCTACTTTTATGTCAAAGGTCTTTTCAACTATACCAACCGCCACTTCAAGATTATTACGGTTAAAGTCTGTGGAGAAAAACAAAGGCAGATTACCTTCCATGACCGGAGCAAGCTCCACCTTATCGGTTATCTTAGAAAGTCTTCGGTAAAGTTCCTGTTGCTCAGTCGGAATAAATACCTTTGACTTGTCTTTGAGGTAATTAAACATCAAAGCTTTCGCAGCAAAATATTCATCCATGGTCTGATGATAATCCAGATGATCTTGTGAGAAGGAAAGCCATCCCCCCATATCAAACTCAAGACCATAGAGTCGTTCCTGTTTAAAGGCATGGGAACTTGCCTCTAGTACGCAAAAATCTTTGTCCTGGCCAAAATTATGAAGAAACTTTCTGAGATCAATAAAACCTGGCGTTGTAAGACCGAAGTCGCACTTAGTCTGATGATTCTCACGAACACCCAGAGTGCCAATACTCATTCCTTTTTTTCCACATAGTTCCCCGAGCTGAAGAATGAGCTCTGCCGTGGTGGTTTTACCATTGGTTCCAGTCACTGCAATCAACTTCATTTTCGGGAGGGGATAGAGGATATCCAGAAGGGCCTTCTGTATTTCCGGCCAGCGCGCTTCAGGGATAACCGAACTATTCATAGGTCTGGATGGATGATCCGTATTTACGATAAGCCATGCAAATCTCGCCCCATCTATTCTTTCACTAAACTGTTCCTGACCTTTTTCGCTTTCAGGAATTCTGTAAAAGAGAATGGAATCTCCGGTAGAGTTCTGAGTGGTCCAATGAATGTCTTTTATGGTTAACGGTGGCAGGCTTTTATTTAAAATTTGATTAAGAGTTTGTTCATTCAGCATAAGTAGGAGCTTCAAATTGTAGTCTTAAAGTGATCTCACCGTCGGCAAGAGTACCAGGTGTAATAGACTGCTTGGTAACAACTCCGAAACCACTGATCTGAAGAGGTATTTTTCTGTCCTCAGCAAGTTGCATAGCACTTGCCTTATCAAGACCGGTAAAATCGGGAACATACCCTGGAGCAAAGTAACGGGTTTGTTGGGCCTGCTGCATTTTTACTTCGTCCAGATTTTTGGTATTAGATTTTTCGTCGTATTTTGCAAATTGTGCGAAGTCTTTCTTCTTATACAAAATATATTGCGTAATCTTCTTAAAAATTGGCCCTGCTACCTTGCCGCCATAATAACCATTCTTTGTAGGATTATCTACGTAGGCCATCACAACAAACTTTCTGTTCACATTAACCGGAAATCCAACAAAAGAAGGAATGTATCCTGAATAGCCGCCGGTAGGGGATACTCTTTGGGCCGTTCCTGTTTTACCAGCAATCACATAGTGAGGAATGCGGGCCATTTTCCCGGTACCTTCTTCAACAGCTCCCACCAACATCTTAGCGACTTCGTTTGCCGTCTTTTCAGAAATAATTCTATTCTCTGGTTTAAGCTGGCTCTCTTCAGAGCGAAGTAAAGTTGGAGTGACTAAATAGCCGCCATTGGCAATCACGGCATAAGAGCGAAGCATTTGAATGGCCGTAGTCGCAATACCCTGACCAAAACTAATATTACTTAAGGTCAAAGGGCGAACCTTATCAGTGGCCTTATGATAAAGAATGCCCTTTGATTCGCCACTCATTTCAATACCGGTTTTTTTAGAAATTTCGAACTTATCCAGAGTCTCTCTGAGTTTTGGATACTTCAGGTTAAAAGCAATCTTTGTCGTTCCAACGTTAGAACTAAATTTAATAATATCCGATACTGAAAGCCATTCGAACTTTTCATGGGATTCAGCTTCAGAAACCCAGTGATTTTGAACTTTGATTCTTCCATATTCACAGAAAAATTTAGTCTCAGGAGTGGCAATTTTATTTTCTAAAGCCGACACAATTGTAATCGGTTTAAGGATAGAGCCCGGTTCAAATGCGTCTGTCACGAAGGACAGCTTGCGATTTTCCTGAGGAAAAGTTGAAGGTTTATTGGGGTCGAAACTAGGGTAGTTAGCGATGGCCAGGATCTCTCCTGTTTCTGCATCCATAACTCCGGCACCACCCCGATATGCACCATGAAGCACAACCTGATCTTTTAAATAACTTTCAAGTGCTCCCTGAATATCTTTATCAATTGATAAATTAACATCTGGTGAGACGACCTCAGAAGCTTTCGTCTCATATTTGATCGGACGACCCTTAGCATCTCGAATGTATTTTACAACCTGAGGCTTCCCCTTAAGTTGAGCGTTTAAGCTGTTTTCCAAACCAGCTAAGCCCGCATTATCCATTCCCACATAGCCCAAAGTTTGCGCCAGTAGTTCACGATTAGGATAGACTCTCTGAGAGTGGGACTCGTGAAAGATTCCTTCTAGCTTTTTAATTTTTTTAATCTGCTCTTCAGATAATGTAATTTTTCGAGCAAGCCATGTATAACGGGTTCTTCTTTGAACTTTGTTCTTAAGCTCGTTGTAGGTAAGTTCAGGAACAATTTTGGATAGTTTCTTTAATTGCTCGTAAAATTCCTGGTTCTTATTCTTTGGTATGGTGAAAATATTATAAACGTGAACGTTAATGGCCAATGGGTTTCCATTACGATCAAAGATATTTCCCCGATTTGGATACTCTTTTACTTCACGAATAAACTGAGACTTAGCATAGGCCAGAAGCTTCGACTTATTTACGACCTGAATATAAAAAGCTTTGCTTAATACGATAGCAAACAAAAAGCCAAATACGACAAAGCTAAAGAAGATACGATTTTTCAATCAGCACCTGGAATTAAAATGATTTGTTCAGGACCTGGTTCTTTTAAATCATAGCGAGCAGCAAACTCGCGAAGACGTGGCACCGACATTTCACGTGCCCGTTGAGCCTTCAGCTCTTTATTTCTGATTGTGCTCTTATGAATGTCATCATTGATATTGTTCAAAAGGTAAGCCTGTTCGATTCCTTTCATTCGAAATCCAACAAACAAAATAGCAAGAGTTGTAAAAGTCAGAGTAAAAGGCAAGGCTTTAGGATTGAAAAGAAAATCCAATAACCGATTATTAAATTTTATACGACCTTTTTTTCTTAGTGCCATCAACCCTCCCTAGTTGAGACTCTCGTTGTAACAGGCGAAGTTTAGCACTTCGTGAACGTGAGTTTTGTGACAGCTCTTCTTCCGTGGCTGTGAGTGGCTTCTTAGTTAAAATTGTAGCAGGAAAATCTTCTTTCTCCACTATTTCTTTAAAAGTGTGTTTTACAATTCTATCTTCCAAAGAATGGAAACTGATGACTGCCAGGACTCCGCCCCCGGCAAGATACGGTAACAGTTTTGGTAAAGTATTTTCCAAGACTGTAAGTTCTTCATTAACAGCAATTCTGAGTGCCTGAAAAGAGCGGGTCGCCGGATGGGTTTTTCCGTGGCGATCCTTGGGAGGATAGGCATGGAAGCATATATCTTCCAGCTCGCCAGTGGTTTCAATTTTCTTTTTTTGTCTGAGTTCACAGATGCGAGCAGCGATCCTCCGTGAAAGGCGTTCTTCCCCGTAATTAAAAAGAATATCTGCAATTTCCTTCTCAGAAAGCGTGTTTAAAAGATCAGCAGCAGTAGGAATATGATTGTCCCCATAGTTCATGCGCATGTCTAAAGGGGCATCGGCACGAAAACTAAAACCTCGCTCCATTTTATCGAACTGGTGAGAAGAAACTCCCAAGTCCATTAAAATACCGGCGAACTTTCCGTACATTTGATTCTTTTCACACCACTCAGGGAATTCCACAAAGTTCATTGGCAATAAATGAACTTTCCCTTCTTTGCCCCTATGGCGAATATTCTCTTCGCCGTTTTTAAGAGCATCCGGATCCTGATCAGTGGAATAAACCGTAGAACCGGCCATGTGGTCCGACAGCGCAAAGGTATGTCCACCGGCCCCAAAAGTCAGATCGGCAAATATGAGAGAACCAGATGCCTTAGAACCAAGTTCTAAGGCATCCAGGCATTCTTTAAGCATTACGGAGTAATGAGACAGGTATTCGGTCATTTTTTTAAAATTACTTCCAGGATCTCTTTATGTTCAGGACGATATAGTGAAGAGTCAGTCATTACGGCGTATTGATTTTCAGGTGCAAAAGAAACGGGATTCTTAACCAGATCAGGAATGGCTTCCGTCACAAATTTTTGAGCAGAAACGTAATTGGATTTCATCACATCCATAATTTCCTGAACGGTACAATGCTCTTCTTTCCATCCATCGTAATCAGTCACCATAGCAACCGTCGCATAGGCCATACCGGCTTCTTTAGCGAGGAAAGCTTCTGGTACGTTAGTCATACCAATAACTGAAGCTCCAAAACTTTTATAAAGTTTAGATTCTGCTCTGGTAGAAAACTGAGGACCTTCAATACAAATATAACTTCCACCTAGATGAGAAGTTACTCCTGCACGCTGACAAGCCTCGAAAAGTCTTTTCTGAAGAGCTGGCTCAACCGGGTCTGCAACAGACACGTGGCCCACCACTCCTGTATCAAAAAAGCTTCTTTTCCTTAAGCCCTTCGTCCAGTCAATGAATTGATCGATAAGAACGAAGCTACGTGGAGCAAATTCTTCCTGGAGTGAACCAACTGCAGAAATACTAACGATTGTACTTACACCAAGTTTTTTAAGAGCAAAAATATTGGCGCGGTAATTGACTTCACTGGGAGTAAAGTGATGTCCATGGCCATGACGAGGAAGAAAATAAAAAGAATTTCCTTCAACTTCACATTCCATAATTTCAGCACTAGGACTTCCAAATGGTGTCTTTACATCAATCTTATTTTTAACGGTAATGCCATCAAGTTTATAAATGCCACTACCGCCAATAACAGCTACCTTAATATCGGCCACGAAGCCTCCTTAAGCTAATAGTCCTGTAAGGTCCACAACCTTGCCTAAAGACTTAGATTGCCTTCCAATGAAACTGCTTGATTCATCTCTTTCAGACTCTTCCTTGCAAAGGATACACTCCTCTGCAGTTGGACGTGCCATCAGCCGTTCAAACTTAATCCAGGAATCGCACTCAGTGCAAATTCCATATTCGTTTGTTTCAAACTTCTTCAAAGCTTTATCAATTTTCTTTGAATAGAAAACTTCTCGGTTTCTGAAACGAAGCTGGTGGGAGTTGTTATAATCGTTAATCGATTGTTCAACATCGTCACCACTGTCTCTGGTTGTAAGACTTAGGTCACCAGAAGTGTCCTTATCAAAAACCAGACTTTCTTTTTCTGCCAACAACTTATTCTTTAGAGTCTCAAGTTGTTTTTTGGTAAGCGCTTTAACTTTTTCGGACATGGGAAAAATCTCCTATTCGAGAATAAACTATTCCAATCCACCCTTAATATTAAGGAGGACAGATTTAGATACCATTTTTAATGTTTCAAAAACTCCTTTACCGTTTGTCGCCACAGCTTCAAACGCAGGGAATTTTCTTTTGTTCAATTGAAATTGCAAATCTTCTACCGGAACGATGTTCGGAAGATCACGCTTATTCCATTGCATGACCATTGGTACTTTGGAAATGTCATAACCTTGCTCAGCAAGGTTTCTCTCTAATCCTTGATATGACTCTATATTCGCTTCCATTCTCTCAACTTGAGAGTCGGCTACAAAAACTAATCCATCCACGCCTCTTAAAATAAGTTTGCGGCTGGCCTCATAAAACACTTGTCCAGGAACTGTGTAGAGATGGAACCGGGTTTTGAAGCCGCGAATTTCTCCGAGATCCAAAGGAAGAAAATCAAAGAACAATGTTCTTTCGTTCTCAGTATTGAGAGTGATCATCTGACCTTTATTATTGGTACTGGTTTTTTGATAAATATACTGAATGTTAGTTGTCTTACCGCCAAGGCCTGGCCCGTAATAAACAATCTTACAGTTAATTTCTTTAGTGTGATAATTTACAAATGACATATTAGTTTCCACCTACTGAGAAAAGACGATCAATTTCTTCATCAGAAATTTCCGTGAAAAGAAATCCTTCCCGGTCGCTGGTTTTTACCTTTTTAGGTTGTTGGACATTATCATTTATAAATAAACGGTCCATTTCTTCTTTTATTTGTGACACCTGACGCTTAAGTTGGCCGGGATTCACACAATCACTATAGAGAGCACCCAGGAAATATCTCTTGCCGCCTAAATGAAAAGGAAAAAGATAAATTCCTTGAGAGGATGTATCGAAGGCGAGTCTAAACTCCATCACATCCTGGTCAGGACGAGTCAGACCAATCAAAGCTTCTGAAGCTTGCCATACACCGCTAACCAAAGCCGAAACCGAGGTGGTGGTTTGATTCTGAACCGAATCATAAATGGTAATCCCGTCTTCTCTGGTAACAAACAGACGCGCTTTTACACCCGATTTTTTCGGCTCAAGAACAAGCTTTATTTTTTCAGTTACATTCAATTGCTTCATTAAAATCTTTTCCGGTTTTCCAATGCCTTGGTAATAGTCATTGGATCAAGGTATTCAAGGCTTCCGCCAATAGGAACACCAAAACCAATTCTTTCTACCCTGATTGTTTCAGGGAGTAGAGTTTTAAAATAGGAACAAGTCGCATCTCCCTCAACTGACGGATTAATGGCGAGAATAATTTCCTGAATATCTTTTTCGATAATCCGGCTCTTAAGTTCATCCATCTTTAATTCGTCGGGGCCAATGCCTAGCAGAGGGTTCAAAACACCGCCAAGGATGTGATAGACACCTCGAAAATGTCCACTCTTCTCAATTGCCATTAAGTCCGATGCATTTTCAACAACACATAGAGTTTTTAGAAATTGTCGGGACTCATCAGCACAAATAGAACAAAGACTTTCGTCGGCAAACATTCCGCACTCTTCACAAAGTTTTAAATCTTTAAGTGAAGATATGGCCGCTCCAACAGTATTCAACTCCTGAGTCTTCCAATGAGTCATGCTCATAACCATACGGAATGCGGTTTTTTCACCGACACCCGGAAGCTTTGTGAGAGCATCAACTGCATTTTTAATAACTTCAGGAAGCTGAATCATCTTAGAACATTCCTGGAATATTCATGCCGCCAGTTACTTTAGACATCGCTTGCTGAACCATATCTTGAGAATCTTTCATAGCTTGATTAACAGCTGTGAATACGAGTTCTTCCAAAGTTGCAACATCGTTAGGATCAACACACTCTTTATCAATTGAGATACTAAGAAGTTGTTGCTTACCATTTACTTTTACTTTTACCATTCCGCCGCCAGCAGAAGACTCAACTTCCCTTTCAGCTAATTCATTTTGAAGCATTGCTAATTTTGCCTGCATTTGTTGTGCTTGCTTCATCAAATTATTCATATTCATGGCTTACTCCTGATTTTTTAAAATAATTCTATCAACCTTACTGTTAAATAACTTTTCAGCTTCTTTTACGTAAGGGTTATTCAAAATCTTTTGTCGACGTTCTTCTTCGAGATTATTTTCTCTTTCAACATCGATCTCAACTTTGCTCTTAAAATTCTTATCTTTCTTTTCCTCTAAGCTTAACGCTTGAGTTCTAAATTGGATCTTCTCGATATCAATTTCAAAGAAATCGGCCAAGTGATTTTTTAACCTGGCGTAAACATCTTTTTCTTCAACATATTCTTTAAACACAACAGCATCTTCTGGAAAGGCCACTGTTACGATTAATGGTACGGATTCGGTATCTAATTCTTCAATAAGATTACCGTGCTCGATGTTAGCGGCAGTCGCCGGAGAAGTTTGTCGCAGATAGTTCAGAAAATCATTCCAGGTTTTAGCAGGTTTGATTACTGGAGCAGGTGCAGATGCAGGTGCAGCTTTGACTTCAACTTTTCCGGCTTCAGACTTTCCCTGCTGTGGAACATCTCCCAGCTTTATGTCTGAACCGGTTAATATCGAACGGCGAAGAGTCATCTTTTGGAGAAGGATGAGAACAACTTTTTCCGGATTGTTAGTTGTTACGGCCCAGTGAAAATCCTTCACCAGTGTTTCATAGATCCAAAACAATTCAGCAATCGTAATATCTTTTAAAGTCGCAGCTGCCAGAATTTCTTCTTTATAGAGAGTCTCTTGTTCATCAATTAAATTGATAACACGGTAGAATCCATCCAAGATTTGATCGCACAACTTCTTGAGGTCAATGTTCTCATCAATTAACTGCCGGTAAATTCCACTGACGGCTTTGACTTCTCCGTTCAATACAGAAGAGAGAAGTTCTTTCATGGCCGAAGTGCCAGCAAGACCCAGTGCCTGGGTTAATGATTCTTCAGTAACCTGATTATTGCCAGAGAGTCCTAGTACTTGATCAAAAATAGAAAGAGTGTCCCGCACCGATCCCTGTCCAAGTTCTGCTAACTTTTCAGCAATCTTAGGAGAGGAAAAGGTAATGCCTTCGGCTTTAGCTATGTTTTGAACATGCTGTGCGAGAATATCTACTGAAACATTTTTAAAATCATAGCGCTGACAACGTGAAATAACTGTCCCTAACAATTTATGCGGGTCAGTTGTCGCCAGGATGAAAAGAGCGTGGGCCGGCGGTTCTTCTAATGTTTTAAGAAGCGCATTAAATGCTGAGACCGAAAGCATATGAACTTCATCGATCACATATATTTTATGCTTACCGCGAGTTGGGAGATATTGTACGTTCTCAATCAAAGAGCGAACATCATCAACGCTGTTATTAGATGCTCCATCAATTTCCGTATAGTCCATTGAACTACCGGAATCGATATCACGACAAGATTCGCAGACAAGACACGGATTAAAATCCGGCTTTCTATTTTCGCATCTAATGGCCTTGGCAAACAACCTTGCGATGGAAGTCTTACCAACGCCGCGCGTACCAGTAAAAAGATAAGCATGGGCGAGCTTATCTTGCTTGATTGCATTTTGCAGGGTCCGGGTTACATGGCTTTGTCCGACAACTTCTTCAAATTGCTTTGGGCGCCACTTCCTGGCCAACACTTGATAGGCCATAACTCTCCAAAAATTTTGGGTTTTGAGAGTCGCAAAATAGGGGAGTAAGGTTACAAAGTCATGGCGCAGATGCTAGGGGAAATCCAATAAAAGAATGATGTAAGAACATATCAGAATCGACAAATTTTATTGGCCATTTCCTTGGCCTTCTCTCTTAAAAAGCGCTCTCGATTAAACAAATAACCATCCAGAAAACTCCAAGAACTTCAGAACTAAGAATTTAAAGGGGGTAAATAAAGAGATCTACTTTAGTAGCAGCCTGAACTTAAACACAACGTCCCAAACCGCTACCGTTGCTCCATTCCTGGCCTGGCGGGGTTGACGGCGAAACGCTCATCTAAGACAGACTGCCGAAAAAGATACTAATCGGGAAGAGGGGGCTTGTAAAGTGATGGGCTAATCCTCAACGCTAATAATTCTTTGAGAAATATTCAATTGCTCTTGAAGGTATTCCTCAACTTTAGAACCGCGCTGGGATTTGGGAAGAGCGTTCAACAGTTTAGTATAACGCTCGGACCAAACTAAAGCGTTGGATTTAAGCTCACTGTTTCGTGGAGTCATATATTTTTGTTCGTACTTCTCCGGAGTCGCTAAGAGCTTATGAGGCTTAGCTAATCTTGGAGCTGTCAAAACTCCCAAACCATCCGTTAAGAACTTATCCCCACTTGGATAGACGGGATAGTTGTTCATCAGCGAGCCCACTTGCACCGGATAAAAACCATTCTCAGGTAAAACTTTTGATAGCAGTTTAGGACTCGGCATTTTTCCCAGGACCGCTAAATCCGAATACATTAAAAAAGTATTCGATGGCAGGGCCAGATTAGTGAACTTCTTAATGAACTTTTGGTTCACTTTAATTTTCTTATTTATCCCCATGGCATTGGAGCTATTAATAGCAAGATGTGCACAGTTATTATTGAACTTGTCCCAAATATAATCATTGGAAGATTTGAACTGGTTATTCGCTTCGTTCAAAAAGCGGGCAACCTCTGCAATTTTCTTAGTGGGAGTAGGGATGCGCACACAGTGAAGTTCTCGCGCCCAATTGACCGCATACTCAGTCCCTAAAGTGGCGTCTGCCACAGCTTCCAGGTATTCAGGAGAATTATAGGTCAGGGTCGCCGGGATATCGCCTTTATGAACCACATCTTGAAAGACTTTAAGATCAGTCACTTTTTGAATAACTTCTTTTACGTCTTCCGAATTGATTGATTTTCTTTCTTTATCACCAAAAAACGTAAGATCACGTCCGGGAATTGCCACCCACATGACGTTGGAGAAATTCTTATCCAAAGAAACGCCTACGCCATCATGAGGATACCGGGCCCGTAGTTCAGGATCAACTTCCGAACAAGGAATCACTTGCGGATAACTGGAGCGGTAATCCTTACAAAGACCATGAATGTAAGTAAACCCATGGCCAGGAGAGCCCCCTTCTTCACCATTTTGGAGTTTCCATTGAGTGCCAGTGCAGTACTCAAAATAGTTGGGGAAATGATCCTCGTAAGCGGCAGACGCCAGAGAGGAAATCATAACAAATGAAGCAGATAAGATTAGTTTATTCATAGGCGCATTTTATCTCTTTTTTAAAGCAGATGAGACAAGCTTGAAATAATTACAATGGCACTAAATATGCACTTTTATTAAGGTGCCAGGAGGTATTTATGAATAAAGAAGAACTAAAAAACAAATTCAAAGAGGTTAAGGACACCGTGAAGGAGTCATTTAATAAGAATATAACCACCTCAACCGATAGAAACGAAAGTGAAATAAGAAACAAGGATTACTTGGGAGGAGCAGCTGATCAAGTAAGGGACAAAACGCCCTACACTTCCAAAAATATAAATCGAAAAGCTTCTTAGTAGGTTTCAGGGAAGGAAGGCCAAGTGCCTTCCTTTTTTATCAGTGTTTTTTAAGTTTTCTATCCAAGACTTCTTTTAGAACTTTAGCATTGTTATATTCTTCATCATGGGCGCTAAACAGAAGAGTCAGACTCATTTTACGAGCAATTTTGGCCAATTCCTCAATCTTTATTTTCGCTTCAGGAGAACGTAACTCTTTAAGGTATTCCGATTTAAATTCTTCCCAGTTATCTCGATTATGACCAAATTTTTTTCTAAGCTCATTACTAGGAGCTAACTCCTTAATCCACTCATCAAAATCAAGTTCAGTTTTTTTTATTCCTCTGGGCCAGAGACGGTCAACTAAAAGGCGGACTCCATCGTTTTTATCAGGCATTGAATAGACACGTTTGATTTGAATCATACATCCCTCCAGCTAGGTGGAAAAATGCAATAAGGAGACCAAAGGGGAAAAGAAAAATGGCGGAGATGGAGAGATTCGAACTCTCGAATGGCTTTCACCATTACACGCTTTCCAAGCGTGCTCCTTCGACCGCTCGGACACATCTCCTTCCAACGGTGAGGGAAATAAATTAACAACTTGCGTGGACTTTGTCTCCCCGCTATTTTGGGAAAATGGCATGCGCCGCGACGAGGGTGAGGTCTTACACGTTTTGAGGGCGGTATCCGGTCCGGCGTTCTCTGAAAAACTGAGAGAGTAACTTGGAACACTCAAAGTGTTTTATCCCTCCGACCATCGCAAATTGGTGATTGAGGCGTTTATCCTGGTGGATGTAATAACCTAAACTAAGAGCTCCCCCCTTAGGATCGTAAGCGCCGAAAACACATTGCTTAACCCTTGCCTGAACCATAGCTGTTAAGCACATCGGGCAAGGCTCTAGGGTGACATATAAAGTGCAGTCAGAGAGGCGCCAGTTTTGTAGCTTTTTAGCAGCATCAATTAGGGTCAGGATCTCAGCGTGTCCTGTTGGATTAAAATGAGTTTCTTTAAGATTGTGCTGCTTAGAGAGGACATCGCCCTCAGGTGACACCAGGACAGCTCCTACCGGAACTTCCTGAGCACGATAGGCGAGCTCGGCCTCTTCTAAAGCGAGGCCCATATACCAAAGATGGTCAGAGACCGTAAGTTTCATTGTCATGATTTAATATTGGCCGCAAATTTGTTACGAACTTTAATCTTTTTACTTTCGTTCCAATAGTTCGTCAAAAACTTAAGTCGTTGTCGCTGCTCCAGATCTGAGTTTATGAATTTAACTCCATATATAATGGATCGTCCGATGATCGGTTCCCGTTTAGAGCGGACCTCGGCCATCAAGGTAAAGCTTTGATTGAGGATTTCTACACTGACCAAAATGGGGTGGCCTACAGAAATGCTATTAAAAAGCTCAAGACAAGCGGCTCCACGGCGAAGATCCGAGAGTCTTCCCCGATGCTGCTTTCCATCCACTTCAATCCAGCAGCGAATATCTGCACGGAAACGGAAATCATATTCCCACCAATGGAAACGAGGGTAATAAAGAGGCGAAGAAACAATATAACAAGCTATCGCCAGGAAGACTAAACTCAAAAGAAACAGACTTCCTACCATCGGATTCTTTAGAACTAAATAGTTGCGGCTCATTGAAACCAGGTAGTAGATACTGAAAATGACCGACATGTTCCAATATGAATAGAAAAGATTATTGAGAGCTGAATAATAAAAGTTATAAGACACCAGCAAAACGATGACCTGAAATATAAAAGAAAAGTTCAGAACGCTTTGAGATAAAAATGCTTCTGTAACAAAGGCCATAATCACAAAGACGAACTGAAGAATCGTTAGAAACTTTACCTTGTCATATGAATTTTGCAGATTGAGTTTAAGCATTTCCCTTACCTGTTATCTCCTGATTTTAACTGCAATAGGGATTCTTTGCTGTGATTTTTTACAATCTGCAGACTTTTCCCCTCTGGAGTAAGAATGGATTCTCCCTCAAACTCAAGCTTATTGGTGATGTAACAGACTTCTTTAATCGGAAGTTTTTTTTCAAACTGCCAGTAATCAAACTGATTCTTCCGAGAATGATAGTTAAGGGCTGCGACTTCCAGGTTTAAATAATAAGAAAGTTTTGAGGCAATCTGATAAGTATTGGCCATAAGGGGAAGGTCTCCGCATGACTTCTGAACTTCTAAAGACCATTCCTTCCAGCCATGAAATTCCTTGAGCCGTTTAATACCTACCATATCCGGTGGAAGAACTAATAAAACTCTACCGACCAAAACCAGGATAAATGAAGCCATGAGCAAACGATGGGCCCATGCTTTTTTCCACAAATCAGCGTCGGCCACCAGATAGATAAGAGGTATTGCTAAGAAGATAGTCCAGTTAGCTTCCACTCTTTTGCTGAAGGAAGAGAAGAGAAAAAACAATACCGTTCCTAAAGCGATAAACTTCATGGCCCGGTCAAATTCATTGGTGGTTTTCTTTTTGGTAGCTAGATACCAAACAACTGGTCCGCTAAAGGCTCCAGCAAGTAGGATCTGTAATCCAATATATTCTAATGATCTTCCAACACTAAACGAAGAGCCCGGTCTCTCTAGAAAATGATAACGGAGGGTTGAGAAATCATGTTCATACTGCCACCACAAATGAGGAAAGAATAACAACAGCGCCACAAGGGCGACCAGATAGAATGATTTTCTAAAAAGCAGTTTAGGTACTGCGATAATGGTAAAGAAGATTAAAAGAACACCATGGTATTTAGCATAAAATAAAAGGGCTATTGTAAGGCCCAATAAAACGCTGGTTTTAAATGAGTCCTTTTCCAGATACTTCTTTAAAAAAAAGCAGTAACAAGCACTCATAAATAGAAGAGGAATATCTGGTAAAGCTAGAAGGCCCGTGAAGGAAGCCAGCGGAAAACTAAAAAACAAAAGCAGGCAAACCCATAGCTGCGTAGTTAAGGACATAAGAAGAAAGAGGCTTAGGAACTGAAGCAGAATAAAACCTAAACGAAGTGCCAGCTCAGAATGGGGAAGGAAAGAAAAGAGTTTGATCACAACACCCACCAAAGGGGGGTGATCAAAAAATCCCCAATCCAAATGCTTGGAATATAACCAATAATAAGCCTCATCGTGGGCCAGTTCAAAACCGCAGGCCATAAGAACTTGAAAGATAAAAATTACAACAAGAGCTATACGCAAATTTTTTGTCATGATCGCCATTCAGGGATTTCTATGTTACAAATAACTCATAACATCATCAGAGGCCCTAGTTTTGATTAGTTTAGATAAAGCGGTTGTCATCATACCAACCTATAATGAAATTGCTAATATTGAAAAAATGTTGGAGACACTAGATCGTCTTCATCCGGCCCTCAATGTTCTCATTATTGATGACGGTTCTCCCGATGGGACGGCCCAAATCATCAAGTCTTTCCAGCAAAAGAAAAACAATTTATTTCTTATTGAACGAACCGGCAAACTTGGTCTTGGTACTGCTTATATCCGTGGTTTTAAATGGGCGTTAGAAAAGAATTTTGAAGCCGTTGTAACGATGGATTGCGATTTTTCCCATGATCCGGAAGCGATACCTGAATTTACCCAGAAACTAGGCGACTATGATCTGGCCGTGGGTTCTCGCTACGTAGGCGGCATCCGTATTATGAACTGGCCGATGCAACGACTCCTTCTTTCGTACTTTGCATCTATTTATGCCAAGGTCATCACCGGTATTCCATTTTCTGATTCTACTGGTGGATTCAATGGTTATTCCCGAAAGGCTCTGCAATCTTTAAACCTCGATAAAGTTTTCTCCATTGGCTATGCTTTTCAAATTGAACTGAAATATAAAGTCTGGTCTCAGGGACTTCCTTGCTTAGAGATCCCTATTACTTTTTGGGAAAGAACTGTCGGTAAGTCAAAAATGAGCCGCAAAATCATTCTTGAAGCTGTCATCAATGTTTTCCGTCTTCGTTTCAAAAAGATTATGGGTACTCTACAGTGATTGAGATCCTTTCTTCATTAGATCGGGACCTTTTCTTATTTCTCAATTCTCTTCATACTCTATGGCTTAATCCATTGATGCAATTTTCATCAGGACAGGCGCTATGGCTTCCGTTTATCGGTTATTTTTTCTGGTATTCGTATAAGACTCAAGGGGCAAGACCCACCTGGTTGTTCGGACTTTTCTTACTTTTGGCAATTATTGCAAGTGATGTGACTTCTTCCTACGTATTAAAGAATCTCACTGATCGATTAAGACCTTGTCGGGAAATTGATCTGAAACCTTTTATCTATTCTTTTGGACAGAGATGTGGTGGCAAGTATGGATTTGTTTCTTCCCATGCCTCTAATTCAATCGTCCTTGTCCTGTTCTCTTTAAGGTCTTTGAATTTTAAGACCAAATGGGTTCACCTCATTTGGGTGGTTCCATTCCTGGTAGGATATAGTCGAATTTATCTCGGAGTTCATTATCCGGGAGACGTTATTGGCGGCACGATCGTGGGGTTATGGTGGGGCTTTGTCTTTTCAACAATGCTTAGATTATCTCAAGGCGCTAAACGCTGAAGCTCCCATGTATCACCGGCCTTGACGTAACAAATTCTATCATGCATTCGATTGTTTCTTCCCTGCCAGAATTCAATGAGAGTCGGAGTTACTCCATACCCCCCCCAATGAGAGGGTCTTGGAATAAGCTCAATATTTTTGAATTTTGTTTCAGTCTCAGCAAACATCTTTTCTAGGGCTTCGCGGTTTTCAACTCTCTGACTTTGCGGAGAAGCAATCGCCCCAAGCTGGCTTCCACGAGGACGCTTTTGAAAGTAATCATTTGATGTCTCTTCACTAACTTTATTAACAACACCTTCAATACGAACCTGGCGCTGAAGAGGCAACCAAAGGAAGGTCATGGCGACCTTAGAGTTTTGATCTAATTCAGAACCTTTAGAACTCTGATAATTGGTATAGAAAATGAACTGCTGATCATGAATGCCTTTTAACAGAAGAACGCGGCTTCGAGGCTGATCCTTTTTAACAGTGGATAGAATGAAAGCATTAGGTTCATCGCATTCTGCTTTAAGCGACTCCACTAACCACTTATCAAATTGCTTTAGTGGATCTTTCTCACAATCCTTTAAATCAAGGTATTCTGATTGATAGTCTATTCTTAAATTTTCCAATGTTTTATTGATTTCCATAATCACAACATAACGCTAGCGAGATTTTCTGTCATGACTTAGTTGGGAAGAATTCCAATGTCCTTTCATAATATAGGTTTTAAGTGATTCTACGATTTCTATCGCCCGGTCTCCTGGTTCAAAAGGAGCTTCCTTCATCAATTCCATGGCCTTCGTTCTATCTGCTAATAGTTCTTTAAAATAACGGACATGATCTTGATCATCTTTTTCGGAGACAACCAATTCTAGTTCATTTAAAAACCGCTGCATCATCCTGCGGCTAATCTTGAATATCAGTTCTGCGACAAGAAAACGAGTAAAGGCATTTCTTCTTCTAAGTCCCACGAGGGCGAAATCGGTCTTACCAATGTTAAGATTATAAAAAGAACCGAGAGCAAATCCGCTTATGGCCCCAAATACTTTGAGGACAAAAATCGTTTTGTGTTTTTGGTCCGGAAACTTATCTAACTCTATGAGAAAATCATCCTTAAATAATTTAAACCCTCTTTTAATTCTTCCCGGAAGTACTTTTAGAATGAGCAGAGTATCTGCAGACGACTCCAAAAGTTCTTTGGCATTTATCTTGCGGCCAGTTTCTTTAAAAGATTTTAATGAAGAGGGTGCTTTTTGCATGAAGTAGGTGAGGTCGTTTACCACATCCAATGCGATGGTTTTAAGATCTTCTTTCCACAGCTCTTTTACTAAATGAGATGATTTATTTTTAATAATGTATTTTACAGAATCCGCTAAGTTCATCAGCACCTACTGTGCAAACGTTTAACCAGTTCTTTTGTCAAAAATGAGTCCTGCCATAAAGCTTAAAAGAGAGAAGAGCAGGAACAAAATTAAAAGAACTCGGGCTATTTCTATTGTAACACCGGCCATACCTTGAAGGCCCAATAAGAAGATAAAAAGCCCCATTGCAAAAAACATAATGGCGGTCCGTAACATAAAAATTCCTTAATCTTTCATGTAACACTAGGAATCCTTCACCATGTTGCATGCATTATGCCAGAGTAAATCACTTTAAAATCAATATGTTATAAACTTTTAAGACCTTGCCACTGGGTATTTTTGCCACTATATTAGGCAAAATTTCCCGTCAAAGGATTTTAGCCCCGTGAAAATCAAAAATAGCCCAAGCCTGATACTTATCGACGATGATCTAGATCTTTTAGATCTTCTCACTAGTTTCTTTAAACAACGTGGTTATAAAGTCTTCGCTTTTGGAAATGCAGAAGAAGCCGTCATTGAAATTGAAAATAATCGAATTGAGCCGGACGTGGTAATTTCCGATTTAAAGTTACCCGTTATGTCAGGACTGGACTTCATCAAAAGAATCCGTCGTTCTAACTCATCTTTACCGATCATTCTCATGACTTCTGAAGGCAGCGTTGAAACTGCGGTTGAGGCAATTGAAGCTGGGGCCTATGATTTTGTTTTAAAACCGCTTCATATCCCACAATTACTTATCTCCGTTCAGCGGGCACTGTTTTTGAATGAAGTGCAAATTGAGAACAACAATTTAAAAAGTCTTTTTCAAGAAGACCTTATGGGCCTTAAAGGCGTCATCGGGAAATCTCAGGGATTCAAAAAAGCCTTAGAACTGGCCAAACGAGTTTCCAGCAGCCAGGCCAACGTCCTGGTTTCGGGAGAATCAGTATCCGGTAAAGAAGTCGTGGCCAAAGCTGTCCATGAATTGGGTGACAAAAAAGATGGGCCGTTTATCGCCATCAATTGCTCTGCCATTCCAGAAAACCTACTTGAGTCAGAATTATTTGGTCATGCCAAAGGCTCCTTTACCGGTGCTCATGATAAGAAAATAGGTCTATTCGAAGAAGCCAATAAAGGGACACTTTTCTTAGACGAGATCGGGGACTTAACACTTCCTCTTCAGGCCAAGCTGTTAAGAGTTTTACAGGAAAGAAAAGTTAAGCGTATTGGTGAAAACCAGTATCGAGATATCACCGCACGTATTATCTGTGCGACACATAAAGATCTAAGAAAAGAAGTTGCTGAAGGAAGATTCAGAGAAGACTTATTTTTCCGTTTAAATGTTATTCCTATCTATATGCCGCCTCTTCGTGAAAGAAGAGAAGATATTCTTCCTCTAAGCGAATACTTTCTCAAAAAGTTCGCTCTTATGAATCATGTTTCAGTTAAGGGTTTTACGAAAGAAGCTATTCAAAAACTTGAATCCTATGAGTGGAAAGGAAACGTTCGCGAACTTGAAAATGCCATTGAACGAGCAGTCGTATTAAGCACTTCGGAATACATTGCACCAGAAGATCTTCCGACTGAAGAGTTTGGCCAACAGGGTTACGAGGAGCCAAAGAATGGCGTTAAAGGTTTAAGTTTTGAAGATGAAGATAAGCCTTTGACCCTGGATGAACTCAGTAAAAAGTACATCCAGCACATCTTCGATAAAAATGATGGTGCTAAGGAACAAACAGCAAAAGATTTGGGGATTGATCGCAAGACCCTTTATCGAAAGCTAAAAGAAATGAATCTTAATTAAGCAGGTGGTTTTCATCAAACCACTCCTTAAATTCCTGCAGAATAACTTTTACTTTTTCCTGGTCGTTATTTTTAGCGGCAGTTTCCAGTCTTGAACCAATATCTGAAAGCTCATTAAAGCCAAACATGGCCCCGTTACCTTTTAGCTGGTGACCAACTTTTGTTATTTCCGAAAAATTAGCTTCTTTGAGATGATGATCACAATTATGGATGTCCGCTTGTCTGCGTTCAAAATAACGAACTTGGATGGTTCTAGGTAGTTCCATAGGAGCCCTCCCTCATTAGCTATCTTAGAAGAAGCTCTTCTTTTAAACTACCCTCCAATTTGGGAATAATACCCCAATTTAAAGAGTCACTTTTCCACAATAAAATTTTTAGTTGTTTTAAATGGTTAAAAATTCGTGGAGCTTCACTGGCACCATTAATGCTGTCTTTCACTTGCTAACTCGTCTTGTCCGAATGGGCCGACGCCGATATTCACACACGATAAACACCACATTCCCTGCACACATTAGTTAGCGCTAGCTATTAATTGAATCATCACCTCGGATTTTGCCGAGGTGATATTCTTTATCTTGTGTTACACTTATGGGCATGAAAGAAATCCCAGAAATCCGTGATGGCCAGTCCATTGAACTCCTAAAAGAACTCCATATCCTTACTCGTGACGGTAAGTTAAATCAGGATTCGCGGCGTAAACTTAAACAGGTCTATCACCTCTATAATTTTATTGAACCTTTGCTGAAAGATGTCGCACAGGATGAAAACTATCATTTCAATTTAGTTGATCACGGTGCGGGAAAATCATACCTGGGTTTTATACTCTATGATCTCTTTTTCAAAAGCCTTAAAAGGGGAGAGATCTTTGGTATTGAGACTCGAGAAGAACTCGTTCTTAAGTCCCAACAACTGGCCAGCAAACTGAACTTTAACCGCATGAAGTTCTTAAATCTGTCAGTAGCAGAATCCACAGCCTCGAAGTCCATGCCTGAGACAGTTGATATCGTAACTGCCCTTCATGCATGTGACACGGCAACTGATGACGCTATTAATTTCGCTCTGGAGAAGAAAGCGAAATTTATGGTGCTGGTCCCATGCTGTCAGGCAGAAGTGGCAAGCGTCCTGAGAAAACATAAAGGTCAAAATCTTGGTAAGAGTGTTTTAACGGAAATGTGGAGACATCCGATCCATACCAGAGAATTTGGAAGTCACATTACAAACGTCCTTAGATGTTTAAAACTCGAATCTATGGGCTACCAGGTGACAGTGACAGAACTTATAGGCTGGGAACACTCAATGAAAAATGAGCTGATCATTGCTCAATATAAAGATTTGCCCAAAGCCCATCCCCGCAAAAGACTTGAAACCTTATTGCATGAACTTAGTTTAGAAGATTTAAAATTCAGATTTTTAGGTGAATAGAAAGCCCTTAGGCTTTCTATTCATATTTATACCAGACCGGCATCTTAGAGATTTTTATTTCCTGAAACTTACTGACACAATTTAATTTACCTTTTTCCAACTTACATTCTCTTTGTTCTTTTACCGGATAAAATGACGTTCCGGGTTTTGCTATAACGACTCCTAAAAACAAGATTCCGGCCAACGTCAGCAAATGGTGCCTTCTGATTTCCATTCTAACCTCTTTTATTTTTTAGATGTCATTTAACGATTCTTTTTCCCACCACCATACTTGCGATGAAGCTAATAACCGCTAAGACTAAAAAGATAAAAAGAAGTGTTTTACCTATGTCGATTGATAGACCACCAACACCATTGGCCCCCAGGAGAATGGCCACTAACCCTAAAACAAAAAAAGCAATTGCCGCTCTTAACATAAATTTCTCCTCGTCTGTTAGATTCACTTAGCCCATCATTCCATTGGCATATCTCATGCCAGCGATATGCTGTTTAACCTAACGTTTTTAC
Source organism: Bacteriovoracaceae bacterium UBA6200 (assembly GCA_002422605.1). Classification (GTDB taxonomy): domain Bacteria; phylum Bdellovibrionota; class Bacteriovoracia; order Bacteriovoracales; family Bacteriovoracaceae; genus Peredibacter. The sequence goes on along the minus strand of DISW01000019.1, from coordinate 13,764 downwards.
ATTTATATTCCTTTGTTTTAGGGGCAGACTTCCGCTAATTCCCAATGTCAAATGTGGCTTTATGTCTCGGAGAATGAGTTGCAACATTACTTCTTCGTATTTAAGAATTCTTTAACCAAGGTATTCTTATCCATCATGCCTTTGGCCATATCGTAACCTTTACCCAGATCAGCGCGCAGTTTAAGTAAATCGTTTCTAATCACGTCATACTGCCCTTTAAGATCAGTTAATTTATGGCCCGCCGTACTCTTTTTGTTCTTTTGCAATGCTTTAGTTTTCGCGTTCATATCCAGTCTCTCCTTGATGTGTTTTCTCACTCTTACAAGTAGCAAGCTTAGTGCCATTCTTTGGCATGGAGGATGCTAAAAGGTAGAGGCAATCAAGGAGGAGTAATGCTTAATCAAGAACAGTTCGAAAATAAGTGGACTGAGATCAAGTCTGGCTTCAGAAATGTCTGGGGATTAATTAGTGAAGAAGAGCTGGAAAATAATAAGAGTGATCTGACAAATCTGTTTCCCTTAATTCAAGAGAGATATCATGAGACTTTAGAGGAAATAAAATTGAAGTATGATCAGTTAGTTGAATCTTTTGATAACAATACAGATAAAGGCCTGTCTCCCGACATTACTTCATATGAAAGACGTCCACCAGGCTCAGAAGATTATATTCAGGATTTCGATAGTGATCGGAACGCCAGACATTAAAGTTTTAAATAATTCCTGAACTGCTTTATCTCAGTGGCAAAAGCAAAATCTGAAAGCTCTCGCCTTTCTATCAGAGGATAGTTACCGTCAATTTCATCGCCCACCGTCGATCCCCAGATAAGACCAGCAACTTCTCCATAGCTATTTAAAAGAGGACTTCCAGAGTTTCCTTGAATTACAGGACAATAACTTAGTTGGAGAGAGTAAGCCTTCTTGGTGTAAGTGCAGTTAAGCTCAGTTACTCGAGCGCTATTAAGACTAAGGTGATCAATAACCCAGGCACTCAAATTTTCTCCCAACTGGGGATCGGTTTGAGATATTGGTAAAGCATTTATTTCAAGTCTGCGATCAATCTCTAGCACTGAATAATCGTTACTCTTATTTTTTAACGGACCCACGTCCACTTTAGTCGTAAGGATTTTCCGACATCGAACACTTTCGTAAGTATGACCATTATAGATTGTTATATAAGTATTTTTGCATTCCTCAGCTGTGGCAACGCAGTGGTTATTTGTCACAACCCGATCGCCACTATTTAAAAAACCACTACAAGTAGATGAGTCGTTTTCATCCGTCGGATTATAAATAAAAATTCGGGCAAGGCCCTTGGGACACTCTTTATTATCTAAGGAAGCACACTCAATTTTTTGATCTTTTAATAAGCTTGTTAGATCGTTTTTATGGATCGTGATTCTCTTTCTCAATCGTTGGGGCTCCCCACAGGAAGTAAGAAGAGTTAACAACAAAAGCGTTAATAAAAGTGAAATAGTTTTCATAGGCTTTATTCTAGACCGTTGCTCGTGAAAGCTACCTACTGAATGAATGTTTTATCGAGGGTGTCTAAACTTTAATCACCTTCTCCCTGGCCGGCACCATTCCTGCTATTTTAGAGCCTTAGCTAAGGAGGACTTATGCTTTTTAATAAACTTTTTGTCTATGGGAAGGGTTTCGTTCAGAAGTCTTTTACTCTGTATGGAATTGGACGGGATATCCTGGATTATGGCCGATTGGTAGTGAAAAACCGGTTACTTCACACTAACAACAAGGGCGACCTCGAGAAAAACAAAAGCTCAAATGAGGCTTTACTTGCCCGAGAGAAAGACCGAGCGGGGATTGAGAAAAACTTCGTCATTCCTGAAAAAGACTTTCACCGTAAAGCTCAACAAGAACCTGAATATATTGTTAAAAACAATATGTTTGCCAAGCTAGACACTATTACGAAAAACTTTAACAGTAATAAATCTCAACGAAATTTTGAGAATCATCAGGGGAACTAAAAAAATGTCAGGGGATTTAAAAATGGCGCAACCGCTACGATTCGAACGTAGGACCTCCTGATTCGTAGACAAGTGTGCGAAATCACATGAGCATGTGGGAATAAAAAATATCTTTTGGAAATTATTATAAGCTTCAGCAAGCCTGAAGCGTTATTTGTTTCGTCGTTTAAAATCACATTTTTTAGCATAATTATCAAGCTCTAAATTGCGTCATCTGGGTATATTCTTTCTAGCTTCACTTTAACTCTCGGATCGAAGTCATCTGGGGTAAGTAGCACTCCCTCGATTCTCGCTGCTTCTGCAACGTCTTCCAGGGCGCTGGTGGGGATAACTCCCCCTGTGCCACCTCTTTCCCTGGGCCAGGTCCAGCGATAGATATTCTGCCTGTGGCGTGGTCTTCCAGCGGTTTCCAGCGCCTTTACCAGGTTGGGAACGCCGCCGAATTTGTTTATGATTCTCTCTGCCTGGGAGTAGGATCTTTCAACTTGGCGATATGTCTTTCTTTCGATTGTTTCTGACTCCATTGCTTCCCTTTGTAATCCTAAACGTTACAAAACAATTACCTACTCTAGGGAAGATTCTCAGCACTCTTCAAGGCACTAAAAGACTTTATTTCGATAATCGCTATTAGTTTCCAGAGTTAAAATGGATCTCTTTTCGTAACCTTCATGAGTCATTTTTAAATTTCGTCGTCGCTTTTTGGATTGGGAAAGTGTGGTTTGGGATTGTTCAAGAATTTTGGAATGGTGAGAAAAAGAAAAACCAGGTTGGCGTTTTCAGAAATTCGCTTCCCTGGTTTTTATAGAAAATTTGATGCTGGTGGGGAACAGATGTTAATCCGACAATTGCTCTTCAGTAAAAATTAATTAGTGGATTCGTCGTGTAATTCTTCCGGTTTTTCCGGTCTTTCCTGGTATAAAGGCAAGATACAATCGAGAATTTTTTCTAGGCCTTTGCTAACGTTTCCGGCCCCCATTATCTTAACCATTGCTAAATGTTCCGCATCAAGTGTGACGCTAACCGCTACTTTTTTAATCTCTTTTTTAGGCCGTGCCATTAGTTATCCTTTTGACCTTTCATGATCTTAATTATTGATTTACTTACGTGATTTGCTGCCGCTCTTCTATCGTTATTATCTTGAATGTTAGTTATTATCTGCGCCCTTGTTTCCTGGTCTATAATTTCCGGAATGTCTTTAAGGGCCTGGAGATATTGCCAAAACTCGGAATAAAAAGGCTTATAATATTCTGCATTCCATTCTTCTTCATAAGCATATTGGACATCTATTTGAGCAAAAAAATCCTCAAAAGTTTTAAAATTTCTTAGCTCTTCCGGTTCATAACTTGCAAAAACTTCTGTCATTATGTCCTGCATTAATTTGTTTTTTAAGATCCTGGGCATTGTTGCATAAGTGTATTTTTTATTCATTTTGTTGGTCCTATTATTTGTAAAAGAAAAGCATGAAGATGGAAAAAATAACAAAGCCTATCCAGACAATGGCCAAGGCCCCTAGCTCTCTTTGGTTTTGAGAGTTTTTATTTTTGAATGCCAAGGCCCCTACTTTTTCGCCACTTTTAAAGAGAATTGCATAAATAAGAAAGAGGCCAATGGCCCCTCCCATAAGTTTTAAAATCATTTCCATTAGTCGTTCTCCGGTGAATATTTTTCGCCTTTCTTTACGCCTTTAATGATGCGCTCTATTGTCTTTCCAAGTCCTATGGCGCTTTTAGTTCCCCATAGTGTTTGAACAAAGCCCGTATCTTTATCAGCTTTAAGATGAAAGACTTTTATAATCTCCTCTCCAATTTGTTTATATTCCTCGTTTTCATCAAGAGGCTTTGCGCTGGCCCCTTTGGTCTTGGCTTTTTTATCTTCTTTAATTTCTGTTTTTGGTTTTACTGGTGTTTCCATTTTCTTTTCTCCTGGTGGTTATTATTTCAAACTCTCAAAAAATATTTGTGCTTCTTCTGGAGTTTTAAATAGTGTTTCGTTGAAATTCTTTTCACTAAATAGATGCGTTTGTAAGATGTCCGGATTCCCTTTAGGATTTTCTGAGAGATAAAAATTAATCTTACATGCAATTAAACCTTTGAAATTTGCAGCTGCATTTTTCGCCGCTATTTCTTTAAGTTCTTTCATTTCTTCCGCATTCTCTTTGATATTTAGAGAAAACTTTTTTTCTATTTGGATAATATGATTTTTTATTTTCCTCTCTCTTTTCTTAAGGCCTGTAATGTGAAGTGATACTCTGAAAAATTGATTTGTGTTGTTAGTATTCATTTATAAATTCTCCATAAATTGTTCTAGTTCATTCATTAATTGTTCTAGTTCGTCGTCGTTGTATCTTTCAATCTCATCAAAAAAATAATTTTCTTCTATGACTCTTTGTTCGGACCAGGTGGGGCCTGGTCTGAATTTTGAGCGACAAAGTAACTCATATTTTTTGGACCATTGGCCCGCATGGTATAAGGTCAATACCGCATGCAGGGCCTCGGCCTGATCAAAATAATTTTCTTCATCGAGTAAGTTTAAAAGTGCTTCATGTTCCTGGTTTTCCATTTTATGCCCCTATCTTTTGTTCTGTTTCTGTTTCTTCTTCTCCAAAGGCATTGAAGCCTGTGGCATTCAAAATAAAATCAACTGCTGCCTGGGCCTTACTAGCGGCCTTATAAGCTATTTGCGGATCTGCTTTGAAAACTTCTAACCATCCTTTAATGTAGGCCGTGCTTTGACCTTCTTCTAAGCTGGTATCTACTCCACAATAAGAGGCCAACATTGCGGCCCCAAATTCTGCAATTAGTTCCTCAAACGCATAACCTTTACTTTTTCTTGTGTGGTAAGTTTCAGGATTAAAACCATCTCGATTTAATCTTGAACTGTGGCCAGTAGAGTGAATCATTTCGTGAAACATAGTTGAGTAGTAGGCATCAACTGAATGGAACATATTTTCGGCCGGCATTAAGAGATAATCTTTTGACGGTGAATAAGCGGCCCCTTGAGCGCCTAAAACTTCCATTTTTTGAGATTCTAACCATGCCTTGACCAGGTTTTCCGCTTTGAGAACTGGTTCAAAATCAATGACCGGATCAATGAATTGTTCTACCTGGATTCCCTCGCATTGTTCGATGGTGAAAACTTGAAATTGTTTCATCATGAACCATGATTTTTCGTTTGCGCTTCCGTCTTCTTTGATCGGTTGTTTGTTGTCCAGGTAAGTAAGAGGCTTATAAAAGTAAACCGGAATTGATTTTGATCCTTTAATAATGTGGCCCCCATGTTCCTTAGCTTGCTGGAAAGTGAAGAAGAAAGGATATTTTGTCGGGATAAGTGACAGAAGCATTTGGTTAATGCCTCGGTATTCTTTACGAGAAAAAAGGTTTTGAGCTGGTAAAGCGGTCCAAGGTTTTTTCCAAGGAATCACGTTAGCTTCTAATGAATCGATAATTCTTTGAGCTATTTCCTCATGTTTGCTTTGGATCTTTTCAACGGTCCCTAGCTTTTCGCCTTGCTTATACTGTGGTTTTTTAGAGTAAGTTTTCTTTTTCATATTTGGTCCTTTTTAGTGTTTTCGCTTTTTATCGTTTTTAGTTTTTAGTCGTTTTTAGTGTTTTAACGTCTTCTCATCTGGGTGTAATTCCCTTTAGCGTCGATATTTGAATGGAAAAGATCTTATTGCTACATTCATTTTTCATTCGTGCAGCTGAGATAATTATCGTATGAAAACCCAAAAAGCTTAAGGAAATAATGCGCTACAATGTAAAAAAGCGGCGATATTTAGGAAAAATAAGGGTTTAGATGCTATGAAAACTTAAACGATAGGCAAAATGTTCCACCTGGTAGCTTGAAAAACCACAATAAAAACTATTGAAATATGCTTCGGTTCCTATAGTCCAATAGGAACGGGAACAAAACAGGAACGGAAAAAAGCTCAATGATTTCAAGCATGTTCCTATTGTTCCTGATGTTCCTGTAATGTTCACCAGGTCCGGAGAAATTGGCGGCGGTGGTGTTGTGGTCTGGTGGTTTTAATATGATGTTTTATAGATAAAGTTCTTAAAGGATATAGATCCTTATATTTATATATATTTTAAAATAATAGGAACAATAGGAACAATAAGAACAAACAAACAAAATTAAAAACTTAACGTTTTGCAATAAATAGGAACATAACAGGAACTTGTTAGGAACATGATCAAGGTAAGACTTGAAGTCCTGAGAGGCTTAAGGCGTTTGGTTGATGGTGGTCCCTTTATCCTTTATCGCCGCTGCTAGTTTGATAAATCGCTTATGATCCGGTTATAGTGGTTCTATGAGTGAAGATAAAAAACCTGGTAGGCCAGCGATAGAATTATCTGAGGAACAAAAAGAACTAGCCATTGAAATGGCGGAAGAAGGTAGGACCGTAAAAGAGATAAGAGAGGCCATTATGGTTGATGCTGGGGCATTCAGAAGATACCTCGAAAAGCACCCAGTTTTTAAGGCCAACTTCGCGCATGCGCGGCAAGAAGGATTGGAGGAATTGGCAGATTCCTTACAGAATATAACTGAAGAAGTCGGAGATGTTCAAAAAGCTAAATTAAAATCCGAGAACTTACGCTGGATCTTGAGTAAAAGAAAGCCACTTGTTTACGGCGATAGAATTGACGTTAATGTTACTCAAACTATTGATATTACATCAGCCATTGAAGAAGCCAAAAAGAGAAGTCTAAAAAATTCAGAAGATCCAGGGATTATCGAAGCAGAAAGCCGAAAGATTTCAGATAGTTAAAGAGAGAGTACACTTGATAGGTCATCAGATGCTCTCTCTCTAAGATCAGATCAATCAATCCCTAAACAAAAATCATAGAAAAAGACCGGGGTAGGGGTGGGGTGGGGTCGGAATCGGTGGCCATCGCTCTTAAGTCTAGTATGTTTGAAAGCGCACTTTTTTATTTTTGAAAATTCAAAAACTAATTCCGACCTTTCCCCTTCGATTCTTACAAGATTTGTAGCGCAAAACGTTACATAAGTCTCTTCAGCTCTTCCGGAGGCATAATCTTTTCGATTTCCTGGTAGAGCTTCACGGCCTGTCTTGCTCTCGATAAATAATTTGAAATAATTTTTTTATCCAGGTTCAAAGCTTTAGCGATTGTGTCTGATGATCTGCCTCTTCTGTGAGCAATAAAGGCCAAAGCTATCTCAGTATTTTGATCTACTGGTGTATCTTCTCCCTCTTCTTGTTTTTCGATTTCCTGAAGCTTTTTATCGAACTCCTCAAATTGAGGAGAAACCAAAGTAGGCGTTCTTACCTGACGGATGGTGATTACTTCTTTGTTTTTTGCTTCAAGATTTTTCGCTGGACGACCCATTAAAGACTCCTTTCTTTTGTTTGGTACATAGTTTCTTGAGAATAATAGTTATAGCGCAATCTAATAAAAAATCGACTAAAGAAAAGTTTAGGAATCGCTTAATAAAGTTTCTGATACGATATACCGAAAAATAGCGGCGCTCTTAAGATGACATTAAAAGTAAGATTAACGTAAAAGGATCGCCATGAAAAAAACCATATTCCCTCATTGGGGCAAATGTTTTGGGTGTTCAAGTGATCAAGATCTTAATGATTTTCTGATGTGTAAGGGATGCCAGGAGACAGCTGATAAAACCCAAGTTCTACCAGTTTCGGGACCGAAATTAGTTCCAGAAGTCTCTCAAACTGAAGTTACTCCTGAAGTAGATCAACCAGTGGCAAAGACTGATCTTAGCGCATAAGCCTTTACATATCGACGCTATAATTTCACGCTTGTTATATGTCGCAAGCAAAAACGGCTTCCCCTTATTCTGCGAAACATGAACAACTCCTGATGACTGAATTGTGGGATTCTGCACTTGCTGATGACCTGGAAAAGTTCGTCATGTTTGTTTATCCCTGGGGCAAGGCCAATACTCCTTTAGCAAAATTTCAAGGCCCCAGGACTTGGCAACGTGACGAACTCCAGGCAATCACTGAACACATTCGTAATCAAAAAGTTAAAATAGCGAGAGGTGAAGATCCGGAAATGTATCGGTCTTCCACAGCTTCCGGTAGGGGAATTGGTAAGTCTTCTCTCACTTCCTGGTTAAATCACTGGATGATGACCACCAGGTTAGGATCTTCTTCAACCACCACAGCGAATACAGAAACACAGTTAAAAAGTAGAACCTGGGCGGAGCTTGGTAAGTGGCATACGCTTTCCATTAATTCGCATTGGTTTGATAGAACTGCACTTTCTTTGAAACCAGCTGATTGGTTTAAGCAAGCAGTAGAGAAACAATTAAAGATTGATACTGGTTATTACTATGCTCAAGCTCAACTCTGGTCTGAAGAGAATCCAGATGCCTTTGCTGGTATCCATAATCATAACGGAGTGATGCTAATCTTCGATGAGGCTTCCGGTATTCCAGCTCCTATCTGGTCAGTATCGGAAGGATTTTTTACTGAACCAGTTTTAGATCGATATTGGTTTTGTTTCAGTAACCCACGAAGAAACACCGGAGAGTTTTATGAAACCTTCCACCGATTCAGAGAATATTGGAGAAGAAGAAACATCGATTCCAGAACAGTCGAAGGGACCGATAAGAAAGTTCTTGAGGATATTGTCGTCAAATACGGTGAGGATAGTGACGAAGCTCGAAAGGAAGTCAAAGGCGAATTTCCTCGGCAAGGTGATAAGCAGTTTATTAATCGTGACGTTGTTGAATCTGCCGTGGATAGGGAGATTGTTCAAGATCCGCATGCGGCGCTAGTGATGGGTGTAGATCCAGCGAGGTACGGAGATGATTCAACTGTTATCTTTTTCCGCCAGGGAAGAGATGCCAGGACAATTCCATTCGTAAAACTCAAAGGCGCTGACAACATGGCGGTCGCAAATAAATGTGCAGAGTTAATTCTTCAATATAATCCTGATGCTGTTTGTGTTGATGCTGGAAATGGAACAGGAATCATTGATCGATTAAGAGAAATGAAATTCAAAGTGCATGAAGTATGGTTTGGATCTAAACCAGATGAGCAAGAATGGGCCGACAAACGAACTGAGATCTGGGCAAGAATGCGAGAGTGGTTAGGTGGTGGATGCTTACCAAAAGATCGAGATCTTCAAGATGACTTGGTAGGTCCAGATTATAAATTTGTCGGAGCTGGAGATAAAATTAAGTTAGAAAGTAAGGAAGAAATGAAGCGGCGTGGTCTAGCATCTCCTGATGCTGCTGATGCTTTAGCCTGTACTTTCGCTATCAAAGTGGCCCGAAGAGACACCAGGGCAACAAACCAGAGAAGAGCTGTCAGGATAGCCAGAGATGTGGACTACTCCTTGTTTTAGCGATAAAGTTTTGTTTTAGCGGCGCTATTAAACAAGGCAGGAATCATGCCATCGCTTTATGCTGAATACACCAAAGAACGTGAAGATAACGAGATCCTTGAATACAAAGAGGGTTTCATTACATTTCGGATGGAAGGCATCGATGTCTGCTACATAGTTGATCTTTTCGTCAAAAAAGAAAATCGTAAATCAAATTTTGGGCTGTTCATGGCTAACGAAGTTACCAGGATCGCCAAGGAAAATGGATGCAAGATGCTTCTTGGGTCCATAGATCCATCAACAAATGGAGCGCATGAATCGCTAACTGCACTCCTGTATTACGGTTTCAAGCTGCATACAGTGGAAGACGGTCTGATCTTTTTTAAGAAGGAGATCTAGTATGGGCGGCAAAAAGAAAAAGGGTGGCTTCCTGGGATCTGTCTCGAAGGCAGTTTCAAATGTAGCTAAAACAGTTTCAAAAGCTGTATCAGACACAAAAAATACTGCCTCTAAAGCGGTGAACGATGCCGGAAGAGCAATCGGTAAAGCTGGAAGCGATACCGGAAATGCACTCAGCACAGCCGGAACTCAGATCTGGAAAGAGGGTAAGAAAGCCGCTGATATTGTAACTCCAATGATGACTTATGGTCTGTATTCCACAGATGGAAAATCAGGATTACTCCAGGGAAATTCTTTGAAAGGTGCTTACTCTGCGATGCTGGGTGCGCCTTCTATCAAGAAATATGGTGGTGATTTATTAGAAGCTGTTACCGGAAGTGTTGAAGCTCCAGAAGCTCCTGCGATGGATGATATGCCAGCTCCAACCGCCGATGCTCCACTAGATCCTTACCTGGAAGAAGAACTAAAAAATGCAAGAAAGAGAAGTAGAGCTTCCACCATCCTGGCAGGATCAACTGCCAATGGTTCTAGTGGTACAGCTCGAAGAACTCTATTAGGTAGCTAATATGAATTTTCGACAGCAAGGTGTAATCAATCAAGTAGATACCGAAGCAAAAGCCCAGGAGCTTCTACAAGAATATCAGCATCTCGCTGGAAATCGAGGAACCTGGGAAAGTCACTGGCAAGAAATAGCCGAACGAGTTTTACCAGCTTATTCAAATTCATTTTATTCTCAGCCTGGATCGCAAGGTGATAAACGAACAGATAAAGTTTTTGATTCAACTGCTGCCATAGCTCTGAATCGATTTACTGCCATTGTGGATTCTTTGCTAACACCAAGGAACTCACAGTGGCATAAAATTATTGCCAGTGATCCGTATCTCCAAAAAGACAGAAGAGTAAGATTATATTTTGAAGAAGTCTCAAGACTTCTTTTCAAATATCGTTATGCCCCTCTCGCTAACTTCGCATCACAGAACCAGCAAAACTACAAAGGTCTGGGAGCTTTCGGTACGGGTTGCATGTTCGTTGACGAGCTGACAAGTGGGAGGGGCTTACGTTATCGAGCTATCCACCTGGGAGAGATCTACTTCAGAGAAAACCACCAGGGATTAATCGACGCTGCTTATAGATATTTTCCTATGACAGCAAGACAAGCATATCAACGTTGGGGTGACAGACTTCCGGAAGCGATTAAATCTCGCATGAATCAAAATCCGGATACAACTTATATGTTCCTTCACGTTGTTAAACCGAGAGAGAATCGTGACGTTGAAAGATTGGACTTCATGGGAATGGCATTCGAGTCTCATTATGTATCGGCGGAAGGGCCAACACATCTGGAAGAGGAAGGATATAACTCTTTCCCTTATGCAATTTCACGATATGAGCAAGCACCAGGAGAAACCTATGGGCGCTCTCCAGCGATGGATGTTTTACCTGCGGTCAAAACTCTCAATGAAGAAAAGAAGACTGTACTTAAGCAAGGACATAGAGCGGTTGATCCCGTTCTACTTACTCATGATGATGGTGTTGTTGATACTTTCTCGTTACGTCCAGGCGCTATTAACTCCGGAGGAGTAAGTGCTGATGGTCGTCCTCTCATTCATACTTTACCTGTAGGTAATATCAACATCGGAAAAGATCTGATGGATGATGAGAGAGCGGTAATTAATGATGCCTTCCTGGTAACTATCTTCCAAATTCTTACTGAAACTCCAGCAATGACAGCCACAGAAGTTTTAGAGCGCACCAGAGAGAAGGGTATTCTATTGGCCCCTACTCTCGGAAGACAGCAATCTGAATATCTGGGTCCACTCATTGAAAGAGAAACCGATATTTTATCTCGCCAAGGTCTTCTCCCTCCTATGCCAGAAGCATTGAAGGAAGCAGCTGGTGAATATTCAGTTCAATATGATTCGCCTCTAAGTCGAGCTGCAAAAGCTGAAGAAGCCGCTGGTCTAATGAGAACAGTGGAAACAGCTCTTAACATTTCCCAGGCATCCGGAAATCCTGAACCATTGGATCACTTTGAATGGGATGAAATCATTCCAGAAATTGCTCAGATCCAGGGAACTCCAGAGAGATGGATGAGAAGCCTGGAGAAAGTGAAAGAGATCCGAGAAGGAAGAGCGCAAGCTGCACAAGAACAGCAGCAAATTAATGCAGCTCCAGCAGCAGCAGCGATGATGAAGGCGAACGCAGCAGTTCAGAAGGTATCATGACAAAACAAATGAACAAGGCCCAGGAAATCTTAGCGAAAAGAAAGCAAGATTATAACCTCACGTTTACCAAAGAAAGTTTAGCGGTCGTGGCGGTTTTAGAAGATCTTGCAAAGTTCTGTAGGGCGCACGAATCCACCTTCCATGAAGATCCCAGACTACATGCAGTTTTAGAAGGAAGAAGAGAAGTTTGGCTTCGTATCCAAAACCATCTTCAACTTTCTGATGACGAATTGTGGAAACTATATGGCGCTTAACAAAGGAACAACACCATGAAAACTTTTATCAAACATCGGTTGATGGCCCCAGACAATACGCCTGGTGCAGCTCAAGGAGGAGGAACAGGACCAACTAATCCAGCACCTCCACAAAACACTCATCCTGCAAATGCGGTCCCTGGAAATGCAGCTCCTCAGAATCAAACTGATTGGACTACGAATCTCCCTGATGATTTTAAAAATTATGTTCAGACAAAAGGGTTTAAAGATCCTCATGCTGTTTTAGATTCATATCGGAACCTGGAAAAATTAATGGGCGCTCCAAAAGAACGTCTTCTTACTCTTCCAGAGAATGATGATGTCGAAGCATGGAAACCTATCTATGACAGATTAGGAAGACCAGCGAAGCCAGAAGAATATAACTTCAAACTTCCAGAAGAAGCTGGTGGTGAAAAGCTCACAGGATTTTTAAGAAGCCAGTTCCACGAACTTGGACTTTCTAAAAAGCAAGGCGAAGAGCTGATGAAAAGATACCAGGATCATTTCACTAACGAAGTGAAGGACATCGAAACTCAAATGCAAGCGAACCTGGATAATGACCAGAAAGCTTTACAAAAAGAGTGGGGCGCAGCTCACCAGCAAAACTTAAATATAGCAGCTAAAGCAGCTCAGGCATTCGGCTTAGAAGCTGAGACAATCGATAAGTTAGAAGCTGCAATGGGCTACTCAGGTGTTATGAAATTTCTGCACAATGTAGGCGCTCGTTTAGGCGAAGGAAAATTTGAAGGTCCAAGAAATGGCGGCGGTGGAAACGGTGTATTAAGCCCAGAGCAAGCTCAGGCGAAAATACGTGAGTTAAATACTGATGCAAGCTACCGTCAAAAGCTGCTTGATGGTGATGTGAAGATTAAGGCTGAATGGGATCGTCTGCATGCCCAGGCTTACCCAGAACAGAATTAAGCGATTATCAATTAAAATAGCGGCGCTTGACAGTCAAAATGCGCTTAAGGGAGAATGTCATGAAGAGAGATCAACTACGTCTTGAAATTATCAAAGCTATCCATAGACCAGATCTAAAACCAGCAATTTTAATTTCAAGAGCAAGAGAGTTTGAATCTTGGATACTTGAGAATGAACCAGAAACTCCTGAGACTACCAGCAACGTTAAACCATCTAACGCTAAAGGTACTCAGACAGATAAAGGTGACAATTCCCTCTTGAGTTAGGGAACCATCTGACAGAAGGAAAGACTTCACACCCGGCCCAGGTGATTCAAGGGTAAGAAGCTGGCCCAGATATTTCTGATAAGCCCTTCGGTAAATCGTTTTAAAAAACTTTTTCAAGGAGGAACTTATGTCAGGAATAAATGTGCCAGCTCATTACGGGCCACAATACGCAAGTAATATTCAATTAATGCTTCAACAGAAGCTTTCAAAACTTCGCAGACACGTAACCACAGGAACACATAAAGGCCACATGGCGAATCCGGTTGACCAGGTTGGATCAATCGAGATGCAAAAAGTGGTTTCTCGTTTCCAGCCAATGGGACGAGTAGATGCGCCACTTGATAAAAGATGGGTCTTCCCTGAAGACTATGATCTTCCTCAACTGGTGGACCACTTCGACGAACT
>DISW01000020.1 GCA_002422605.1 Bacteriovoracaceae bacterium UBA6200 | reverse complement strand
AAGAAGCAGAAGTTATTCATCCTGAAGCTTTTGAGGCTTCTGAGAATCAAGACAATTTTGAAGTGGAGCCTAAGATCGAACAACAGCAGGCCGCTATCTACCAAATGCCTGCTAAAAAAGAAGTTAAAAAAGAGGCGAGAAAAGATGATGAAACTTTAAGAGTTTCCTTAGGACGTCTGGAGTTTTTAAATAATCTCGTCGGCGAGCTAGTTATCATTCAATCAGTCGTAGAGAGTGCCCTTAGTAAAGCTGGCGACGTGAAGACGGCGCGTTCTCTTGGAAAGCTTTGTAAAGACATTCAGGATGTTTCCATGTCCTTACGTATGGTTCCTGTCGGGCCAACTTTCCAGAAACTACAACGAATCGTTCGCGATACTTCCAGACTCCTCAATAAAAAAGTTGATCTTCGGTTAATCGGGGAAGATACGGAAATTGATAAAACAGTTGCTGAAAGCTTGGGTGATCCTTTAGTTCACATTATCCGAAATGCAATTGATCATGGTGTAGAAACTCCAGAAGAGCGACTTGCTGCCGGTAAGCCTGAAGAGGGCGTTGTAGAGGTTATGGCCTTTCATGAGGGTAATTTTTTAGTCATTCAGATTACTGATGACGGTAAAGGGATTAATGGTCAAAAACTCCTGGAGAAGGCCCGTGCAAAGGGAATTATTCCTGAATCAATGAACCTCACAGAACAACAAGCTGTTGAGCTCATCTTCCATCCTGGCTTTTCTTCTAAAGAAGAAGTCTCTGAAGTTTCCGGACGCGGAGTTGGCATGGATGTTGTTTAAACGAATATTGAATCATTAGGAGGAGAAGTTAAGGTACGTTCGAAATATGGAGCGGGAAGCTGTTTCCGTCTCATGCTACCACTTACTCTTGCAATCATTGACGGTATGTTGATTCGCGCAGGCGGACAGCAACTGGTAGTACCTAAGGGGCAGGTTCACGAAGTGATTAAGCTTGAACCAGAAGTCATAACTCAGATGACAGGCCGATGTCCTTACTTAAATTTAAGAAACACCATCGTTCCTATTTTTTATCTGGAATCTGATTGGGGAAGTGTCGCCAAAGAGGATGTACCGAGCATTGCTCTAATTGTGAAACACAACGACCAGGTTTTCGCTGTTGGAATTACAGATATTATGAGACAGCAGCAAGTTGTTGTGAAACCACCTACAAAAGAGATTTTAAATAAGCAAGGAGTGATGGGAACTACAATCTTAGGTGATGGTAAACCATCTCTCATTATTGATCTGATCAATCTTTACTCAAGAATGTTACGTCAGGAAATGAATAACGAATCGAACTTAAGAGCGGCAGCTTAATAGAGGGGTAATATATGGACATGTTTAATAAAGCAAAAACGGGATCTGAAACTAAGAGATTTTTAGAGTTCAAACTTGGCGAAGAAAGTTACGCCGTTGGGTTATTGGAAGTGAAAGAAGTTATTACACATCCTGAAGTTACACCCATTCCGAAATCTCCGGCCTATGTGTGTGGCCTGATTAATTTAAGAGGGATTGTATTAACTGTTATCGATTTAAGAAAAAAACTTGGTATTCAGCCATCCCAGGATAAGACTCAGGAAGCGGTAATCATTTTTGATTTAAACGACCGCTTCGTTGGTGTGGTTGTTGATTCCATTCATAAAGTTTTGAATATTAGTGAAGAAAGTGTTAAGGCCGTTCCTGACAATGATGGAAAAAGCATGGCCCATCTTTTAGGGATTCTGCAACATGAGGAAAGGCTTACGATGTGGATTGATCCAGCAGTATTGCTTGAGGTTGGCAGCTCAGCTATTAAAGCTGCGGCTTAATATAACTAGACAATAAAAAATACTTTCGAAAAAGGAAAAGAAAAATGTTTAATCCCAATACTCCAGTTCTAGTTGTTGATGATATGTCTACAATGAGAAAAATTGTCTCGAAAATTCTTCGAGATCTTGGCTTCACCAATATTACGGAAGCCGCTGATGGTAATCTTGCATGGGAAGCCATCTCTAGTGCTCAAGCTCCGATTGGATTGATTATCTCCGACTGGAATATGCCAAATTGCACGGGTCTTGATTTACTTCGCAGAGTCCGCGCTGATAAATCTATGGGAAGAATCCCTTTTATCCTGGTTACTGCTGAAGCTGAACAACATCAGGTTGCTGAAGCCGTTAAGTCCGGTGTGGATCAATATGTTGTAAAGCCTTTTAGTAAAGATGCACTTCAAGCAAAACTTGAGATGGTCCATAAGAAATATGCAGCTTAACTTAACTGAGTTGTAAGAAATGGATAAAATTTTTGAAATTCAAACCTTTGAAAATTACCTCTTGATTAAACTCAAAGGTAGTTGTGATTTTTCTAATCTTAAAGGTTTTTATGATGAGGTCATGAATGTTCTTCAATATTCACGACCTCATGTCATTATCGATTGTGAGAATCTGGAATCCATTTCTAAGGATTGGGTGAGGGACCTTTTAAGGCTTCATCTATTTCTAAAAAGCAATGACAAAAAGTTAAGATTTGTTCAGGCTTCCGCTGCTTTAAAGAGTAATTTTAAAACACTCGGAATTGATGATGCATTTAAAACATCTGGAACTCTAAAAGAAGCATTGATTGATTTTGGGCTCGCGGCCAGAAGATCTTTGGATACAGAATTCATCAATCCCTTTCTCGATTCCACAATGAATGTTCTCAAAGTTCAGGCAGGAGTTGATGCCCAGGCCGGAAAAATCTATTTAAAAAAGCCGAACGAACCTCTTCTCGGCGATGTTTCCGGAGTCATTGGTATTGTAAGTGAGAACTTCACTGGTGCTGTCGTTATAAGTTTTCCAGAAGCAACTTTTCTTAAAGTTATGAGCGGTATGCTAGGAGAAGAATATCTTGAACTCAATCAGGATATTCTTGATGGTGCCGGGGAAATTACCAATATTATTTTCGGCCAGGCCAAGGTCATTTTAAATGGTAAGGGGTACGGAATTAAAACGGCCCTCCCATCCGTAGTTCATGGGAAAGACCATACTGTAAGCTCTCATGATCTTATGGGGCAATCAGTAGTCGTTCCTTTTGAAAGCAACTCAGGAAAATTCTTTGTAGAGATTTGTCTATCGGTGTGATTTCGCGGAAATATCTTCCGTAGGTTTAATAATTATTAAGATCATGTAAACATTCTTTAATATCTTAAAGGAGTGTTTTATACATATGAAAAGGCTATTCGTAACTTGCTTAATTTTGTCTGCTTCTCCATTGTTACTGGCCCAGTCAGTTTCTCCAGAACCCGCCAAAAAGTTTGCTCTTAAAAATCCTGATTTGAAGATTAGTCCCTTTATCCAGCTTCAAGCTTGGGGTGTTCGTTCACTAGAACGAAGTACCCAATTAGACACTGACCCCAATCTCGATTCAGCTGAACAACGAACCAATTTTTACCTACGTCGAGGTCGTTTTGGTTTTAGAGGCAAGCCATATGAAAACCTAAGTTTCATGCTCAGCCTTTACTACGATAACACCGGACACGATTCTATGGGTGCCACACGTGGTGGAACAAATCCCGCTTCTTCAGGCCCTACAACTGTGGGTGTATGGGATTCCTATCTCACATGGAAGGTATCAGAAAATGATCTTTTCCATATAACTGCCGGATACTTTACTCCGCAAATTTCACGGGAAAGCATGACGAGCCCCTTTAGAATCAGTTCATTCGAACAAGCACCCAGCCAGAGTTACGTCCGCAGATCGGTAATTGGAAGAAGTTATGGTCGAAGTACAGGGATCAACTTTGGTGGTCTAAAGCATAATGATGGTTTTGGAATTAATTATAATGTAGGTGTTTTTAATAAAAACACGACTGGGAAAGATAAAAATGAAAGCCAGGGTGACGACAACTCTCTGGTCTATGTGGGGAGAATGGCCGCGACTTTTGGTGATGAAGAGATGAAGAAATATGGTCTTGGTTACCAGACGAATTATTTTGGTCGTCGAAATGGTCTGACCCTCGCTTTAAATGGTTCTACTCAGGAACGAACTCCATTATACAAGGCCAACCGAGTGATCGGAGCGGACCTCCTCTTTAATTATGGGAATTTGAATGTAGATTCAGAATTCCACTATATTTACAAAAAAGGCCTGGGCAAGGATTCCTATGCTCGTGCCCGTACTGGCCACTTTAGAATGGGTTACAACTTTTTTCTGGAAAATGGCACAGTCATCGAGCCGGCCCTTATGCTTTCTAGTTTTTTTGGCGATGAAGGATCTGATTATACCGGACGAGACACCGTCTATGATGTTGGTCTTAACTGGTACCTGGATGAAAATAACTACAAACTCTATGTTCACTATGTGAACCAAGACGGGGATGGAAGCAATACCGTACATAAGAATGGAAGCTATCATTATGGAGATTTCGTAGGAGTAGGACTAACCTTACAGTTTTAATTAGGGAGATATATTGATGCTACAAAAAATGAGTCTTAAGGCCAAAATTTTGTCCGGATTTATGATTGTGTGCTTCGGATTGAGCATTGTCGCCGGAACTGGTTACTATGCACTAGAAGAAGTTATCAATACATATGGAAAGCTTGCCAATATCAGCGTCCCTAATTTAGGTCACGTTTCCGGAATGAGGAATAGGGGGCGTCAGATTCATGCTGAATCAATCAAACTAGCTCTTTATATTGATCAACCCGAAGAAACCAAAAAAGCTCTTGAATCTTTGAACGCGGCCCTTAAGCGCTATGATGAGATTGCCTTGGAAAAACTGCAGGAAACAACTGTTGAAGGTGAAGATAAAGTTTATAAAGTCATTGAGGAAAAATTTGTTCCCGTTAAAGTAACGGCGAAGAAAATTATTGAAATTTTCAACTCTGATGATAGTGAAAAGCTTCTATCACTAAAAAGTCTTCTTATCTCATTTGAAGATGCTGTACGTGAACATCAAAGCTCCCTCTTACAACTAGATGACTTCCATGTAGAAACGGGAAGCCGCTGGCAGCAAGAGTCCAATGATCTTAGCCAAAAAATGAAAATAATACTGATTGCGGTTTCGATCGGAACTTTGGTGTTTGCTCTATTTCTGGCTTTCACTATTTCAAGAAACATTAATTCAATTCTTCTTAATGTGGCCGATCGCCTGAAATCTACTTCTGAAAAAGTGGCCACAAGTTCAGAACAAGTCAGTAAGGCAAGCATTAGCCTTACTGAGGGAACGACTGAGCAAGCAGAAGCTCTTCATGAAACCGTGGCCTCAACCAATGAGATTGCAGCCATGACTGAAAAAACCTCAGATAATGCCAGAGAAAGTTTAAAAAGAGCCGAACTGAGTCAATCAGCATCAGCGAAGAGTCAGGAATCCCTAGAGCAGATGTTGCGTGCTATTTCTGAAATAGGTGATTCGAATAAGGCCATTAATACTCAGATTAATAAAGGTAATGAAGGCATTCAGGAAATCGCTGACCTCATTTTAGAAATTGGTCAAAAGACTAAACTGATTGATGACATTGTTTTTCAAACCAAGCTTCTTTCTTTTAACGTAAGTGTAGAGGCTGCTCGAGCAGGTGAACATGGTAAAGGTTTTGCTGTCGTAGCACAGGAGATGTCTAATCTTGCCGACATGAGTGGGAGAGCTTCTAAAGAGATTTCGGAAATGCTTAATGAAACAACTCAAAAAGCCTTGAATATTATAGAAGGAAATAGAACCAATGTAGATAAGCTCATTGAGGTTGGAAATCAGAAGCTTCATTCAGGGATAACTGTTGCCAACTTATGTAAAGAAGCCCTGAGTGAAATTGTTTTTTATGTCGATGAAATGTGCACGATGATTAAGGAAACGTCTCATTCAACACATGAGCAGGCCCGAGGTGTGGCAGAAATTAATAAGGCCATGGGCCAGATTGATACAGTAACGGCGCAAAATACCCATGCTTCTAAGCAATGTTCTGAAGCTGCTGTATTCCTCATGTCAGAGGTTGAAAAAACCAGGGAAGTTATTGTTCACTTACTTCAGGTGATCAACGGTAATAAACGTGAAACAGGGGTCTCATCTGATTCTGATTTCGCTGCTTAGATAACGGACCCCTCTTCTAAGAGGGGTCTCTTTTTTTCAAGTTTTTGGAAAAAGCATACTTAAAGATAATTTTGATATATTTAGCTTCAACATTTCTAGCAATCGCCGCCATTCTGATAGCACAATAAAAACTAACTGAAAAATTGAGAAACCCAATTGCAATGATCGACAAGGTCATGTTCAGCATTTGAGGCCAGTATTCGAGGATGTTCCATCCCAGGCTGTTAAATGCAAACGCCATTGTTCCTGTGGTCAAAGTGACGTGACGAATGTCCAATGGGATTGCTACAAACTTTCCAATAATAACCGGTGCCGCAAGAAAAAAGGCAATAGAAAGGTTTCCTGAAATACCGCCTACAGTTCCAGCAAAATTGTCTGCCACTGTATTAATTTGTTTTGGATTCATTATTTTTTGAAGCACTGAATTTGCCCTGATGGCTTCCGGAATATCTCTGAAAAGGATCCAGTTCTCAACCCAGCCGGCGACAACACTGGAAAACCATAAAACGATTCCGGTGAAGAAGGCAAATGGGAGAGTTAAACTCGTAAAAATATTGTTTTTATCAATGGCATTTAATGATTCAGTGGTAGTCATCACATGAGTGCCCGATACAAAAAACCAGATCCAATCCAGAGCAATGGCAACCGGAATAACCCAAAGTAAGTTCCCTGCAGTCGTTATGTATTGAGAGTTGGCGATCCTTCTTATTTCGAGGGAAACATCTTTAAGATTCTTGGTCTTTTTAAAAGCTTCAAATCGGCGAGAGAGGGCCGAAGCCATATAGGCCGGCTGCTTACTGGAAAGGGCGAGGTGCCATTTTTGCATAATTAAGAAGCTGGCAGCATAGTTAATGAAAAAGAAGAACCCTTCAAAGAAGAGAGGGAAATAGGCAATAGCAATCAGGTACTTGAACAGTGCTGTAAATGCCGTTAGGACTCCCGCCAGAGTCGAAGCAATGAAAAGATCCCTTTTCTCGGCAGAAGAATGGGCGATATAGTGCTGTCCTTTTTCTCCCGCTCGCTCGACAATTTTCCGAGTCAAGAGATGGATATTTTCCTTGATATAAGTTTTGATCCCTTTGGCTTCAAGTTCGAATCTGATAAGCCGGGCAATAAATTGACCAAGAACAAAAGGCTCGTCCCGATTTTGTCCTAAGTAGATTAACATTTCGATACGATCGAGAATGTCATTAATCTTCTCAAGCTTGAAAATCAGGTCCACTGATACCCCCGAGTGCTCGATATTGGCACGAACGCTTTGAAGATCCTTGCGAGATTCCTGAATCTCATGAAGAACTTTTTCAACTTCGCCGCCAGAAGTAATGGTGACGTTTAGGTTCAGGAAGCTCATATCAGCAAGACGTTTTCCAATGAGTCGGCGGCGGATATCTTTTGTTGTTCCGATCGTTGCTACCTGTGCCCCTAGAATGCTTATAGCAACCTTTTTATCAGTCTTTAGTGTCTCAAATGAAATGGAATATTTCTTGGCATAATTTTGAAAAGTTGTAAGAAGCAGTGGGAATGAATTTTCTATCCATACAGCGTCGTCTTCATCAACGATGAGTGCTTTTAAAACTTCACTTAAATCTTCCTCGGTATAGGTGTCAGGAAGGATTCTTTCGACCATTCGATTTGAAATTTCGTTAAAAAAGCCCAAATTCTCAGAGATGCCCGTCAAACAATAAAGACTCACGGCCCTGCCTGGAAGCAGGAACTCTTTAATAGTTGTAGCAAGGAAATTGGCCTCTTTTTCATTTCGATCTAAAAATTGAAAAAGGAACTTGAATCTTATGTTCCTGGCCTGGATAAAATTAGGAGTCTCTCCATCGACCTGTTGTTTTACCGGCAGTCTCACCCATTCCATTATTTGTGCCAGTGTGATTAATCGTTCTTGATATGAATTTTCAGGGTCCAAATTTAAAAGGAGGGTAGCGAGATCTGCCTGAATCATTTCAGGATTCAAGGCATATTTAATTTGTTTTATAACTTTAAGCATAATAAATGACTTTATATTGGCGCAGTTAACTTTGCGATACTCTAAATGTTAACTTTTAATGTTGAAAAAGCCTATGTTTCAGGAAAAATACTATTCGAAATACGACCTTTGTCGAAAAATTGACGCTTTTCTTTATTCATTCAATATCTTGTAATTTGAAGTCTTTTTAGCAATGATTAAGCACCTCAAGGAGTTTTTATGAAGTTATCACTGCTATTTAGTGTTCTCGCACTCGCTTTGCTGGCATTCTCGTGTACAAAGCAAGGAGACTTTACCAAAAAAGAATTGAATCTCATCTCGCCATCAAAGATTGCAGGATATGATCCTATCATGGCCTCTGATATGTATCAGACTCATGAGATTGGGAAAGTTTATGAAGGGCTTTTGGAATTCCATCCAACGAAAAGACCTTATGAGCTTCATCCCAATCTTGCTGAGGCGATGCCGACTGTTAGTAAAGATGGTTTAACTTATACTTTCAAAATCAGAAAAGGTGTTCTCTTTCATGACGACAAAGCTTTTCCTGAAGGAAAAGGAAGAGAACTCAAGGCCCAGGATTTTGTATATTCATTCAAGCGTCTGGCCGATCCAAAGTTAATGAGTAAAGGTTGGTGGCTTTTTGATGAAAAGCTCGCCGGTGTTAATGAATGGCGTAACAAATATGCTTCAGCCGAAAAAGTTAATTATGAGGAAGAAATCGAGGGAATCAAGGCCTTGGATGATTACACTCTTCAAATTAAATTGGCCCGCCAATATCCTCAGCTCATGTATGCACTGGCCATGCCTTATACTGTTGCTGTTTCTAAAGAGGCGGTAGAGCACTATGGGAATGAGTTTTTAAATCACCCGGTTGGAACCGGACCTTTCATTCTTCCTAACTTTGATCAGTCCAACACGATTGTTTATTTCAGGAACCCAACTTATCGTGAGAAGTTTTTCCCTTCCGCTGATCCGGAACTTGCGAAACAAAAAGTTCCAATGCTCGATAGCATCATTGTTCATATCATGCTTGAAGCCCAGCCTCGTTGGTTCAGCCTTAATAAAGGCAAAATGGATGTCCTTGAGCTCCCTAAAGATAACTTTGACCAAGCTCTTTCAAAAGATGGAAAATCCCTTTCTCCAGACCTCGTAGCAAAAGGGATGAAATTATCCGCAGAGCCAATGCTCGATGTGACTTTTTATGCCTTTAACCATGATGATCCTCTCTTTAAAAATAACGTAAAACTCCGTCAGGCCATGTCTATGGCCTACGATCGTGCTAAATCGAACGAATTATTCTATGTGAATACGGGAACGATCGCTCATGGAGTGATTCCTCCAGGGCTAGGTGGTTATGATCCAAACTTTAAAAACCCTTATGTCGAGTATAATGTTGAAAAGGCCAAGCAACTTTTAAAAGAAGCTGGTTACCCGAATGGTGAAGGACTCCCGGAGATTACTGTTCAGACAACGGTATCGACTGATTCAAGATTAATGCTTGAGTTCTTTATTAAATGTATGGGTGATATTGGAATTAAAGTTAAGCTTGGTTCTAACTCATGGCCTGAACTTGTGAACAAAGTGACAAAACGTCAGCATCAAATGTACACCATGGCCTGGCACGGAGATTATCCGGATGCAGAGAACTTTCTCTCGCTTCTTTACTGCCCAAATTCTTCGCCTGGATCCAATGGTTCTAACTATTGTAATCCTAAGTTTGATGAGATGTTTCAGAAAGCGACTCTCATGCAAGATTCTCCGGAACGATCAAAATTATATGCTGAAATCAACAAAATGGTTTCCGAGCAAGTTCCCTGGATCTTTGGATTTCATCGTGAGAAGCAATACATTAGCCAAGGTTGGATAAAAAACTTTGGTTATAGTGAATACTTTCAGCATCTCTATCAATATCTTGATGTTGATCTGGAAAAGAAGAAAGAACTTACTTCTAAATTCTAAATGATGGGGCCCCTAGCGGGGCCCTTTTTTTATTAATTGTTCTAGTCTCTGGTTAAAACTTCGATTAATTCCACATGAAAGATAAGATTTGAATTTGCTGGAATGATGCCACCGACAGCGCGATCTCCATAGGCCAGATTCGCCGGAATATGAAGAGTACGCTTACCGCCTTCTTTCATACCCATGATTCCTTGATCCCAGCCTTTGATGACTCTTCCGGAGCCGATGACAAATTCGAAAGGGCGACCACGATCCAATGATGAATCAAACTTAGTGCCATTTTCCAGGAAACCCTCATAGTTCATAGTAAGAAGAGCGCCTTTAACCGCTTCTTTTCCTTCTCCAACCACTGTATCTGTAATTTTTAGTTCCATTACTTCTCCTTTATTAATGAGTTTATTGTCGAAGAGCCCTTTTAGCTTTGTCTACATGAATGGACAATGAATCTCATTAATCGGCACTTATCTCTAATCATGTTTACTGGTAAT
Source organism: Bacteriovoracaceae bacterium UBA6200 (assembly GCA_002422605.1). Classification (GTDB taxonomy): domain Bacteria; phylum Bdellovibrionota; class Bacteriovoracia; order Bacteriovoracales; family Bacteriovoracaceae; genus Peredibacter. The sequence continues at coordinate 26,387 of DISW01000020.1, read as the reverse complement.
ATAAGACTCATACCAGCTCTCACAAGGATTGCTTATGATAACCGTAAAGAAGAATAATAATCTAAGCGTTACCGCGTCTAATGAACGGCATAGTTTCATTGCTGATGTCTTACCCAAACTTGGAGGAGATGACACTGGGCTTGATCCCCATGAGCTTTTGGAAGCGAGTCTTGGGGCCTGCACCAATATAACCGTCATGATGTATGCAAAGAGAAAAGGGTGGCCCTTGGAAGATATTCAAACCGTCGTGACAATTACCAAAGAAGCAGAGGAAAATATTATCCGCAGGGAAATCCAATTAAAGGGAGAACTGGATGGTGAGCAAAAGGCCAAGCTGATAGAAATTGCTAATAAGTGTCCTATCCATCGTTTCCTGGAACGTAAAACAACTGTGGAGACGGTCTCACATGAAAAATGAAATCCAGTTTGTTATTGATTCTCGGGTAAAAGATATTGGGATTCCTGTGAGAAGAATTCTTCCCTGGATGAAGAAAAGAATGGTTGGTCCCTTTATCTTTTTAGATCATATGGGCCCGGTCTTTCTCAAGGCCCCACAAGATCATGTTGAGGTTAAGCCTCATCCTCATATCGGTCTTTCTACTCTCACTTATCTATTTGAAGGCTCTCTTCTCCACCGCGATTCCCTGGGGGTGACTCAACTCATTTTACCCGGTGAAGTTAATTGGATGACTGCAGGTAAAGGGATTTCTCATTCGGAAAGAGAGACTCCTGAGGCGAGGGCGCAGGACCGAACCATTCATGGATTACAATTCTGGGTGGCCTTGCCTAAGGAGGAAGAGGATGTGGATCCCTCTTTCATTCATTATGAGAAAAGCGATATTCCAGAATTTAAAACAGAATCTCTGAATATTAATTTAGTTGCAGGAAGTGCCTTGGGCCATACTTCAAAACTTCACACTTATAGTCCTCTCGTCTTTATGGTGATGAGAGGTTTTCAGGAAGGAACTTTTTCATTCGAGGAAAAGGGTCATGAGCACGCTCTCTACGTGGTTAAAGGGGAGATCTCGATCAGTGGGACGACCTACAAAGAAGGCCAGATGATCGTTATGCTTGGAGATTCTGGAATGGAACTCAAACATTCAAAAGATGTTGTCCTGGCCCTTTTTGGCGGTGAAGTATTTCCAGAGCCTCGTTATATTTGGTGGAATCTCGTTTCAAGTAGTAAAGATAAAATTGAACTGGCCAAAAAGTCCTGGATCGACGGAACTTTTCCTATGGTGCCTGGAGATGAGGATAAGATTCCTCTTCCTGAAGAACCAGTGAGAGTGCCTCATTATCCTTAGAGTTCAGCAATTTCTAAATTTGTCTTCAAAATATTCGTCGCCACTTCAATGAAGGCCTTGATTTTTGGGGTGACGAATTTTTGAGAAGGGTAGATGAAGTGGACCGGTCTCAGGTCTGTCTGCCAATTTTTAAGTATGCGGGTCAGTTTTCCCGTTTTTACTTCATTATAACAATAGAAAGTGGGAAGGAGACTCACTCCCATTCCCGAGATCGTTAAGGTTTTAATTAAATTCAAATCATTCGCGACTGTTTGCTTTTGAGGCTTAACAATTTGCTTTTCTTTGCCACTCATGAGTTGCCATTCATTGGTCCCCAATGAAGAGAAAACGATAGAATCATATTTTTCTAAATCCTTTGGTGATTTAATGACCGGATTATTCTTTAAATACTTGGGGGAAGCGAAGGGAGCAAAATAGATATTACCCAGGCGTTTAGAGATTAAGCTTGAATCTTTCAGCCTTCCCGTTCTGATACCGATGTCTATCCCTTCAGCGATAAGATCAACTGTATGGTCTGTCAGGATAAGCTCTAAGACAACCTGGGGATATTTTTTGTTGAATTCAGTAATCACTAAAGGGAGAAGGGCACCGCCGAGTTCTACCGGTGCCGTGACTCTCAAGAGTCCATGGGGAGTTGTCTGACCTTCTGAAACGAGTTCTTCTGCCGACTGAATTTGTGAAAGGGCCCTTTGGCACTCTTCAAAATACTTCTTACCAACATCAGTAATATGAAGTTTTCTGGTGGTTCTCCTGATGAGAGTCACACCCAGTCTTTTTTCTAATGAAGAAATTTTGGCACTGACTGTGGACTTAGGCATATCCAAAGAATTTGCTGCGGCAATGAAGCTTCCTAATTCTACGACTTTAATGAAAATAGAGATTTCGTTTAGATCCATAGTATAAATTATCAACTAACTTTCCATGTTTTGACAAAAAAAAGGTTCAAATAGATTACTTTTTAAAGGAGCTCTTTTAGTATGACACTATGATTCGACATTTGATTCTTTCCATTCCCTTTCTTCTCCCTATTACCAGCTTTGCTGGTGACTTAAATATCCATTTCACGAACTTTAAGAATGACTCAGGCACTGTTCTCTTTCTTATTTTTAATGATGAGGAGGGTTATCCCGATAAAAACTCAAAAAGCTTCAAAGAAGGAAGAATAACTGCAAAGCTTGCCATGAGTGAAGGATTACTTCTTGAGAATATTCCCGATGGCCCTTATGCGATCACTGCATTCCATGATGAAAATAATAATGACGAACTAGACACGGGATTATTCGGAATCCCTCGCGAAGGATTTGCCTTTTCTAATAATCCAATTGTTCTTTTTGGTCCTCCAAGTTACTCAAAGAGTAAATTCAAAATCCAGGGGCAAAAGAAAATAGAACTGAAATTTAAATATTTCTAAAAATATACTGCCTTCTGAAAGCGAAGATATTGTTAACATCAGACTTTACTTTAAATCCTGCAATCAGATTCCCCAGGATCCCAAGCGGTAATCGATAGAGAACCCTGTCTCTTAAAAGCGTACCATTTAAGAATGGGATAAACTCGTGGGTGTGGTGCCAGGTCTTATAAGGGCCTTTTAGCTGGATATCAACAAACTTTCGCTTTGGCTCCCAACTTGTAATTTCAGTTTTCCAGAAAAAAGGAAGCCCATAAAGTGAAAGCCTGTAATCGATAATGGTTCCGCTATCAAGATTGGGAGTCGATTTTTTAAGAACTTTAAAACGGAGGAAAGGGGGAGTTAACTTTTCTAAATTACTTTCATTGGTAAAAAAAGGAAAGATTTCCTCTGGTGTTTTGGCCACCCATTGTTCCGCAAAATATTCCTGATATCCGTTTCGGATGTTGGTTGTGATTTCATCAAATGCTTCTTCAAGTCCAGGGTATTTGAAGGTAAAGCCTGACCCTAGGGCCTTTTCACAAGAAACTCTCTGACTTGACAGGACCAATGTCGACATTTCTCCTAAAACGAGTTTGAGGACGAGAGAGGGAACTTTGGGAAAGAGCGGTTTATTTAGTGTTCTTGCAAGAATTTTACTGAAGACTAAATTGGTTACCGGATTGGGCGCAACTGCATTGATAGCACCATTGACCGACTTATTATTTAAAATATGCTGAAAGAGTCTTACGAGATCCTGATGGTGAATCCAACTCATCCACTGCTTACCGGAACCAACAGCACTGCCAATTCCATTCATAAATAACGGAAGGAGTTTCTCTAAGGCCCCACCATACTGAGACAAGACAATCCCAATACGTGGATTAACAACTCTGATATTCATTGTGGCCAGGACTTTGGTTTCTTCTTCCCAGTCCTCACATACTTTAGTTAAGAAATCACTGCCATGAGAGGAATTCTCCCAAAGTTGTTGGTCACCCTGATCACCGTAAATGCCTATGGCCGAAGCAGATATGAAATCCTTTAATTTGAAATGTGGAGTTGAGGATAATTCTTTTATGGCCTTGATAAGTTTCTTCGTTCCCTCAATACGGGAGTCATAAATAAGTTTCTTACTTTTTTTACTCCATCTCCCGGCCCCAATGGATTCTCCTGCGAGATTGATCACAGCATCAATGTTATAGAGCGCTTCTTCAGGGAAATTTTTCTCAGTAGACCATGAGAAAACTTTTGCCGGAAAGGGAAGCTCACTACTGGCCCTTTCAGCATTGCGAGAAAGGACGGTTATTTCGTGACCTTCCCCGGAGAGCGCTTTTCCAAGTTCTTTTCCAATTAATCCAGTGGCACCGGTCATTAGAATTTTCATGGTTTTTGTTTCCTTAGTTTTTCGAACATTTCATTTTGCTCATGAAGTGAGGATACTAAATTAAAGGATCTTCCTAGCCCAAATGAGTGCTTCATGCTGTTACGTCCACCTATCCAGAGAGTCATGGATTGAGGCAAATGACGATCGAGGAAATTGATAAAATTCATTAAGTCCTCTTTGGCCCCTTCTTCTTTAGAAACAGTAGAAGTAAGGATGAGATGAGTCGCCTTAAATCTCAGACAGACATCACAGATATGATTCTTAGGAGTATTTACTCCAATGTAGATATTGGGAATTTTCGCTAAGCTAGCTAATGTTGCGGCAATCAATAGTCCATTTTCATGGAGGTCTCCTTCAGGTGCCGCAAATACAATTCGTGCATTTTTATGATGAGGAGAAGGAGCAGTGGTTTTAAGAAAGAAGATATTCTCTTTTATCATTGAAGAAAGGATGTGTTCTTGAGCAATGGAAAATTGCTGCAACTCCACAAGAATATTAACTTCATGGATCAAATTCAGGATAAAGGTCAGTATAAAGTCTACAGGGGAGAGTTTAGTTCTTTTTCTAATGATAAGCTTTTGAATTTGGTCCCATTCAAACCTTTCGGCCAGTTTCAGAATTTTTGAAATGTCGGGATCAATGATGGGATCAATCTCAGATGGATTTATGCCATCAAGCAATACTTGAAGTTCAGTGAGACCGAGAGATGCAATTGATCCGATTCGGTAACCTCGATTCACCAGGTCTTTCAGGGCCTTAATCTTGAGGATATCCTCTCGATGATAGAGCCGCCGGCCTGTTTCTGTCCGGTGAGGGGCAAAGGCAAGGTAACGGGTTTCCCATCCACGCAGGGTGAATTCGGTTACTCCCGTGAGTTCAATGACTTTTCGAATATTAAATAGTTCAGTTTCTTTCTTCACTAGTATAGTTTACATGGTTTTAAATATTTGTATAGAAAAATCTATACAATAATAAAATAAGGGGGTACTTCTTTGAAATAAGTTTTGGTCATCAATGGTTGGTGATCAGCTAAGGAGGTCCTATGAAATTACTTTTAAGTGTTTTTCTTATGTTAGCAGGTAATACCTTTGCCATGGGCGGCCCAACTCAAAGTCGTGTGCAAACAGTTGAGAATGTTGACCTTAATCGTTATCTTGGAACCTGGTATGAGATTGCCAGTATCCCGCAAAGCTTTCAAAAAAAATGTGTTGGTAATACTGTCGCTGAGTACTCACTTACTAAGGCCAATACAATTAAAGTTCTAAACTCTTGCGACACTAAAACCGGTGCCCGGAAAACTGCTGAGGCTCGGGCGAAAATTGTTGATAAAAACTCAAACGCTAAGCTTAAAGTAACTTTTGTGAAAATTTTTGATTGGGTTTATTCCTTCGGAGGAAATTATTGGATTCTGGATTTAGCTGAAGATTATTCATATGCAGTAGTTGGTGATCCAACAACTGAATATGCATGGATTTTAAGCCGGTCTCCACAAGTGTCATTGGATGTGTTGAGTGCTGCCAATGAGAACCTGCTTAAGAATGGTTATGATACCTGTAAAGTCCTTACCTCTATTCAGGATGGTGGATTTTCCGAGCGCAAACCACTTTGTGAAGTTCTTAAATAAAAAATCATAAAGTTTTATGAGGGTGTCCAATGATGAGTGACTCAGCTTTTTGCCCTGACTCTTTTTTAGGTACATTTTTAAATGGTCCGGTGGAAGATTTCCTGGCACGTCCTAAAAAAGATTTCAGGGGAGATTTGGTTAGGATCGGTTTCGCCCTCTATTCTACCAAAAAGGAATCCTCTGTTTTTGATCAATCAGTAACAGAGCTGATGAAAATGATTGAGTGGATTCATTCGGGTTCCTTGATTGTAGATGATATTCAGGACGATAGTTTTGAGCGCCGTGGAAAACAAAGTTTGCACCGCCTTTACGGCATGCCTTGTGCACTCAATGCTGCGAACTGGATGTACTTTGAAGCTCTTAAGATGGTACATGCTCTTCCTTTGGCCGATGCCACCAAGATTAAAATTTTATTTCTCACTCACCATGCTATGGCCCAGGCCCATCATGGACAGGCCTATGATTTAATGGCCCATATGCTGGCGGTTCCAAGAGAAACTATTTTTGACCTTGGAATGAAAAGTCATGAACTAAAAAGTGGAGTTCTCATTGGATTGGCCTTACAAGTCGGGGGGCTACTTGGCAATGAAGAAGCAGATGTGAGCACACTGGGCCAACTTGGCAGTGCAATCGGCGTTTCTCTTCAAAGGTTTGATGATTTAGGGAATCTTAAACTTGGAAGTCAAAACTCAAAGTCCCTTGAGGATTTACGTTTAGGAAGAGCGTCATGGGTTTGGATGTATCTATCCCGTTATGGAACTCAGGAAGAGTTTAAAGACTTCAAAGAAGCGGTGGCCCTGTTGCCGGATGAAGGTCCTTTAAAACTATTTTTAGAAAAATCTGATCTTAAAAAACGTGCCCTAACTGAAGCCGAGCGATTACACCGGGAAATCTATTCTCATTTAAATAAAGGTTTCCCCGGAATAAAAAGTTCTGAAGCCTTAATTCAACTAAAAAATATCATGGAGAAAGTTGCAAATGCCTACACCTAAAAGAGTTGCGGTTATTGGAAGCGGTTTTGGAGGATTGAGTGCAGCTATACGCTTACAAGCGGCTGGCATGGAAGTGAAGATCTTTGAAAAAAGAGATCTCCCGGGTGGGCGGGCCTACGTTTATAAAGATAAAGGATTTACCTTTGACGCCGGGCCGACTGTTATTACGGCCCCTGAATGCCTTGAAGAACTGTTTGCACTGACCGGTAGAAAAATGAGCGACTACGTGGAGATGATTCCAGTGTCTCCCTTCTATCGCCTTTTATGGGATGATGGTTATAAATTCGATTATAGTAATAATCCGGAAGAACTTTATTCACAGATCCATGAAAAATCTCCTCAGGATGTTGAGGGCTATAAAAAGTTTCTCGAGTATTCCAAAGAAGTCTTTGAAGAAGGTTACACCAAACTTGCGGCCACTCCGTTCCTCCACATCTGGAGTATGGTCAAAGTTTCTCCTCAACTCCTGAAGTTAGGTGCCTATCGAAGTGTTTATTCGACCATCTGTCGTTATGTTAAAGATGAACATCTTCGCCAGGCCTTCAGTTTTCATTCTCTTCTGGTGGGTGGAAATCCATTTAGTACGTCGTCTATCTATACCTTAATCCATTTTCTTGAAAGAAACTGGGGAGTCTTTTTTCCTAAAGGGGGAACAGGGGCCTTGGTGAATGCCTTGGTAAAATATTTTACAGAGTTGGGAGGTAAGATCAGTCTCGAGAATGAAATAAAAGAAATTATGACGGAGAATGGAAAAATTCTTGGCGTTAAAACTATTCATGGAGAGATCTGGGCCTGTGATGCCGTTGTGAGTAATGGCGATATTGTTCATACTTATAAAGATCTCTTAAAGAGCGAACCCATCGTTCAAAAAACGGCCAGGGATTTACAAAATAAGCATTTCAGTATGAGTTTATTTCTCATTTATTTTGGAACCAAGAAAAAGTATCCCCATCTGGCCCATCATAACGTTTTATTCGGGCCTCGTTACAAAGAACTTCTAAACGATATTTTTAAGAAGGGAACATTGCCGGAGGATTTTTCATTGTATCTGCATGTACCAAGCCTTACAGATCCTGACCTCGCTCCTGAAGGCCATGAGTGTTTTTATGTCCTGGCCCCTGTGGCCCATTTAGGAATGATGAATATAGATTGGTCGAAAGAGGGACCGGTCTATGCAGAAAAAATTCTCAAATACATGGAAGAAAAGTACATGCCGGGGCTTCGTGAGAATATTGTTTCTCAGAGAATATTTACTCCCCAGGATTTTTCAACTGAACTTAATTCCTTCCATGGCTCGGCCTTTTCTCTTGAACCCAGACTTACTCAAAGTGCTTATTTTCGTCATCATAATAGAGATGGACAATTAGAAGGTCTCTACTTTGTCGGGGCCGGCACACATCCTGGAGCTGGAGTGCCTGGAGTTGTCAATTCCGCCAAGGCCACGGCCGGTCTTATGCTTGAGGATATGGCCTAATGGAACACTCTGAACTCGCATTACATAAAGACACTATCCAAAAAGGTTCAAAGAGTTTTGCTTTGGCCTCATTCTTCTTTTCTTCTGAAGAGAAAGAAGCCGCTTGGAAGCTCTATTCCTGGTGCCGCTATTGTGACGATGAAATTGATGAAGTGACGACACTTTCTGAATCTAAAAGACGCTTAGGAAATCTCATGCAGCAAACAGAACAGCTGACTTCACGGGAATCATTTGAAAATTTTCAGATGCAGGGGATGAGCGAAATCGTTAACAAATATCATATTCCCATGAAATATCCTCTGGATCTTCTGAGGGGAATGGGAATGGATGTCTCATCCACCCGCTTTCAAACCCTCGATGAGCTTGAAGACTATTGCTATTGTGTTGCCGGTACGGTTGGACTCATGATGTGCCATATATTGGGAATAAGAAACGATGTGGCCCTCGCTCACGCGGTTGCCATGGGAAAGGCCATGCAATTAACAAATATTTGCCGGGATATTGAGGAGGACCGATTGAAAGGAAGGCTTTATTTGCCACTTTCATGGTTACAAGAATATGGAATTTTCGAAGAGAAGCTTTTTAATCCTTCTCATCAAGACTTACTGATTAAAATGCAGGAAAGGCTATTGAAGAGGGCCGATGAACTTTATAGTGAGGGATATGCAGGATTAAAATTTCTTTCTCTAAGATCATCATGGGCGGTATTAATTGCGGCCAAAGTTTATTCTCATATAGGTTATTTGATTCGTCGGGACCCTGCCATGAGTCTCCAAAAACGAGTTTATGTGACGAAGTTCAAAAAATTAATGATTGTTCTTTCTACCTTCAAGTCGTTTCTGTCACAATTATGGTGGTCCTGTATACAAAGTGAAAAGATTAAAAGTCCTGAAAAAGTGTGGAGTTTAAAATGAGTCAGATGAGTTTTATAAAAGAAACGATAGTATATGCTGGCCGTGTCCGGGACTTTGATAAGAAAGACTGGATCGTTTATATTCTGTGGGTAGGATTAATGTATGGGCTTTTTGCCATCGTCTCCTTATTCATAGGGTCCGGTTACTTCAATGGGGTGAATTTTCCTGCCTATGTTTATAACATTCCTTTAGGTGTCTTTATTTTTTCTACCGCTATCGCCTTTGATACTATTGGACATCGAACTATTTATAAAGAGTTCCTCCAACGTGCCGAAGCTCTGGTTCATCATATTACGATATTCGCCGGTATCACCAGTGTCATGGTCTTATGTCTGGCCTATCACTTTCCCGTTTTTTTGAAAATTCCGGCCCTGGTACTGGTCGCTTTAAGTATTATTTATTCATTAATTGATGAAGCCCTTCATTGGTACCGCTATCTCTCTCAAGCTTCGGATCGGGTAGAAATGTGGAGCCACTTTTTTATCTTATTAGGGCATATGATGATGATTCTGTCCTGGTGGCAGTGGTTTAGTGAAGGTTATATTGGCGTCAGTGAAACTCTGGCCTTGGGGATTTTTTAGATTCGTATTCGGTTCCGAAAAGACGGTCCCAGAAAGTATAAAAAAGACCGTAATTTGATTTGAAATTACGATGGTGACTTGAGTGATGGGTTCCTGAAATTAACCATCTTTGGAGTCTTAACGGCATTACTTCAAAACCCAAATGATTAATGATGGCAGATACAGTCATCATAGTCAGGTAGATAACGATGATTACAGGATGGAGAGGCAGAATTAATGAGAATAAAGGTATGGGAAGAGCTTCAATGATTGATTCAACCGGGTGGAAGGAAAACGAGGCCCATGGGGAAGGCTCAAGAGAAGCGTGATGTACTGAATGAAAGCGCCGGTACATCCAGGAAGTATGGAGCATTCGGTGGGTGAGGTAGAAGTATAGATCATGGAGTATGGAAAGAATGAATGGACTTAGAAAGAAGTAAGTCCATCCGTAATGATCAAAAGAAAGGTAAAATTCTGCCCAACCTAGTTGCCAGAATACTCCAAGAAGGACTCCTGAAATTCCAAAGATTCCAGAACTCACCAGTGACCACTTGATCTCAAAGATCTGTGCTTTATGATCAGGAAGCTTATTGTATATCTGTCGTTTTTGTGACCAGTAGGATTGTCGTTTATAAAATGGCACATAAAAGAGCATAGTTAAAAAGAAGTAGCGAAAAATGACGATCACGGTGAGACATAGGAAAGCTACCAGAAAGTTTCCTGGTATCAATAAATCGAAAGGAATATAAGACTCATACTTTTCGAAATGATTCATGATAGATTGCTAACTCAAGGTAAGAAATTTGTAAATTATGAAAAATGAAATTAATGAGAATTATTGGGATTGTTTAATTGTCGGTGGTGGACTTGCCGGAGGACTTTTATTAGAGGCCTTGAGTCACTTTCATCCAGAGGCACGAGTCCTTCTTATCGAGAAGAACGGGACTCTTGGCGGTAATCATACCTGGTGCTTTCATGAATCTGATGTCATGTCGTCTGACTCAGAGTGGTTAATGCGACTTATATCTAAGAGCTGGCCTTCCTACGAGGTCTTTTTTCCCCTCTATCACCGAAAACTTGAGAGTGAGTATTTTGCCATTCGATCGGAAGATTTTCATGAACGCTTAATGGATACCCATAGAAATTCAATTCGATTGAATCAAATGATAAAATCAATGGATGACAAAAAAGTTATATTAGAAAATGGAGAAATTCATTATGCTTCCTGTGTTATCGATGCCCGGGGATGGAGAGAAAATCCGGCAGGGGAGTTTGGGTATCAAAAATTTCTTGGACTGGATGTGCAACTTAAAAAGCCCCATGGCCTAACAAGTGTGCGATTAAAAGATGTCCGTGTTCCCCAAACTGACGGTTACCGCTTCATTTATCTACTTCCCTGGAGTGAGACGGAATTACTTATAGAAGATACTTATTACTCTAATACCCCCGACTTAAATCCAGAGGTGATAAAGAGTGAGATTTTAAAATACCTCCATGATCAGGGTTGGGAGATTGAAAGAATTATTCGAGAAGAGCAGGGTTCTTTACCTCTTGCTCTAAAAATAGATAAGAACAGGCGTTCTGAAGTTCTTAAGCTTGGTGCTTCTTCAGGTATTTACCAACCTGTCACTGGTTATACTTTTCCGCAAACATTAGAAAGAGTCCATGCCTTGGCAGAAAATTCACGGATAGATCTGGCGGATTGGAAAAACATTCTGGATTTATATGATGAGAAGTTTTATCAACAAGCGAAATATTTATGTTTACTCAATCGCATGCTATTTAAAGCTTCTCACCCTTCGAAAAGATATTTGATGCTCGAACGATTCTATACTCTGCCACAGGAGTTGATTGAACGCTTTTACCAGGGGAAGCTCAATTTAAAAGACAGGCTTCGTCTTCTCTGGGGAAAGCCTCCGGTATCTGTATTAAAGGCGATCAAGGCCTTGGTAAGTTAATTTAAAGATCAAAAAGTATAAATTCAGAATCTTCAATGGCATTGAATTTGAGAATTTGTGATTCATGAGTTGAGATAGCATCTCCTGATGATAATTCTTCATTTCCTATTCTGATCTTACCTCTCACGATTTGTACCCAGGCACCACGTCCAGCTTTAAGATTAAACTCCACTTTATCTTTCGCCTTCAATCGGGAAATATACATATCAGCATCTTGCTTAATCGTAATCGATCCATCACGTCCGTCTTGTGAAACGACCAGGGCCAGCTTTTTAGAGTTAATTTTGTCTTCAAAAGACTTTTGTCCATAACCGGGATTTTGCCCTAATTGATTCGGCATGATCCAAATTTGAAAGAAATGAGTTTCTTCATTTGGGGAAGCGTTATACTCCGAGTGAACAACACCTGTTCCCGCACTCATCCTTTGAACTTCATAAGGTTTAATCTGGGTTATATTTCCCATCGAGTCTTTATGTTCTAAAGCTCCTTTTATGACATAGGAGATGATCTCCATATCCCGGTGAGGGTGGGTACCGAAACCAGTACCGCCTGCAATTCGGTCCTCATTAATAACCCTAAGATTCTTAAAACCCATATGTTTCGGATCATAGTAATCAGCAAATGAAAAGGTATGACGTGATTTAAGCCAGCCGTGGTCAGCGAAGCCTCGCTCGTTTGATTTTCTAACGGTAAACATGTTACCTCCTTTAAGGGCGAAGGCAGGAGTTGTGAAAAACTTCCTGCCTATCCCCTTAAGCCTTAGACCTGTTTTACGAACTGTACTTCTAAAGTGATGTTCACATCATCACCCACCATGAAGCCACCGGCCTCTAAGGCCGCGTTCCAACTAAGGCCAAATTCTTTACGCTTAATTTTTGTTGTTCCAGAAGCACCAATTTTAAGATTGCCCCATGGATCTTTAATTTCTTCTGTTGGCCCTTCAACTTTTAGTTCGACTTCTTTAGTCACTCCATGGATGGAAAGATCTCCTGTGATTTTTAAATCATCGCCATCTTTTTTGAAACTTTTTGAAACAAAAGTGATGGAAGGATATTTTTCTACATCAAAAAAATCGCCACTTTTTAAGTGAGTGTCTCTTTGCGCGTCTCGTGTGGAGATACTGGCGACTTCAATATTTGCTTCAACTTTTGCTTTAGAAAGATCCTGAGGATCGTATTCCAATTTTCCTGAAAGCTTTTCGAAGCCTCCATGAACTTTAGCGATCATCATATGCTTAATGCTGAAGCTTGCTGTTGAGTGGGAAGGGTCTATCAGGTATGTGTTTAACATATAAATCTCCTATGATTTTGTGTTCTCTTAACACTCATTATAGGAGAATTGGATTAGTTTTATTAGACCGTTAAATTAAGAATAATTATTCAGCCTAATGGACAATGTCTCGAGGAGACTTATTTTTAATGCCCCATTTCTGGTAGATATCGCTTTGTCTGAAGTATTCCCGATAGGTACAAGCGCGCTTGGCCAGATCTTGTTTGAAGACCTCAGGAGTTAAAGTCACAGATTCAGGTCCTCCCAATTCCATGGCCTCCATTTTAAGTCCATTACAAAGTCTTAGGTCTAGCCACTGCTCAACATTTTCCGCACCTAATACCAGAAAACACATGGAGGTACGAAGATCTCTATAGGATTGGGCCACTGAAGGTGGGGATTGTCGTTCAGAGTTATACATCTTTTGAAGGGAACGATTGATGTTAAAACCAAAAATGTTCATAAAGCTTGAGAGGTTCAACATGGTATAGGCCTTACCACGTTTTATATCTTCTTTTAAAACAGCAAAACTCGAGGTTCCATTCATGCGGCTAATTGATTCAAAAAAACGATCCGCTGCTAAAAGTTGAGCAATGAGTACCTGATCTTCTTCCGGACTATTTTTTATGTATTCTAATAGAGAGAGCCTCACGATCATTTCAAGTCGGGCCTGAAGAACCACAATGCCGTATTTCAGTTGGGCCGTTTCATAGATTTGTTCAATCGGTGTAAGTCCACTTTCATCAAATCCGGAAGACACGTCTCCCGTAATTATGGTCACTGCAATCGTGTCATGGATCTTTTTTAATTTCTCTAAGGTGTCTTTATAGATGCGTTCGAAATCATGCTGTCTCTCACCTGGAGGATTCTTTTCCAGGAAGTCTGTGATGGTCTTAAGAGCGTCCAGGGGAGTCACCATCCAGGGCTCAGACTCAATGTTTGCACTAGAGAGTGTTTGCAGAGGATCGGGCTGCTGAACTTCGGTTAACTCGCGGTTAACAAGCTCTGAGGCTCGATTAATCCATTCTATGTATCTTGCTTTAACAGCATCGAGATTAACGATGACATCCTTAGGCTTATTCCAAGAAGAAAAAGCGTAAATACCACTCACTGAACGAATGCGTGGATCATCTTCACGAAGGCCGATCAGGTAATAAGGTGAATACATCGCTGCATGAATGTCATTTAAAGGATTCTTTACTTCTGAACCTTCAACATATTGAGGAGCAAGAGAAGTGATGATGGAACGTAGAAACAACCACTGCTGATCATCTGGTTTTCCTTCCAGAGAATCATAGGTATTGCGGTTTTGTTCAATTAAGCTCAGACCAAAGTCGGACTGAGAGCGAACGATGAGCTCTCGACTTAATACAACTCTTCTTCTTTGAGCGTCAGCAGTTGTTCGGGGAGAAACTCCGTTTCTCACCTTATTGAGCCAGTCGAGGATTACCGGAATCTCACGATCATTAAGAGAGATGGCCTTAGCAAAATCCTGGTTTCCGATTTCCGTACGACGATTTCTCGCTTTGAAATTTAAAAACGATTCCGCATCCTGCATCTGGCACCAACGATCGGCCATAGACTCAAGGGCGCAACTATAGGCCTCAAAAGTCACTGTGCTGTCGGAGATATTTCGGATGGTGCGTGAGTAACGATGACTTCTGATTCCATCCATCGTCACTTTGGCAAAAGTTGAGCCTGCAGTCATGGCGAGACCTATTGCCGGATTAACCAGAGTCGCGGCCGTACCAACTCCTGCCATAATGGAGGTGGCGGATTTAAGGAGAGTTGGATTCTTATCAACACATCTCTGATTCGCCGTTATCTGCTGAAAAGAAGCGTTCGCACTTTGGGCCACCTGAGCAAGAATGGTGACTTTATCTTCACCTGTAAGGCTCTCACCAACTTTATCTTTAGCAAGAAGCCTTGCCCGCTTAATCTGAAGCTCACGAAGATTTTCATTAATCTCGTATAAAGCATCCGGATCAGAAGTCTTAGTTAACTGAATCAGGAGCTCTTGTTCTTCAGCGTTGTAGATACTGATGGAGTTCTTCGTTTCGTTTAATTTTTCCAGGGTGGTCAGTTGAGAAGCCAGATTGGTGAGCTGAGAGATCGCTCCTGAGGCACCAGCACAGTCAGGATCATTGGCCATAGCAGTTAGAGTCTTAATGAGTGCATTTGAATCAGCAATCGCCGCTTGAGTCCAATGGGCGCTGGTTTTACAACTTCCTGAGAAGTAGGCGAGGAGATTTTGTGCCGCTTGGTCTTGAGCGTACGAACTAAGCGAATGACCAAGAATCATGACTATAAGAGCTAATTTTTTCATGGCGTCGTTCTAACAAATGCGCCGAGAAAAGGGGATGGAAAGTTCCTTAATTTATCAAACTTTCAGGGTCTTTTAAGGAAGTTGGTTTTTGCTGTGCGTCAAGTTGTGCGAATCACATTGCTGGGCGAGGCTCAAAGCCAGGTCTTCCAGTGTTCCCATGAGGATGATGTCTATGCTTCTATCACAGCCTTGATAATAATCTTCATACTGCTTTTGAAGAACCTTCAAGGCCGGTGATGTTAGAAGAGCTGTAATCAGAAGAAGAATGTAATTCATAAGATTCCTTGTTGATATAAGCTTAGAAATCGAGAGCGAAGTTTGCAAGAAGGAATGACTTCCGCCGGCGAAAGTGGACAAAATATAAACCCCCTACTTTCTATCTGTATACTGAGCACAAACAAGCCCATATAGAGACAGTTACTGAAGCAGAGCAATGTTTGATATCACAATTTGTGATATCAAATGTTTTTATTTAGTCATCTTTGTCTTTCAAACCAATCCTTTTCCTATCATGAGGGTGCTCATACTTGGGCAATTCAGCCTCTTCAAGGCTATCAAGACGCTCAAACACGATCTTGAAAAGATGGTTTGTGTTTCGCTCTATTTTATTCATCTTCTCGGCCAATCCGGACTCCATTGCTAGAAAACTTCTCAAGCGGACAAATGTCCGCATGATGGAAATGTTCACGGAAATTGCACGAGGACTATTTAAAACAGATGAGAGCATTGCTATTCCGCACTCAGAAAAAACAAATGGAATGTATCTTCTACCTCCCCATCGTTCTCCAAGTGGATTTGCTTTCTTGGGCTGTTCAAATTCTTCTTCCGTCAGTTGGAACATAAAATCAGGCGGAAACCGATCAATGTTTCTTTTTACCTGCTCATTCATTCGTTTTGTCGGTAAAGAGTTCGAACTTTCGCCGGCGGAAGTGGAGAAATAAAAAAGTAAACCTGATTGAGCGACGATACTTTGAGAGAGAAGAAAAAAGACTACTCTTTATGCCCTTGTGGCCCAAAACTTTTTGAATCATCCTTGAGAAAAATATCGGAACGAAATCTTAAAGGCTCAATATCATAATTTTTATTGCTCCGTACTTCCAGTCTTTCGTAGGTAGCGATAATTTTCTGAATTGTCTCCAGGTCAATTTCTTGACCTTCTTTTTCAATTTCTTTCTTTATTTTGAGTGCGATGTTCATATTCAATCCTTAGCCGAGTTTTTGCTGTAATTCTTTAGTGAGATCGAGTTCTTTAATTTCTTTAATAAGCTCTCTTTCACGTTCACGGATCGAGAGCAGTTCTGCCACAGGGTCATGCTCTTTAGAGTTTGAAACGAGCCTTTCACGAACAAAACTTCTTAGGGCCGAGTTAATCATTGAGCTAAATTTTGAGCCATTGTCATCAGAGAGTTTTTCAAAAAAATGAAACACATCTTCATCAAAGATAACGTGCTTTCTATATTTTGAAGGCTTGATGAGTTCTGGGAAAATTTTATCAAAAGACGCTTGAAGTTCTATGCCTAGGGATTCTGGGTCTTTCGCAGTAAACTCAGGATCAACATTAGTTCCACCGCCGTGTTTTTTGAAGTCGGCCATAAATTTGTTCTTCATTTGTTCCTTGCTCGGTTTCATAAATCACCTCTAAGTTTTGCATAGACTTCAATAAAGCGATCTTGATTCTCAATGATGAAGTTAGCAATTACTTCGTATTCATCAGATGCAAAATGCTTTAAGTTGTCTCCGCCTGCTAAGATTTCAAAATCATCTAAAGCGATGCTCACATCATGGGATTTATATTTTCCCTTTTTAATAATGTGAACATGAGCGCGGTTGTGGTTCTTCTCCTTTCGTAACTCAATTCTGATATTTATTGATTCAGCCAAAAGCGGAGGATTATAAATCACTTCCGTTTCGTTACCCTCATCATCAGTTTTTATTACGAAATGCTCGGTTACCTTAATCGGAGCCTTTCCCATGTTTAATCCTATCACACTTTTCGTCACATTTTAAGTCACACTAAAGTATTGTAAAAATTATATGTAAATTCAATATGTTGCTATGTTTATGAAAATACAATTCTTTTAACTGTTTGAAAATAGGCTCACTACGTTATCTCCAAAGCTAATGTCCTCTGGAACAAAGTGAAGACAATCAGTCGCACCCTTGGTGTCCACACCAGCAAGCCGTAAGTAGATGTCCATCGTTGCGGATTTCTTCCAGCCACCAATTTTCATTACAACAGGTGCCGAAACTCCGTTGGCGAGCATTTGCGTAGCAAAGCAGGCCCTCAGGGCATGAAACTTAACTGGCTTAACCTTTATGGATTTAAGGAACGCTTTTATTGGTACGGCCTGATCTCCATTGTCCCAATCTTTAATTCTTGGAAGAACAAATCCTGAATTTATAAGATTCAAATTTTGTTTTAAATCCAAAATGAGACTTCGAAGACTACCATTGATAGGAACTGTTCTCCAGTATCGTCCTTTTGTTGGGCCAACAGATTTCACATTTGAATCATAAGAGCGATCAACCAGAATCAAATTCTTTTCTAAATCTATTTGATCCCATGTCAGTGCATGAAGTTCACCGCTTCTCATTCCTGTCAAAATAGCAAAGGCCCATATTGGATACCATTGATGGTCTAGTGCTTTTGCTGTTGAAAGGAACTTTCTTATTTCCTCAAGTGAAAGAATATCAGGAGCTTTTTCTTCACCCTTATCAATCATAAGGCCTTCAAGTGGGGAGACGTTCGGCCCAATTATGTAATTGAACTCCATTCCCCAGGAATACACCTTGTTGATGATATTCTTGACCTTAACTTGATAAGCGCGAGATAGACCATTCTTCTTCATGAGTTGAAGAAGTGTTCGTCCATCAGCTCTTGTTATTTCCGATGCTGGTCTATCGTTCCAAGGCTTCGTCCATTTTTGAATGATACTTAAGTAGCCTTCAGCAGATGGCTCTGTGATTCTTCCTAAGTAACCAGCATAAACTTCTTTTTTCCATAAATGGAGAACATCGTACCATGATAGGCCTAGGCCATCGAACTTTTGGGCTTCTTTTGAAAGCTGTCCTATTAGTCTTTTTTCTTCTCGTCTTGCTTCTGCTTCTGTCTTTATGTGTTACCTCCCACCCAATGGTCACCACTTTTTAGCTAAAAATTCCCACCCTTGGTCACCGGTTAGAAACTGGTTATTTTCACCTGCCGTCACCGGTTGAGTCGACCTTTTTCCCACCATCGGTCACCGGTTTAGGGCCTAAAATTCCCACCCTCCGTCACCACCACACGACTTGTTAAAACCGATTATCCTAATCCTGTATTCCATTTATGGACAGGAGGTTTGGATGAATCACTTTATGAGGAAGTGTGCAATGGATAGAAAAATTGTAGAGCAGCTGATTTTAAAAAAATCATTCAATGAAATCGAACGGGACCTTCCTGTTGGAAAAAAAAGAGTAAAGAAGATCCATGATCTTGCTAAGGCTATGGGATATCTCGATGGGAAGCCACTTCCTACTTATCCCGAGTCTGTTTTTGACCCACCGGCCATAGGAACAAAAGTAGCTGCCTCCATTCCAGACCAACTTTTGATGGAACATATTGACTGGATTAAAGAGAGACTAGAATTTGGATGGAAGCGAGTAACAATTATTGAGGAACTTCCTGTAAAGGTGGCACCTTCTTCGTTCTATCGCTTTTTAAAACGACATAATTTAGAAAAAAAAGAACCTCTAGTAAGAGTTGTTCCGGAAATTATCCACGCTCCCGGTGAATCGCTTCTCCTGGACTGGGGAAAACTCTGCGATGTCATCGATCCTTACACAGGAGTTAAGAAGACGCTCTGGTTTTTATCGGGAATTATGGGCCATTCTCGCTATATGCTGGTTCGCTTAGTCTGGGACAATAAATTATCAATGACTTTAAATACCTTGGAGAGCATGTTCAATGAAATTGGTGGTGTTCCAGCAAAACTTACCTCAGATAATCCAAAATGCTTTGCTACTGAGGCGAGTAAGTTTGAGCCGATTTTAAATCCCGGCTTTGAAAGATTTTGTTCTCACTATGGAGTCATTGCTGAGCTTCTCCCCCCAGCCGATCCAGAGAAAAAAGGTAAGGTTGAGAGATCGGTTCCCTATATACGTCGACTTTACGAGGCCCATGGTGAATTTGTTTCCATAGAAGATTCTCAGAGTTATCTGGACAAGAAGGTTATTTTTGCGAATGAGCGCAAGCACGGGACAACAAGACTGCGTCCTATTGATGTTTTTCTGCAGGATGAAGCAATGACTCTTAAGGATTTGCCAGAAACAAGTTTTACGGTGGAGGAATACCACACGGGTAAAGTTCGCCGTGATGGCCACGTAAGATTCCGAGGTAAGTACTACTCTCTAAGTGAAGAGTATGTGGGGAAAGATGTATTTATCATAGGAACTTCTAGCTCTGTGGAAATTTATTATCTGGGTTCACTTATTGAAACTCATTCTCGTTTAACAGCAGTCCATCAATCAAAATCAACCAAGAGACATCATCTGAAGAGTCATGAACAGACAATGACAGAAAATAGTATTTACTTGGAACGAGCAGGCAAACTAGGGCCTCACGTTCATGAAATGGTCGACTGGATTTTAAAGAAAGGAAACGGCTTTGTGGATTTACGAAGTATCTGGGGGATTTTAAATCTAGATAAGGACCACTCAAAGGAGAAGCTGGATCTTGCCTGCAAACACGCACTGGAGTGTGATCAGCTAGGATATCGAGCGGTCTTGCGTTTTATTACTCTTGGGCCTGAAGAAGAAAAACTTATAAAGAAGTCATCAGGAAATAAATTTATTAGGGATGCAAGTGAATATATTCAACAAAAACTACTCAACTAAGGAGGATCGAAGTGAGTGTAAAAGCAGTTGAAACATTGTTACGAAATTTAAGGCTTAGTACGGCGGCATCAGAGCTGGTGCCAGTTCTGAAAGAAAGTAAGGAGAATGTAAGCCTGGGTTGGATTACAAATCTTTTACAAAGGGAATTGGATTCCAGGTCAGAGAAGTCGCTTCAGTCAAAAATTGCAAGGTCAAAGATTCCAGAATTAAAGTCTCTGGAAACTTTTGACTGGAATTTTAATACGCAGATTAACAAAGATAGGATTGAAGAGATCGCCTCCCTGGATTTTGTATCGGAGAATGGGATCGCTTTGTTTCTTGGGCAACCGGGAACAGGAAAGAGTCACATTGCCTCAGCAATAGGGCTTAAGGCCATTTATGCTGGCAAAACTGTTTACTGGAGTTCACTAAAAAGATTGTCCGAGGAAATAATCCGGGCGAAGGCAAAGAATGAACTGTCGCTCCTTTTTAAAAAGATTCTTAGCTCTAACCTTTGGATCTTGGATGATTGGGGGGTAGTAAGCTTAAGTCGTGAAGTCTCGGAAGAAGTTTTTGATCTTTTAGACCGGAGAACCTTCAGTACGGCAATGATCTTGACGTCAAACCGAGATGTTGATGAATGGCCGGAAGTATTTGTTGATCCTGTTCTGGCCTCAGCGGCCATTGATAGAATTTTTGACCGAGCAAAAGTGACGGTTTTTAAAGGTAAGAGTTACAGAGCGGAAGGAAAAAATAAAGTAAGAGTTGCAAAAAAGAAAGAGCTGACGTTATAACTCAGCCGTGGTGGTGACCTAAGGTGGAATTTAGGTGGTGACCATCAAGTGGGAATCGACAGCGGCCCTCGATCCAATGTACCTTTTGGCGGTATTTAGGAATTTTAGAAAGTTTGGGCCATATTTTGGACATTATAATGCATGGACTCCTCAGTTTTAATAAATAATGCCTGGACTTAGGATTGGGAGAAGGGCGAACTATTTCTCAAAATAAGATTCAGCTCTATCCATAATAGTTGCACAGACATCCTTATCAGTTCCTTTACTGATTTGTTCCCATTCGTCATGGCTTTTGCTTTTGAAATTAATCACAATTGTTTTTCCTGAGCAATTAATGTTGAGATCATCAGATTTAAAAATATGTGATGGAGCATAAGTAATAAAATCATATTTCCAACCATCTTTATTTTTTTTAATTATTTCTTTCAATTGCTGATAATGAGGATCACCCTCCTTTATAACTTTAGTGTAAGTAATAGCCCCTTTTTCATAGATCTGGTATTGAAGTTCATTTGGCCACGACGTTACTGGAAGCTCTATTCTATAGAATGGAAAGAACATCATTAAAATTACTTTTATAAAGGACATACACCTCCCTCGGTCAGAAAATAGGTCGGTTGCAGCGTAGTTTGTTTTTTCGACCTTGCCAGTAGTTGGAATTATTTTTCTTGAAACTGAACACTTCTAAAGAATTATTCCTCATTTATCTCAGCATTGCATTTAGGACAATTTTTCAATGAGAATATTTCATGAAGTCCTTCAGGACCTGGCTTCCGGTTATAAATGTCCAATAAAAACTTATATCCACATTTCTTGCATTTGATTTGTGAGAAAAACCAAAAGGGAACAATAACGCCTAGGAACAAGACCAGAGAACAATTTAAGAAATAAGTATTCAAATATGAGAGGTTATTAAATGTGTCATTAAAGGCAGAAAAATACCAATTAGACACTCTATCTATGAACTTGATTAAAAATACAAAACTCCATGTACCCAACAAAAAAACAAGGCCTGTTATAAACTTAATTCTATGTACTTTCACTTCGTACTCCTATTCGTAGCATGCTTGTTCTGGATAAGTATTTGGGAGCATGTCCCAAATCTTATTTGATTTTATTCAGGGCTTGCAAATCACCATTGGATAGCCAAGATATCCCCCTGTTTTGACTTTTATTCTTTGGTTTACTAACTCGGAATACAAAGTGCTTGGATCTATAGGCGGCTTATCCAAAATATATAGATTATTTCCCGTATTTCTAAAATATTTAGTGAGAATCGTTTTGTTATTAATTTCCTTCAAGATGTTTTTATCTTCTGTCTTAAGGTAAGCAATCTTTGAGCTAAGAAGTTTCTCAATTTTTTTTGAATCAACTTCTAACCCCTTTGTTTCAAAATCCTTTATCTTGCTTAAGATGGTTTTTTCAGATGCGGATGGAGTGGATAGTAGGTCTAAAAAGTTCATTGAGTCGAGTACGACTTGTTTCTTATTAGTTTTTTTTGTTTTCACGTAACCAGAAATTATTCTTCCCGCAGTTCCGGTGTAGAGTCCTGCATTGTAGATGTCTCCTTCGGTAAACTCTTCGAACTTGCAATCCATATACTTTTTTGTTGTCTTGGATGTAGACTCTTGACAGCGAAGAAGAAAAAATAGAATCAGTAACTGAAATGGCTTTACCTGCATAAACTTTCACCTGGTTGCTCTGACATGTTTGGAATCAGTATCCCGCTATAGTTATCTCTTCCTGAATAACCTTGGTTTGATTTATAGAGGGTTTTGTTGTTTACACCTCTGACCACAGATCAGTGATATTTAATATCAATTTCATATTCTCCAGAAATTTTATGGTCCAGAAAGCATATATTTCTGACGTGCTCTAAATAACTCAACGCTTTATCGGCAATTAATGCATGCTTTGTCCTTTCACCTTCTTGTTGATAGAAAAATTGATTAATTTTTTTTACGTCAGTATGAGGTTCATAATCTTTGTAACCCATACCAATTTGACGGTAAGGGCAGTTGAGCTTAAACTTATTTTCACAGCTCACTTCACAATTTATTTTTTCAAACTTAATGCCTTGGTCATTTATATTTTTTATAATGCACAAACAGTCTCCGGTCTCATCTCCTTCAATTTCTGGATAGGATATCTTCCTACCAAGAATTGATGAAAGCTGCTTATCCTCCACAGTCCATAGTTCCACAGTTTTTGAAACCTTGTTACATGAATTGGCCACAAGTAAAACTAGTAAAATTATCTTGGTGGACATACTGGACCTCCTATTCCATTTGTCATCACGTTTGTAATATCTCTCGGAGACGTCATATAACTCTTGAACTGTCTATTTAATGCATTCGCTACCTCAATATTTGAAGTAATATCTGCGGTAGAGAAGTGGTCATAGCCGGTCGTGCCTGGAGGTCCACCATGAGTATGGAAATCACCAACAAGCCTATCACTTGACTGGTAGTTAATTATTACTGAATCCTCCTCGCCAATGACATAGTTCGTTGAATAATACTCCCCGTACTTGTTTTGAACTATTATTCCTCCAATTTCTCGATTAATACCTTTTGATAGATCATTTACATTTGCGAGAGCGGCATAGGCTGCATCATCTAGACTTTTATAAAGTATCGAACCTGTATCATGGGGATTAACATTCGCCATTCCTAATGGGTCGATAAATGATAATGGATTATTTGAAACATACCGATATAAATTCGTATCTCCCGCATTCAATCCAATCGGATCTTTCTGCATAAATCTTCCGATCTGAGGATCATAATGGCTGTACGTAATTATCTGCTTGAAGGCTGCATCCCTGATAAGTCTTTAGTATTCATGAGAAAATGTTCTCATGCATACGAAGTGCGTCCTACTTAATTTTTTGTATTATGATGAAGTTTTAGGAATTTTCGGCCACTTGTTGGCCATTTTCAATAAGACTCAGATAGCAAGTTTGTACAGGCCAACAACTGTCGTATTATTCAGTGGTGGTTGATACGGTGCAGGTCTCTAGAACTCAAATAGTGGCGCCGCACTTTCTATTGGAGACTTCATTGAATCGAATGAAATCTCCTTTTGATATAATCGGATCTTGAATCACAAACAGATCCTACAGATTGGCGAATCTGCACCTTTTGCGGCCATTTAGGTCATGACATGGGGATCTAGAGAACAATAATTTTCCAGAATTATTCTAGGAAGCCTTTACTTTTAAGTAGCGACATTATTTCTTGAAAATTCTGAATTGAGTCGCCAATATAAATGCACTCAGCTCCTTTGGTTATTTTTAATCCTTTTCTATAGTTATCAATATTGAAAGGTGTGACGTTCTCAATTTCATCAATCTCCATTTCTAAATAATTTGAAATTCCGCCCCAACGTTTTGCTACTATCCTATTAGAATCCACTATTATTTCCATCAGTTGGTTGTATCGCTTATACTGAGAATAAATTCCTCTTGCAGATGCCAGGCCCATGATGACAATAAAAAAAACTGTTATCCTCATATCCTGAAATTTGATATGAGTTAAAATTATTAATATCATTGAGGTCACTATTACTATGCCTGCAATTTTCCATTCTTTTGTATTGGGATATCTGTAGGTTTTCAATTGCCACCCCCACACATTCCTCCAACGGGAGCTGCGGGGGAAGAAGTGCCTGATGAATTAGGTGATATGCCAACAGCAGCAGCAAGAATATCAAGCGAACTCGCGGCCAAGCTCCCTCCAAATGCTCCTGAAACACTTGTCCCAGTTAAGGCTCCTAGCGCAGCTGCAGAGGCTCCCGCGGCGCCAGAAAATGCCGCGCTGGAGAAATTGATTTTACTTAAACTATCGGCTCCGCTGATTACTTGCCCAGTAATATTAGCTCCGCCATTTATAAGAAAACCTGCCAAAACTCCAGTACCAGAGCCTACCCATCCACCAGCGAAAACACCAATTGCTGCCGAAGCTGCAATTTGTCCAGGAGTTCCACCCTGAATAATTGCTCCCGCAGCTCCAGACAAGCCACCAATAACTCCTCCTACTATAGCGCCTGGTAAGAAGAAATTTCCTGTCGGATCTGTATAAATCAGTGGTTGGTTTTTCACATAACGATAAAGATTTGTGTCGCCACCGGCAAGGCCAATCGGATCTTTCTGCACAAACCTTCCCACCACTGGATCATAATGGCTGTATGTGATTATCTGCTTGAAGGCTGTATCCCTGATAAGTCTGTAGTATTCATGAGGTAATTTTCTCATGCACACTAAGTGCGTCCTACTTAATTTTTTGTATATTGATGAAGTTTGAAGAATTTTTGGCCAACAGTTGGCAATTTTCATTAAGGCTTTGATGATACATTGTGAAAGGCTAACAATTCAGTCTTGAGCATTGGCAGATTGATACGGTTCGATTCCTTAAATCTAAGAGTAGGCTGCATTTTCTATTGAAATTTCATTAAATCTAATGAAATTTATCCTAGATTATAATCGGATCTCGAATAACAAACGGGTTTCTCAGATTGGCGAAACTACACCTTTTGCGGCCTCGATCCTAGGGAACACTTTATCCCGGGGGCAAATCAGGAGCAATAAAGATGCCAGGGGCGCTGAATTTCTAGCATTATGGAATAGATGTATCTTCTATCCAAGCCTTGTTCATTCAGACAAATACAGCCCTTGCATTTGACTTTCTTCGAAGAAAGAAGAGCATCTCCTACCTAATAATAAATGCATGGCCAAAAGTTTCCAAAAAACCTAAAAACACCGGTTACCAATTTTTATACAAATAAATAACAGAGTAAATCAGCAGCAAAAGAGTTAAGGGGGTACCGATGAAAGCTAATTTTACTTCTATTTTTTTTTCCGATACATCTTTATTTTTTTTAATAAAGTAGATGTTATATCCAATAATTAAGATACAAATAAAAAACAATATTAAACCTTCCATCTTAATCCCCGTAGCCACAAGAATTTTTGGCAACAAAATCTAGACTCCCACCAAAAACACCACCAACCGCAGCCTTGAGTCCTTGGTTGACTTCATTTTTAAAAACCTCTTTTGCAAAATTGAATCTTAGGTTTTCAATTTGCAAAGTACTTTTTCCACGTAACAACCCTCCGGCAAAAGCACCTGCTGCGGCGGATGAACCTGAAATTAAAGATTTTGCGATGGCATCTCTACTAAAGATGTCTCCACCATTAATTGCTGTCTCGGTTAGGCTTGCACCTGCTCCAATTACGAAAGATATACCAGCACCAACAATTTTAAATGAGCCAAGTGCACCAGCGGCTGCACCGACAGCAGCGGCCGTATAGTCCCCCGCTATAAGTCCGGGTAGAGCACCGATTCCAGCTCCAATAACGAACTGTATGAATTCTCCACTTGGGTCATTGTAGTTTACAGGATTATTAAAAACGTAACGATAAAGGTTTGTATCTCCCGCTGCCAAGCCAATCGGATCCTTCTGCAAAAACCTTCCAACTTGCGGATCATAATGTCTTGCCCTGTAGTAATAGAGATCAATTCCCTCATCCCATTCTCTTCCAGTGTA
>DISW01000010.1 GCA_002422605.1 Bacteriovoracaceae bacterium UBA6200 | reverse complement strand
CAGCGCCATTAGCAAGTTCGGTCCCACTCACTCCACCAGGAGCAATGCCAATTGTTCCACCGGAAGTCGATATGGTTCCTCCGGAAAGACCGGTTCCAGCAGTAAGAGAACTAATCCCTGTTCCAGAAGCTCCCAAGGCCTTCCATTCAGTCCCGTTATAATAATTGAGTTCATTCGTTTCAATATTATAAATCTGCATTCCGATTGGCTTAGGAGAAATTGCATTTCTCTCAGCTGTCGTCATGCGAGGGATAAGAATCCCTGAGCTGGTAGAAGTGATATCCAAAATGGCTTCAGGAGAATCAGTTCCTATCCCTACTCTTCCTGTTTCTCTAAAAATTGCTCCAGAGACTTCTTTCCAATAAGAAAGACCATCTACATAGGATTTAGTGGCAGCATCAGTTCCAGCTAAAGGGGTGCCTACCCCCATGATCTTATTTCCACTCATATCGACGGAACTTGTGAGTGTTCCTCCCGCAAGAGAAAGATTACTCGTGTCAACAATGGTGTCCTTATCCCCCACACACAACCATCCACCTGGACCCCACAGAAGCTTTTGGTTTATGCTGTCACAAATAGGAACAGAACTCGCCCCCAGAATATTACCGGGCAGAAGTCCCACCACAATTCCTAAGTTTGTAAGAGCTTGTGAAGGAGTCGTGGCACCAGTTCCTCCCATAGAAACTGGTAAGGTAGAAACTGCTGTCATAGAACCAGTTAAATCATTTACAACAATAGTATTTGGAGAACCTGGAGCAAGTTTACTTCTTGCTATTCCTGAAGCAATTTTTTCATTGGTAATCGCGCTATTGGCAATGTGGCCACTCTCTATTCCAAGATTTGCGATAGAAATGGTTCCACTGTTCGTTATAGGTCCACCAGATAACCCCGATCCCGTTTGGATTTCAGTCACCGAACCATCTCCGCCAGCACTGGCCGGAGCATCAGCAACCCACTTAGTTCCATTCCATTTTAAAACATGGCCAGAAGGCGTCCCGACAGGAGGTGCGACCAGTGTTTTAGATAAGCTTGCAACTGTAGCAAAAGGAAGGTTATGAATGGCATGAAAGGAATAGGCCTTTGAACTTTCAACGTTCGTCACATCCGTCACCCGGAGAGCAACAGATTCATTTTCCGGAACTTCGGCCAGCACATCAATAATGTGCCTACCTCCGCAATCGGAAGACGAATAATCGATTGTTAAATGAAAGACACCATTTGATAGAGGGATATTAGTAAGCTCTTTTGAACAAATAACAGGACCCGCTTCCCGCAAAGCATTGAGGTAAGCGATATCCAATTTTAAATTCACAGGACCAGTTATTGGCGAACCATTAGAATGAACAAGTCGACCAGTATAGCTTAATGAACTACTTGCAGAAGAGTTCATAGAAAATGAGAGAAAAATTAAAAAAACAAATCTATAAGATAGCCTTATCTTATAGATGATGGATAAAAACTTTTCCAACAGCGGCCCCCTCGATTTTTACGCATTGAAAAATGTTAAGGCCAATAAACAAACGAAACAAATGTAGTATTTAATAAGAAGGTTCAAATCTTAAGGTTGAACTCGCATGCCATTATAACTAATTATAGAAGGGAAATAAAAGAATGCTCCCAGAAAAAATGGGAGCATAGAAGGTATAGCCTTGAGGAATTAGCGTGAATCAAATCGCCTAAGTATTCAAGGTTAAGTGGATTCTTAGGCGATTCTATTGTTTTATTTTTTTAAAGCTTTCTTTTCAACTTTCTTCATTCTTCGCTCAATATCAGTCGAAGTTCTGAAAATTAAATGCACCGGCGTATTCGTCAGATCAAATTCTTTACGAAGGCCATTAATCAAATAACGTCGATAGTTTTCAGGAATGCCTTGGGACTTGTTACTAAACAATAAGAAAGTCGGAGGGCTCGACTTTAACATCGAAGCGTATTTCACCTTAAATCTTGTTCCACTGGTTTTTTTAACTACCACTGGGTTGCGATCAGTGAGCTGAAGTAAACAACGGTTTAATGCACCTGTCGGGATCTTTCTATTACGAACCACAATCGTGCGTTTAACCGCTTCACGAAGGTAGTTGATGTTACGGTTCTTCTGAGCTGAGATCGTCACAAGCTGACAGAAACTAAGCCAAGGAACTTCGTCCCGTAAATTCTCCAACCATTCTTTTTTCTTCTTCTGGTCAGCAAAGATATCTTTAAGAAGATCAATCTTATTTAAACAGATAATGACCGACTTCCCTTTCTCAAGAGCGATGTCACAAAGGCGTCGATCCTGGTGGGTAATTCCCAAAGTTGAGTCAATCATGAAGAGGACAATATCCGACTCAGTAATTGAACGAAGAGAGCGATACACACTTTGGGTCTCAATGAAGCCTTCAACCAGTTTGGATTTTCTGATACCGGCCGTATCGACGAGCTTAATTGAGCGCCAACGGTTCACGTACTGGACGAATTCCAGATCGGCCACTTCCTCTTCCGGCATGGTATCCCAGTTCTTTTCAATTTCACCTAGGATTTCTTTTTCCGTATAGAGGTCAGTTCCGGTATTTGATTCATCAAAACTAAAGTCAGGGCCGGCACTGCCATCATCCCCTAGTTCATCTTCATCAAAAGTAGATTCAGCGGTCTGACCAAACTCAACGTAGATTTTCTTTTCTTCTTCAGTCAAATCTTCTTCATCCACCGAGATATTGAGATCTACATCTCCTGATTCCTGAAAACGCTTCAGTTCTTCAAACATCTCTTCATTATCTTTACGAAATTGATTTTCACGAGTCGTGAGCATCTCAACATCCGGACCAAAATAAAGATCAATATAACCTTCAATCGGATCAACCGTTGTACCGGCGATTTCAGAAACCAGGGCGCGCTGGGCCCCGACTAAACAATTCAGAAGAGTTGATTTACCGGCATTCGGTGCACCAATGATAGCAACAGAAGAAACCACATCATTTCTTGGCTTAACTCCGTTTTGAAGATGAGAGTCTACTGAAATAGCTTGTTCTGATTCTTTAAATTTCACCGCAGTCTTTAATATTTTTTCACGTAGATCATAGAATCCACGGTTATGTTCGGCCGAAACCCGAAGCATATCT
This sequence comes from Bacteriovoracaceae bacterium UBA6200, assembly GCA_002422605.1. Classification (GTDB taxonomy): domain Bacteria; phylum Bdellovibrionota; class Bacteriovoracia; order Bacteriovoracales; family Bacteriovoracaceae; genus Peredibacter. The sequence goes on along the minus strand of DISW01000010.1, from coordinate 35,259 downwards.
TCTTCATCCATACCAAGGGTATAGAAATCGTACTGATCCCCTTCCTGCTTTTCAGTGTCGAACTTATTCATCACCAACCAGAATGGCTTTCTGGTCGATTTAATGTAATCGCAAATCCCTTTATCAAAAGGAAGAAGACCTTCTCTTACGTCCACTACGAACAGCACTAAGTCCGATTCATTAATCGCAAGCTTCGCGTGATCGGCCATGAGATTAAAGAAAGGATCAACGTTGTTTTTCTTTTTATGGGTATTGATTTCAATCTTATCCGGATAAAAGCCCCCGGTATCAACCAGAATGATATCTTCCTGGAGTTCAGCTCCTTCAACATATTCTTCAAGTTTAAGAATACCGTAGTGGCGGTCGCGAGTAACACCAGGCTGGTCATGAGTCATGGCAAGATGCTGTTTTTTCATTAAACGGTTAAAGATTGTACTTTTACCAACATTGGGTCTTCCAATGATGGAGACAACCATGGATCTTTGGTTCATTTCTTCCTCCACACACGTGTAGATTTCTGGGTACGAGGCAGACCAATTTCATCCAGGACGTAGTTATTATTAAACCACTTCGGAGAAACTTTTACGTGGAGGTTCAAGTGAACTTTTCCACCTGTCATGGCCTCAATTTTCTGGCGCGCTTTCACACCAATTTCTTTAATAATAGATCCACCACGGCCCACAACAATGGCCCTTTGGGACGGACGATTCACAAGAATAGAAGCCGAGATATGGGCTTCAGGAATAGCTTCTTCATCTTTTTTACGAATATCTTTATACTCATCGATAATGACTGCGATCTCGTAAGGAAGCTCTTCTTTTAAAAGACGGAACGCCTGCTCACGGATATATTCAGTCACAAAAAAACGCTCATTCATATTCGAAGCATCTCCACCCGGATAAAGGTGGGGAGCACTCTGAGCAGCATCAACGATTGCTCCTGTGAGTTCGTGAATATTATGTCCATCTTTAGAAGAGATCACAAAGTGCTTCTCAACTGACGGGCACAGCTCCTGGATTTTAACCAAAGCGCTGGCGAGATTTAATTCTTCTTTCTTAACCAAATCGGCCTTTGTGAAGATGATCCATGTTTTAGAAAGCTGGTGCTCAAAGTTTTTCAGGAAGTCTTTAAACTCAGCAACCACATCAGTTGTGAGGTCAAGAAGAATGAAGTTCAGATCCACGCCTTCAGCGCCCATCTGGGCCTGACCATTCATACGCTTATTTAATTCCTGAGCAGTTGAATGAACTCCCGGAGTATCAACTAAAACAACCTCTGTGCGGTCGATAGTAAAAGCACAGTGATATTGGTTACGGGTCGTCTGAGGTTTTGAACTTACGATAGTGAGATCAAAACCCATGAGATGATTAATGAATGAACTTTTTCCAACATTGGGTTTTCCCAAAACGGCAATCATGATCGCTTTGTTATGGGGATGTTGATTTTCAAATAACATATGATCTCCTTAAATGAGTTCTTTTTTTAGTGCTTCTTGGGCGAGGGCCTTTTCGCCTGATTTTTTTGAAGGGAATATGCCTTTCAATATTTCTCTTTCATTTATCCATAAGGTAATTTCAAACTGATCCGCTTTATCCTGAGAGGAATAACGTGGAAGCTTTTTATATTTCTTTAACGACAGCTCCTGAACTTTCGACTTGGCATCATATTGGTCCAGAAAATTTTCCGAAAACGCGTTCGGTATAAATTCATTGAGCCATCCTAAAATCAAATTTTTCACAAACTCAAAACCATGGTGACGATAGACCTGGGCGAGCAAGGCCTCAAAGGTATCGGCAAGCACCGTGGATTCCTGGTAGAGTTTTTTAATGAACTCACCCTTACCTACGATGATCAAATCCCCAAGCCCCAGGGCCCGGGCCATCAAGGCAAGACTCTCTTCATTCACCAGAGCACTTCTTAACTTAGAAAGATGGCCTTCCTTCGTGCCTGGAAATTTTTTATATAACTCTTCTGTCAGCACCATCTGCAAAATGGAATCCCCCAGGAACTCCAGGCGTTCCTGATGAGGAAAATTAAACTCATGGGAGAATGAAGTATGAGTAAAAGCTTCTGCCAATTCCTTCGTAGGAATTTCTAAAGCATGCTTCTTCATGAATGAATCAAAATCCGGATGGGCGAATAACCTTGATACCTCTTCGGTATTCTTGGTTTCGAAAACCAGCGAGAGTTGTTGATGTAAGCGAGGTTGTGACATTGATCACCTTAAGGTCGTCTATCTGAAGTCCCTCGGAGAGCTTCAGCAAAATTTAAATTTTACAATGAAAAGAGTTCTAATGGTTTTGCGTCTGTTTCGCAACGAACTTGAGAGAGTATGCAAATTTTTACCACTACGCAACGCACAAATACTTAAAAACTAGATTTTTATTCGAGCATTGGCCTTACGAAGACGCTCGGCCAGAGTTAGAACTAGAATTTCGAGCCATTTAGGCTGTGTACTATAAACTGTATCAATCGCATCTTGAGGAATTTCAATCAAATCACAATCGGTCACGGCCTTAACGGTAGCACTGCGGGCCTCTTGATCGAGAAATGAGATTTCCCCTACCAATTCACCACTGTAAATGTGACCTAACACCACTTCTTCATGACCGCGCTTTTTAGTCACAATGAGTTGCCCGCTCTGTACCCAGTACATGCTACTTGAACGATCCCCTTCTTGAAGAAGAATTTGATTCGGATTAAGCATGACTTTTTTGGCCATTAGTGGTCTCCAACAATTGTTAAGTACTCAGTGAAAGTGCCTGGATAAAATGTTACGCCTCCCTTATTCACTTCTGCAACTTGAGTTGTGAGTTGTTTTAAAAAGTGACGGTCATGGGAAACCATGAGGATTGTGCCTTCAAAATTCTTAAGGGCCTCTACCAGTACTTCTCGAGATCTAATATCCAAATGGTTGGTAGGCTCATCCAGAATCAGAAGATTACAAGGGTTTGTAAGAATGGTCGCAAGGATCAGACGGGACTTTTCTCCCCCTGAAAGAACTGAAACTTTCTTATCAACGTCGTCTCCACGGAAAAGAAAAGCCGCCAGAAGATTTCTCATATAGCCGTCTGACTTATCCTTAACCCGGTCACGAACTTCTTCAAATACGGTTTTATTAGGATTTAAAACATCCATTGAATACTGAGAAAAATAACCAACATTAACGTTTGAACCGATAACGGCCTGACCTTCTGAGGCTTCAGTTAAACCACTGATGACTTTTAACAGAGTCGATTTCCCGGCACCATTAACACCCACCACGGCCACGCGCTCAAGTCGTTTGACTAAACCACTTACCCCGGCAAAGACTTTTTTCTCTTTTCCTTCGGCATTCATCCAGGACTTAGCGAGATTCTCCATCTTCACCACATCGTTTCCTGAACGAGGCGGCTTAGGAAATTCAAAATTTATCGCCTCATCTTCCGGCATAACTTCAATGCGCTCAATTTTATCCAGTTTTTTTACTCGTGACTGAACTTGGGCAGCGTGAGAGGCACGGGCCGCAAACTTAGCAATAAATTCTTCTTCTTTTTTTAACATGGCCTCTTGGCGCTCGGAGCTTGCGATCAACTGATCTCTTCTGATTTGTCGCTCTTTTTCGTAGTAATCATAATTCCCGGAATAAACCGTGATGGTCTTATGATTAACTTCAACGATTTTTTTCACCAGACCATTCATAAAGTCACGATCGTGACTGGTCATAAAAACTGCACCCTTGAAATTTTTAAGCCAATTCTCAAGCCAGACAATTGATTCTAAATCAAGATAGTTTGTCGGCTCATCCATCAAAATAAATTCTGGACGCTGGGCCAGAACTTTCGCCAGGGCAATACGCATTTTCCAACCGCCAGAGAATGATTCAACCGGACGTTGGTGTTCCTCAGGAGGAATTCCCAGACCTGTTAGAACTTCCGCTGCCTGATACTCAATATCGTAGCCACCGAGTTTTTCAAACTCTGTTTGATAATCACCTAGTTTCTCAAGCATTTCATCTGAATACTCGCCCTCTTCCAGGGCCTTTTCAATTTTTGAAATTTCTGTTTTCAAAAATCCCAGACGGACATTCCCGTGGATTACTTCTTCCAGAGCACTGCGACCTTTAAGCTCCCCCACGCTCTGGGAAAAATAACAAAGTCGTAAGCTCTTCGGATAATCCACCGAACCAGTGTCTGGTCGTTCTTCCCCGACTAAGAGGCGGAACAAAGAAGTTTTACCAGCGCCATTTGGCCCTACTAAACCCACTTTTTCACCTGGACCGATAAAGAATGAGCCTCCTTGATAAAGAAGTTGCCCACCATAAGACTTGGTTAAATTTGAAACTGTAATCATCATGCCTCCGAGAGAACACAAGATAGCGGAAACGCTATACATATCCAAGCATTTTTCGTAATATACGAAGCCATAATGGAGGCTTATGGACTGGAATTTAATTGATAAACAACATGAATTTCTGCGTCTCTTAGAGAAACAAGGGAAAAGCTATAATACTGTCAAAAACTATAAGGCCGACCTTCAGTGCTTTAATAAGTTCCTCGTCACGAAACAAGAGCATCTGAAAATTCGTTCTTTTAGTAGTGTGCAAGTTCAGGAATATGCTCACTATCTTGATCAGAAATATAGCTCCTCCAATTCTGTTCGAAGAAGAGTTCAGGCCTTAAGGCTTTTTTTTGATTATCTTTTAGGGCAGGATTTATTCCCGGAAAACCCCTTAAAAAAGATGGCCGTCTCCCCTAAGGTTCTTGACCTCCCTGAACCCACACCTTTTCCGGAAGTGCTGAAAAATTATCGTCTCCTTAAAGATCGTGAAAAAAGTCACGAAGGACTGACTCAATTAGTTCACTCGAGAAACGTTATTATTTTTCATCTTATTTATGGGGCAGGTCTCAAGGTCTCGGATCTGGCGGAACTTAGCTTTGAAAGCATATTGAAAGACAAGGCCAATTATCGGGTTTTAGTCGAACATCCGAAACGAGATCCTTATTCAATTCCTCTTCCTGCCTCTTTTAGTGATGACTTCCAATTCTTTCAGGAATTAAGAGCGAATTATTTTAAGATTCAGGGAATGGAAATTAACCAGCTCCTCTTTAATGCTAATCCTTATAAAATCCTCTCAGGGGGTCTTTCTCCGCGAGGGACAGAACTTTTCTTTGAAGAATTAAGACGGCACCTTAAGACGGAAATCACGGCGAAATCTCTTCGCCAGTCTTGCATCTTTAAGTGGCTCAACATGAGTATTAATCACTCAACCATAAAAGAATGGTTAGGAGTCACTCCTAATTATTCCCTGGAACTTTATCTGGAAGAAATGAAGAAAGATCCTTCAGGTCTTGTTTTCCAGGATATCGAGGAAAATGACCATGAGTGAACAAGACTTCATCCGAAAAACTTTTTCACTCGCACTTAAAGGTATGGGAAATACCTGGCCCAACCCATTAGTGGGGGCCGTTATTGTTAAAGAAGGAAGAATTATTGGTGAAGGATACCATCACCAGCAAGGTCAGGATCATGCAGAGATTGATGCTTTAAAAAATTGCACAGAATCTCCTGAAGGGTCCACCATCTATGTGAACCTTGAGCCCTGCTGCCATACTAAAAAGACCACTCCTCCTTGTGCTCAACGGCTCATTAAAGAAAAGATTGCCAAGGTCGTGATCTCAAACCTGGATCCAAATCCTGAGGTTAATGGCCAGGGGGTTGAGCTTTTAAGATCCCACGGAATTGAAGTGGAACATGGACTTCTCGCTCTCGAAGGCGAGGCCATTAACGAGGTTTTCTTCCTATCTCAGAGAAAGAAAAGACCCTTTATCCATTTTAAAGGTGCGGCAACTCTAGATGGAAAAACCGCCATGAATAGTGGTGAGTCTCAGTGGATTACAGGGGAAGCCGCCCGTGCCCATGTTCATAAACTCCGCTCTCTTCATCAGGGAATCATTGTCGGAGGAGAAACTGTCAGGAAGGATAATCCCCGCTTGAATGTGAGACTTCCTGAATATCAAGGCCAGCAGCCCTGGAGAATTGTCTTCACTCAAAGTGGAAATCTTCCGTCGAGCTCTCATCTTTTTACGGATGAATTAAAACATCAAACACTCATTTACACCGAGAGAGATCTGGCCTTTTCTTTCCCGGAATCCCAGATCGTTAAAATCCATTCTCTCGAAGAAGCTCTTAAAGATTTATTTCAGAAAAAATTCGTTAATCTTATGATGGAAAGTGGCCCCACCCTGGCGGGTGCTTTCATCAAAGAAAACCTCATCGACCGCATCTCTCTCTTTCAGAATCCAAGTTTTTTAGGTGAAGGCAAATCACTCTTTTCAGATTTAGGTCTAATCAATTTAAATCAACGCCCTCGCCTGACACAAATCAATTCAGAGTGGATCGGCGAAGACCATTTACTAACAGGAAGACTATCATGTTCACAGGATTAATTCAGGAAGTTGGAACTATTGAATCTATTACTCAAAATGCTGAAGGCAAAGAATTTGTCATCCGAGCACCAGGACTTATTTCAGAAATAGCCATTGATGACTCTGTTGCAACCAACGGCGTTTGTTTAACGGCGACAAAAATTTCCGGGGAATCTTTCAGAGTTCAGGCGATCCATGTCACTTTGGAGAAGTCTTCTCTGGGTCATTTAAAAGTAGGCTCCAAGGTCAATCTTGAACTCTCCCTTCGTCCCATGGACCGTTTAGGGGGCCATATGGTTCAAGGTCACGTTAATGCTTTGGGGAAAATCAAAAAGATAGAAAAGATAGGTAACAATTGGGAAATAGAAGTCAGTATTCCGACAGAGCTTCGTAAATATATGATTTCAGAAGGCTCCATTGCTTTAGATGGTATCAGTTTGACTATTGCCCGCCTGACAGATTCTTCACTAACTGTGGCGATTATTCCTCACACTCTTGAAAAGACTTCACTATCGTCTAAAAAAGTTGGAGATGTTCTTAATCTCGAGGTAGATATGGTTGCTAAATATATCGAGAACTTCCTTCGCTTTGGTAAAGACAAACAAAATGAAGAATGGGCCCGCAATTTTTTTAATGTGAAATATGAAGACTAAAACAACACGCCCCCTAGATTCAATTGATGAGGCCTTAAAGGCCCTACGTTCCGGAGAGATGATCATCGTTGTTGATGATGAAGACCGTGAAAATGAAGGCGACTTCGTCATGGCAGCGGACAAAATCACCCCGGAAGCAGTGAACTTCATGGCCACCATTGGTCGCGGACTCATCTGTACTCCTCTATCCCAGGAACTTGCCGATAAGTTTGATCTTAAGCGCCAGGTTGAGACGAATACTGCTTCACTTGGAACGGCCTTTACTGTCACCATCGATGCTAAAGAAAAAATCTCGACCGGAATTTCCGCTTCAGACCGTTCTTATACCATTAAACTTTTAACGGATAGTGAAACGACTGATCAGGACTTCGTCAGACCTGGTCACATCTTCCCGCTTATCGCCAAATCTGGTGGCGTTTTAGAACGTCCGGGCCACACTGAAGCCTCAGTGGATCTGTCCATCATGAGTGGGCATACTCCAGTGGGAGTTATTTGTGAAATCATGAATCCTGACGGCTCTATGGCCCGCTTTGAAGATCTCTGCGGGATTGCAGATAAGCATAAGCTTAAAATGATCTCCATTGCCGATTTGATTGATTATCGGAAGAGAGCTGAAAAACTCATCACTACTATTGAGAGCATTCCTTTTCCTACCAAGCATGGGGAATTTCAACTCTCTATTTTCCGTTCAGAGATTTTAGGTCAAGAACATGTGGCGATCATTAAAGGTGATCCGGCCGATTTAAAGAAAGGCCAGACCCTCGTCCGCATACACTCAGAGTGCTTTACCGGAGATATCTTTGGAAGCTACCGCTGTGATTGCGGTGATCAGCTGGATGCTTCGATTAAAATGATTGAGGAAAAAGGTTCAGGAATTATTATCTATCTTCGTCAGGAAGGTCGTGGAATAGGACTCTTTAATAAAGTGAAGGCCTATCAGCTTCAAGACCAGGGTCTTGATACCGCCCAGGCCAATCTTCATCTGGGTTTCCCGGTGGATTCCCGTGACTATACCATGGCCTCGCAAATTCTTCGGTATCTCGAAATTACCAATATAAAACTTCTCACCAACAATCCTAAAAAGATTGAAGGTCTGACACAATTTGGCTTCAATCAAATTGAACGCCAGTCTCTGGAAATCAGTGCCAATGCTAAAAATGCTCCTTATCTTCACACGAAGAAAATCAAGCTAGGACATCTTCTGGAACAAAATCTAATCAATCAATAAGTGAGATCATTATGAAAATTGAAGGTTCATTAAACGCCTCTAAATTAAGAATTGCTATTGTTGCTGCACGCTTCAACGATTTTATCGTCTCCCGTCTGGTTGGCGGAGCTTATGACTGTTTAAACCGCCATGAAGTTGATCCAAAAAATATAGATGAAGTATGGGTGCCAGGAGCTTTTGAAATCCCGGTAGCAGCTTTGGCCCTTGCTGAATCAGGTAAATACGATGCTGTTATTTGTCTGGGTGCTGTTATTCGCGGTTCAACCAGCCACTACGACTATGTTTGTTCAGAAACTGCCAAAGGCATCTCCCACGTCTCTTTAAAGACCAAAGTTCCGACTATATTTGGAGTTGTAACGACGGATACAATTGAGCAGGCAATCGAGCGGGCCGGAACCAAGGCCGGAAATAAGGGCTGGGATGCGGCCATGGCGGCGATCGAGATGGGAAATCTCCTGAGTAAACTGCAAGAAAAATAAATACTCTTGATTTGCTATGCATTAAAGACGCATTAAAGCAGTATTTTACTGCAAGACGCCGCTTTTAAAATTGCCAAGTTGGATGATCTTATTTATTATTCCCTCTCTCTCAACAATGTGAGGATGCAGGCTCCCTGTTGGAGAATTAGTACAATTGTTTCCTGCTACAATGCCTAAAGGAGAAATTTATGGCAAAAATCGACATGGGGCGCTCACGCTTCAAAATCCAACGCCGTCTTGGTGTTGAACTTCCGGGTCTTGGTAAGGCCGGTGCTCTTGAAAGAAAACCTTACGGTCCAGGCCAACATGGTATGCAACGTAAGAAACTTTCGGATTATACCGTTCGTTTGATCGAGAAACAAAAAGTTATGTTCAACTACGGTCTTCGCGAAAGACAACTTCGTAACCACGTTATTAAAGCGAAGAAAATCAAAACAGCTTCATGGGTTGATACAATGATCGTTAACCTTGAATCTCGTCTTGATAACGTTATTTTCCGCCTTAACTGGGCTCCGTCAATTCCAGCTGCTCGTCAGATGGTTTCGCACAAGCACATTAAAGTTAACGGCAAAACTGTTAACGTTCCTGGTTTCCAAGTTCAGCCTAATGACGTGATTGAAATCACAGACACAGGTGCAAAATCTGGTAACTACCTTCAAGCTAAAACTCGTCCTCGTATCTCTTCAATCCCAGCTTTCTTAACTAAAGAAGCTTCAGGTGAGAAAGAGAAAGGAAAAATGGTAGCAAAACCTCTTCCTGAAGATGTTCCTTTCGCATTCGAAAAACGTCTCGTGATTGAGTACTACTGGAAAATTAAATAATTCCTAAAAAAAATAAGGCCCTCGCAAGAGGGCCTTTTTTTTTGTCACTAAGTGATCTTCGATTGGCGTGAGAACGTTAAATTAACCGTTACCAAGCGCTCTTGGGAAAAGCACATTATTCTCTAAATGAATGTGTTCCATGAGTTCAGCTTCAAAATCCTGAAGACCTTTATAAAGGGCCCTCCAAGATCCACAAGCTTCGGCCGGTGGGTTGAAACTGTTAGTGAGCCCGTGAATCTTATCTAAATCTTTTCCATGGGCATCATGCTCAAACATCATGCGATTAATAGGCATCCCCGCCTGACCGCCTTGGCCGGCATTAATCATTGGGAATAGAATATTTTCTTCTTTCATCATATGAGAAAACAACTCATCAGTTATGTTTTGCATGAGCGCTGCAAGGCCACGAGGACAATCTGCGTGGTCATGATGAACTCGTTCAATTTTATCAGCTAAAAATACAAGTTCAGGTAAACGAGCTCGAAGATCATCATGATAGCGCTTAACTACGAAAGCGGTAATTTCACTCAAGGGTCTTGTTTCTTCAGACGAAATGCCCTCTTTTGTTTCCAATACTTTCAAGCTGGCCATGACATCATCCATGTTAAGATTTCTCTCAGCACAGGCATCCTTTAATATCTTTTTACCACCACAACAAAAATCAAGTCTGTTCTTTCTGAATAGTTCACTTGCCATTGGTATTTTTAAAACAATGTCTGAAAGTGATTCATTTGCATAATCCATATTTACTCCTTTTATTAATCTTCCCAGCTTAAAAGCCTTTGTTCGCCTTCTAGTTTTTGAATTTCAGTAATGTCCTGAGACATTTCTATAACACCTTTATAATTTCCATCTTTATTTCTTAGGGCAAAATACCTGATATGGATGACACGCCCTTTGAAGCGAATCCAAAATTCTGCTTCATCCTTGGTTCCTTTTTTAAACTCTTCCAGAATTTTTAAAACGGTTCCGACACTCTTAGGAGGATGGCAGAAACGAACTTCTCGACCAATAATACCTGCACTCCTTGGAAAAACTCTATCCTCACCGCGGTTATAAAAAAGCACTCGGTCATTCTCATCAACGTAAGTCAAATCAACCGGCATGAATTTTAAAAGCAAATTAATTTGTTCCTGATTAAGGTAACCTTCTTCCAAATGAAAGGCCCCCATAGGATTGCCACTGGATCGTGTACTTTTATTTTCTAAGGAAGGGGCCAGTTTTTCATAAAGAGGTAACTTCTCTTTAAGCATCCAGCCGATCTCCTCATCACCCTCTTTCATCTGAAGCCAGTCGTCTTCAGAAAGTAGTTCCAGCGCATAAGGGAAGAGACGCATTTCTTCTACCATGGCAAGGCGCTGCATCTCTCCTGCAATAATTCTTATATCCTGATCCAGTCCTACTGTTTCTTTAATATCTATTTTTTTCCGTACCGCTCTTAGAAGGTCTCGATTAGCATCATGAAACGACCACATTCCCTGGCTAGGACCGGTCCAACCATATTTCTCGAGGTAAGGGAAAAGTTGGTTTTCTTTACGAGCATATCTTTTCTCGACCTCACATAATTCGTTGAATAGATTGAAAAACTTCTGAAATTCCTGTTCTGGATTTGTATCATCAAGTTCTCTTAGAATTTCTTGTAGATAGAAGTTTTCATCAAAATAGACTTTAACGGGATGGCCTTCGGGAAGTACTTGTACGTATTCAGGATAAGCGTTCTCTAATGATTTCATATATTACGACACCTTTTAATAAGATCTTTGTTTATTACAATAATTCAGCTGCATCTACTAATCCGTGACCACAGTCATGTTTTTAACAAATGATTTTTCTTATGATATCAGCATTATAAAAAAGGAATTTTCCATGAAAAAGTATGAGTCTTTAAACTTCATTGATTTTGAATCTCTCCTCACCTCAGAACAAAAAGAGATACGGGATTCTGTTCGTAAATTTGTGGATGATGAAGTTCTGCCTCTAATGCAGGAATCTTTCAGACAGGAAACATTTCCCAAAGAACTCATTAAACGCTTCGCCGACCTTGGGCTACTGGGGGCCAATCTTAAAGGCTACGAGTGTGCAGGCATTGATACTGTTTCTTACGGATTAGTTATGCAGGAAATTGAACGGGCAGATTCTGGTATCCGTTCCTTTGTTTCTGTTCAGGGTGCTCTATGCATGTATCCAATTTATGCTTATGGAAATGAAGAACAAAAACAAAAGTATCTTCCTCCAATGGCCAGAGGAGAAGTTATCGGATGCTTTGGTTTGACTGAACCGGATTATGGCTCTAATCCTGGCGGTATGATCACTACTGCCACAGAAACATCTGATGGTTATGTTTTAAATGGAAATAAGATGTGGATCACTAATGGCTCTATCGCTGATATTGCTATTGTGTGGGCAAAACTTAATGGTGTGATAAGAGGCTTTATTGTAGAAAAAGGAACACCTGGTTTTAGTACCACTTTAATGAAAGGGAAATTCTCTCTTCGAGCTTCGATTACTTCTGAACTTCATTTTGAAAACTGCAAAATACCTAAGGCCAATATACTTCCTGGAGTTGAAGGTCTTAAAGGACCTCTTGGCTGTTTATCTCAAGCACGCTTTGGCATTGCCTGGGGTGCGATAGGTGCTGCTAATGCCTGTTATGCAGAAGCCTTAGATTATGTCTTGAACCGTCCTATGTTTAATAAACCCTTGGCCGGTTACCAGTTAATTCAGGCGAAGCTTGCTAAGATGGTACAGGAAATTTCCAAGGCCCAATTACTCTCATGGCATTTAAGCCAGCTTAAAGACCGCGGAGAGCTTAAACCGGCTCAGATTAGTCTCGCCAAGATGAACAACGTAAGAATGGCCCTGGATGTGGCCCGGGAAGCCAGGGATATGTTGGGTGCTAACGGTATCATTGATGAGTATCCGGTCATCCGCCATTTATTAAACCTTGAAACAGTTAATACTTATGAAGGAACTGAGGATATTCACCGCTTAATCATTGGACGTGAGGTTACAGGCATTCAAGCCTTTAACTAAAATTTATGTTCGACCGAACAAAAATCATTGAAGCTAACTTCAGGAGTTTTCTCACAGAGGAAACTCCCTTTCATGATTTTACCGATGCTTATGGATATGATTCATTAAAATTAATAGATATCTTTGAGTCTCAATTAATCTCACGCTTGATGGATATTAAGGCGAGAAAACTTCGCTCCCTTGGTAATAGTTTTTATACCATAGGCTCAAGCGGTCACGAAGGCATGGCCGTAGTGGGAGAGATCTCCCGTTTAACAGACATGGCCTTTTTACATTACCGTGATGCTGCTTTTCAGATTCAAAGAAGCAAGAAACATTACGGGCATACTCCGCTCTATGATTTACTTCTATCTTTTTGTGCTTCCAGTGAAGATCCTATAAGTGGAGGAAGACATAAAGTATTGGGCCATAAAGAACTTTTTATTCCACCTCAAACTTCTACAATTGCTTCTCATTTACCAAAAGCCATTGGTGCGGCCCTCTCCTTAAGTAAAAATAAAAAAATGGGTGTTAAAGGTAATCTGCCTGAAGACTCTGTTATTGTCTGTACTTTTGGAGATGCTTCTCTCAATCACGCTTCCGCCCAGACAGCTCTTAATTGCGCTGATTGGATTAGTTATCAAAATCTTCCATTACCCATAGTTTTTATTTGTGAAGACAACGGTATTGGAATTTCTGTCAGAACTCCTAATGAATGGGTAAAGAATTCCCGGATGCATTCTCCGGCCATTAAGTATTTTGAATGTGACGGCCTGGATATTGTTGAGAGTTTTAAAGTTGTCAGTGAAGCCTTTAACTATTCACGAACCAAGCGGAAACCCGTCTTTTTGCGTTTTAAAACCGTAAGACTCATGGGACATGCAGGAAGCGATATTGAGAATGTTTATAGAAATAGAAATGAAATTGAAGCCTCTGAAAGTAAAGATCCACTTTTAAAAACCGCCAAAACCTTAATCGGAAATAAAATCCTCTCACCGAAACAGATTTTAAAGATGTATGAGGATTTAGAAAACAGGATCGACCGGATTGCTAATGAAGTGATCCTTAAACCGCGTTTAACTAATCCCCAGAATATTGTTTCCTCCCTCATTCCTGTGAAAAAGGTGAATCCTATTCCAGCTGTTCCTTCGGAAGAAAGCAGAATGAAAATCTTCGGCAGTGAATGGGAACAAATGAAAAGCGGGCAAACTCTCGCTAAACTTATTAACTGGGGTCTAACTGATATTCTTTTGCAGTATAAAGAAGCTGTCATTTTTGGAGAGGATGTTGCAAGAAAAGGCGGTGTTTATAATATTACTGCTAACCTGCAAAATCGCTTTGGAAAGAACAAAGTCTTCAACTCTCTTTTGGATGAAACTAATATTTTAGGGACGGCCATAGGTCTTGCTCATAATGGACTTCTCCCCATCCCTGAAATTCAGTTTCTCGCCTACTTCCATAATGCTGAAGACCAGTTAAGAGGAGAAGCTGCGACCTTAAGTTACTTCTCAAACGGTGAATATACCAACGGCATGGTAATCCGTATCGCAGGCCTTGGTTATCAAAAGGGCTTCGGTGGTCATTTCCATAATGATAATTCCCTCGCCATTTTTCGGGACATACCGGGACTGATCGTGGCCTGCCCTTCTAATGGTAGAGATGCTGTATTAATGATGAGAACCTGCGTGGAGCAAGCACATCTTTATGGACGTATTTGTATTTTTATTGAACCAATAGCCCTCTATCCTGTCCGGGATCTGAATGAAGCTGGCGATGGATTGTGGAATACTGAGTACCCTAAAGAGCTTACAGAAAAAATATCTTTAGGATCTTTCCATGTTGAGGCCGGAGGCAAAGAACTTTGTCTTTTAACCTATGGGAATGGTTATTACCTCAGCCGCCAGGCCAAAGAGCTTCTCTCTAAACAGGGAATAAATCCAACCGTTATTGACCTTAGATGGCTTTCAGCAATCAATGAGGAAGCTCTTTCCAAAACTCTCTCGGAGTTTGATCATGTTCTGATTGTAGATGAATGCAGAAAAACGGGCTCATTGAGTGAAGGCTTAATGACTATGATAATGGAGAACTGCCAACCTCTTCCTAAAGTAAAACGAATCTGCTCTCTTGATACTTTTATCCCCTTAGCGGATGCGGCCAATCTGGTTCTCGTCCAAACTCAAGATATTGTTGATGCTTCCTTGAGTTTACTAGGCAGAAGACATGAATAAAAAAACAGCAGTGGTTATTTGTCCTGGTCGCGGAACTTATAATAAAACTGAGTTAGGATATCTTCATCAGTACCATGGAGCTAAAAAGAACTTTTTTGAATCAATCGACAGCTATCGTTCAGAACAAAATCAACCATCCATCTGGGAGTTAGATGGAAGAAGTGAATACTCCACGAAGGAACATATTCCCGGAGAGAATTCCGCCGCCCTAATCTATGCCTGCTCCTACTCAGATTTTTTGGATATCGATCAAAGTAAGATCGACGTCCTTGCTATTACAGGTAACAGCATGGGTTGGTATCTCGCTTGCGTCTGTGCAGGAGCTCTTTCAACCGATAATGGAACCCATGTGATCAATACGATGGGATCGCAAATGAAAGATCATATTATTGGTGGCCAGATTATCTATCCTGAAGTTGATGAGAATTGGATTTATTCAAGTGAAATCTCGGTCCTCATAGATGAAAAAATGGCAAAGGTGAACCTTCATGGAAATGAAGTTTTCAATTCTATATTTCTGGGTGGTTTTAGAATTATTGGAGGTACGGATCAAGGTCTACGCCAGCTTTTAAAAGAACTTCCTCCTAGAGAAGGCAGGTATCCATTTAAGCTCATGGGAAATGCCGCCTTTCATACTCCTCTCCTTAGTGAAACATCTCTAAAGGCAATGAAAATTTTAGGTCCAGAGCTTTTTCAATCTCCCCGCATTCCACTCATTGATGGGAGAGGTAAAATCTGGATGCCTTATTCCACAAATGTCGAGGAGCTTTGGAACTATACTTTAGGACATCAAGTTGATCAGACATATGATTTTACCAAAGCGATTGAAGTATCTGTTAAAGAATTTGCGCCAGACTATCTTATTATTACCGGTCCCGGCATGACTCTAGGAGGGGCTGTCGCTCAGGCGGTTATTAATAAAAAACTTAAAACAATTAACTCTAAGGATGAATTTAAACAGCTTCAGGCAAGCTCCCCTTACATTCTTTCAATGGCAGAACCACAGCAAAGAAAGCTATTAAGCTTATGATTTTTTCTTTTCCTCTTCTGATTCAGAAATCAGGTTTGTGCCGGCATTCTTAAATTCTCTAATCGCTTGACCAATTCCTTTCCCTAATTGTGGTAACTTTTTGGGCCCAAAGAAAAGCACAACAATTATAACGACTATTGCGATTTCTCCTCCACCTAGTCCAAACATAAACTCTCCTTTTATAAGGAGATAGTACAGAAGAGTCATTTTAGAAAAAAGAATCTAAGTCAGTATTTGACATTTTTTATGGTATAACTGGGTATGACGCAAATCCAACACCTCTTTAGAGGCAAACCCTCTCCTCTTCAAAATCATCCTGATCTCACCTCAGCAATCAATAAATCCGAAACGGAAGAGTTGAATGTATTACATGATCATATTGAAGGAGACGAAGTATCTAACAAAATACATCATGGAGGTCTTCAAAGAGTCATTCATTATTATCCATTAGAGCATTATCAATACTGGCAAACCCTATATCCAGAGACGCCTTTTTTACCTGGTTCGATAGGCGAAAATATCAGTGCCTTTGGTCTTTTAGAAAAGAATGTGTGTATTGGTGATATTTACCAAATAGGTGAAGTCCTTTGCACTGTCACTGAACCTCGCAAGCCATGTGCTACCATTAACCATAAATATGAAATAAATTCATTTGCCCGACTCATTCAAGCGACGGCGAGAACTGGTTGGTTTTATAAAGTTCTGGTTACTGGAAAAATGAGAGTAAATGATCAGGTTCTTCTAAGAGAGCGACCATATCCCAAGCTTACTCTTGAAAGCTGTATCCTGGCATTATTGGTAAATCCCGATAGGACTCACTTGGATTTGATGGCCAACAATGAAGTTCTTTCAGAAAACTGGAGAAGGCCCGCTAGAGAATTTTTAAAGACCGGTCAATTACCAGATGATCGTAAGCGCCTGGGAGAAATCTAGTCCGTAATTAAATTCAAATTCTTATCAGACAACTCGGTTCGAATGACATTTTTAATAAAATCCATCGTTGTTGCTAAAGACATTTCACAAGTTCTACAGTTACCATGATAAATCAACACAATCAGATTATCCATGACGTGGATGCATTCGACATCTCCTCCATCTCTTTGCAGTAAAGGTCTTACATAAATTGTGAGGATCTCATTAACAATTTTAAGTTTAAGATTAAGCTCTAATTGAACAAACGCCCCCATTTCTTCTCTATTAAATAAGTGCCTTGAATGAGGAATATATTCTTCTATTGTTGGAGATTGTTTTCTGAAATCAGTTTCGTTTTCTATCGAATAATCTCTCTTTTTAGAGATGGTATGCTTGAGCGCATGAATAAGTTCATAGTACCTCAACAGTTGAATGCCATCATTAGGGAATGAGGGTTCAGAATTTTTCGTTCTAAGATAGGCCTCAATTTCTTTAGGTTTTAAAAGTGATAAGGAGGCAGAGTCTTTATTATGGGCCAGTTCAATCAAAGCATCCAGAAACGCCAAGGGCGCACCCTGAACATTAGAAAAGAATCTGGCCACAGTGATAACCTGAGTCTGGTCTATGGTTTTAAGTTGGCCATAAACTGTAACTTCGCCGTTGGAATCAGGAAAATGGAAGTGGCAAAAGAAGTGATCGCTCTTCTGTAAAAAACGATTACATTCTTCTTCACTTCCAATAAATAGAGGCCCTTTTATTCGGTCTCTTACTTTTTGGGAACAAAATCCCAATTCAATAGAGTCCATTTATTGCTCCAGTGCTAATCCTTCTGCAAGGAAAGGAGAATTCTCCGCAACCAGGGATGACTTACTAAGTTTTTTAAAGAAGACAAAAAGGAAAAACCCTGCGTACCCGGCAGCTATGAAAAGCTCAACCCAGGTAATGCTAACATTCGTCACTCCATGATGTTCCATCACTTTTGGGGCAACCATGACATAGAGGTTTAACCACTGTCCAACAAGTATGATGTAACAAGTCCATTGAAGGACTTTTTTATTTCTTTTAGTCCATCTAGGTAACAGGATCATGAAAGGGATGGCCCAGCTTAAAATAATATTCGCCCAGAAAAGCAAATTCCACCCGTAGTGCTCCCGGAGAACATAATACTCACTTTCTTCAGGAATATTTGCATACCAAATCAAAAGATACTGAGAAAACCAGATATAGGCCCAGAAAGTAGTGAAACCCAGAAGCAGCTTTCCTAAATCATGATAGTGATTAAGATTCACCTCTTCCATATATCCCTGACTTTGAAGATATATAAGAACCAGTATTAAGGTAGCGAGTCCGGAAACAACCAATCCTGAGAAGGTATAGACACCAAAGATAGTACTGAACCAATGAGGCTCAAGTGACATAATCCAGTCAAAGCTAGCGACTGAATAAGTCACTCCAAAAACAATCATGAAGAGCGCAGATAATCCGCTTAACGACTTTTGAATATCTTCGGCCTTATCAGGAAAGTCCTCCTGCTCTTTGAACTTTTTAATTAACACCATAGACATCAAAGACCAAAGCCCGATGCATATAATCATTCGAACCGAGAAAAATGGCAGGTTAAGATAGGCGGCTTTCGACATCAGAATTTTATCATTCATGACCACATCAGCATGGGTCCATTCATAGAGAGAGTGAGCACCTAATAGAATAACAAACATGGAAAGGCCAAGATATGGAACTGTCCCTGCTAAGGCCTCAAGAATTTTTCGATAAGGTGCAACGAATGCTGCCCCAACAATGTTGGTTACGGCCAACATGAAAATTCCAAATAAACCGATAGAGAGAAACATAAAATTAACAGTGAGAATATTTACCCAAACCTTAATAGGTAAAAAATAAAATGCACCTGCAATTCCCAAAATTCCCAGACCCATCATTGAAATGAAAATTTTATTCAAATTATTATTTTCTTTATAAGTTGTCATAAATCCTACTGTTGTTGAATTTGCTTAACATATTGAGAAAGATACCAACGATCTCTTACGGTCAGTTGCGTACCATGTTCAGGCATGTCGCCAAATCCAACCGTGATGACATGGAAGATTCTAGCTTTATTATAATTTCTCACTGACCTGGACTTTAAGGACGGCGGTCTAGGAAAATTCTTAGAAATAACCGGCCCATCCCCGTCTCCGTTTTCACCATGGCAGGAAAGGCAAAATCCTTTATAAAGATATTCACCCCGGGCGAGCGTTACATCAGTTTCTTCAAATGGGTCCTGTAATTCTTCCTCCGCCTTCATGGCATCATCTTCTGAATTTTTATAGGGATAAGGCATCTTGCCTCTGGCAATACTCCCTTTAACAGGCAACATCATAGTCTTCCCATCAGAGGTAATACTATTTTCAGAAAAAGCTTCATAGGCCGGAGAGAAGGCCATTTCATTAAATACAGTGTATCCCCTTACTTCCGGATCTTTTGAGCATGATTGAATAAGGGGTATGAGTAAAATTAAAATGACAGCTTTCATACTTATACCTCCCTTACACTCACTTCGGATGCACCAAAGCTATCCAAAGTTTTTGAAATAAGTTGAGCGTCAAAGGAAACATCTTTTACTTCCAATGCTATAACAAATTTATCCTGTGTTGCTCCTGTATGCATAATACTGCCACTGAACATCGGAACAAGTTTACTTCTTAATAAAAAAGCAAAGACCGTAATAAAAGCTCCAAAGAGAACCATAATCTCAAATGCCACAGGAATAAAGGCAGCAAAGGAATTAAATGGTTTTCCGCCTACGTTGATCGGCCAGTCTATAACTGAAACCCAGTATTGAAAAAGGAGGGCCAGGACTAGACCCGCAGTTCCCGCGATAAAAGTCACTACAGGTAATCGAGTCGGTTTGATCTCAAGATACTGGTCTAAACCATGAACAGGAAACGGAGTATAGATATCAAAAATAGAGATATCGGATTTTCTTAATTCTTGAGCTGCACGAATCATGTCATGCTCATCATGAAATACGCCAAGAAGATATTTCTTACTCATGGTGATCCTTAGGTTTAGCATAATTCAGAACAGTTTTAACTTCCGAGATGGCAATCGCTGGTAAAAATCTCACAAAGAGGAAAAACAACGTAAAGAACAGACCAAAAGTTCCAATAAAGGTACAGATCTCAACCCATGTAGGAGAGAACATTGCCCAACTGGAAGGAAGAAAGTCTCGATGTAAAGAAGTGGTAATGATCACAAAACGTTCAAACCACATCCCAATATTTACAAAGATAGAAATGATAAAAACAATGACAAGATTAGTTCGCACCTTCTTAAGCCAGAACAACTGCGGGATGACGACGTTACAAACAACCATGATCCAATAGGCCCAGGCATAAGGCCCGAAAGCGCGGTTAAGGAACACAAAACGTTCATATTGGTTTCCGCTATACCAGGCCATAAAGAATTCTGTCCCATAGGCAAGTCCTACAATCATTCCCGTACAGAGAAGAACTTTACACATGGCCTCGATATGAGAAGGAGTTATGTAGTGTTCAAAATTCATGACTTTTCTAAGAATAATAAGCAGAGTCAGAACCATGGCAAAACCTGAGAACACAGCTCCGGCGACAAAATACGGTGGGAAGATAGTTGCGTGCCAACCAGGGATAACTGAGGTTGCAAAATCCATACTCACAATTGTATGAACGGATACAACTAAGGGAGTTGCAAGGCCCGCTAAAATAAGGCAAAGCATCTCATATCGGTGCCAGGTACGATGGGAACCACTCCACCCAAGACTCACAATAGTAAGAATACGTTTCTTCAAAGGCGTTTGGGCCCGATCTCGCATGTTGGCCAGATCTGGAATAAGACCGATATACCAGAATACCGCTGAAACGCAGAAGTAAGTACTAATCGCAAAGACGTCCCATAAAAGTGGGGATCTGAAATTGAGCCAGATGTCTCGAGTGTTAGGATATGGGAATACCCAATAAGCAAGCCATGGTCTGCCCATATGAATAATAGGATAAATAGCTGCACATAACACAGCGATAATAGTCATCGCCTCAGCGGCACGGTTAATGGATGTCCGCCATTTTTGTCTGAACAAAAGCAAAATCGCAGAAATAAGAGTTCCAGCGTGTCCAATACCAACCCAAAAAACAAAATTGGTGATATCCCAAGACCAACCGACAGTTTTATTCAAACCCCATGTGCCGATTCCTGTTGAGACCTGATATCCAATGACAATGATCCCCATCAGAAGCAAAGATGATGAGATGGAAATGCAAATTTTCCATAAATTCCCAGGTGGCTTCTCAATGACTGATAAAACATCATCAGAAACTTCAGTATAGGTCCTGTCTTTACTGACTAAAGGCTTTCTTAATTTACTTACAACATCACTCATAACTTAATCCTATTTGTTCCTAACCTTGGTGAGATAACCAACTCTTGGAGCAACTCCCAGTTCTTCAAGAACCCGGTAATATCTTGGATCTTTTAATTTCTTCGATATTTCTGATTCAGGATCATTAATATCACCAAAGACAATGGCATCGGCTGGGCAGCTTTGTTGGCAGGCCAGTTTAATTTCACCGTCTTTAAGAGGACGCCCCTCTTTTTTCGCCTGAAGCTTTCCTTCCTGAATTCTTTGAATGCACATTGAGCATTTTTCCATCACGCCACGAGTCCTGACTGTTATGTCGGGATTAAGAACCATGTTTTCTAGCTTGTCGTCATGAGCATAATCAAACCAGTTAAAGCGACGAACTTTATAAGGGCAGTTATTGGCGCAATAACGGGTACCAACACAACGGTTATAAACTTGTTGATTGAGGCCGTCGGAGCTTTGAACAGTAGCAAGGACAGGGCAAACTGTTTCACAAGGAGCATTGTCACAGTGGACACACATCATAGGTTGATGGACGACTTCTGGATTTTCGTCGTCACCCTTATAATAACGATCAAGTCTCAACCAGTGCATTTCACGGCGATTATAGACTTCTTCCTTACCTACGACAGGAACGTTATTTTCAGCATTACAACTGATGACACATCCGGAGCAACCTGTGCATTTATTCAGGTCAATCATCATGGCCCATTGATGGCCATCTTTTTTATGATTTCCCCACATTGAAACTAACTTCACTCCCCCAGGATTTCCGGCAGAAGGATCCACCACATAATTGCCTAGAGTCGTTTCTCTTACGATATCTCGGCCTTCCATTGAATGGTGGGTCTGTGTTAATGCAAGTTTATATTTTTGTCCTGTCTTCTCTATTGAAGCAACCTCTACTCCAGATTGAAAAGTTCCACTCTCAAAGCTCGTAAATGGGTAGGCATTGACACCTACACCTTTACCTGCCCGACCACTAACAGTCCGGCCGTAACCTAGTGCCAGGCCAACTACTGACTCATGAACTCCGGACTGGACTAATGCAGGGATGGTCAGTTCACTCCCTTTGACATTGATTCGAACTAAATCCCCTGTTGAAATATCTTTTGTCTTGGCCAGTTTCGGGGAAACCATCAGGTAATTGTCCCAGGTCGCTTTGGTAATAGGATCTGGCATTTCCTGCAACCATGGATTATTGGCAAACTTCCCTTTTCGCATGGAATTCTTCTCATAAACTTTAAGTTTAAGGGAAGCTGTTACTGGTTTCTTGTTCGTAAGTTGTCCGGCGAATTTAAACGCAGGAGTATCAGAAGGAGTTAGATGAGCATCAAAAATACCATCATGAATGGCCTTGTTCCAAAAATTTTGAAAAATACCCACTTGCCCAAATTGTTTGAGGAGTTTATTTTCCCATAAGGTTTTAATGTAATCTTCGTAACTGGTACTACTTCCCATCCACACAAGAAGACTTTCCTGAGCAGTTCTATTATTGAACAGGGACTGAATGACCGGTTGTGAAAAACCAAAAACGCCCTGACTAATCTCAAAGTCATCCCACTTCTCAAGATAGTGGCGATCAGGAGCGACGTAATTTGAATGTTCACTCGTTTCATCAGGAGCAGTCGACAATGAAATTTTTGTTTCAATCTTTTTTAAAGCTTGCTCCACTCTTGCAGTATCAAAATAATCATAATATGGATTCACATCGTAAAAAATGACATTGCCGTATTTATCGCCTTCGGCATCCTCTAAGAATTTAACAAAATCCGCATCATTCTCATGACGATTAAATTCCCTCGATGAAAGAGTAATCGTTTTATTAAAGTTACCAAGCACAAAATTAATGGCATTTACTTTAACTTGATCAGTAATATCAAAAGAACCAGAAAGGACAATGGATTCACCTTTAGCTTTCAGTAATTCTGAAGCAACTGATTGCACCTTAGGCTTCATGTCAGAATCAATTGCTTCTACGGGTAGTAAACGGCTTCCAGTGGCCTTCTGAATATAATATAAAAGATTATTAATGAAGGTACTCTCATCATCATGGGAAATGACAATTCTTGTATCAGCATTAGATCCGGTCAAGGTCATTAAGCTTTCAACTTGAATGTGACGAATAAGGTTTTTATCGAGAAATAAATCCTTTCGCTTAGAATACTGCTTTGTAAGATTAATTGGATCACTGCCGGTAGCAAGGAAATCGGAAGAAATCCCTACAATCACTTTTGCTTTATCAAGTTTATAGTTAAATACATCCTCACGACCAAAACTTAAAGAGTTAGCCCGAACAGATGCCGACTCACCAAACGGGTTGTAAACAATGACATCCACATTCCCAAAACTATTTTTAAAATCAGTCACAACGTTCAGAAGAGAGGGTCCATAGACGGAATTAAGGATTAAGGCAGTTCGCTTACCATCTGAAGCCGCTTTTAATAATGATGCTCTAACTTCGGAATCAATTGCTTCAAAGGTGGTATATTGTCCATTCTTTTTAGGGGCCTTAAACCGGGATGAATCATAAAGAGAAAGTACACTCGCCTGACAAACCGGACAGGTACCACCTTGAGATTTAGGAGATAGAGGATTGCCTTCAATTTTTATTGGCCGTCCTTCACGGGTTTTAACTAGTAAAGAACAATGAGAAGGACATAAGCTATTGGTAGTGGCATACCAGTTAGCAACTCCTGGAGTGATCTGGTCATTCTTATGTAAGTAAGGGATGGCCTTTTGAGCTGAAATCTTCTTACAAGATGTTGCCATTGGAAGAACAGAAAGACTAAATCCCATGATCTTTAAAAAATCACGCCGGCTTTTCTTGGTAAGCCCTATTTGATAAGTGCCTTCGGTAAATTCTTCCTTTAAATCTATCTCACTATAATCTTTGTCTTCAACATCTTGCCAGTAGTTTTCAAGATTCATTTCATTTGTTTTATTATCCATATTTCCCTCAATAATGGCATTTGGCGCAGTCCCCGCCGGATAACGATTTATGATCTTGTGGCGGAGCAATCTCACTGTTTCGATGGCAACTAATACACCAGCCCATCGATAGATTTCCTGTCTGCTTCATGACGTCCATGGTTTGAACTTGTCCATGACATTCCTGACAAGAGACTTTACCCACGTTTACATGTTGAGCATGGTTGAAATAAGCAAAATCCGGGAGATGATGAACTTTCTGCCATTCAATGCTCTTGCCGCTTTCTACTGCCTTAATAATTTTTTCTACTTCTGGAGAATCTGTCTTCACATGGGTATGGCAATTCATACAAAGACCAACAGGAGGAATACCTGCATGTCGTCCCTGTTCAGCAGAATAGTGACAATAGACGCAGGCTATTTGATTATCCCCGGCATGAGTTTTATGGGAGAACTTTATGGGCTGTTGAGGAGCATAGTTTTCAGTAAAATCAATAGAACGACTAAAACGAACGAACTGTGCAGCTCCAAAACCGATTCCTATTATAAGTAAGATACTTAATGCTATTTTCATATCCTACTCACCTTGCAACTTCGACTTGAGTGGTTTCATCATAAGTTCTTTCCTCTACAGAAAATCAAACATCATTTTTAACAACAATAGTCGAAGAGGAAAAGTTTAAGGATGAGATGGATCACTAAAATGTTTTTTTCTTATCATGTTTTATTTAAGAAAAAATGAAAGGGGTGATTTCAAGCACTATGCGTTCTGATCTAAATCATCTTTGCATGCAGTTTTGAGATAAAGAATCTGGCCTGGGGGTTTAAACTCCCAGGCCAGTTGATAGGACTATTAGAATCTAGCAAGTAGTTGTAAGTAAGACCAATTAGTATCAGTTGTTTTACTGGCATTCTGGTCTTTAAGATATTTTCCGGCCATAACCCATGAGTAGCCATAGCTGAGTTGTAAAGTTTTAGTAAAATCGTAAGCTACGATTAAATCTAATTCCTGGGCCACATCACGGCTTGAACCTTGATCACCTAATGAACCTCCACCAAAGTTAAAAGCAGCTCTTTTGTTATCATGCCTTTGAAACACGTGGTAATCAGCAAAGAAAGTTACTTTTTCGATTGGTTTAGTTGAAAGATGAGCTACATACCCCTTCAAGTTACGGCGAGAGAATTGGTCAGCGAATCCAACCCATTTATGAGCAGTTGGAAACAATTGATCATAGTCACGTGATGAATCGAAGTACTCAGCTGCTACACGAGTAGTATAAAAAGGAAGAGTCCATCCTAATTCAACATCATACTGGTATTCGCTCTTCTTAATTGAACTCTCACCCGCTAAGCGAACTTGCTCCAAAGTTCCTTCTACACGATAGTCAAAGTTACTTTCACCAATTTTTGATTTTAAGCGCAGACCATAAGCACTCGTGTCAGTGATATTTCCATTTTGGTTATTTTTCCTTAGAAGGTACAAATCTGCATTCTTCACATTTGGTCCAAAACTTCCCATGAGATAAGCACCATGTAAGTCAGCATCTTGTCCTCGAAGATCGTTTGCTGCTGAATTATTTTCCTGAAGTTTCATACTGAAAGCATCAAGAGTTAAATTATCAGCGAACTGATATCTTGCTTTCACTCCATCAAAGCTACGACCGATGCGATGCCAAGGTACAGAGCCTAAAACCAGGTGATCTCCATAGGCAAGCTCCTGACGTCCAGCAAAGACATAAAAACGCTCATCTTGGGTTGGCTTTATAGCAAAGTAGGCTTCATGAATATCCAATCTTGAATCATATAATCCACCAGAAGTGGATGTTCGCGTATTGGCCGCTTCACCCGAGACAAATTCATCTTGGCCTGAAATTTTAGAAAATTGCGGCCCAAAGAAGACATGACCATAATTTTCGGCCAGGTCGGCCTTCATTTGAACATTGATTCTGGTCTGAGAAAACTCAGTTTTATCCTTTTTGGCCGAATCATAATCTGCATCCTTTTTTGTTTCATGCCGAAAAAACCCCCATCCATTAATCTTAATGTTTTTAAGCGGGGCTTCTTCTGCCAATGCAGAGAATGCGAACAAGAGTGGAACTAACGGTAGTATCCTTTTCATAATTTTCCTTTGTTGGATTTTAAAATAAACTAACACTAAAGTGATAATAGAATAATGATTCTAATCAATGTCATCAATGATGATTAATAGTAAAATCCTTAATTATGTATTTAAAAAACTTACTTCTTCTTTTAATCTTTTTAACTTTTTCTCTGATTAACCTTGGAGGCCATGTCCACAACACTGGATCTAGTCTTGCCTGTCCTGACTGGCCTTTGTGCTATAATCAATTCATGCCAGAAATGAAAGGTGGTGTTCTTATTGAACACAGTCATCGCCTTTTAGCGACACTGGTCGGATTTCTCACTTTACTGATAATTATCAATGTAAAAAAAGGCAGTAAGGAAGCCAAGGTTTCTTATCTTGCCTTAGCGATGGTTATTGTCCAGGGATTATTAGGTGGACTGACAGTAATCTATAAACTGCCCCCACTCGTGTCGATTGCTCACCTGGGTTTATCGATGATTTTTTTCTGCACAATCATTTATTTTCATCACCTTCTTAGTCATTCTGAAAGGATTAAAGGTCCTTCCCTTTTAAAAAGGCTTTTAATTGTCACCCTCGCCATGCTTTATATGCAGATCCTTTTGGGGGCCTTTATCAGACACACGGGTCTGGGGACTGTTTGTGGCTTAGGGTATAGTCATTCGATTCTCTGTGGAGGACTTCTCCTGCCTGAATCATTAGGTCAACACATTCATATGCTTCACCGTTTTCTAGGGCTTTTAACAGCGCTTTGTATTGTTTCCATAAATATTTTTATCATCAAAATAAATAAGCAAAAGCTATTCACTCTTCCAGTCTTAAGCAGCTTGTTCATTTTGGTGCAGTTAGTACTGGGAGTCATGACAGTAGGAACCGGAATCCGACCAGCTATCACAATGCTGCATTTAGGAGGAGCGGCCCTTTCTCTGGCCTTGTTGTGGAAAACAAACCTTAAACTATCCTCTTATTGACTTGGATCAAGTTTTAGAAGTCTGAAGAACGCTATCAGTTAAGGATGAGCATTATCGGAGGCTTTAGAGCAATTCTTGCATGACCACATACCATTAGTGAGAAAAGCTAAAATAACCCATAGATGGTCCGGAATAATGGGCTTTAGTGTCGATGGCCGGAGCATTCCAAGCTTTATTTCGGCAAAACGATTTTAAAATTGCTTCTCTTACTGCCTTGGCATGCTTGATGAAATTCCAGGTAGTGCATGAATTCACTCGTGAGCAGAGACATCGATTCAGACCAGGCCTTTGAGATTAAATATTCAGGTCGGTAATCAGAAAAAAGTCTCTGGATCACAATCTTTGGGTCGAGATGTGTAATGACTTCCATGAGCATTTTAAAATACTCTTCTTTATTAATGACATGAAAAGGATCCTTTTCATATGCGGTCCCCATCACTGTCCCCTTAACAACCTGGAGCTGATGGATTTTAATGAAGTCTAACGGATAAGCTTGTATCTTATGGCAAGTTCTCTGAAGAGAGACTTCTGTTTCCCACGGGAATCCAAGAATTAAGTGCGTGCATAATTTGATTCCTCTTCCATAAGTCATATCAAGAGCGACTTCAAAATCTTTTACGGTATGTCCTCTATTGACCCTTTTTAAGGTCTCATCACTTAAAGACTCAACTCCATATTCTACCGTAACATCATAGCTCTGGGCCAGTTCCTGCAGTAAAGCTACTTTTTCTATATCTATACAATCGGGTCTGGTCCCGATTGCAATTCCTATCACTCCTTCAATACTAAGAGCTTCAAGGTAGATTCTCTCTAATTCATGCACGCTCTTATAGGTATTGGAGTAACTTTGAAAATAAACGATGAACTTTTCGAGCTTAGGAAATTTACGGCGGTAAAGTGCTATTCCATTTTGAACCTGATCTTTAATCGATAATTCTTTCGCACCCATCGAGAAGCTATCATTGTTACAAAAAGTACAACCGCCAAAGCCTTTGGAACCATCCCGATTAGGACAGGTGAAACCAGCATCAACTGGAATTTTTTGAACTCTTTGTCCGTGCAGATTTTTTATATAGCGAGAATATAGATTAAGGGGACTATTCATTTGCCT
This sequence comes from Bacteriovoracaceae bacterium UBA6200, assembly GCA_002422605.1. Classification (GTDB taxonomy): domain Bacteria; phylum Bdellovibrionota; class Bacteriovoracia; order Bacteriovoracales; family Bacteriovoracaceae; genus Peredibacter. Next base: position 6,979 of record DISW01000010.1, on the reverse strand, counting down.
TCTAAATCTTTCACCAGGGCAGAAACTTTTTGAAAGAACTCTTCTACAGTTTCAGGAGTTACGTCCTCGGAAGAATTTTTAATTAATCCCTCCTCTGTTAAAACAAGATGAGCTGTAGGTTCGATATTATGTTTTTTAAGACACTGCGCAACACATTGTAAGGGGCAACCATCAAGGGCCAGAATTTTCTCGGCTTTTTCGGCCACTTTAACTAACGACTTAACATCTCCTCCAACGCCAGCGATGCAAGACATCTTAGCAATGCCAGAACGATCCAGCTTTACGGCCACTGAATTGGCTAACTGCGCAACGTTAGAACATCCTGAACAAGAATAGACGATGACTTTTTTCGAATCCACTCAAAACCTTTTCGGCCAGAATAGCATCAAAAACGAAGTCATAATCTGATCCAGGTCACAGAAAAGAAATCTAGACAAACTTAAGAACAATTGTTTTACTCCTCAAACAAAAGTATAGGTAACCATAAAAAAGGCTTATTTGATGAACAAAACAGTTATTAGTTCTATGCTCTTAGGCGCGGTGGTTTTAAGTGCCCAAGCCCAAGAAACACTAGACACAATTGAAGTATCAGAAGAAAAAGAAGGCTCCTTCTCCGGTTATTGGGAAGAGAATAAAGGGACTCAGATCTTTTCGGGAAAGAAAAATACCGTTACTGATTTGAAACAAATTCCAGCTCTTCAAACAAATAATTACCGTCAGGCGACTTCTCAGACTCCGGGACTTTTAATCTCAGAAATTCCTAACGAATCTCTCGCAGCAATGACCTACCGTGGTCTTGGTAATCCTCATGAATCATTCAACGTGCTTCTTCTTCAGGACGGTATTCCTGTTGCAGCGGACATGTTTGGTTATCCGGCACATTACTTCTCTCCTGCACTTCCTATGATGGATAAATTCCAATTCATTCGTGGCGGAGCGGCCCTTCATTATGGACCACAACCTGGTGGAGTTGTTAATTATATTTCAAGACCTCTTAGAAAAGACCAGGCAGTTTCAGGGAAAGTTGGTCTGACTTATGGTTCATACAATCTCTTTGCAACAAACAATGCCGTTTATGGCAGCAAAGGCGATCACTCTTACGCTGTCGAGTATTATCGTCGTCAGGGTGATGGTCCTCAGAGAGAAAATTCTGATTTCGCTGCTGACTATGTCCAGATTCGCGATCATATTTTCAAGGGCAAAAATACTTATAAAATTTCTTTCAATGGCTACAATTCCGATCATGGTGAAACTGGCGGCTTTTCTAAAAAAGCGGGAGCAGGTCTGAATGAATTCGGTGATGATCTTGGAAAAGCTTCTAAGGAACATGATCGTCTGAAAGTATCTCGCGCCCAACTTGCTTTAGGTGTGGATCACAAAATTGATGACACTTCTCTTATTGAAGCAACAATCTGGGGAACGGCCTACAATCGTTATTCGAAAAGACAAAAGGTCGGAACGGGAACTGCTTTTGGCGGCTTCTATAATGGAACAACTAACGATATCACCGATCAAAGATATTTCGGTTATAACGGCCAGGTTCGATATTTGAAAAATTACTCGGCTTTTGGGAATGAACATACTTTCTCAGCAGGCTACCTCTATTACAATCTGGTTTCTCCTATTGTTCAAAAAACAGGTAGTGGCCCGGCTTCAAATAATGGAGCCGTGACAAAAAGAGTTGATCGTGAAACTCACACCAATTCCTACTTCGCTGAAAACCGCTTCTCATTCGGTAAGCTCATGATAACTCCAGGTGTGCGTGTAGAAAATATTCGTCAGACAGTGGATGAAAGAAAAGGCGGAGTACTTGGTAAAAGTGACAAGACTGAAAATGTTCCTCTCTTTGGTCTAGGTCTTGCTTATCACACCAGTGAAGAATCACAGCTTTATGCTAATATCTCAGAAGGCTATAAGCCTTTAACCTGGTCAGAAGCCATCCCAACTAAAAATGATGAATTTGTTGACAGCAACATTGAATCATCAAAAACTCTGAATTCTGAAATTGGTTACCGAGGTCAGACTGATCAATTAAATTGGGATGTCTCAGCTTTCTTTATCCGCTATGAGAACAAAATTGCTAAAGTTGGAAAAACCCTAACGAATTCCGGTGCAGGAACTCATAAAGGTGTAGATGCTGCGACAGAGTTAAAGCTTTCAAACATCTTTACAGCCCTTAAGCCGTTCGGTGACTTTAATCTCTATGCTAATATCAGTGTACTTGATGCCCGTTACACTAATGGTGCTCTTGAAGGTAGAACTCCTCAGTATTCTCCAAAGACCATGACAAGAGTGGGTGCCATTTACAACAAGGAAGATAAGTTAAAAGTTGCATTAATGGGTGTCATTGTTGGCCGTCACTATGCTGATGACAATAACGGCAACAGCACAGGCACAAACAATAATGAAATTCCTTCTTATACTGTTTTTGATCTGACTGCTGACTGGAACGTAACCAACAGCTGGATGGTTTCGGCCGGTATCAACAATCTACTTGATAAGGAATACTACTCGCGTGTGAGATCTGATGGTGTTATCTGGGCCATGGATAGAAATTACTACGCAGGTGTCAGCTACAAATTCTAAAAGACTTTCAGGGATCGGGAATTTTATTTTCCGGTCCCTTTCATCATTCTTTCTATTTCTTTTTCTAAGACAGATAATTCTTTATAACCCGTGATCATCTTCATCAGTATCTTTCCATCCTTTACAACCATGGTTGTTGGAAAGACCTCAATGTTCCTCATTTGAAATTCGACAGCATCTACTCTGCGGGTTAATTCAACCCCTAAGTCTTCCTGATATTTGACGTATTCATTTTTTGGAACGTCTTTATCGAGTAAGACCAAAAGCGGGAGACCTATTTTTTCTGAAATCTTTTTTATGTCAGCAAGTCCTTCACGGGACTTATTTTCAGAGGATGACCAAACATAGATCAAGGCCTTCGGATTTTTATCAGTAAATCCCTGCAAGTCTTTGTCACTCACATGATCTTTAAGCGGCTTAGGTTGAGCATACTGAGTGCTCTTTTTCCGGCACTGACCACGTCTTAAAAGAATCTCAACTCGTCCTTCAGGTGTGACTTTTGAGAGACCGGTACCTTCCGGGATCGGTTTAACAAGAATCCATTCGCCAACTTTTTCTCCAGGAGAAGCGAAGTAAACATCGTCACCTTCATATGAGCGTCGATCCCATTCTCCTCGTGCCTTCCATTCTTTAACCTGTTCTTTTATAACATGACTGCAAGTCAGCTTATCTAAGGGAGAAGCCTGCGCTATGGGAACTAAAAGTAAAAACGATAAGAGGTACTTCATTTTTTAATTATTTTAACTTTATCGAGTACTTTCTCATGAACCTCAATTGAAAAACTCTCGCCTTGCTTGAATTTAAAATTTTTAGGAAATGAAGACCTGGGCAAGTAGTAGGACTGCCCTAAAGTATCGTGGACCTTGACTTGCTTTTCATTAAAGTCATTTCCGATTTTACCACGAATGAGGACATCGTGACTTACTTCGGCCAGGGCCATTGATGAGATAAGAATAAAAATAAGATACTTCATATTATTGCTCCGTGGCCCCAGATGAGAGAATTTTTTTAAGTCGAGGAGTCATGAAAAGTTTTTCTTCTCCTGGAGGTCTTTCAGAAAAGTAACCTTGATCCTTAGTACAGCGGACAGCATCTGCGTCTGATGGGCCGCATCTCTCGGCCCGACATGATGACATACGGATGAATTTACCACCGCCCTCTTTTTGATCACAAACGACATAGCCGGTGCAAATGCGGCTTCGTCCTTTAGGACCACAACCAGGGCCATTAACAATCTTTCGAGGAAGATCACTCACCCATTTACAAGAATCAGCGACATAGTTGCGAGGAGATTTTTCATCTTCGTTCTCCTCAACCACTTGCACTTCAGGTTTTACTGTTTCTTTTTCAGTGGCGGCCTTGTCTTTTTTAATCAAGGCTTCACAGGACTTCGGCTTTGGAAGATCAGTCCAGTCTTTTTCATGGGATGCACTTAAAGAGCTTAAAACATCCTGATGTTTTTGCATCTTAAACTTGCGATCAATTAAGCAAACTTGAGATGTTGATTCGTCTTTTAATTTTCCCAACTGCTCCTCAGTAAGACATACTTCGGCACTTTTTGGATATCGGGTACATAACGTTTTAAAAATCTCGACCACTTTCTGATGGCGAAGTTCTTCCTGGGCTTCAAGAAACTCCTTCACTTCGGCAGTCATTTCCTTTTCTTTATAACCAGGATATTTCTTTTCAAATTCCACTTCTAAGGCCTTAAGGTCGCTATCAAGTTTATCCTGTAAAATAGTTGCCACCTCATCAAGGCCAACACTTGTTCTAGTCGTTTCTTCTGTTGGTTTATCTGAGGAGATAACAACTTCTGGTTTAACGTCAGGCTTAATTTCTGGTTTAATTTCGGGCTTAATTTCTGGTTTAATTTCTGGTTTAACTTCCCGACCGGAACGTTCCCCAGCAACCTGGCGGTTGTTGTCTTGATTCTGGGCCTTAAATTCTTCTTCTTTCTTACGTTGTTCTTCGGCACTTAAGCCTTGGCGGGCCCAATCGTTCTTCCTGGTCATCAGTCCAGTTACGATATTAATCTGGGATTTTTTCAAACTACTTTGTGCTTGGGTTAAGCAATGAGCACTATTGGTCTTACAGGAGTCTTGATGGAGCTTTAGCTCCTGCTCCAGATACTTATTCCAGGCGTCGTTATGGGCCTTAACATAAGCATCGTTAGGTAGTTTATTTGTGAATTTATTAGCGGTACGCCATTTAAAGAGAACCTCCTCTCTTTCTTCTTCCAAGGCCTTCAGCTTGCTACTGAAATCCTGGGCGAAGGCACCCGTAGATAAAAGCAAAGTAAGTACTAAAAATCTGCTCATAAATTATCCTTTAACCAATACAATACCTGACTGGCCTATCGGATGAAGGAGCTTAATGGTTGAATTTTTAAGCCTGACAAATAGGCTTAGGTAAAATTAATGGTCTTTGTTCTGATTTTCTGCATTGATTTGAGCATGAACGTGCTCTCTGAATACACGCAAAGTGTGAATAGATTTTTTAACGTATTCATCGGCTTTGCGTAGTCGAGTGATTTCATCAGACAACTGTGGGCTATTACGAGACAATTGGGTTAAGGCCCGATTGAGAGAGGCATCTATAATCGAGAAGGAGTTGGCCAGATCATGAATATACTTACGGGTTTCATCGTGATTCATAAATACCTTTATTGGGGAGAATGTCTCCCCAATAGGTTTATCGATACTAGAATGGTTTGTACATGGCCTCAAGACAAAGAACAGTAGCAAAAATAGCAGCTGAAATAGGCACAGCAGCAATAAAACGCAACCATTTTGTCTCTTCTTTAAGGTGCATATAGTAAAAAGCAACCATAAAGGCCTTCCCTACGGCCAAGAAAGTTAGGGCAGAACCTTTCAAAAGCTTGGAAATGCCCGGAACTTCGGCCACCCAAATTTCAATACCAGTTAACACTGCCAACCAAAGGAAGATCCAAAGATATTCTTTCTTATGGCTTTTGTGCTCGTGAGTTTGTGCATGATTGTCAGACACGGTTACTCCTTAGTAGTTGGACGATTAATTAAAAGTCCCACATCAATCATTAGTTTATTTATGTCGTTTTTTTCAAATGAATAATAGCCACGTACTCGGTTAGCATCATCGACCAGCACGATCTTCTCAGAATGGGCAATGTCGAATAAATTCTTCGCATTTTGTTCTACACCCACTTTGAAGCCGTCACGGTACAACTTAAACATCGCCTCTTTGTCATTACCTGTTAAAAAGGTCCAGGTAAATGGATTCGCATCATGTTTACGGGCAAGATCAAAAAGTACTTTCTCATTATCGTGTTCCGGATCAACAGTGAAAGTCACAATCGCAACCTTACGGCCCGTCCCTCTGACTCTTTTTTGAACCATTTCCAACTCGCTTAGCATTTTGGGACAGATGGTTGGACAGCGAGAAAAAACAAAATTGGCCAGATAAACACGACCCTTTAAATCCTTTGAGCCAAAACGCTGACCATTCTCTGAGATAAGTTCAAACTCCGGTACTTCAGAAATAACTGGAAGCTCAGGAGGTAGAGTTCGGTTAATGGAACGGTAAATCGGGTATGAAAAACCAAAAACTAAAAAGAAGATCCAGAAAAGTTTAGAACGAACAAGGTTCTCCACCACGTTCGTTTTACGAATAAATTCTGGTTGAGTTACGGTATTCATTTCTTTTTACCACTCGCTTTATCCATAAGCTCATTACGCTTTTCTTGATTCATACGTATTTGACGAAGATCTTCCACATAATAAGCGAGGGCCCAGAGCTCTTCATCAGTTACAACGTCTTTCCAGCCAGGCATACCAGAACCAGTTACACCATACATCAGTCGCTGAACAGTTGAAGGAACGTCATATACGGAACGAACGTCATGATACGTAAAATCTGGTGGAAGAATTTTATAATTATACTCTCCATCCTGAGCTTTAAGCTGAAGAAGATCAGCACCAATTTCTACTGTCGTATTAAGTTCTTTTGCCCATGCGTTTACTTCTTCTTTCGAAGCATAACCGCGATGGCATTGAATACAGTAAGCCGTTACGTGATAAACTTTACGACCTTTTTCAATCGCCTGATGACGGTAAGTTTCACCAAATGGATCTTTTGGAAGAGGAAATTTCTCACCAACAACCTTATCTTCGCCTTCCCAAGCTTCAGGAGCATAAGTTTTGATGTATTGGATAACGGCATGCAAACGCTCATCAGAAATATCCCAAGGAAGCATTGCTGTGCCTGGAAGACCATGGCGGATAATTCGAGCAAGATCTTCATCATGCGGAAGTTCACCATAATTCACCCAAGGAAATTTATAAAGACCTTGTGTGAAATCACGTGGTGGCGGGAGAAGACCAATAGCTGCTGGGCCATTACCTTTTCCATCCATTCC
>DISW01000005.1 GCA_002422605.1 Bacteriovoracaceae bacterium UBA6200 | reverse complement strand
TTGAATTCATCTCTTCAATAGATGCTGCCGTCTCTTCAAGCGAAGAAGCTTGCTCAGTAGCAGCTTGTGAAAGCTCCTCTGAAGAAGAAGCAATCTGATGGGCCGCAGAGGTAACTTGTGAAGAATTATCTGTCAAACTGGCAATCACTTGATCAATTGAACGATTGACGGTACGAAGAATAAGAGTGGCCAGGGCCAAACCACTTAAAATAGCAATTATACTTGTAAGAAGAACAAGATTTCTTGCCTTAGTATATTCAGACTCTGCAAGCTGAACTTCCTCGTTCATGAAGCCTACGTTTCTCTGTATAATTCCATTTATCGATTCTTCAACTGTAAAACGGCTGGTTCTACCGACACCCATACTAAGATCAAAGCCTTCTCTTTTCTCACCATTTGAAATATGCTGACGAATTTTTTGGTTATTCTTCCACCATTCTTCAACATTCGCTTTCGCATTTAGAAGGTCCTTCTTCCCTGCTTCGATATAAATTAAACTGTAGAGCTCATCCATGGTTGCCATAATTTTTTTATGATTATCATCTAACCGGGTGAAGTGACCTTTTAAAGCATCAGCTTTTTCTTCAAGAATCACGTTTTTTTCACTAATTACTTGATCCAAAAAAACACTTTTTGAAATGTTAGAAAGGCGCACACGCTGAACACTGCCAGAGACGATACGGTTTAATCCTGCTTGAATTTCGGACATTTTATTCAACCCTAATACTGAGACAGAAACACATCCCAAAACGAGAATCGAGAGGATAAAATAAATTTTTACACTTAGACTGAATCTTTTCATATTAATGGACCTTCTTCCTTTGTAGTTAGTCCAGTAGGGTAGTTTTTTATGGTAAATTTAAACAGGCGGTTAGAATTGCCGTTTAAGTAGTTAAAACTATATAAAACCCCGATATTTATCACTTTAAGAGCATTAAACATTTATTTCTTATTAACAATTTTTTACTAAACTTTTTTACAAGAGAAAAACAATGAAGGCCAATAAAGTCTAACCAGTGCCCCTACAACTTTTCCATACATGATGCCAAGAAGTTTCTTATCTGGGCAACCAAAATCGGAGCAACCTTTTTCACCAGAACAGATAACTAAGAACGTAAATCAAGAGTCCAGACAATAGGAAGCAACTCCGGGAAAATCAAACTTTTCCCGGAGTTCACTTCCCTTTAAAATAAATAGAAGGACGATGATACTTCCAGGAAGAATGAATACTTTGCAATGATTCAGAATGGGCAATAATAAGAACAGAATTCTTGTCACAGACCTTATAGATTCCATCCACAACGTTCTTTACAGTTTCCGGATTAAAGTAAATCATGACATTTCTACATAGGACGAGGTCAAATTTTTCAGTTAAATCAAAAGGCTGTAAAGTTAAATTGAGATGCTTAAATTGAACTGGCCCTTTAATTGCTTTACTTACTTTCATCCACGAAGAAATTTCCTTAGTTCCAAGACAGAAACCTGTCTGCTGGTATTTCTCCGGAATTTGATACATAACGTTTCGGGAATAAACACCGTTTTGTGCGATTTTTAAAACTTTTGTATCAATATCTGAGGCCAGAATACTATAAGTGATTCCCGTCCCTTTTAGGGCCTCATTGAGGACCAAAGACAGAGTATAAGGTTCTTCACCGGTAGAACAGGCCGCACACCAGACGGAAAGATGTTTCTTTCCAAGAGAAAACCATTTTGGAAGAAATTCATTTTCAATATAGTTAAAGTGCTCAGGCTCCCTGAACCAATCCGTTTTGTTTGTTGTCAGTAGATTAATAAAGGTTTCCCATTCACGATCAGTCTGAGAAAGACTTTCTAAATAGGATCGGTATTCTCCGAAGCTACCCATTCCAATGGAACTGACTCTCGAACGTAATCTCGCCTGCAGAAGGTCTAACTTTGCATCTGAAAGCGAAATTCCGGCCAAAGAATAAATCTTTGACCGGAAGTATTCAAATTCTGCTCGGTCCATATGAAATGGAAGTTGCCGGGCTTCGATCATTTTAAAGTTCTCTTAAACTTCTTCAAATCGAGCATCATTTTCGGAAGGAACAACTCCTTCAAATGCCGCCATTTTCTGAAAACTTTGCTTAGGAGCAACGGCTTGAACTTTTGGTCTTGCAGGAGCATTATTATATTTCTTGATTGTATTTGCAGGAGCTTTAAAATCACTTATTGCACTGGCACCACTCCCTTTGATTTCTTGTACCAGAGTTCCAACTGTTGAACGAAGCGACTCAGCTTGAGAAGAGAGCTCTTCTGCGGCACTTGCTGCTTCTTCGGAAGTAGCAGCATTGGTTTGTGTAACCTGATCCAACTGGTTCATGGCCTTAGTAATTTCCTGAACACCTAGTGCCTGTTCATGACAAGCAGTAGCTATCTCATTGGCCATTTTAGTAACATGTCCTACGTTCTCTACGATCTCATTTAAAACTTGCCCACAGTCTTTGGCAACTTGTGAACCTGTTTCAACTTTGGCCTTGCCATCCCGAATGAGACCTTCAACATTTTGTTTGGTTTCATCCACAATACTTTTTA
>DISW01000012.1 GCA_002422605.1 Bacteriovoracaceae bacterium UBA6200 | reverse complement strand
GATCAGATGAGTGATTATCTTCAGGCCGCAGAACTTCGTCTTCTTCTTGATCAAGGAATGAATGTGAATGAAGCAGTTAGAGAGTTTTCTAAAAGAGTGCGGGGAGTTCTTTCTTGAATATAAAAATCAGACCAGGTCTTTTATTTGATATTGATACTATCGCCGACTTCCAGGTAAAAATGGCGCTTGAGACTGAGAACTTAAAGCTCGATCCAGCCGTTGTGAATTTAGGTGTTACAGCGGTAATGGATGATCCATCAAAAGGGAAGTACTGGCTTGCCGAAGTTGATAATGAGGTAGTGGGGTGTCTTCTGACGGTACCTGAGTGGAGTGATTGGAGAAACGGCACAGTTCTGTGGATTCATTCTGTTTATGTTCACCCAGATTTCCGCAAGCATGGGGTTTATAAAGCTCTTTATGCTCACTTAAAACAAATGGTCAGCGAGTCTTCTGATCTTAGGGGTCTTCGCCTCTATGTGGATAAAACCAATCAGAAGGCCCAGCAGGTTTATGAAGCGATGGGGATGTCGGGGGAACATTATCACCTTTATGAGTGGTTGAAGTCTTAGAGAAATCAGTAACTTATCACAGTAGTCTTGATCAGGATTGAAGATTAAAACTCTTGTTTAGATATCTTTAACAATCAGCCGATGAGTCTTTTATGTATTTGAGAATACTGAAGACTCTCTTATTTTTAAGCCTTCCATTTACGGCCGTGCAGGCGGAGTCACTTAGCTATTCTGGACGTTTAGTAAATGCTAACGGATCTGCGGTGACCGGTCCGGTCCATTTAAAATTTGATCTCGCCTATACAAATAATTTATCAACTATTCTCTGTACGCATGACAACCCTGGTGTTGATTTAATTAACGGTGTTTTTCACGCCAAATTGGATTTTGTTTGTCCTTCATCTAGCTTGAATAAAGTTTTAGAAGAAATTCCTAGTAATAACTCGATTGCCATTCGTGTGACAGATCTAAGTCAAACTCCTGTTAGAGTTTATTCTTTTCAGGCCTTACACTCGGTCCCTCAGTCTCTTATGTCAGAGATGTCCAAGCAGTTAGTTCAGATGGGTGCCACTGACGGACAAGTTCTCACTTGGAGTAGTTCAGGGTGGGTTGCCGCTGATCCTGCGAGCACGACTAATGGAACTGTCACAAGTGTCACGGCTACTGATGGTTTGTATGGCGGGACGATTACTGACTCTGGAATCATTGGTCTATCCGATGGTGGAGTGACTTCACAAAAAATAAATCAAATGGGAGCAGTTTCGGGACAAGTGTTAAAGTGGACGATTGGCGGCTGGGCACCTGCTTCCGAGGAAGATCCACATGTTTTGAAATTCGCTCGCAGTGACCTTATGGCCATGCCTATTCCTGATAATTGTGCAGCCGATGAAAAACTTCAGTACGCTCCTGCGATGCAAACATTTGTTTGTGCACCGATAGTTTTAAGCGATAGTGCTGTCCAGTCGGCTGTTGTGGTTGATGCCATCATTGATAATGAGACAGAGAAGGCGCCTTCACAGAATGCAGTGTTTGATGCTCTTGCAGGAAAACAAAATACGATTGATCAATCTACAGACCTTACAGTGAAATCTTTAAAGATCCAGACTGATGGATCAACATGGATGGGATTAGTTGCTCCAACGAGTTCTTCAAACAAGTTTTTCATGCTTCCGGCGAATGATGGTTCATCTAATCAAGTATTAAAGACAGATGGAGCAGGCAATTTGGGGTGGATGGATGTGAATCCAGGAACTATTACAGGAATCACGACGACTGCTCCTTTAGCGGGATCAGGGACTTCTGGAAGCATTAACATCTCACTTTCTGCAGATAGCATAACAAATTCTCACATCTCTACTGGTGCGAGTATCGACTGGACCAAAATAAATAAAACTGGGGCAACTGCTTCTGATGTGGGTGCCTCCCCAACGACAAGACAATTGTTAACTTCCACCGGACTTCTTGGAGGAGGAAATTTATCTGCGGATAGAACTTTAAGTGTCGATGTTGGAACTAATGCAGGACAAATTCTTCAAGTCGGAACAGATGGAAAGCTTCCTGTTGTAGATGGAAGTAAACTAACTAATTTAGAATGGTCTCAGATTTTAACTTCTACTCTTCCTACTATTACTGCAGGAGTAGGACTTACTACAACGGGAAGCTTGGTGAGTGGACAGACTCTCAATGTAGATGTTGGAACAACGGCCAATAAGATTGTTCGACTTGATGGCAGTGCCAGACTTCCAGCGGTGGATGGCAGTCAATTAACTAACCTTGGATCAAATTTAGGTAAATGGTCTGATGCTACTGGAGGAATTCATTATTCCTCAGGCAGTGTGGGGATTGGAACCACAACACCAAAGGCGAGTCTCCACATTCATAATGCATCAGGCACCCCCAATCTACTTCTCAGTGCTGGATCTAAAGACATCGCAACTGTCGATGGAGAAGTGCTTCAGTTCGGTCATTGGAATCTTGGAACATCGACCTTCACAGAGAGAATGACTATAAGTAGTAATGGAAATATCGGAGTAGGAACAACGAATCCGAAAGAAAAATTTTCTCTACTTGATGGCGCACTCTTATTTCAAAACACAACTTTGAACCAGTATAAAGTGCCGACTTCAGATGAATTTAGAGTTTTTCTCCACGATGATCAGACATCTGGAAATCCTTATGGCACCAATAATAACAACGCCGTTATTTTTGAAAACCAAGATGGAAATAACAATCCACCTGATGATGGGGTTTACTTTGTTAACACCGGATCAGATGGAATACCTCAGCATGCTCTAGCGATTAAAGGCAATGGTAATGTAGGCGTAGGGAATGCTCATCCAACGACGAAACTCGAAGTGGCCGGGGAAGTAAGAGTAGGGAATACAGGCAGTGGTTGTACTGCTGCTAATGAAGGGGCCATACGTTATAGTTCTACAAATAAAAATTTGGAGTTTTGTAACGGTACGGCCTGGATTGGAATGGAATCTAAACCAGCAGTTCCTTCAGGAGCTGTACAGGCTTTTGCAAGGAATACATGTCCGGCTGGTTGGCTCAATGCCAGTGGTCAGGCAGTTTCACGTACTACATATGCCAATCTATTTGCGGCCATCGGAACAAATTTTGGCACAGGAAATGGATCAACAACATTTAATCTTCCAGAGCTTCGTGGTGAATTCATCAGAGGCTGGGATAATGGAAGAGGTAAGGATCCTGGACGATCTTTTGCTAGTACCCAGAAAGGTTCAGTCGCAACAGGAGATGATGGAAATGGTGTGAACTCGATTGATTTCGCTGGTTCGCATTTTGCCAATTCCCACGATAAGGCTCTGGCGACCGACTTCCCTGGACTGCAAGCTTCTTCTGCAATTGCAGACAACCAAGGCTACTACACGATAACGGCCAGTAATGGTTATTTTGGGGTAACTCGTCCTCATAACGTTGCTCTCTTATTTTGTATAAAAGAATAATGATGAAACAGAATTTAAAGTTTTTGTTATTCACTCTCTTAATACTACCAAATCTAGCAGTTGGAGCAGATTCTTTGAGTTATTCAGGAAGACTCACAAATGCTAACGGTTCACCAGTTATGGGGCCAGTGAAGCTTAAATTTGATCTGGCATATACTGATGACCTGACTTATCTTCGATGCTCTTATCAAATCGACAGTGTCGATCTTATCAATGGTGTATTTCACTCTAAACTGGTTTTTAACTGTCCCTCATCAAGTTTAAAAAAAGTCATTGAAGAAACTCCGGCCAATCACTCCATTGCCATTAGGGTTACTGATTTATCGGCAGTACCTACAAAGGTATATTCCTACCAAGTAGTTCATTCTTTGCCTTTTTCACTTATGTCGGAGATGTCCAAGCAGTTAGTTCAAATGGGTGCTACTGATGGACAAGTTCTTACCTGGAGTAGTTCTGGATGGATTGCGGCTGATCCGGCGAGCACGACTAATGGAACTGTCACGAGTATAACGGCTACCGATGGTCTCTATGGAGGCCCCATAACTGATTCTGGAATTATCGGTCTAGCTGATGGGGGAGTAACGTCTCAAAAATTAAATCAAATGGGGGCAACTCCGGGACAAGTTTTAAAATGGACATTAGCTGGGTGGGCGCCGGATACTGATAATGACACAACTCCGGCAGCAGAATCCGATCCTCATGTTTTAAAATTCGCCCGCAGTGATATGTTGGGCATGCCTATTCCTGATAATTGTGCTGCCGATGAAAAACTTCAGTATGCACCTGCGATGCAAACATTTGTTTGTTCACCAATTATTCTAAACGATAGTGCTGTTCAGTCGGCAGTTGTTGCAGATGCTATTAATGATAAAGAAACAGAGAAGGCGCCATCACAAAATGCTGTTTTTGATGCCCTTGCTGGAAAACAAGATACTATTGATCAATCTACAGACCTTACAGTGAAATCTTTAAAGATCCAGACTGATGGATCAACATGGATGGGATTAGTTGCCCCGGCTACATCTTCGAACATATCATTCACACTTCCTGGAGTTGATGGCCAGATCAATCAAGTCTTAAAGACGGATGGTTCGGGGAATCTAGGTTGGACGGATATCAATGCCGGTACGATTACTGGCATTACCACTTCCGCTCCTTTGTCAGGGTCAGGAACTTCAGGAAGCATTAACATATCACTTGCCGGAGACAGCATCTCGAATACTCATATAGCCTCTGGTGCTAATATTGATTGGGCAAAAATTAATAAGACGGGAGCAGCTGCTTCTGATTTAGGCGCTGTTCCTTCTACTCGTTCTATCGCAACGGGAACTGGTTTATTAGGCGGAGGAGATTTGTCTTCCAACCGTACCTTAAGTCTTGATGTGGGAACCGGTGTCGGACAAATTCTTCAAGTTGGGCTAGATGGAAAACTTCCCACTGTTGATGGAAGCAAGTTATCTAACCTTAACTGGTCGCAAATATTAACCTCAACTCTTCCAGTAATTACTGCCGGAACAGGCATGACCACTTCCGGGAGTTTAGTGAGTGGGCAGACGTTAAATGTTGATGTGGGAACTGGTGATGGCCAAATTGTTCAAGTGCAAACTGGTGGGAAACTTCCTGCTCTTGATGGTAGTCAATTAACTAACCTTGGATCAAATTTAGGTAAATGGTCTGATGCTACTGGAGGTATTCAATACTCTGGTGGCCATGTTGGAATTACGACTAGTTCACCGGAAGAAAAGATTCACATTCACGCGGAGACAGGTGTTTTAAAGAGTGCTTTAAGAACATCCTGGATTGATACAAACTCCTATGGTGAATGGAATGCTTATGAGGGTACGACCTTTATGGGTGGCATCACGGTTATGGGTAGCAATGTTCTTCAAGCAGATTGGCGTAATGCTTTTCTTATGACGGCCGCCAAGAATGATCTTGGGTCTTTAATTTTTCGAACACGTACCTCGAATGTTTATGAAGAGAGAATGGTTGTAAAGAATGACGGAAAAGTTGGAATTGGCACCATTAATCCCACGGCTAAACTAAGTGTTTATGATTCAATTGATAACTCTGGTATAATCGTTAATGAAGATACTTCAGGACTTGATATTTACAACAATGATTCAAATCCCGGATCATATGCTCTTTTGCGGCTAATGTCCTTCGGAGCAGGAAACCTTGCCAGTTCTGATGGGAATTATTTCATGAGTAAGGCAAATGCAAACAATGACATTGATTTATTTGTTGGAAAGTTCACCTCTGGCGGTGGTGATCAGAATCTAATGACTTTTAAAAGTAATGGCAAAATTGGTGTAGGAACAGTGAACCCAATCACAAAATTTCAAGTTGCAGATATTTACACGAATACAACTGATCTATCCGGTTTAGGCATTTCCGTTCATGGATCTGGAAATGATTATGGTGGGATAACTTTATGGGACAGGGATGGCGATACCGCCACATCAAATGATGGTGATACGACTATCTATTGGGGAGATGATGTTACAGAAAGCTTGCGATTTGCTTTTAAGTTATCCGGCTCTGCACTTTCAGAAAAGATGCGCATAACCTCTGCAGGAGATGTAGGAATTGGGACTTTGTCGCCAACCTCAAAGCTTCATGTAAATGGAAATACCGCTGTCACAGGTGACCTTATTATGGCCGGAAATGATAGTTACATTTGGACTAACGGCACAGGCACTGGTTTTACAGGGATTTTTGATCAGGCAAATAATCGAGTGTTATTTTATGCTTCAGAAGCTTCAGGGAATGTTGGCGTAGGCACTAGTACACCGAATGAAAAGCTTCATGTGGCCGGCAACATCTATGCAAATATGGGAGAAGGATTCCGTTTAAAGGGTGATTCAAATTATTTTGGAACGAATAATGATGGGATTATTTTCGAGATGATTGATGGTAATCACACAAATGGAAGTACTGACGGGGGATTCGTCTTTCGAGGTTTTACACCATCAGACTCTATTGCAAAAGAATGGATGGTTATCAAGACTCCAGGTAACGTAGGAATAGGGACTACTTCACCTTCCGATAAACTCCATGTCGTTGGAAACATCCGAACTACCGGTTGTTTGTATTATAATGGAGGCACTACCGGAACTTGTGTTTCCGATCAACGCCTTAAAGAAGATGTGAAACCTTTTCAATTAGGTTTGGATGAGGTGCTTGGAATTAACCCCGTTTTTTTCAATTATAACGGATTAGGTGGAATGCCGACTGATGGGGGTAGACAGCTTGGTGTCATCGCTCAAGAATTAGAAAAAGTGGCGCCATCATTAGTTGTCAAAAGGAAGATTAAACTCCATTCGGAAGATAAAGAAGAAACAGAAATTAAAGCAGTTGATTACGGAGCTTTTACCTATGCGCTCATTAATGCCACCAAAGATCTCTATGGCATGATTGCTGATCTTTTTAGTCGTGATGAAGAAAATAAACGTGAAATTGCTTCTGTTAAAGAAGAAAATGCGCAGATGAAGGCCTATATCTGCAAGAAGGATCCGGAAGCTCCTTTCTGCCATAAGTAAGGGAAATTTTTGCCGATTGCCACAAATCCTGGGCTAAAGCTAATACCAGCAATTAGAAACCTGCCAAATATTAGGCAATTGTTAACAGGTTAGGCTGAAACCACTTTCGCTCTTATAATTTACAGTGCGAATATGAAGAGAACCACCGCGCTTTTTCTAATACTTACCTTCTATGTTTCTTTTGCTTTTGGTGCAGAATCCTTTAGTTATTCTGGCCGCTTAATTAACTCAAATGGATCGCCGGTGCCAGGCCCCGTAGACCTTCGTTTTGAATTGGCCTACTCCAATCAATTAGGTATTTTATTGTGTTCTCAAAATCTAAATGGAGTCATGCTTTCCAATGGTGTATTTCACGCCAATCTAGATTTTCCTGATTGTGATCTAGAAGAAATACTGAATCAAATACCAGTTAATAACAATTTGATGATTAGAGTAGTAGATACATCATCTGCCAATCCAACCAATTATTCTTTTCAAGCGATTCATTCTATTCCTCTGTCTATGATGTCTCATGTGTCTAGACAACTGTTGCAAATGGGAGCAAATCTTGGACAAGTGTTGACTTGGGATGGAACAGGGTGGGCACCGGCCGATCCTGCAAGCTCCACCCAAGGAACGGTCACGAGTTTAACTGTTGCCGACGGTCTTTATGGCGGGACCATAACAGAATCTGGGATCATTGGGATTCAAGATGGTGGAGTGACTTCTCAAAAATTACACAATATGGGAGCAACTCCCGGACAAGTTCTAAAGTGGACGGTTGCTGGTTGGGCGCCTGATGAAGATAGTGATAGTGAGGAAGTCGATCCATCAGTTCGCGCTTTCGCTAGAACTGATATCACGGGAATTACCCCTGAGATATGTGGCAATAATCAAGCCCTTCGTTTTATCTCAGTAGATAGTTCCCTTCGTTGTTTTGATTTAGTGAAAGATGTCATTGTAGCAAGTGAAGATAAGCTTGCTCCTTCTCAAAAAGCTGTGGCCGAAGCACTTGATCTAAAGCAAGATGAAATTAAAACTAATACCGAACTAATCTTAAAATCACTTGTCTTGACCAATGCTGATTCAAGTTGGATTGGTCTTCAATCTCCATCGGCATCAGGGAATTTCTTTTTTACTCTGCCACCTTCCCCTGGAACACCTGGACAGTTTTTAAAGACCAATGGCACAGGAAACTTAGTATGGGATACCCCCTCTGTTGGTTCATCTAATATTGCTCCTGGCTCCATTGATGACACTCATATTTCAAGCATCAGTACTTCAAAAATCACAGGACTTGATGGGCAGTTGAATTCGATCAATACATCATTATTAAATATTAAAGATACAGTCCGCAGTACTGAACTCGATGGACTAACCCCTGCCACTGGAACCATTGGGACTGCGGATTCTATTCTCGTAGCTTTTAATAAAATTGTAGGCAATGCAAACGCTCTTTCGGCAGATGTAAGTACTTTGGCAACAAACCAAAATAAATATCTTGAAAAGGGTGGAGGTACTATGAGTGGGGATCTGGTGATGAATGGTCATCACATCACAGGCCTTGCTGCTCCTTTGACGGATAATGATGCCGCTACAATGAAGTATGTGAATGATGAGATCACGGCCAATTCTTACTGGACGAAAACAGGAACTGAAGTCTCTTATCTTGATGGTGATGTAAATATTGGGAATAAACTTCGATTAAAATCAACCAATACTAATTATGTTGAATTAATATCTCCTGGGACCTTGGCAAGTACGATTACATTTACTCTTCCTGAAACATATGGAAGTAATAATCAGTTTTTGAAAACCGATGCTTCTGGGAATTTATCATGGGCCAATGTGACGACAGGGACAATTACAGAAGTAACATCTTCTGCACCTCTGATCGGATCAGGTACCTCTGGAAGTGTTAATATTTCTCTTATTGCTAATAGTCTTACCGATTCTCATATTGCTTCAGGGGCGAACATTGATTGGAGTAAAATTAATAAAACAGGGGCAGCCGCTTCTGACTTAGGTGCTGTGCCTGCGACAAGACAAATAATCACTTCCACTGGACTTCTGGGGGGAGGAAATTTATCTGCTGATAAAACTTTGAGTGTCGATGTGGGTACGAATGCAGGACAAATCCTTCAAGTGGGACTTGATGGCAAGCTTCCCGTAGTGGATGGAAGTAACTTAACAAATTTCACCTGGTCACAAATCTTGCCGGCAACATTACCCTTAATCAATGCAGGAGCAGGTCTCACAACAACAGGAAGTTTAGCTTCCGGACAGACATTGAATGTTGATGTGGGAACGACAGCGAATAAAATAGTGAGTTTAGATGGTAGTGCAAGA
Source organism: Bacteriovoracaceae bacterium UBA6200 (assembly GCA_002422605.1). GTDB lineage: Bacteria > Bdellovibrionota > Bacteriovoracia > Bacteriovoracales > Bacteriovoracaceae > Peredibacter. The sequence goes on along the minus strand of DISW01000012.1, from coordinate 119,820 downwards.
CTACCGGCCGTGGATGGCAGTCAATTAACGAATCTTGGAACTAATTTAGGTAAATGGTCTGATGCTACGGGGGGAATTAATTATACAGGGGGAAATGTTGGAATTGGAACCTCTTCACCTGGATCGAAATTTCATGTGGAAGGGACTTCGTTATTTAGTAGTCCAGTTGCCAATCATATGCGAATTCATGCGGCCGGAGATAATTATGGAGGCTCAGCTCCACTAATTCTTTCAAGTGACAATGAAACTGGAAGTGCTTTTTACTTCGTACGGGGAATAAGTGATTACAATGCTAATGATGAAGATGGAGGTATTGCGGGTCAAAGCGAAACATTCTTCATTAGAGGGGATGGAGGAGCATTTTTTAATGGGAATGTTGGTGTTGGGACAAAAAACCCGATCTATTATTTTACCGTTGCTCCTCCAAATGTCACAGTAGAGAGTTCTTCAACTGTTGTTTCCCAAGCGCAAAAAGATTCAACTATTTCTGTTCAGGGTGACGGACAAGCTTATTTCTTGGGTCGTGATGTGACGAATGACATTGAATTCGCAATGGGAAGTTCTTCTGTTGGCCATGCTTTTTCTGGTTCAACGACAAATCATGACTATCGTTTAAGAACAAATAATCTAAATAGGTTATCAATAACAACAAGTGGTAATGTCGGTATAGGTACTACTTCTCCTTCTGGGCTCCTTGATATTAACACTGGCAATAGTTCCAGAGTGGTGAAGTACATCGAACCTCAAACCATGACTTATACCAGAAGTGTAATCCTTCTTCATGAAGTCTATACAGGGACCTTATTAAACGAAAATCATGTGATAGGAAGAATCTTTGGAAGAAGAGGCTCAAGTACTTCTTTGCATCGCCATGAAGTTGCAGATATTAGAACAGGTTCGGCATACAATGGAACCACTGGCCAGTTAACGAGTTTATCGAGCGGCAATCTTAAGTGGAAGTTAGTAACATTGAATTATAATGGTATTAAATACATGGCCGTTGATGTTCCTTATATGGATGCCAACTTATCTAGCGGATTTGTTTTTGATGGATTTGTAAGATCAACTGCTCCTGATTCACTTAAGTTCGTTGATTACTACAATGTTCAAAGTGGAGCAGTTCTAAACGCTGAAATCAATTCTTCCATCGCTGATTTTACTCCCTCTGGTCAGGAGCATAAGGATGTAAGCAAATTGACTGTATCAGGGATTCTAGGGGTAGGAACTTATAGTCCTGCCGCCCCATTAGATGTTGCCTTATATGCCGCAGATGATCCTAATTCTCCTTCAGCCATCTTCGCCAGAGGTGCTGATCAAAATTTTCAAATGATGGCCATGTCTGGCTCAGCCTCAAATTCCAATGGAAGTCTAATTGGTAAGTTCGGTATGAGGTATATGGGAGGACTTGGAGTTGGTGATACGGCCATGATGAGATTTTATCGAGGTTCCACCAATCTAGATGGTCGAATGGCCATCGCAACCAATGACCTTGATCGCTTGACTGTTTCAGCAGTTGGTAACGTCGGTATTGGAACGGATGCTCCTGGTTACAGACTCACGGTAAACGGTCAACCGGCCGCTAATGGTTATACAGCATTTACTAATTACTCAGACCGTAGATTAAAAGAGAACATCGAAAGAGTAGGAGATGGAGTTCTGGAAAAAGTCGTGGCACTCAAACCAACTACCTTTAACTATAACGACAAATATTTTGATATTACAGGTTATGATCCTGAAACAAAAAAAACTAAGGTCACAGGATTTATTGCTCAGGAATTGAAAGAAGTATTTCCTGAAATGGTTAATGAAAAGAAAATTTCTGATGAGAGTTTTTTAGATACCAACCTATCAAGTCTTCAGATTTACCTGGTTAAAGCTATTAAAGAAATGTTCGCGAGATGGCAGAGTGACAGTCATGACCTTCATGAGGAAATTCAATCACTCAAATTTCGGGAAATAGCGACTATCAAGAAAGAGAATCAGGAGTTGAAAGATAAGGTTAAGCAGAAGGAAAAGGAAATGGCCCAGATGCAGGACTATCTTTGTAAGAAGGATCCTTCAGCTCCATTTTGTAAGAAGTAACGGCATATTTTGCCGATTGCCACGAATTCTGGTCAATTTGAATCCTGCTCTTAGTTTTTTAATCGAGTTATTAGGCAATTGTTAACATATTAGGTCCACTCTCTATTCGCCTTTATAATCTAAGAGGCGAATATGACTAGAATAATCACACTGTTATTATCCTTTCTGTTCTCGTATTCCTTAGCTTTTGGAGCTGAGTCTTTTAGCTATTCCGGTCGTTTAGTTAACGCTAATGGATCACCTGTTACTGGTCCTGTTAATCTTGGTTTTGATTTGGCCTATTCAGATCAACTGGGAGTTTTATTATGCTCTCAAAATCTAAATGGCGTTTTACTTTCCAATGGTGTCTTCCATGTTAAGTTAGAATTTCCTGATTGTGATTTAACTTCAATTTTAAATCAGACCACTGCAACTAAGAATCTTCTAATTCGTGTGGTTGATAAAACATCCACTTCACCTGTTCATTATTCATTTCAGGCCATCCACTCTATTCCAATTTCAATGATGTCTAATTTATCCAAACAGCTTGTCCAGATGGGAGCAGACCCCGGACAAGTCTTAACCTGGACTGGAGACTATTGGGCCCCAGCAGATCCTGCTATTACTTCAAATGGCACTGTTACAAGTTTGACAGCTACCGATGGTCTTTATGGCGGGACGATAACAGAATCAGGGATTATTGGGATTCAAGATGGGGGAGTGACCGCAAATAAATTAAACCAAATGGGAGCAGGGGCAGGACAAGTACTAAAGTGGAACGGAAATGCCTGGGAAGCGGAGGACGATCTTGATGGTGCGGAAGTTGATCCAAGCGTTCGTGCCTTTGCTAGAAATGATGTAACAGGTATTACGCCCGAGATATGTGATAGCAATCAGGTGCTCCGTTTCATCTCTGTAGATAGTTCACTCCGCTGCTTCGATATTGTAAAAGACGCTATCGTTGCTACTGAAGATAAGCTCGCTCCTTCTCAAAAAGCGGTATCCTTGGCCCTTGATTTAAAGCAAGATGAAATTCAAGTGACTACTAATCTGGAGTTGAAGTCCGTGACTTTAACCAATGCTGATTCAAGTTGGATTGGTCTTCAAGCTCCTGCTGGTTCAACTAATTTCTTTTATACTCTACCTGGAATTCCCGGAGCAACCGGCCAGTTCTTAAAAACTGATGGAGCCGGGAACCTGGTATGGGATTCTCCTTCGGTGGGGTCTTCTAATATTGCTGCCGGATCAATTAATGACTCTCACATCTCAAGTATCAGTACTTCCAAGATCACGGGACTGGATGGACAGCTTACAACGATCAACTCAAATATAACTTCGATTAATACTTCACTCTCAACCATCGAAGATACTGTTCGTAATACTGATCTTGCAGGCCTTACTCCTGTGGCAGGGACAGTCACTGATGCCGATACGGTTAAAACTTCGATTGAGAAAATTGTCGGAAATGTATCGGCCCTTCAAGGTGTTCAAAACGACTATTTATTAAAGACCGGGGGAACTCTGACCGGAGATCTTTCATTGTCCAATAATTCGATTACTAATCTGGTGGCCCCAACTGATGATCAGGATGCTGCTAATAAGAAGTATGTTGATGATGAGATTACTGCCGCTTCATACTGGACGAAAGCTGGTTTTGATTTATCGTATCTCACGGGGTCTGTAGATGTTGGGAATAAACTTCGCCTTAAATCAACCACTGCAAACTTTTTAGAGTTTAAAGCTCCTGATGGGATGGGTGTGAATAAAACATATATATTCCCAGCAAATGATGTCGGAGCAAATGGCTATGCCTTGACGACAGATGGTCTAGGAAATCTCACTTGGAGTCCTTTTGTCACATCTTCTTCGACTTTTGGGGGAGACCTTTCCGGAAATATAGGAAACGCTCAACTTGTGGCCAATTCGGTTGGAACCAATGAGATTGCAGATTCATCAGTTACAAATACCAAGCTAAGTCTTACTGATGGGGGGATCCCTCAAGCTAAGGTTCAAAATCTAGCGACAGATCTGTCCAATAAAGAACCGGTTATCGCACTCCATGCTTCACCTGCAGGCAAGTACTGGGATGGTAATAAAACCTGGCAGGTTTTAAATACAACCGCTGTTCCGGAAGGAGCGAATGAATATTTTACTGAGGCCCGGGTGCAATCAACTGTATTAAGTAACTATGTGGTTCAGGCATCAAGTTCGTTAAGCGCAGCCGATAGCTTGATTTTAGCGCTAGGGAAGTTACAAGGGCAGATTTCTTCTAATGATACTGAACTCAGTAACCTAAACAGCAAAGGTCTCTGGGAAAAAAACGGATCTAAACTTTATTACAATTCAGGCTTTATTGGTTTAGGAACAAATAACCCTTCTGGTGTTTTCAATATTGTCGGCACGGGTGGTGGCGATGATGATCTTCAGATTGATTCCTATGGTATTGGAGAGGGCACAGTTATGCTGAGAAAAGGGCAAGGAACTGCTCTTGCACCACAGAAGGTTCTTGCGAATGATCGTTTAGGGATTGTTACTTTTCGGGGACACAATGGTACGGCTTTTACTGAATTGGCCAAAATTCAAGGCTCCGCAACGGCCGATTTGGATGTAGCGGCTTCAGGAATGCTTCAATTCTATACTACCAATGCCGGCGCCAACAGCGAAAAACTGAGAATTACTCCTGAGGGTAAGGTTGGTATTAACAATACGAATCCAACTGCTCAGCTTGATGTCAGTTCAACAGGTGGTGAAACGATTGTCATACGAGACAACAATAGCTTGGAAAGTGATCCTGCCTATGCTTCATACATTAGAGCAAAGGATTCAGCTGGAACAGATGTTTGGTACGTGGGGGATGGGAGTTCTGGGGCTGGAGGTCTTTGGTTATTAAATTATCAGCCAAACCCAATTCATCTTGCTACTGGTGGTACTACCCGTTTAACAGTCGATGGGTCAGGAGATGTTGGTATTGGTACACAGGCTCCGACGGCTAAATTAGATGTCGTGGGAACTGTCAAGGCCACTAACTTTCAAGGGACATTGAATGGATTTAAAATGGCCGCAGGTTCATTTGGATTTTCGTATGGTGCTTGCGGTAATACTGTTGGCACTCCTTGTAGCGTTAATATTTCAAGCGGTAACTTCACAACAACTCCAGTATGTACTATCACCATGAAAAATACTGATGCAACTGACTACACTGAGAAAATGGTAATTAAGAGTATTACTACAACGGCATTGTATATATGGCGTGGTAAGTTTCCAGATGCAGGAACTACAATGCAAGGATTCTGGACTTGCATGGGACAATAACAAAAGAACGAAAGAAATGTTTAAGACGCTCACAATTGTTTTTTTTATATTAACGCTAACTCTTCCAGTACTGGGATCGGAATCATTAAGCTATTCTGGCCGATTAGTGAATCAGAACGGTTCACCCGTTACGGGAAATGTTAATTTAAAATTTGAACTTGCTTACACAAATGATCTAAACGTCATTTTGTGCTCACAACAGTTATCAAATATTTCTTTAAGTCATGGTGTTTTTCACGCTAAATTAACTCCCACCTGTCCTTCATCCACTCTCTTAAAAGTATTGGAAAAAATACCTCCGTTTAACTCTATTGCAATACGTGTAACGGATGAAACAGCGAACAAACAGTATCCATTTCAGGCCTTGCATTCTATGCCTCTTTCAGTCTTGTCCCAGACAAGTAAGCAGCTTGTTCAAATGGATGCTACTCAAGGGCAAGTTCTCTCTTGGGATGGTGAGAAGTGGGCTCCGGCCGATCTTGCTGCCTCCTCAAGTGGAACGATGACAAGCATAACTGTTGGTGATGGACTATATGGTGGAACCATTACGACTTCAGGGTCAATTGGTATTGCTGATGGTGGAGTAACGTCAAATAAACTTGATTCAATGGGGGCCTTAACTACTGGCCAGGTTTTAAAGTGGAATGGAACAACCTGGACAGCAGGAGTTGATGAAGATAACGGAGTCGCCGAGAGCAATGTTCGAAAGTTTGCACTGAATAACGACCCTTTAACACCGGCCCCTACATGTGGTGGTCATCAGGTATTACGTTATATCCTTCTTACTGATAGTCTTGAATGTTTTGATTTAGTTAATGACGACATTGATGAAACCAAAACGAATCTCGCCCCCTCACAGAAAGCAGTTGCTGATGCTCTTGCTCTTAAACAAGATACAATCGAATCTTCCCTAAAGCTCACTCATACTGATTCATCTTGGGTTGCCTTAGAAGCCCCTCCTGGCGGCGGTAACATCTCTTATACACTTCCTCTCATGGGCACGAATGGTCAGGTTTTAAAGCTCGGATCTTCGGGGAATTTAATATGGGGAGATACTGGAGTTAATGGTAGCGATATTGCAGCGAACTCAATCACTAATTCTCACGTGGCCGATGGTGCTCTTTCGAAGTCGAAGATAAGTGGTCTTGACTCAGACTTAGCTTCAATGGATACCAGAATCACAAACCTTAAAACTGATGATGTGGCGGAAGGAACAACCAATAAATATTTTACAAACGATAGAGTACTTCAGGCACCCTTAACTGGATTAACCCCTACCACCGGTACTGTGGCCGCCATGGATTCGCTTTTAGTTGCTTTTAATAAGATTGTCGGGAATGCGAATACTCTTTCTGGGGCCGTTGATACCCTGGCGGCCAATCAAGTAAATTATCTTGAGAAGGGCGGCGGTTCAATGACTGGTGATCTGGTGATGAGTGGAAATCTTGTCACGGGACTTGGTGTTCCTTCTAATGATAGTGATGCTGCAACTAAACAGTATGTAGATGAACAGACTGCTCTTAACGCAAGTAAATGGACCGAAAACGTTAATGATATCTACTATAATGATGGAAATGTTGGAATAGGGACGGACACACCGGCTGCTCGCTTAGCTGTTGCAGGAACACTTCATCTCCTTCCTGAGCTTAGTGATAATAATATGCCTGTCTTATCCATGCACACGACTCATATACAAACATCTGAAAGATACTTCTCTGGACTTTACAATAATATCGCTTCAGAGAACTTCACTTTAAGTAGTCCCCACGCTCTCAGTTTACGCTTCTCAAGCGATCCTTCTTATCCTTTACGTTTCTATAGCCATACATGGAATGGTACTTCCTACGATTTGGTTGAACGTTTTCGCCTGGATGGAAGTAATGGGAATGTTTCCCTAACAGGTCAAATGCGGCTCAAATCGAATACCAACTACTATCTGGAATTTCAGGCACCTGCTTCTCTGGCAGAAAATATTCCCTTGATACTTCCTAATACTAAAGGGAGTAGCGGGAATGCCTTAATTACTGATGGTAATGGTAATTTGTCTTGGTCTTCGGTTGCAACGACGGCTTCAACTGTAGGTGGCGACTTGAATGGATCAATTGCAAATGCCCAACTCAATGCCAATGCTGTTGGAACTTCTGAAATTGCTAACAGCAGTGTGACATATGAAAAACTCAGTCTGCTTGATGGAGAAATTCCTGAAGCTAAAGTAAGTGGTCTTACCACTCAATTGGGTAATAAAGAGCCAACAATCTCGGCTGGTACCACTTCTCAATATTGGAGAGGCGACAAGACCTGGCAAACATTAAATACCTCAGCAGTGACTGAAGGGTCTAATCTCTATTTCTTAGACTCACGGGTAAGAGAGGCCCTGATGAGTACCTATACTGTTGGTAGCGCTTTACCACTCGCTAATACTGATAATCTGATTGAGGCCCTAGGGAAATTAGAAGGTCAAATTATTGCTAATAAGGCAGCCTTCGAAGCCACGGGACATTGGAGTAAGAATTTAACTCATCTTTATTATAATAGTGGTAATGTTGGAGTCGGAACAATTTTACCCGCGGCCAAAGTTCATGCTGAAATTCCGGATATTGGTTCTGGTTTTCGCGTAAGTGATGCTTCTGCACCAACAGGCTTTCTGACTCTAGGGGATGCTGGAAGTGTTGCTTCATCTTTTTCACCCCTTATTAATTCTCGTCCTGCCGGAGGTCCTAATAGATTTTCTGGCTTTTACTCAGATATCTTTTCTGGAGATGACACAGGTTCAGTTCCTGTAATGGTGTTGGCCGGTCGTCATGATTCAGGAGCTTTGACGAATCGTCCGGTTTTACAGGTTAAAAATAATACTCTTCCTCTTATGACTATACTGCCTTCTGGACACGTAGGCATTGGAGTGATTTCTCCTGAATCTCTTTTGGATGTAGGCTTAGCATCGGTTTCTTCACCAAATACTGCAACAGCAACTTTAGTCAGAGGTGCCGATCCAAGCTTCACATTACAGACAAGAACCGGAGCTTCTACGAACAATGATGGAGACTTGCTGGCCAAGTTTGGTATTCTCTATAACTCTGCTTTTGAAAATGCCGGCATTAATTTTTATCGTGGTTCTACAAGCACTAATGGATCCATGGCCTTTAGTACTAATGCAACTGACAGGATGACAATTAAATCCGAAGGCCAAATCGGTGTTGGAACTAATACTCCAACTGGTCTCATGCATCTCCACACAACTCATGGTGGAACGATTGGGGGAGCTTCTGCTCAAATGAATACTGCTGGTCTTGTGATTAGTAATGCTGAAAATCAGTATCTGGCGATGGATGGTAATGAAATTCGTCAATTTGGTACAGGCGATTTGGTTGTAAGTGGTGAGTCTGGTTTTACCATTAAGGCTGGAGATGCAACAGCAGGTACTGAAGTAAGTGTTCTAAGGGCCACTCCAACTCAGCGAGTAGGAATCGGAACGATTAATCCAACAGAAACTCTTCATGTTGTAGGAAGTATCAAAGTCACTCAATGTCCTGGTGATATGGAGTTATTTGCAGGTTGGTGTATGGAAAAAACTGACCGGCCAGCTGCTACTCGTAGTGCAGCTCTCAATACTTGTAGCTCTCAAGGAAGAGTCATGTGTCCTTCAGATGTCATTTTTGCTTGTGACGCTTTAAATAGTCCGACGTGCAGTTGGAATGATGTCTCGACAGAAAAGCAATGGGCTGCTGGCGCATGCCTACAACCAACATCAAACGGTTACCATGAGAACTTTCTTGTTGTTCATGGAGATAATCTTTCAAGCTGTGGGACTAACGCCCAATCTTACAAATATCGATGCTGTAAAATGCTCCCTTAAAACGGCAAACTTTGCCTTTATGACAACAAGTATTGGCAACTTAGTAGTCGCTTAATAAAAAATATCATGCCCCTCTATCTGTTCTCAGTGACTTATTAGGCAATATTTAACACTTTCTAATAAATCAACAATTTACCTTATAATTAATATATTCAATTCAACCAGTTAGGGTGCGATTGAGACATTATACTTTCCTCATAATTTTATTCATTATTTTATCACCAGAGGTGTGGGGATCAAACTCGTTAAGTTATTCAGGTCGGCTTGTTAATCCTAACGGTTCACCAGTAAGTGGCCAAGCAAAGCTTCGATTCGATCTGGCCTATACTGATGATCTTTCCGCCATTCTTTGTAGCAAAGAAACACCCAATGTTGATTTGGTGAATGGTGTTTTCCATACCAAGATTGCTTTTGATTGTTCTCCTCATACATTGGAAAAAGTTTTAGCTGAAACACCTGTTGGAAATTCTATCGCCATACGAGTGACAGACTTAACTCCGTCAACTCCAAGAATTTATTCTTTCCAAGCGCTCCATTCAATTCCTTACGCTATCATGTCGAACTTTGCTAAGCAGTTGTCCATCAAAGGAACAGCTGAAGGACAAGTGTTAACTTGGAATGGGTCGATCTGGACAGCTGCTGAACCGGTAGTGCCATCAACTGGTACTGTTAAAAGTATTTCGGCAACAGATGGCCTTTATGGTGGGACGATTACTGAATCTGGGATTATTGGAATTCAGGATGGGGGAGTAACAGCAGCGAAGCTGAGTGATATGGGAGCAGGTTATGGCCAGGTTCTAAAATGGAATGGCTCTACGTGGGCTCCGGATTCTGACGATGATACTCTTCCCGCAGCAGAAACAGACCCTCATGTCTTGCCTTTTGCCCGTAATGATATAACTGGAATAACTCCTGAGGAGTGTGATCCTAATCAGGTCCTTCATTATGTATCTCCCGATCAGTCGCTCCGTTGTTTTAATATTGTGGAAGACGTGATTGTAAATGGGGAGGTTAACAAGGCCCCATCTCAGAATGCCGTTTTTGATGCCTTGGCCGCTAAGCAAGACTTAATAACTAATGCCAGCGACATCTCGATGAAAACGTTGAGACTAAGTAATGACGGCACAACATGGATAGGTTTAAAAGCCCCGGACACTGCCGGAAATTTTTATTTCACACTTCCTGCTGGAGCGGGAGCAGCTGGACAAGTTCTAAGAACCGATGGGGCCGGCAATTTAAGTTGGGTAACGCCATCCACTGGTTCCTCAGACATCGTTGATGGTTCTATCGTTGATGCCGACATCTCCGGCAGTGCTAATATTGCTCAAGCAAAAATTGCGGGCCTACCAACTGCTCTAACTTCTATTCAAACTTCTATTTCAAATTTAACGACAGATAATGTTTCAGAAGGAAGCCGCCTCTATTTTACTGAAGCAAAAGTTCTAGGAACCGACTTGGCCGGACTTGATACGACGAATGGAACAATTACCGATGCTGATACTGTGCTTTCTTCTATTGGTAAATTAATTGGTAATCTGACGGCAGTATCGACGGCCCAATCAGATTATGTCTCAAAAATAGGCGATACCCTGAGCGGAAACCTTCAGATGAGTGGAAATACTGTCACTGGTCTAGGTGTGCCAAGTGACGACTCTGATGCTGCGACTAAAAAGTATGTCGATGATAAGAATAAGTGGGTCGGTGACAATACATCGATTTACTACAATGGAAATGTTGGGGTAGGAACAAGTTCACCTGGTTCGAAATTAAGTGTTATAGGTGATCTCTCTGCATCAGGTAAACTCCGCTTAAAATCAGATACGGCTTTCTATATTGATCTTCAAGCACCAGCTTCTTTAACTGCAAATTTACCCCTCATCTTTCCGGCCACACAAGGAAGCAGCGGAAATGCTCTTATCACTGATGGTAGCGGAAATTTATCCTGGGGCACTGTGGCCACAACTGCAAGTACTGTAGGAGGAGATTTAACTGGTACTATTGCAAATGCTACCATTGATGTTGATGCTGTAACCTCAGCGAAAATTTTAGACGGAACAATTTCAAACAACGATATTTCTCCAACAGCAAGTATTGATCAAACTAAGATTAAAGATCTGACGACTGATCTCGCCAATAAACAGGATGCTTTTACAACCACAGCTCCTGTTAGTTACAATTCCGGAACAAAAGTTCTAGGTATCAATCCTGGCGCAAGCAATACTATTTTAGGTGTTAATGCTGCCGGCACAGGAATGGAATATAAGGCCTTAAGTGCCAGTGCTCCTCTTGTCCTCACACACGGAACAGGTACCATGGGCATGGATCTCAATACTGTTCCTGTGACGAAAGGGGGAACAGGATTAACTGCATTTACTGCTGATCGGGTTTACGTTTCCGATGGAGTGGGAAGTAGTTTAATGCCTTTTAGTTGTGCCTCAACTGATGTTTTTGGATTTAGTGCTCTTGGTAAACCAACCTGTACGGCCTTCAGCGCTATTAATGGAACCTTCTTCAATCAAGACGGAAATAGTTTTGGAGTGGCCGCTGTTCTAGGTACAAATGATTCTCAACAACTACATTTCGAAACGAATGGCCTTACCAGAGTGACTATAACTGAAACTGGAGAACTTGGAATTGGAACAGCTACACCATCTAAAAAATTGGATGTAGTTGGTGACATTCAGGTCAGTACAGGAAACGATATTTGTATTGCTGGAGGCAATTGTCTCAGTACAGTAAATGACAACAAACAAGACTCTATTACCTTAGGTTCTAATTCTCAGTATCTCCGTGGGGATCTTTCGCTTGGGACTTTTGCTTCCGATGTGACCAGCACTGTAATTACTGGTTTTGCAGCTGGAGCAGATGCCGTTGTTACCAATGCCGACTCTATGGAATCGGCCATCGAAAAACTCCAGGGTCAAGTCACGGCCACCAAAGCTTCTATCCCGGCCGTTCCTCAGAATACTGATGGATTAGCAGAAGGAATGTTGAATCGTTATTTCACAGAAGCTCGAACGATTGGTTCACCTTTAACCGGTATATCAACAGCTACGAATTCTGATGTCGCTCCATCTGATTCCATTCTGGCCGCGATTGGGAAGCTTCAAGCTCAGATGAATTATGCAGATACCGATCGTACAAATTATGTGCTTAAGGCCGGCGACACAATGACCGGAAGCTTAGGGATCGGGGGAGCCGCCAATGCTTCAGCAATGCTCGATGTTCAATCGACGACTAAAGGTTTTTTACCTCCTAGAATGACTAAGGCCCAGCGAGATGCGATTGTTTCACCTGTTACAGGTCTTGTGATCTTCAACACAACTAGCGGTCAGATTGAATATTTTAGCGGTGGCGGTTGGACCAATTCAAATTCATTCATAGGTTCCCGAGTCGTTATGAGTTCAGTTCAGTCTGGTCCCTTAAGTACTGATATCAAGCTAGATATGACAGGTAAGACATTTGATGTTGGGAATACCTACGATTTAGCTACTGATAGGTTTCAACCTACAGTTGCCGGTAAGTACCTTGTTAGTTTACAGGTTCATGGCAGTGGACAGACGGTAGGCTCACATAATATTGCTGTTATTAGAAAGAATGGTGCCACTTACGAAAATCGTTTTACGCGTTCAACTAACTCCGGAAATAGCCATTCCTCTGTTGTCACTTTAGTCGATCTCAATGGAACGACTGATTATATCGAACCCTATTTTAATGTTTCCAGCGGTTCTGCTGACGGCGCTGTTTTCAGCGCCTCACTGCAAGCACCCGCATCTTCAACTGCTGGAGGGGGAGGAGCTCTCACTTCAGACAGTGTGGATGGTAGTCATATTCAAGCAGGAGCCGTTTCTTCCTCTGAAATTGCGGATGGGACAATTACCTCCGGGGATATTGCTCCTAATACGATTTCTGTTTCGAATCTTGATTTTGCTTCGAATGAAGGGATTAATATTCCTCAGCAAGCGGCCAATCCTGCTACGGGTACGGCCGGTCAGACTTATTACAATACTTCTACCAATAGAATCATGGTTTACGATGGAACTAACTGGGTTGAACTTGCCGGAGGGGGCGCAGGCCAATTCGGAGCTCGTATCACCAGAAATGTAGGTACTGTTTATCAAGCCTTAGAAGATGGTTTTGTTATGGTAGATGCTGTGTCAGGGAATGGTTATTATAAAGTCCTTTCCGACGAGAACAATCCACCCACAACTGAAGTTCTTAATGGACAGGCATATGCCGAGTATGGCGCCCGTGCAGCCGCTACGGTTCCCATCAAGAAAGGGCACTACTGGAAAGTAGTAAATACCTATACATCAAATCCTCGTGCAATTTTCTGGCAACCCATTACAGGAACATTCGTTGCTAATGACGGACATTCTTTAGACTCCGCAGATGGTTCTAAAGTCGATGCACTTTTTGTGAGTAACTCTGGAAATATTGGAGTTGGAACCTTGTCACCAGTCGCTAAACTGCATCTGAAAGGTTCTGATGGAAGAGACATGACGTTCTCATCTGGATCTCTAACTCAATCTATAAACTTCATTCACAATGATAATGGCAACATCAATGCACGTTTTGCAAACATCAACGGAATTCTTCAAAATGGTGGAATTGGCCAAAACAACGGACATCTATCGTTTTCTACAGCTCCTATCGCGACAGGAAATCCTGCGACGATTGAAAGGATGAGGATTACTGGCTCCGGACACGTTGGTATTGGGTCGACTTCTCCTGGCGATTTGGCAGGGTGGGTCCCTAATTCGGCAAGCCGTATACTCGAAATCTCAGGTGATGAATCTCCTTCAGGTTCATCTGATGGGATTTTGCTCTTTACTAATAACCGAGCTACACCTGCTTTAAACGACCAATTAGGCGCGATCCTTTTCGGTAGTAAAAATGGTACACATGGCATTCATTCAGGCATTGCTTCTTATCTCACTGGTGCTGGCGGTGTTAACGGCTTTGGATCTGATCTCAATTTTTATACAAAGGCCGACAATGCTTTCGGGCATCAAAATAGAATGGTTATAACCAATGAAGGTAAGGTGGGTATCGGAACCAGTACTCCAACCGTTAAGTTAGAAGTGTCCGGTGGACAAACCAAGCTCCAGCAAGAGAGTTGGAAGAATCTAACGCTCCAAAATGGATGGGTTTCTTATGGCGGTTCATTCACACCACCTCAATACTACAAGGATAGTACCGGAAGAGTTCATCTAAGAGGTCTGGTTAAAAACGGTTCAATAGGTACTGAGGTTTGTATTGCTACTTTACCGTTGGGTTATCGCCCCGATTATCGTCACATCGTAGCTGTTCAATCAGCAAATGCGATTGGCAGACTTGATCTTGATCCAAGTGGTTGTGTAGTTGCTTATAATGGATCTAATGCTTGGTTCTCACTTGATAATGTTTCATTTAGGGCTGATTGATTTTTTGAAAGTAAACCTAGCTGAGAATGGAACAAGGAAGGGTGTGTGTGCGGTGTTGTGAGGAACTTCGAATAGGTTTAACTTCTCGTTCCTGGGATTTTTTGTGAACTTTTGTGGAGTTCTCACCCTCAGCTCAATATCTATAAAGCAGGAATCGTGCCAAAATTAAGTGCGTGAAAAGCCGTAGTTGTAAGATCAGGTAAGTGCCCTATTGACCCCTTGAGAATCTTTTTGGCCCTCAATCCAGAGTCAGAAAAGCCCCTCGCAAGACCAAATTCTAGTAAAAATTACAAGTTTACCCATCTGAGCGAAGCCTTCAGATATGATCCTCTCATCATGAAATGGATGCTGACTTTTCTATTAACTGTTGGATTGGCCCACGCGGCCCCCATAAAGACGAAGACTTCAGATTATTTGAAGTCGGAAATTGAAGCATCTTTAAATCTCCTTCCTCTTTCTTTTTTGGCCTCGGTCCAAAAAGCAATTACGATTAAAGAGAAGCCCTTAAAGTCTGATTCGAAGATGTCAGAAAACCTTTGCGATCTTCCTGATGATATTGAATTCGGAAGGACAGTTCGGAATACAATCACCATCAGTTCTCAGTTGGTTAATCTTGCAAAAAACAGCACTCAGAGTTTTGATTGTGGACATGGAAGTTTTAAGCAGCTTCTTACTGCCGTCATTATTCATGAATTAACTCACATTAAAGATAATGCAGAAAAAATAAGTATTGATCCTGATTTTCAACGAATTGTTGGAATGAAGAAAGTCCAGAAGAGAAGTAAGAAGCGCCTCATGAACTATAATGCAGCCGTTTCTCCAGATGCCTATGAATTTAAAAATCTGGAAGAATCCCTGGCCGTTAATGTGGAGTTCTTGATTTTAGATCCTGAATTTGAATGCAGAAAGCCTGCTACCGCCAATTTTCTTTCAGCGAAACTTGGAATCGAATTAAAAGGGGAATGCGCTAAGAATGATAAGATCCTGATTCAGTCTGCTTTCCTTGAAGACAATTATCAGACGGCCGTTTCTCTCGATCTTAAAAAGATCTATCAGGTTCATTATCTCTTTGCAGGTCAAGGTGAAGCCCTTATGTCTCGTTGGGGACATGCTATGTTCCGCATTGTCATCTGTGCTCCTTTCAGAGAAGTTCCCGGGCCCGAATGCCTTGAGGATATTTCCCATCACCTGGTTCTGTCTTACCGGGCTTCGATGAATGATTTGAGTGTCAATTATTTAAAAGGAATGATGGGGCAGTATCACTCTCAGCTTTTCATCATGAGATATTTTGAAGTCCAGCAGGAGTATACTAAATTTGGTTTGAGAGATCTTTTTAGTGTCCCTTTGAAAATGACTGAAAATCAAAAGAAAGATTTTATTGATTTAACCCTTGAGCGTTATTGGACCTATCAGGGGAAGTACTATTTTCTTGATAACAACTGCGGAACAGAGACAGTTAAACACCTGGCAGTGGCCTTAAGTGAAGAAGAAAGCCGTTTAATCGGTTCAATAACTCCTCACAAAATCTATAAAGATATCGTTAAGGAGTCAAATAACCTTACCAGCGGGCAAGTCTTAGTCGTGAAGAGCATGAGTAAGGAGTATGAAGAAACCTATCGCTTTATACAATCGAACCTGCCCGGTCTTTTTAAAGAAAAGAAATTCAAAAAGTTTCTATCTAAAACAACCAGTCGAGAAAGATTTGAAGCTTATGAAAGATTAAATCTGGAAGAAGTTGAGAATCCCCAGCTAAGAAAACAGCTTGTGATGAAGATCAATCACCTTGAACGCTACCTCTCAAGTAAGTTCATTATGGGTCTTCCTTCAAGAGTCATGGATGTGATGGAAAAGAATTCTTCTATTAAAGAAGAAGTTCTCCAAATGAATGAGAGTATGAATTTACTTACAACTCAACCATGGGAAGTTATTAACTCGAACTATGGTGTTCCAACTGAATATGAAGTAGAGGAAGAATTGGAAAGCTTTCTGATCAAAAGAAGACATCAGGTTGTTGAGCTTTCGGGCAAACAGTTGGAGCAGATTCAGCAAATCTTAGGCGAAAAATATTTTAGCTACGAACTCGAAGAACTTGAAGGTTTAAGAAATATAACAACATTAATACGTGAATTGATTCTTCAATCACTCTGAATTTCAAAGGAGAACTTATGAAAAAGACTTTAATCGCCTTCTCTTTGGTACTCGCACTAGGTAATGCTTTCGCCCAATCAATCATTGAGGTGACTTCTGCTACCACTTTACTTCCTTTTGTAACGGCCACTCGGTTATTACAATCTGGTACAGCTACAATTTTGTCCCCTTTGGCCACAACTCTTGCCACGGTTCAAGCTCGTGGAGTTGCAGGTAAAGAGCAATTAAAAGATGAGTTAGTGAACCTAAATGATGATATGGCCGAAGGCCTAGTGGACCAGATTGAAGATGTCCGCCAGCCGGCCCTTAAAGAACTTTTCCTTGAAATCGCTTCAAATGAGAATGAGATGAAAAAAATTGATTCTGTGATTTCTGAAGGATCAAATCTCCATAAGGTTGCATCAGCGGTGACTATCGCTCTTCTTTTAGAATAGTGATTTAAGGTAAATGCAAAAAAAAAGCCCGAAGAAAACTTCGGGCTTTTTTTATTTAGTAAACCTTGCAGGGGAAGGAACATTGAACTTTTGGGGAGGGTCTTTTTTTGAGGAAAAACCTAGTGGTTAGCTAGAGTTTCCCTGGGATATTTCTTGAACTTTTATGGAGTTCTTTCCCCCTGCTGGTGTCCTTAAGAGCAACCAACATGCCAATGAGGGAAAGGTCATAACCTCCCAAAATAATTTAGTTGCACCGCAAGTCAAAACAAATTGACTATTAGTCATTTTGCCCCGAAGAGCTAAAATGGGGGGCATTTCTGACAGAAATCAATTGTAAGACAAAGTAAGTTCTATAATGTTAGAAGGTTAGGGGACGTTTAAATGTAAGGTTTTGTAAGACGCATTCTGCTTATTCGTTACAGCAAACTTAGAAAAACTTTTTCAGATTCTTGCTGATTCATAGAATCAATTGTCCCTTCTGGAGATATTTTTACCTGGCGATTTTTGTCACTTTCCTTCCTGATGATGGAGCCAACCTCAATCCTTTCGCCTCTTGTTAGCTGTAGTTGAGTTTGAATTACCATTGTTTCCTGATCTTCGGGACGCTCCGTCTCAACTAAGACGGGTTTTGGATTTTTTCGCACTTCAAGGCTTATCTCATAACGATCAGATGTTATATAACGGCAATTCCCTTTGATCTGATCTTGATTCATTGTGAGTTCAAACTCTTTTAGCGTTTGAATTTGACTGATTTCGGAAGCATTTTGATGCGTACTTTTTTCTTCTAATGAAAGACCAATTTTATTAACTTGTCCGTTAATATTTTTACTCTGAGAGGTCTTTACTTTCTCGACTTTAAGGCGGCAAGGATCCCGTCTTGTCGTTTCGCTAGAGAAGGTAAGTCGTGCACCGGCCATATTGGATAGGATATAACGTTGAATGATTTCTCGCCGGTGAGGACGCATCTGAATAATCAGACAATTTTCATCTACCGTAACCGTATCGGAGCCAACCTCAATCGCCTTATATTTTTGTCGTGCCTGCAGGGCCTGGAGACCGGAACTAAAGCAGTACTTTTCGGTTGCGGTTTCCTCGGCGTATGAAAGAACTGAAAAAAGAAGAAGTAATACAAACATAGATTGATTATAATCCAATTTATGGAAAAAGATCTGTCTTATGTAACTCCAGAGGGATACACCGTATTCACCTCTCAATTTCTAAAAAATCGTGGTACCTGCTGTAAATCGGCCTGCCTTCATTGTCCTTATGGTTATACCCTTAAGAAGCTCGGTCTTAAGTTTCAGGATGTGACTCTAGCGGATAAGGACATCCTGCAATCAATTATGGAAGAGTCAGGTACAGCAGCTGTTGATTTAGAACCTTTCTTCCCTGATAACATCAAACTTATCCAAATAAAGGATACTGTTTGCGGGTTGATTCTTAAAAATCATATTGTGATTAAGCATTTGTACCTGAAACCTCATTTTCAAAATCAAGGTTTATCGAAGGAACTTGTGGAGAGTTATTATTTTATTTAAATAACTCCCACCAAACTAAAAATCATAAAGCTACCGATTAAAATAAGAAATGATCTGATAATCCATAGATCTTCTTCGCCTGCCATAGTTACTCCTGAAGAAGAGGATGAGGTTATCCGTGCCTGTAACATTCGTTACCAGGAGTTAACTTCAACCTCTTTTTGTTTGTTTTGAGAAAATTACTTAGTGCAGAAAGTACTTCTCGAGCATTTCAACATCTCCATCAACAGCAGTGAGAACTTCTAATAGGTCCCATGCCATTTCTGAAGCAAGCCTACCATCCACTTCATAGCGGCTAATAAGTTCACCTTGAATCTTTGTGAACAACTGGGTTTCATTCAGATCTCGAACGGACCCGCGATTTTGTGCGTGTGCCAGCATAGACGTCCTCCTTGACGAATATAAAGCGTTTCATGTGTCTCGGAATTTGTGTGTAACTAGTAAGTTCTAATCAAGCCAACTAAAAGCCCTCTAATCTCGCATTCTTTATCTTTGATGATGATTGGTTTCATCGTGTGGTTTGCGGGGTGGAGCTCAATTTGTTTTGATCTTTTGTAGTAACGTTTTAAGGTCGTTTCGTTTTCAACAACAGCAACAACGATTTGACCATTCTCTGCTTGAGTTTGATGTTTGATGATTGCGATATCTCCACTGAGAATACCTTCTTCAATCATCGACTCACCTTTAACTTTAAGGGCGTAGTGCTGACCGCGGCCTAACATGTGAGTAGGGACACTGATCATATTAGAATTTTCAATCGCCTCAATCGGGGTACCTGCAGCGATATTACCGAGCAGTGGAATTTCTTCTGTGTTCTGTTGGACAGTCGAAGGCATAAGACCTCTAACCGAATGAGGGTCATTAACGAGATATCCGCCATTAGTAAGATATTTAATATAGTCCTGAACTGAACCTAAGGATTTAAAACCAAAATGTTCCTGGATTTCTTTTTGGGTAGGAGAGAATTCATTTTCTCGGACGTAATCAGTGATGTAATCCAAGACGTCTTTCTGTTTTTTAGTTAGTGCCATTTTCTACTCCGTATTTCTTCCGTACTAAAAGTAGTATAGGCGTAGCTTTTCCGTAATACAACAAAAAAATAAGAAAAAAAACGAATTAAATCGGGGCAGTGTCGGGGCGAGCCTTCTTATCGAAGCGTTTGATGTAGGTGCATTTACGGCATAACTCTTCGGTTAAGACATGCTTTTTAAATCCTTCTCGCATGGCCACTAAACGAGGGGTTTTCAAAATATCTTCAAAACTTTCTTGCAGAAGATTTCCCAAGGGGATTCCTGCTTCTTTATCAAGGCAACACGGAACGACCGTTCCATCCGCATGAATGCCGATTTGCTGGGAGAGGGCATGACAAAATCCATGATTCCCATTTTCAGGATCTTGGTAATCAGGCCACTTGAATCTCGTATCGAAATGAAAATAGAGACGACCTGTTATATTTTTACTTTTCTTGAAACCCACATCGATTCTTTCATTGATCGGCATTTGGAAAAATTCCGTAACGTGGTCAATGATATCTTGGTTTTCGTTTTTTGCTTCTGTGGTCGCTTGAAGATTCCAGAGTCTGTAGTTAATGTACAAATGAGGAGCTTCAGTCAGAGCTTCTTTAGAAAATTGAAGTATGTCATAAAGATATGGCCTGATGTCCTTCCCCGGGAAATTATCTTTATAACTATGGATCGAAAAATTGATTTGGCGAATCGCCTTAGATTTTAGAAAAGTATCAAAGCCATACTTCGCCAGAAAAGTTCCATTCGTCGTGAGATGAATGACGGCACCTTCTTCCTCACAAATTTTAAGGATCACCGGGAATTCCGGATGGGCCAGAGGTTCTCCCATGAGATGCAGGCAAATCTGCTCTGTATAAGGAAGAACTTGTTTTAATATTTTTCTAAAATCCTCAACACGAAGAATCTTTTTATCCCTGCCTACCTCTGGGCAGAAGGTGCACTGGAGATTGCAGATGTTGGATATTTCTATATAAGTTCTTAAAAATTTCATAATGGTTATTCTATTAACTGGTAAGTGATTCTTTGAACTTCATAAATGACTTCACCAGCAGGGATTTTTATAATGACTTCATCGCCTTCAGCTTTACCAATGAGAGATCGACCAATCGGTGACTGCCAGCTGATTCTATTCTTAGCTGTATCTACCTCATCAACACCAACAATGGTGAATTTTTTTAAGTTACCTTCTTCATCAGCCACTTCAACGGTGGCTCCAAATTGAATTTTCTCTGAAGTGATTTTAGTCGGGTCGACCACGACTGCATTATCTAGCCTTTGACTAAGAAAACGAATTCTACGGTCGATTTCCCGAAGTCTTTTTTTTCCATATAAATAATCGGCATTCTCTGAACGGTCTCCATTACTGGCCGCCCACTGCACAAGTCTGGTGACTTCTGGTCTTTCATTCTTTACGAGATCTTCAAGTTCTTGAATCAACTTTTGATGGCCCATAGGCGAAATGTAATTATTCTTTTCCATCGTGCTCGATCTCTTTTAATCCAGAAGAGATAACATCCCTTAGCTCTTCTGAACAGGTAGCAGAGTTGAGATAATGCTTCAAAAGAGCAACAGGAGGGAAAGCCGTTTTATTATGAAGATAGTCATCTAATGCTTCAATTAAGTGATCGACCTCTGAAGGGACTTCTTCCTTTTTCTCCATCAGACAGGATTGAAGAATAAAGCCCATAACAAGGGGGATTTTATTCTCTTCATAATGAATGATTTTTCTTCGTTGATAGAAATAATAGAGGAGTCCTAAAAAGGTGAAGAGTCCTATTTCAATCAGAAAGTTTTGCCAAAAATTTTGCATATCTTTCTATTCTGCCACGATTCCAACAAAATGTCTTTGTTGATTAAAATGCTCCAGTAGGCTCTAACTATCTATTATCGTTCGATGAAAGTTTTTATAAAAGCTTCTACACTCATGGGGTTTAATGACCGATAGGAGAGGTAGGAAGGAGTGGTTATATGTACCATGCCAAAAGTTTAAAAGATTTACTCAAGTCAGTTCCTCTCACAGAGGACTTTTTCATTGATTTGGACCCGTTTCATCTCAATTTTATTGAGATGTGTTTCAAAAGATCATTGGATGAGCAAATAGGAATGATGTCTGAAATCGAATTTCGAAACTATCAGCTATTTCTTAAATTCAAAAGCGAGTACGAAGAAGAGTTCTATCCGGAGATCAAGACCACCAAAAAAGCTTCCTGAGCTTTCCGCAAGTTGCTATCATGAAGTATGACAACTTCTCATTGGTTCAAAAAGAATACTTCTGTAACTTCAGATGCTTCAACAGACGTGCTGATCATTGGCGGCGGCTATGTCGGCCTCTCTACTGCTTATTGGCTTTCTGAACTTAAGCCGAATCTAAAGATCACTATTTTGGAAAGACGTTTTTGTGGGGCCGGAGCGTCCGGAAGAAATGCCGGCTTTCTTACAAAAGGGAGCGTTACTTTCTATAAATCTTTGGTTCAGGATTGGGGAGAGGAGAAAGCAAAGAACTTATATAAATTTGCAGCTGAGTCTCTTTCTCTCGTGAATGAGCATATTTTAAGCAAGTACCACGTACCTTTTGAAGCCACTACTTCCAGTACTCTTTTTCGTTCGACTGAACAAATAAGTGCTCTTCGCAGGGACTGTTTTTCACCTGAAGATTTTAACTTTAAATGGTCAGAAGTTTCGGAATTGCCATCTCCACTTAGGAGCAAATTTCTTGGTGCCTATGAGAATGGACCTGAATATAAAATTAATCCAGTAGATCTTTTGTCTTCTCTAAAAAGCTCTCTCTTTAAAAGAGGTGTTGAGCTTATAGAAGACACTATGGCTTTTGAAATTTGTGAAGAAGGAGTGAGAACAGAGAATCAGCTGATAAAGTCAAAGCAAGTGGTCCTGGCGCTGAATGGCTATTTTCCTCAGTTCACAAATAAGTTCCATGAAATGATCACTCCAAGACGTGCTCAAATGCTGGCCGTGGAGATCGAAGCAGGTTTTAATTGCCCTTCGTTATATTATGATTCTCCTGAGAGGGTATATTGGCGCAAGGCCGGCGAAAAAGTTCTCCTTATTGGAGGAAAACGTCTCCTGGATGAAAAGGGTGAAGTTGGAGATTATGAAAAGATCTCTCCAGTTATTCAGCAAGGTCTTGAGCAGTATATATCTAAAGAGCTTGGACTTAAATATAAGGTGATTGACCGCTGGTCTGGCACTATGGGATTTACAAAACATGAACTTCCTCTGGCCGGCAAGGTGAACGCTCCTATGGAAACTTTCCTTATTGGCGGCTTTAGCGGTCATGGCATGGGACTCGGTTTTCACTCCGGTAAAGATATGGCCGAACTAGTCGCAGGTTTTAAAACAGAGTCCTTCTTTTATCAATTTCAATCAGTAGATATTTCTCTATGAGAAAAAGTACGATCGTATTAGTCGTTTTATCTTTAGGCTTTTTATCTCTTGCAATCTGGAGCTGGGATAAACTTAATTTTTCTCCCGTGAGTAAAACTCATCTACGTTTATCTTTAGATAACAAAGTGGAGAGTCTTGATCCTGCCAAGGCCTACAGTGACGATTCTTTATTCGTTTCTGCGCAAGTGCTTGAGCCTCTTTATCAATATCATTACCTAAAGCGTCCCTATGAACTTCAACCTCTCATTGCAGAAGGATTTCCGAAGGTTTCAAACAAAGGAAAGCTGGTTGTTGTTCATTTAAAGAAAAATATTTTCTTTCATCCTCATCCTGCCTTTGAAAATAAGACCAGGGAATTGGTTGCTGAAGATTTTGTGACACAATTTAAACGCCTGGCCTTAGAAGAATTAAAAAGCCCTGGCAGAGGAATCTTCACTGGCCTGATAGAAGGATTTCAAGATTACAATTCGCTAGTAGAGGGGAATTGGGAAAACCTTCCCAAGTTTCCAATGAAAGGGGTGCGCGCTTTAGACAAATATTCTTTGGAAATTGAGCTTCTTAAAAGTGAACCGAATATTAACTATTATCTCGCACTCAATTTTCTGTCCCCTGTTCCATGGGAACTGGTTAAGTATACCGGGAATAAACTGGATAATATACTCTTGGGGACTGGCCCTTATATTTATCAGGGAGAGGACAGCAATTCACTGATGATGAATAAGAATGAAAAGTATCGTGATGCCTTTTACCCAACTTCCGGTGATCGATATGCCAATGTCCAAAAGCTGCTGTCTTCTTCTAAAGAAAAAATTCCGTTTATAGACTCTATACGATTTGAAGTGGTTAATAATGAAAAAGAAAGATGGGATAAATTTTTTAACCGGAAGTTCGACCTTCTAACAGTGCCTAAGACTTATATTGATCAACTTTATGATGAAAAGGGTGAGTTAGGATCAGAAATAAAAAAGCGAGAACTTGAACTCAAGCACTTTCCTATTCTTGCCAATCGCTGGTTGGCCTTCAACATGAAAGATCCTCTCTTAGGCAAGAACAAGTCGATACGTCAGGCCATCGCTTACGCCATTAACTACGACGAGTACATTAAACTTCTTTCCAGTAATACCAATTTGCGCGCTAATTCTATACTGGTTCCCGGAATTTCCGGTTATATGCCTGCCAAAGATTTCCGCTTTCTTTATGATCCAGAGAAAGCAAAGCTCATTCTTAAAGAGGCAGGCTTCGCATCCCCCTCTGAGGTTCCTAAAATTGTCTATTCTACAAGAGGGACCCAGGCCGTAAATATTCAAGAGGCCAATTTCATTAAAGAGCAGCTTGAAAAGATTGGCCTTAAAGTGGAAATCGAAATTCTTCCTTTTAGTGAGTTCCTTCAAAAGGGGAGAGCGGGACAATTAATGTTTTTCACTGATAACTGGCTTTTTGATTATCCAGATGGGGAGAACATACTCCAACTTCTTTATAGCGCTAATTTTCCTGGAGTAAATAAGTCCGGATATTCCAACGAGCGAGTGGATGAACTCTATAATCAACTTAAAATGACCACCAATCTGGATCAGCGAGATAAAATTTTTCATGAAATGGAAGAGCTTATTTTTGAGGATTTGCCCTGGATACCCATGATGTATGAGAGCTCGTTTGTGCTTCATTATCCGGATATTAAAAATTTCCGAAAATCTTCGATTATCAGGAATTATGTAAAATATCTCAAAATTCAGAACTAGGGGATGGAACTAACTCAAGGAAACTCCATCCCCTGATAAAGATTAGAGTTTATAGCTGGCATCATACCAAGGGTGAACCGTCTTGCTCCAACTTGCAATTTCACGTGATTGAGTTGGAGATTTCATGTGGGCATGATGAACGGCCAGAAAACTACAGACGGTAAAAAGAAAGCAAAAAGTAAAAAAAGAAGTCACTTTAGAAGCCATAAGTCCCCCTTGAATGGATGTGTAACCTTATCGGAATAATCCATAATTTTATGAGACATTCTTTTATTCATCTGGAACCTTAATATTTAATCACTTAGCTCCTGAATCTCTGTTGCCGAGAAGAATAACCAATATTATTATTTAGGAAGTTCCACAGATCCACAAAGGCTTCAGCTTGAAGGTTTTTTTACTCTTAATCTTTCTCTCCATGGGAGTTGTATCGCCCGCCTATTCACAACTTCTGAAAGAGAAAGTTCTTATAGGGCGTGTAGAGTGGGTTTCCATGCCCGAACTGAAAATCAAACATAAAGCAAGAATTGATACGGGTGCAAAGACAACCTCTCTGCATGCTGTAAACATTGAAGAAGTAGAGCAGCGTGGAGAGTTATTTGTTAAATTTCAAACTGTCGATGCTGAAGGTAAGGTAGTAGAAGTTGTCCGTAAGGTTGACACTACTCAGAGAGTTTCCAATACCTCAGGCCTTGTTAGTAAGCGTTATGTGATTAAAGAAAAAATTAAAATGGGCAAGATCGAAAGAGAGGTTTTAATAAATCTCAATGATCGATCTACCATGGAATATAAATTTCTCGTCGGGCGGAATCTTCTTTTAGGCCGTTTTATAGTGGATGTGGCACGTTCTCATGTGTTGGGTGATTAATCATGAAAAAGTTAGTTGTTACTATTACCGCTTTTCTGATTTTTTTCCCGATAGGGATTCTCTTTTATAAGTCAGAGATCCTGAATCTTTCATTGATCCCTCAAATGGTGGATGATGTCTGGGATTTTCATCTCTCGGCAAAAGCAAAAGGAAATCCTTTAAGTTTTTCTTTTCCTATACCCAGGTCGGGAGCAGGGCAGAAAATTACGGATGAAAAAATGCGAACTAAAGGAGTGGAAGTTTTCGTGGATACTGTTTCCGATTCCAATATCGCGACATGGTCATCAAAAGAGCCAATTTCCAGACGCATGACTTATTCTGCCAGAGTAGATCTTAATCACGTTTCCTACAAAAATATTCCCAAAGACTATACCTCCAGTTACCCGAAAGGCTTGCGCAAGTTTCTAAAAGTTCCAGAGCTGTTACCTGAAGATGTTGAAGCCCTTAAAACCTTGGAGAATGCTATTCTTGAGGGAACTGAGGATAAGACATCCTTAGTTCGAAAAATTTATTATTACATTGAAGAAGAAATTCAGCGCAATACAAGTGTTAAGACCATTCATGAATCTCTGAATACAGGAAAAGGTTCTCCACTTATAAAGGCGAAGCTTTTTAACATCATCGCCAGACGGAAAGGGGTTCCTTCACGAATCATAGTGATGATCCGTATGCCCGAATTAAAAGAAGAGCAAGAAACAAAAATAAGGTTCACTTTTGCGAACGAAGTTTTTTTAAGTAATCGTTGGATTCCCGTGGATACGAACCGTGGCTTCTTTGGTGAACGACCAGATAATTATATGGTCATTTACAGGAACTATGATGAAGTTGAAAAAATCCTGTCTAAAAAAAATGCGAGTTACTCAATTCATGCTGAACGGGCCAGAATCAATAAATACAACAGAGAAGAATTTAGAAAAGAGGTCGTAAAGTCAGACTCCGTTTTCTCGAAACTTAGTCTCTATCGTCTTCCATTGCCTCTTCAGTCGATGTTCACGACTATTCTCCTTATTCCTATCGGAACTCTGGTATTGTCACTTGCAAGGAATTTAATTGGTGTTCCAACATTCGGTATCTTCACTCCCATTCTCCTGGCACTCTTTTTTAAAGAAACATCTTTTGGTTTTGGGATGTTGTTTTTTGCAATCGTTGTCATCGTAGGTATAGGGGAGAGATATGTCCTGGATAAGTTTTATCTGCTGGCCGTACCGAGACTTTCAATTATTTTAACCTTGATCATCCTTTTGATGATTAGCTATGCCTTCTTTAGTGTTGACCTCACTTCCATCTCTCAAAAGCATCTGGCCTTTTTTCCTATTGTGATTGTCACAACGATCATCGAAAGGCTTTCGATTCAGCTGGCAGAAGAAGGAATATTCAATACTCTAAAAACGCTCCTGGGCACTTTAGTCATCTCGATCCTGGTTTACTCGCTGTTTTTTATTTCATCTCTTGAAATGTTTATTTTCACTAACCCTGAACTTCTTATCACCATCATTGGGCTTTTGATTCTGGTTGGAAAATATAAAGGTTATCGTATTTCTGAATTTTTACGATTTAGAGATTTAGTACGCCAGAAAAAAAAGAAAGAGAGTCAAATCCATGATCTTCCATAATTTAAAAAAAATGGGGATATTAGGGATTAATAATCGAGTGGGAAGATATATTCTCCGCCACAATAAACGATCCAATTATCCCCTGGTTGATAATAAAGTCCTGACTGCCCAACGGGCCATGGCCTGGGGGATCCCTACTCCTGAGAACTATCTGATTGTTGAAAATTATGGTTCTTTGAAAAATCTTCATCTCAAACTTTTGAACTACGATTCTTTCGTCATTAAGCCAGCGAAAGGATCTCAAGGTAACGGGATCGTCGTCATTAAAGAAATTATCAAAGAAGAACGGAATGGAGAGATCCATGTTTTGTGCCGTCGTTCAAATGACAAGTTGATGGAGATTGATGAAGTTAAACATCATATTTCCGGAATCCTTTCAGGACTGTATTCACTCGGTGGGCAGAGTGATATGGCGATCATTCAAGAAAAAATCGATAAGCATCCCATCTTTGATGATTACTCTTATGGAGGAATTCCGGACATCAGGGTGATCGTTTTTGAAGGCTTCCCAGTCATGAGCATGGTAAGGCTCCCAACGAAATCTTCTGATGGGAGAGCGAATCTCCATCAAGGTGCAATTGGTGCAGGACTTAATCTCTCGAATGGCTGGACTAATAATGCTGTTATTAGAAACCAAGTGATTGATACCCATCCTGATACTGGAAATAAGCTCTCCAATTTAAAACTTCCTTTCTGGAGGGAGATCCTGGAGCTGGCCGCTCACTGCTATGATATGGTCGAATTAGGTTATTTAGGGGTGGATATAGTACTCACTCCGGACCATGGGCCAATTCTACTTGAGCTTAATGCTCGGCCAGGACTTGGTATTCAAATCGCTAACTTAGATGGCCTGGTTCCACGTTTAGAAAAAATTCGAAGGGATGCGCCTCAAGGTTTACTTGCGAAAGAGCGTGCAGATTATTCAATGAGAAATTTCTAACTCACGGTATTTAAAACAATTTATTCAAACGACCGATAATAATTAAGAGGTATTTAATCCTTAATTATATGGGTAACTATTTAAAAATTTTTTTTATTGCCGTCTTGGTACTTGTTACGAGTATTGGGAAGGGTTTTGCCTCAACTTCACTGAGTTATTCCGGTAGACTAGTTAATAACAATGGTTCCCCAGTAAGTGGCGGTGTGAATTTAAAATTTGATCTCGCTTATTCGGATCAACTGAATGTGATTCTCTGTTCTCAAGAGTTGAATGGTGTGGAACTCTCGCAGGGAGTTTTCCATGTAAAGTTAACTTTTCCTCTTTGTAACCTTACCGAAGTCCTCGCCGGAACTCCGGCGGGAAATGCAGTAAGTATTAGGGTTACTGATAAAACCTCCGCTGAAAAAGTTTATTCATTTCAGGCCATTCAAGCGGTGCCTGTTTCGCTCATTTCTCAAACAAGTAAGCAGCTTTTACAAATGGATGCCAGTGAAGGGCAAGTCCTTTCCTGGAATGGTTCTGAGTGGGCCCCTGAAACAATCGATACAACAATTTCTAACGGCAGTGTAACAGGCGATATGTTGGCAGGTAATATTCCACGTTCAAAAATTGCGGCAGGAGTGGCCAATCATATTCTTGTAAACGATGGCTCTGGAAACTTATCTAGTCTGGATGCTCCATCTACCATGGCCTATCTTGGGGCGATGGCTTTCGCGGATGTTCCCTTATGTTTGTCCCATCAAAAACTGCAAATGAATCCAGGCCCAGCATTTTGGAGCTGTGTAACGGATGAAACTTTAGATGTAACAAAATTACCACTTTCAGGTGGGACTCTCACTGGGGCATTAGTTCTCTCTGGGGATCCTTCCAATCCGATGGAAGCGGCAACTAAATCTTATGTTGATACAGAAATTTCAAATATAAACGAATCACAGTGGACAACACTTTCGTCGAATCACATTTCTTTCGATGGAAAAATTTCGATAGCTGGTGGAGTTCGCTTTATGCCAAATGTTTCAAACACTGTTGAACTTAAAGCGCATATTGGTACTGCCGAAGATTTACTGATTGTCTTACCACCTGATAAAGGGACTGCGGGCCAGGCCCTGGTCACTGATGGAAACGGAAACTTATCATGGGCCGCGCCGGTTGCAGCCGATTCGAGTTCCATCGGGGGAGATCTTTCCGGTACTGTATCCAATGCTTCAATTAACATTGGCGCTGTTACATCGGCCAAAATTGCTGATGGAACAATTACTAATGCTGATATTGCCAACCTTGCCGATATCGAGCAATCCAAGATCAAGGATCTGGCCTTTTCTCTTTCTAATAAAGAAGACAAAATTGTCGGAGGTAGTTCTGGGGATTATTGGGATGGTTCCAGAACCTGGATTAATTTTGACGAAAGAGCGAGGAATTCAATTTCGGTAGATGGACCTCTTACTTATAATAATGTGACTGGTTCCCTTGGCTTTATGGCACCTGGTACTGCAGGCAATCTTCTCCGTTCTAACGGCACGACATGGGAAAGTTGGGTACCAAACTTTTTAACCTCCGAAACCGACACTCTACAGACCGTGACAGATCGGGGAGCAAATACAACGACATTTTCAAAGTTCTCCGGTGGGGCGAGTTTCTCGCATATAGGAATTGGAACAGATACTCCGGTAGGAGTCTTAGATATCCAGTCGACAACCTCGGGGCTTCTCATCCCTCGAATGGATGCGATTCAAAGAGATGCTATTGTAAGTCCTGGTGGAATGCAGATCTATAATACTTCGACTAATAAAATTAATTTTCATGATGGTACAAATTGGCAAGAGCTAGGAGTTGCTGGAGCTGGTGTTCAATCTCTCACCATAGGAACTGGCCTGACACCAACTGGTACCATCAATAGTTCAGGAACTATTGCTGTTGATGTTGGGGTTACGGCAGGAAAAATAATTCAAGTCGATGCTAGTCATAAACTTCCAGCGATTGATGGATCTCAGCTAATTAATTTATCTCCTGCAAGTCTTAGTGGAATCATACCAGTGAATAAGGGGGGAACAGGACTCAGCACTCAAGGTGCTTCCAATACTCTTTTGGGTAGCAATGCAGCTGGAACCGCCCTTGAATATAAGGTTTTAGGTGCGAGCTCTCCTTTAAGTCTTTCCTACAGTGCGGGGGGAATAGCATTAGGTCTTAATACTGTTCCTGTTTCTCTGGGAGGAACTGGAGTAACAAGTTTAGCCGGCAATGGAATCATTACTGCCAATGCTTTGGGAACGGGACTTGATTCAAAATTATGTGCTGACGGAGAGATCTTAAAATTCAATAGTGCAGGTACAACTGAATGTTTGGATGTTGAGTCCATTATAAGTACGACAATTTTACAAAATGGAAACTCTTTTGGTTCCGGTGTTGTGATTGGATCAAACGATAACCAACCTTTAAGTTTTGAAACAAATGACTCAGTAAAGATGTCTATTCTGAGTGATGGCAATGTGGGAATAGGAGTAACAGGTCCTACCAACAAGCTAGAAGTAAGTGGAGATATCGCCTTAACTGGCAATTTAAAATTGAAGTCTTCAAATGCAAATTTTGTTGAACTTAGAGCTCCAGCGGCCCTTACTTCAACGGTTAATTATATTCTTCCAGCTTCCGCCGGCGGAAGTGGTGAAGTTCTAACCACAGATGGTACAGGAATCTTATCCTGGACTTCAGTGGCGACGACCACTACAGGAGTTGGCGGAGATCTCACAGGGACAATTGCTAATGCTCAGATTGCAAATGGAGTTGTTACTTATCCCAAACTCAACTTAACCGATGGCGATATTCCGCAAGCAAAAGTAAACGGCTTAGTTACAGCACTTTCTGGCAAAGAACTTTCGATCACTGCCGGGACATCTCTTCAATACTGGAGCGGGGATAAAACCTGGCAGACTTTAAATACAACTGCCGTTCCTGAAGGCACGAGGTTGTACTTTACTCAACAAAGAGTTCTGGATTCTTTACTTTCTGGTTATGGAGGAGTTTCGGCTTCTGCCTTACCTATTGGAGATGGGGAGAGTGTTTTAACATCTCTTAAAAAGCTCCAGTTACAAATAACTGCTAACGATACTGACTTTGATAATACTGGACAGTGGGGAAAAAATGGAACGAGCGTTTACTATACCAATAGTGTTGGAGTAGGAACATCCACTCCAGGATCATCCGCTGTATTAGATGTAAACTCAACTACCAAAGGAATGCTTCCACCAAGAATGAATGCGGCACAACGTGATGCAATTACTTCTCCTGCCGCGGGCCTGGTCATTTATAATACAACGGCCAAGCAGTTGCAGATTTATGATGGAAGTCAATGGACCAGTGGAAGTGGAACCGGCTCTCAAGAAGTTTCTCAAGCTGCAAATGTTAATATGGCCCAAGCTGCTGCGACTGATATTATTAGTCTAAATGTGGCCAGTGGCGGACGATATCTGATTCTTGCCTCTGGAAACAGCAATGTTAGCAATCCTTGGTCATACTTTTCAATCTCCTGCAGTCTTCTAAAAAACGGTACAGTCATTGACAAGAAAGATTTTTATTATGGAATGATAAGTGGAGGTAGTGGAGCCCAGTTCCCTTTAACTCACTATTCAGTTCAGAATCTGGCGACTTCGGACATTCTGAAGATTAATTGTTTAAGCACATCGGATGCAGGTATCCGGACAACTCATGGTTGGAAAATTACTTTACTCAATTTAGGGATTCACAATCAAGGGAGTTCAGCAGCTGATAATTTAGGCGATCATATTGCAACGAAATCAATAAGCCTGGGCGGTCACTGGCTCTCTGGTGACGGTGATAATGAAGGGCTTAAAGTTGATAATTCAGGAAAAGTAGGAATCGGTACAGGAACCCCTCAGGAAAAGTTGGATGTGAATGGGAATATTAATATGGGGGCCCGTCTAACTTCATACGTTGATGGAGCAAACAATGCATTTTGGCTGGCCAAGGGCTCATCGCCCGAACTAAATCGAATTGGATTTGGCATGAATGCTGATCCTTCTACTGGTATTATTAATTCAGTTGAAATGCGGACGAATGGGGTGAGTAGAGTCACTGTGGATAATAGTGGAAGAGTCGGTATTGGATTAGTAAATCCTTCAGAAAAATTAGAGATTGAAGATGGGAATCTTCAGATTAGAACGAATAATGCGATTACATCATTGGGAGACCCAGCAGGGTTACGAGTTTTCAGTAAAGCATCTGCGAATCTTGACTACCTTAATATTGGTTGGGTAAGCGAAAATATTTTTGGAATTCAATCCGCTGATAGTGGGACATATCAGACTTTAGCCTTGAACCCTTTTGGTGGCAAAGTTGGGATTGGCATGTCTAATCCTACTCTGGAGTTACAAGTTGTGGGAAGAAGCCAGTTTCAAGACGGAGCCACTAATGTCGGATTAAATGCTCGCCTTGATTCAGTTCTAGACGTTAATAATAATACAGGAACTAAAAGAAGTTTTTCGATTCACCACTTCTCAGGTTCGAATACTTTAGCCCAATGGTATAATTGCGCCGGCTCATGTGCGGAAAAACTTAACTTCGATATTAATGGTAATATGTGGATTGCAGGAACATTGACCCAAGCCTCTGATGAAAGATTGAAAGACAACATTCAACCCTTGGAAAATAATTTAGAAAAACTCTCACAGTTAAATGGAGTGACTTATCAGTGGAAGGATAAACGTCATTCGGAAAATCAAATTGGGCTTATTGCTCAGGAAGTAGAGAAGGTTTACCCTGAGGCCGTCAGAAAAAATGCCGATGGTTTTTTATCTGTAGGTTATCAGAATTTAGTAGCTCCTATTATTGAAGCCTTAAAAGAATTACATCAAGAGTGGCTTAGCTTTGATCAAAAGTATCAAAGGGAAATCGCGTCTCTTAAAGAAGAGAATGAAAAGCTCCGAAAAAAGAATGAATCATTTGAAAAAAGACTGGAGGCCCTTGAGAGCGCGCAGAAAGAGGGAATAAAAAAATAATGGGAAAGATCCTGTTCACATTATTTGTCATAATCGTTAGTTTTTATACTAAGAGAATTCTTGCGTCCGATTCTTTAAGTTATTCTGGAAGATTAGTTAACAATAATGGCTCTCCTGTAACGGGACCGGTTTCACTGAAGTTTGATTTAGTGTATTCAGATCAAACCAATTCAATTCTATGCTCACAGGATGTAGGTAACGTTGAACTCTCTCATGGCGTATTTCACGTAAAACTCGCTTTCCCAAGTTGTTCTTTAAATACCATCCTGGCGAATCCTCCCACTGGCCACACAGTGATGATCAGAGTGACTGACATGTCATCTTCGCCATCTAAAGTTTATTCTTATCAGGCCTTGCACTCTGTACCTTATGCTCAGATTTCTCAAGTGAGCAGGCAACTTGTGCAAATGGAAGCAGTCGATGGGCAGGTTCTTTCATGGGAATCCGGTAAGTGGATACCAAAAACACTGGAAGCAGTTACTTCGGCCACTCCTGAAGGAGCTGCTGGTGGGGCACTAACAGGCTCATATCCAAATCCAGGTCTTGCTCCCATAGATCAAAACAATGTGATTAATCTAGTTTCAGATCTCGCTTCTAAAATTGGTCTGGCACACTTATCGGCCACTGCACCTCTCATTTACAATAATGCTACTGGGGCATTCAGCCTTTCTCCGGCTTCAAATAGTGAAGCGGGAAGCATGAGTGCCGCTGATAAAATGAAACTGGATGATTTAGAAGTTCTTCCGGTTGCTGACGGTATGCTTGAAAGATTTAGCGGTGTCCTTAGAAGCACCACTTGTTCTAACGAAGAAGTTTTAAAATGGAATTCAGTTGCGGGATGGATTTGCAGTCCGGACGAAAATACCGATGATTCCAAATTACCTTTAATTGGTGGAACTCTTAGCGGTGATCTCTTTGTTGATACAAAATTAAATTTGAAGAATGGTGGAGCTACTAATTACGTGGCTCTTCGAGCTTCCCCCGTAGGAGTAACTCCATACACGATCACATTGCCAACCTCTGCCGGTAGTAGCAATCAGGTTCTAACGACTGATGGTTCCGGTGTCCTTTCCTGGTCGACTCCGGCATCTACTCTTGCCCCAAGTGGTCCTGCAGGTGGGGCCCTTACTGGTACTTATCCGGATCCTGGCCTGGCCCCCATTGCTCAGGGGAATGTTATTAATCTGGTTTCTGATCTCGCATCTAAAATAGGACTCGGGAACTTATCTGCAACGGCTCCCCTTGTTTATAATAATTCAACAGGGGCCTTCAGCATTAATGCAGCTTCGACAGCTGCTGCTGGAACGATGAGTGCTTCGGATAAAACCAAAGTCGATGCTCTTGAAGTATTGCCTGGAACAGATGGGATTCTTCAAAGAGTCGCAGGATCTCTTCAAAGTAAGACTTGTACCTCAGATGAAATATTAAAATGGATTGATGGAACCGGGTGGAACTGTGCTGCTGATGATGATACTGATGCAACAAAGCTTCCTTTGGCCGGAGGAACGCTGACCGGAGACTTATTACTTAATACGCAACTTCAATTTAAGAACGGCGGAGCTAGTAATTATGTGACGATTAAGGCGTCACCTACAGGATCAACCGCTTATACAATGACCTTACCTTCGATTCCAGGGAGTGCTGATCAAGTTTTAGCAACAGATGCTTCAGGTGTTTTAAGTTGGAGAACACCGGCTTCAAACCTTCCCCCGAGTGGACCTGCAGGAGGGGCACTGAGTGGAACTTATCCTAATCCAACTCTCGCTCCTATCGCTCAATCAAGTGTCACCAATCTTGTTTCCGATCTTGCGGCCAAAATTGGGCTAGGAAACTTATCAGCAACAGCACCTCTGGTTTATAATAACTCCACAGGCGCTTTTTCGGTCACCGCCGCAACGACAACGGCAGCAGGGTCAATGAGCGCTGCTGATAAAACGAAACTAAATTCCTTAGAAACCTTTCCTGCAGGGAATGGGTTGGTTGAAAGATTTGGTGGAGTTCTTCGCAGTCGAACATGTGCTGCTGGAGAAGTTGTAAAATGGGATGCGACCAACGGTTGGATTTGCGGGGTTGATAATGCTACTGATACCACAAAAGTTCCTCTCAACGGAGGGACTATGACTGGCCCTCTCACTCTCTCAGGAAATCCTACCGCCAACCTTCATTCTGCAACTAAACAGTACGTGGATACTCAAGTTGGAAATTCTGCTCATTGGACTAAGACCGGAACTGATGTGGCCTATGGAGGAGGAAATGTAGGAGTTGGAACAGCAGCGGCTCCTGCTGCTAAATTAGAAATTAATGGCGGAATTAAGATGGGTAATGATGCTGATGCTTGTAATTCTTCTAAACAGGGAACCATGCGTTTTGTTGGAGGAAATTTTCAAGGCTGCGACGGTACGAATTGGGTCACAATGGGAGCAGTTACCCCTCCGGGTCAAGTGGCCACTTATGCCATGGCCAATTGTCCAAGTGGATGGGTTAAGGCCAATGGTGCTATCGTTTCTAGAACGACTTACGCAAATCTCTTTGCTGCCATTGGAACAACTTGGGGAGCAGGAGATGGTAGTACAAGCTTCAAGCTTCCTGATCTTCGTGGGCAATTCATCCGAGCTCTTGATGACGGAAAGGGCATAGATGCTGGTCGAGCATTAGCTAGTGAACAAGCGGATGATAATAAAAGTCATACGCACTCTGGAACAACGGCTTCAGCTGGAAATCATGATCACACTGCAGGGTCTTTACCTGGAGGTCAACACTCCCATTCGATCAACGCTTGGTATTCAAGTGATGGAAACTCTCTAATCATTAATGATTCTAACTGGGACAGTATTATGGGGACTGATAATGCCCAGGCAGGACATGGTGTCTATAGTGCTTTTAGGGGTACAGAATCGTCTGGAGAGCACGCTCATGCGATTATCGTAAATGCGGCTGGTGCCCACACTCACCCCGTCACTATAAATGCCTCCGGCGGAACTGAGACACGGCCGAAGAATATTGCCCTTCTTTACTGTATAAAATTCTAGACTTATTCACTCGGGATCTAATTCTTTATCTATTTATACCGATAAAGAAAATATTAACATCTCGTTATAAGGCAGGCTTGTGAGGTTAATCCTTGGGCTCTTAACATGTTTTCTTTCGACACATTTGCTGGCCGCAAATTCTCTTAGTTATTCCGGACGACTAGTCCACTCGAATGGTTCAGCTGTTACTGGCCCCGTAAATTTAAAATTTGAGTTGAGCTACACAAATCTTACTTCGATGATTTTATGTAGTGAAGATATAGCGAGTGTCTCACTTTCAAATGGCGTCTTTCATACTAAGTTAAATTTAAATTGTTCTCCTAAAACACTTAATGAAGTTCTAGCACAAATACCAAGTGGGGAGTCTGTCGCAATCCGCGTAACTGATGTGACGAATGGAAAAATTTACTCTTTCCAGAGTCTCCATTCAGTACCCTTCGCAAATGTCTCTGAACAAATTGCTCAACTGGGAGCAACATCAGGCCAGGTGCTTTCGTGGAATGGAAATTCCTGGGTTCCCATTACACCAACTGAAATCACTTCTGCTACTCCTGAAGGTCCTGCTGGTGGTGCCTTAACAGGAAATTATCCTAATCCAAGTCTAGCCCCGGTTTCTCAGGCAAATGTTATAAATCTTGTATCAGATCTTGCTTCTAAAATTGGTTTAACCCATTTATCTGCGACAGCTCCACTAGTTTATGACAACACCTCTGGAGTTTTCTCCATACCGCCCGCAACGACAGTTAATTCCGGGACAATGAGTTCAACGGATAAAGCGAAGTTAGATACTTTAGAATCAATGCCTTCTTCTGAAGGAGTTGTAGAGAGATTTGGAGGAGTGCTTAGAACAAACACGTGTACAAGTGGTCAGGTTCTAAAATGGAACTCAGTCTCTGGTTGGACGTGCAGTAGTGATGATTCTACTGATTCAACAAAACTTCCT
Source organism: Bacteriovoracaceae bacterium UBA6200 (assembly GCA_002422605.1). Classification (GTDB taxonomy): domain Bacteria; phylum Bdellovibrionota; class Bacteriovoracia; order Bacteriovoracales; family Bacteriovoracaceae; genus Peredibacter. Next base: position 82,483 of record DISW01000012.1, on the reverse strand, counting down.
CTCACGGGTGGGACACTCACAGGTGAATTACTAATTGATTCACAATTGTCTCTGAAAAATGGAAGTTCCCCAAATTATGTTTCAATTAAAACATCTCCCATAGGCGTGACACCTTACACTCTGACTTTGCCAACAAGTGCTGGTAGTAATAATCAAATTCTTACAACGGATGGGTCAGGTGTTCTTTCCTGGTCAACTCCTGCTTCGAACACTGCTCCATCTGGGCCTGCGGGAGGAGCATTAACCGGAAACTATCCTGATCCAGGTCTTGCTCCCATTAGTTCCTCTCTTGTTATTGGTCTTGATACGGCCCTGAGTTCAAAAATAGGGCTCAGCAATCTTTCTGCTTCTCTTCCTCTTGTTTATGACAATGGCACCGGTGCCTTCTCCATTTCTGCTGCGACGACAGGTGCTGCTGGTGCAATGAGTGCTTCAGATAAATTAAAACTTGATGGACTAGAAACATTTCCGGCAAGTGACGGGATCATAGAAAGAGTAGGCGGAGCTTTAGCGAGTAAAACCTGTAGTGACGGCAAAATTATAAAGTGGATTGATGGATCAGGCTGGATTTGTAGTGATGATGATCATACGGATCCAACGAAACTCCCGCTTTCAGGTGGAGCACTCTCTGGTGATTTATTCCTTAATACAAAGTTGAATCTTAAAAATGGTGGAGCCCTTAATTACGTGACCATCCAGGCTTCTCCAACAGGAGTTGCACCCTATACTTTGGTTTTACCTGAAACTGCTGGGGGAATAAATCAAGTTTTAACAACTGACGGCTCAGGAGTTCTATCGTGGAAAACACCTGCTTCAAGCCTGGCCCCAAGTGGACCTGCGGGTGGTGCTCTCACTGGAACATATCCGGATCCAGGACTTGCACCAATAGCTCAGTCCAATGTGATTGACCTTGAAACTGATCTCGCTCAAAAACTTGAACTTACGAGTCTATCAGCATCTGCTCCTCTTTCTTACAATAATACTACAGGTGCTTTTTCAATTTCTGCTGCAAACACTGGAGCGGCGGGAAGTATGAGTGCCGGAGATAAAACAAAGCTGGATGGACTTGAAGCTTTTCCAGTCGGGAATGGTCTCATTGAGCGTTTTGGTGGTTCGTTAAGAGCGAATACTTGTACCGATGGGAAAACTTTAAAGTGGAATTCTGTATCTGGGTGGAGTTGTGCTGATGATAATGCCACTGATAATAACAAGTGGACTATTAATGGTACCGATATTCATACAGTAAACTCAGGCAATGTAGGTATTGGAACAACCACTCCCGCCGTATCACTTGATTTAAGTCAAAGAACCGATGGGATTGCATTACCTTCAGGAACAGATGCTCAGCAACCTATTATGCCACCCCCTGGAACTATTCGCTTCAATTCCACAAATTCAGTTTTAGAATTTTTTAATGGCGATTCATGGTTGCAAGTTGTAGGCGGAGGTAGTGCCGTAAATCCGGCTGGACTCATCGGACCTTTTCCGATGGCCGTTTGTCCGAGTGGATGGCTTGAAGCGAATGGGAGTGCTATTTCAAGAACTTCTTATGCAAGTTTATTTTCTGCCATCGGTACTTCCTACGGATCAGGAGATGGGTCATCTACATTTAATCTTCCTGATTACCGTGGATATTTTTTACGTGGATGGGATAATGGATCTGGTGCTGATCCTGATGCTGCTTCTCGAACTGATCGCGGAGATGGAACAACTGGTGATTTTGTAGGTACCAAGCAGGTAGGACAAATCCAAAGTCATACTCACTCAGAGTCTTCCTTTGGTAATGCTGCCCCCAACCAGTTCTGGATAAATAGTGGTTCCGCTTATGGTGCCAATTATACAACCAACACAGGTGCTAGTGGAGGAAACGAGACTCGTCCAAAAAATATTAGTGTTATATATTGTGTAAGTACCGCCACAAATACCGCCACGACTGTTGCAAGTTCCGGTAGTGGAACGGCGAATACCATTCCAGTGTGGACTGATTCTCAGACTCTTGGGAGTAGCCCACTTTCTGTAGATGGATCTAATGTTGTAGTTTCTGGGGGAGTGAAGTTTCCGGATGGATCGGTTCAGACAAGTGCATCGAATGTTAGGTGGACGAGTACGGGGTTAGTCGAACTTGGAACTGTTCTTTTGAACACGACTGCTGAACAGGCTTTTAATTTACCTGCAGCTGTTTTAACAGGAACAGAAATCAAGATTTACTTAAGATGTCTATCAGGGAACTCAGGGGCCTCTGTAAGTAATGACATTAGAATCTACACCAAAGAAGGGGCATCAGTTTACGATCATTATTTTTTCATGTCTCCTTATGCGGGCCAGGCTGCAGTAGCCTATAATTCGGATAATTTTTGGCTTCCAAAAACTTCGGATAATAAAATTTATCTCGCCCACTCTCTTGCCATGAGTACAGCTAATACAAGTTGCAAATTTTATGTGACAGGCTATCGATAATTAGAGATTTTCAACCAACGAATAAAACTCCGGCACCGTCTGAGAAAGCATCAACTGCCTTTTTACCATCTCACAACCTTCAATCCCATCTAACATAAATCTTGAAACAGACTTACTTTGCTTTAAAAGCCCTCGAACTGAAATGTTTTCGGCTTCAAGAAGTGATCGATAATCAGTGAAGAATTGTTTGATTTTAGTAGTGGTTTCTTTCTTCGTTGGATGAAAGTGACCTAAACGGTAATCCTGCGCCATCCAAGGAGCTTTGAGAGCACCTCTGGCAACCATCACTCCATGACAACCAGTTTCTTTGATCATGCGGTCAATGTCTGAAGTACTCCAGACATCGCCATTACCAATGATAGGAACTTGAGAGAGCTTCACGGCACGCTCGATAAATTCCCAACGTGCAGGAGCTTTGTACATGTCATCGCGAGTTCGGCCGTGAACAGTGATGAGTTCGACACCTTCATCATTCAGCATTTTAATAGAGTCATCAAAATTTTTAGTATCAGAATAGCCAATACGGATTTTTGCAGTAAATCGGCCCGTATAACCTTGGCGAATCGATCTGACTAAGTCACGTAGTGAAAGGAGGTCTGTGAGAAGATAAGAGCCCCCTTGATTTTTACAAACAGTCGGAGAAGGGCATCCAATGTTCATATCCAGCCAGGGAAACTGCAGGTCTTGAATTTGTTTTACCATCTCGCCTGTGAAGGCACGATGAGAAGTAAGAATCTGAAACATGGTTTTAGCTTGGATCTCAGAAAGCTCGTACAACTCTTTACCGAAATGTCTGACCAAATGTTTATTGGGATAACGACCGGCCGAGGGAACTCTTAAAAAGTCCGTCGCAAGATAATCCCATTCAGGATAATTATTCTGAATGACCTTTCGATAGGTCTCATCAGTAATGCCCTCCATAGGAGCAAAAAAAAGCGATCCAGAGGGGATGGGAGCGAGTTTTTTCATAAGATAGATGATTTAACAGACTAGCTTAATATCGTCATCACTAACTTTCGAGGAGTGGCCTGCTCTCGAAATTCACACAAATATATCCCCTGCCAAGTGCCTAGATTTAGTTTCCCATTACTAATAGGAATCGAGACAGAACTGCCGGCAATTATCGATTTTATGTGAGCAGGCATATCGTCCGGCCCTTCCACAGTATGTTGGTAGAATTTCTGATTCTCGGGTGCCAGGACATCAAAGCCCTTGTCCATATCGTGTCGAACGGTCGAGTCAGCATTTTCGTTGATCGCCAAGGCTGCCGAAGTATGGAGGATAAATATATGGAGCAGGCCTTGAGAGGGGAGGTGAGGGCCGATAATCCTTAGGACATCTGCGGTAATGATGTGAAATCCCTTGGGGAAGACCGGAAGTGTTAGCTGGAATTGTTGTGTCACATCATCCTCTGTTTAACTATCTCGAGATTAGATAGATAGCATGCTGGTTCTCGTGTTTTCATTCTTGAAGTAATTACATAAAACCGCTTCTATGAAACACAAAATAACATTACTCCTTCTTTTAGTTTTTTCCAGCACTTCTTGGGCAGTCAAAATTTCTGACTATTCCCCTTTTGTATACGAAGTCCTTTTTACTAATCCGTCTTGTCGCACTTATAGTTATGACAGGCCGATGATTAGTCATTCGGGTCAGAACCTGGATGCCAAGCCTCAGGGAGTTTATTGCAAGAATGCCGATGAGGAACTATCAGTTTCTCGTAAAAATTCTCCGCATTATCGTTTGATTGAATGGATTACAAATTCAGATACCCGTGAACTTTATGTGGCCTACCTAAGTTTCAGAAACACTTCTGTGGCCAAGGCTTTTTGCTCTGCCTTGAATAATGGAGTGAAGCTTACGATGATTTTGGATGGCAAAGAAAATAAGCAGGCAGAGAATTTGAAGAAATGTGGCCAAGTGAATCTGGTTTACCGTGGAAACACTGGAGGGCTTGGGTACGCACATAACAAAATTTTGATGGTGAACCCAAATGATGCAAAAGTTTCAAAAGTTGTTTTCTCATCGGGAAACTTAACTACTGGAACAAGTATTAATCACGAAAATTGGAACTTCATCACCACTTCTTCTAAGTCTTATTTTTCTCAGGCCCATAAATGCGTAGTAGAGGCCATGGTTGAAGCAGGGGATACTAAGGCAAACTTCACTAAAAACTTAAATACATGCCGGGAAAAAATTAAGGCCCAGCCTGAAAGCGATATTACGGTTTTCTTCTCTCCTATTGATGGTAAGAAAGCGTTGGAACAGGTTACGGAATCGGCCCGACAAGCAACTCTTATTGAAGGTATCTCACATCGTTTTAGTGGAGCTTTAACAAAGCTTATCGCTCGTGAAGTTCAGGCGGGTAAAAAAGTTAAATTTATTCTCGATGACGATATCTACTGGTCAGAAAAATTAAAGAAGAATGTTGGACGGAATACAAAATATGAAGCTTTTGAAATTTTCAATACCTTGATCAACCGAGGGATGGAAACGAAGTTTCTAGAAACTAACCAGAATATTTATCAGCTTCAGCATAATAAATTTTTAATTTTTACATTCAATAACACTGGCGCAGTGTTTAGTGGAGCAGGGAATTTAACCACATCGGCTTTTACAAAGAACTTTGAGAATTTTTATTACATAAGAATTCCGGAAGTGGTGGAAGCTTATAACCGTCAGTACGATCTGTATTTTGATAAGATGGGAACGGATCTAATGGATATGCCTCGAGATAATGTCATGCCTTGAAGCCAATTTTTTGAGCAAAACAAGGAAAAGATTTCCCTCCTTTCTAGTTCTGTAGTTAATTTGTGTCTAGCGATATTAGCTAGTTATCACTTTCTTCATTACTGGGCTTAACAAAATGAAAATCCCCTATATGTTCACTTTAGAATAGAAGGATGAGGTTTTTCATTCTCATTTTCATTCTATTAATGTCACCTTTCGCCCACGCCGTGGGCTCTTTAAGTTATAGTGGCCGGTTAGTTAATACCAATGGTTCTCCCGTTTCAGGAAAAGTTCATCTCTCCTTCGATCTTGCCTACTCAAATAATACGAATGTGATTCTTTGCACTCAAACACTAAGTAATGTTGAACTTACTCATGGCCTTTTCCATGTCATGCTCAACTTTCCGGACTGTAACTTGACTAATATTATGTCAAACATTCCAGACGGCAACACGGTCATCATTCGAGTCGTTGATAATACCAATGGGGAAAATAAAAAATATCCATTTCAATCGATTCATTCCATTCCTTTTTCTTTTGTATCTCAGATGAGTAAACAATTGGCGCAGATGAGTGCAGCAGATGGACAAGTCTTAGCATGGAATGGAAGTCAGTGGGCCCCTAAAACTCTCAATACGGCCATTTCTGCTGGAAGTGTTACAGAAGAAATGCTTCAGGGAAATATTCCTCGTTCAAAGCTTGCTACAGGAGTAGCAGACCAAATTGTCGTAAATGATTCTTCGGGGAACTTGTCTAGCTTAGACGGTGGAGCAGCGAGGGCCCTCATAGGAGCGATGGCATTCTCGGATGTGGAGCAATGTTTATCGCATCAAAAACTTCAGATGAATCCAGGACCTGTTTTCTGGAGCTGTGTAGATGATATAACTGAGGATGTAACTAAACTTCCCCTTACAGGCGGAACCCTCAGTGGACCTCTTGTTCTTTCAGGTGATCCGGCTTCGGCTTTAGAAGCCACAACAAAAGAGTATGTTGATTCCGCAATTGAAGCCATCGACCCAACAGTCACTGGATCAGTGAAATTTAATCCCAATGCTTTTCAAGTAGAACTTAAAGCGAACAGTGCCACCGTTGAAGACTTAGTATTTATACTTCCGCCGGCGAAAGGAACTGCAGGCCAGGCACTCGTGACCGATGGAAACGGTAACTTATCCTGGGCGGCCCCGGCAGCAGCTGATTCAAGTGCGGTGGGAGGAGATCTTTCTGGAACAGTTGCGAATGCGACGATTGAAACTGGAGTCGTGACTTCAGATAAAATTTTAGACGGCACTATTACTAATGCAGATATTGCAGCTCTTGCAGATATTGAGCAATCGAAGATTAAAGATTTTGCTCTTACTCTTTCTACGAAACAGGACAAGATCATTGGCGGTGTGGCCGGTGACTATTGGGATGGTTCCCGGAGCTGGATCCCTTTAAACACATCGAAGGTGCCGGAGAGTACTAACTTGTATTTTACTGATGAAAGAGCGCGAAGTGCTCTTTCAGTTACCAGTCCGCTGGATTATGACAACGTTACGGGAGTGATTAGTTTTCTGGATCCTGGCAATTCAGGAAATTTACTTCGCTCGAATGGCTTCTATTGGGAGAGCTGGACTCCTGATTATTTAACTTTGGAAGAAGATGATCTCCAAACAGTTACAGATCGTGGGGCCATGACAACTACTTTCTCAGAGTTCTCAGGGGGCGCAAGCTTTTCAAAAGTTGGAATCGGCACCAATGCTCCTGTGGGAGTGCTAGATATTCAATCGACGAGTTCAGGGATTCTTATTCCACGCATGACTGAAGGACAGAGGGATTTGATCGCCTCCCCTTCAGGAATGCAAATCTATAATACAACAACTAACCGAATTGATTTCCATGATGGAACTTCCTGGAAAGCGTTGGGTGTCGCTGGGAGTGGAGTTCAATCAATAACAACGGGTACCGGTTTAGTCGCTGCTACGATAACTGATACAGGAACGGTTAATGTTGATGTTGGAACTGGTGCAGGGAAAATTCCCCAGCTCGATGGAACTGGAAAACTCGTTCCTTCGGTTGAGACAGATCCAACAGTTCAGGCATTTGCCAAAGTTGCTCTGCCTAGTTGTGGAGCAGGACAAGTTCTAAAATCCTTTGGCACTACTTTTTCATGTGTGGCGGATGTGGATACTTTTCTTGTGGCCGATGGAACAAGCCTGATCACTTCTGGAACTACTATTAGTGTTAAGACAGAAGGTATTTTAGATACAAATTTAAAAGGAATATCCACAAGCTGTAGTGCCGATCAAATACTTCTTACCAATGGGCTTGGTGCATTTTATTGTGGAAATAGACATTGGGGTGAGTTTGCTGGAGGGATTTTCTTTAATTTAGGCTCCGTAGCTATTGGTGGTGTGGCCGCTGATTCCAAAGCTATTTTGGATTTACAATCAACGACTAAAGGATTTTTGCCTCCAAGAATGACGACTGCTCAAAGAGACGGGATCCTTACCCCTACACCAGGTCTAATGATTTATAATAATTCAACCAACACCTTACAGTATTTTAATAATACGAAATGGATTGACCTCTACGGTGGAACAGTTGTTCTGGATTCAGGAACGATTAGTGGAACAGTGACTTTGAGCAAAACGATAACGATAGATCAGCCAGCTGTTGTTATTTTTACGAGTTACATGAAGGGTGCTAATTATCCCATGGTGACTCTGCAGCTTAATGGAGCAGCTTGTGGTCAAGATAGGTCATTCAATGACATCGGAAATCTGTATTCCAGTGCCTCTTGTGTTAAAGATCTGGCCGTCGGGACTCATACATTTAGAAGTATTTATGGTGAAACTTCCGGGTCCGTAAATATGGATACCCATACAATGAGTTGGACCGTGATTGCTAAAAATGCAGGAGGGAGTGCTGCCCCTGTCGCTGGTGGAGGAGAATCTTTCTGGGGTGAAAATGGAACTGATCTTTATTACACCGAAGGTAATATTGGACTTGGAACATCAATTCCTGATTCAAGACTTAGCGTGAATGGCGATATCTCCCTCATTGGTTCATTAAAAGTTAAGAGTGGAACATTTCATAGTGAGCTAAAAGGAAATCCCGCTGCCTCTGAGGATTTACTTTTTATACTGCCTCCAGAAAAAGGGACTGTTGGTCAAACTCTGGTAACTGACGGTGCAGGAAATCTTTCATGGGCGACAACGACTCCAGCAGACTCAAGCATCGAGTATTCAAAACTTAATCTAAGTGATGGTGATATTCCGCAATCTAAGGTAAGCGGGCTTTCGGCAGATCTTTCAAGTAAAGAGCCATTGATCCCAACAGGGGACAATACCCAATACATCCGAGGAGATAAGACTCTAGGAACTTTAACGACATCAGTGATCCCTGAAGGAACGAATAAGTATTTTACGGAAGATAAAGTTCTTGGAACTTTTCTTGATGGGTATCTCGTAGGTGCGGTTGCACCAATCCTTTTTACGGATACACTTCTAGGAGCTCTCGGAAAGCTTCAGGCACAGATTTCTGATGCTGGGAAATGGAGTAAGAACGGGACGGCCATTTATTACAATAATGGTAATGTTGGAATCGGAACTAATGCTCCTGTAAGTAAATTGCAAATAACTGGGGGGGATCTGACTTTTGATATGGAAAAAGGAATCGCTAGTACCTCAGGAGCAAAGATGTTCACGGGTCCTGCCGGACACACATGGCATGCTCAAAGTGGTGATCCAATAGCTTCTATCTTTATAGGGAAAGATTCTTCGGGAACGACAAAATTCATGTTTGATGCTGTTGGGAATCTGTCAGTTGAGGGCCTAGTTGCTTCAAACGTCGGAGGCTTTAAATTCCCTGATGGTACTATTCAAACTACGGCCTCAGGTTCACCCGCTGCTTTCATGAAAAAAACGATGACAGCTTACCAGACGGTGGATAGCGGAACTATTGTTAACTTCAATACAGTATATAGTGGTAATGGAGGACTGACGGCGAGTGGCAACGGAATAAATCTCAAGGCCGGCCATACCTATCGACTAGAGGCCAGTCTTAATACTCATCTTGGCGATGGTAATGGTTACCTTGGGTATACTTTTTATAATGGAACTACAAATTTTGGACATGGTGCTTATACTGATGAGCCTGATTCAAACGGCTCTTATGGTTTTCATTCTGGCCTTTTGGAATTTTATACTCCTTCCGCTGATACTACAGTCTATGTCAGAATTTTTGATGACAATTTAGGCAATGGACAAGTTACTCCCAACTACAACACTTATTTCGTAGTCACAGAAATGGTTGCCGGTGGAATTAGTGGTGCTTCAGATAATTTAGGAAGCCATCAAGCTGCGCAAAATCTTCAACTCGGCTCTCACTGGCTTTCTGGCGATGGTGGCAATGAAGGGATTAAAATCAATGCGGATGGGAATGTTGGGGTCGGAGCGAGTAATCCGACATCTAAACTGGAAGTTGCAGGAGAGATCGCAGGGAAGTCAATTAAGACGAGATTGTTCAATGCTGGTGGGAAAGGAGTAGGTGCCTGTACTTTAAGTAGCGCTAATACTCTCGGTACTCTAGATCAATTTTGTGAACTCGTTATCAATTTAACTTTAACAGATCCTGCTACCGTTCAAATTAATTATTCCATTACTATGCCTCCTGGAGAAGCGGGCACGGCGGGTTCAAAGCATATCGTTACCGGGATCAATATTGATAATGTTCTCGTTACAACAACTATTGCTGGAGTAATGACTGCCGATCCAGCTTATCCTAGTGCCGTCTATTGGGGACCAACTCAAACTCATTTCGCCCAATTGGCCGCTGGAGCTCATACTATTAAAGTGGTCTATCGAACGCCAGCTGGAGGAGAGAGTGACCCATTAGCAGGCGAGGATTGGCAGGACCGAAAACTCCAGGTATTAATCCTAGGCTATCAATAGAAACCGATCAAATCACTCCAAGAAAAATCTGTCATTCTTGTGCAAAATCAACTTCATGCCATACTTGATATATTGAGGTTGTCATGAAAATAACGAATTTGCTTTTTGGGTTAATCCTTTTCTTTTCAATTTATCATGCGGAGGCAGCTCCTCGCTACCGTCACATGATTAGTTGGAGTGAAGAACCTTCTTCTGTTTATCAGATAGAAATCTCTCACGAGGAAAAAGATAACGTCATCATCAGACAGATTGTAAATGAGGCTAGCTATAAACTCGTTGTTGAAGAACCAGGAATCTATTTCTGGCGCTATCGGGCCCAAGGAAAGAGAAGATGGACTCCTTTTTCAGGGTATACCGCTGTAAGATTTAAACAGCCGGAAACCGCTGAACAGAATTTAATACTAATGAAATCCCCGGAAAATGGGAAACTAGTGACGTATAAAAATGGCCAGACAAAAATTGAATTTACCTGGGAAGAACCAGATCCAGAAGCCACTTATCATTTAGAACTTTACTTTAAAAAATCACCAACTCCTTCCCGTGTCATGATTGTACGTGGTGGAAGTCATGTGGTTAAGCTAAAGAAAATCCCTAAATTCCTCTCATGGAGAGTCTTTCAGAAGAAAGCCGGTCAGTCCTCAACGGTAAATAAAGAAAAATTTGAAATTAAATTACGTCCAGCTCTCGATGAGTTCAAACAAACTGAAAATTTTCTTTTATCACTCGCTTTGTTTCAGGCCCAGTCAAAATTTACTTTTGATGCTCCAACTTTCAAGAGTGATGAAACATTCACGGGTCAAATAGTTGAGTTCAATGCCGAATACTTTCCCAAATTCTGGGAACGAAGAAGATCTTTAAATCTATACTTACGAGGCGCTACTTTTGAAAATGATGATCAGACTTTAGGAAATAAAAAAATAGGGCTAGAGTTTGGAATGGCCTTTGGTAAAGATCCTTCAATCCTTCAGACGGTTTATCTTGGTTACCAGTTCTTGAATAATTTCGAGATGGACTTTGGTACCGAGCTTAAAACTGACTACGATCAAAATTTCATTACCGGAAGATATTTATTTAGAAAACAATTTGCTGAAAGATGGGCAATTGAAATGAATGCAAGCTTGCAGATAGGAACTTTATCCGCTGGCCCATCTTATGTATTAAGACCAGGGCTTAGTTACTTATTTACCCGAGAGCTATGGTTAAGTGCTTATGCACTTCATGAACAATACCTGAGCGAAATTGACGCCAGTTCCGGCTCAGACAAAGTAAAAATCGAACAAACTAACAGTGGGGTAGGCTTAGGTTTGACCTGGATGCCAGGAAAAATTTAAATTTACACTCAATAATATTAATTTTTGATTCTGTTAGGACGATATAAGAGTAAGAGGTTGTATGAAAATTTTTTCTTCACTATCATTACTATTTCTCCTGGCGAGTTGTTTAACTCAAAATCCTATTATTGAGTTAGCACCAGATGCACCGACTTCTTTAACTGTTTCACCCGTCTCTCCAAGTAATGATACGACTCCAACTGTTAAAGGCCAATCTTCTCCTTCTGTTGCTGTTGTTTTGTTTTCAGCTCCTGGATGTAGTGGTTCTGTCCTTGCTGCTGGTCAGGCCGGAACTAATGGACAGTTCTCTTTAACGAGTGGTGAGCTTTCAACTGGTGTCTATAATTTTTCAGTTCGTGCAAGCAGCGCTAGAGGAACGATCTGTTCTTCAAGTTCAGTTGCTTATAGCCTAACTGCAACACCTCCTGTGGCAAGTGTTACTAAAGATTCTGCTTCGCCTGCTTTAATAAAAGCCACGGACACCGTAAATTTTATTGTTGAGTATATAGATGCAGACGAAGTAAATCTTACGGCCGCCGATATTCTTATCAGTGATACTGGTACAGTTGATTGTGCTGATATTACTGTTACAGATGGAACGACTTCGACACCTCATGTGACAATTGGTAACTGTACAGGTGATGGAACTTTTGGAGTTGCAGTTGGGGCAGGTACGGCCACCAACCTCGCAGGAACTTCTTTAGCTTCAAATATGAGCAGCACTGTGACTGTGGATAACACGGGGATTTCAACAGCTACATTTGATCCCGCCGGAGGGACATATACGACGTTGCCTCCAAGTGTTGTCATCACTTTCCCTGAATCTTTTAATGGTCTTGATATAAGCGACTTTACTGTTGGCGGTACTTGTTCAATTAAACCAAATATTTCAATCACTGATACAACTTCGTTAACCGGAACAATTGCATTAACGCCTCCTACTTGTGCTGCTGGTGAGACAGTAGAGATCACATTGGATTTTACTGGAATTGAGGATGGTGCTGTTAACCCTGGAACAGGTCTGTTGGTCACAACTTATACAATCGATGCTGTAGGTCCAACTTCTGCTACCTTTAATCCAGGAACAAGTAATATAAATGCTATTCCAGCAACTGTTGACGTAACTTTTAGTGAAGATATTGACCCTAATTCTTTATCTGCTTCAGCTTTTAGTGTGACAGGAAATTGCGCACCTCTACCGACAGTAGGCATAGGTCCTATATCCGGGCCAACGGCAGAAATTACGTTGACCGGAGGAACGTGTACTCATACTCAAACCTTTGATGTAGAGATTGACCTATCGACTGTTCTCGATACTTTAGGTTCAGCAGGTTCTGGCACGGCCAATGCTACCTACACATTTGATGATGTGGGCCCTGTTGCCACTTCTATCACACCTGTTTCTGGTCCAATGGGTGCTGCTCCAACTTCCGTTACTGTGAGTTTTGACGAAGAGGTTCTTATTACTTCTGTTGCTGGCTCTGACCTTACGATAAGCGGCACATGCGGTACTGGTGTTACCGCCGGGGTAACAACACTAACCTCTGGAACCTCTATAGATTTTGAACTTTATGGCGTTGCATGTACCGATGGAGAAACCCTGACTGTTACTCTTGATGGTGCCGACATAACTGACTCTGCAGGGAATCCGGGAACTGTTATATTAACTGAAACTTATACAGTCGATACGACAGGCCCTTCAGTTCTTTCAATTACTCCAGCTTCCGGCACAGTTAACTCTGTACCGGCCTCTATACTCTTTTCTTTCTCAGAGGATTTAGATTCCGCAACCGTGAACATAGATGATGATTTCGCATTAACTGGATCATGTTCCTCGTATCCAACTAAAACAATTGGGTCTGTTAGTGGCAATGAAGTAACAGTAAATTTATCTGGTGGAGCCTGTGCTGAGACAGAAACTCTGTCATTAACCGTAACAAACAATGGCATAACAGATATTTATGGCAATGCTGGAGTAGGTAGTGACGTAGTTACTTATACTCTAGATACGACCGGCCCAGTGGCCGGAGCTTTCTCACCTGGTTCACAAACCGGTGTCCCGGTATTGGCCCGGGTAGCATTCGATGAAGACATAAAGTCCGATTCAGTTGATGTCGCTGATTTTGATACCACAGGTTCTACATGCGCTTCCGCTTTGATTCAAAATGCTATAGCTAATGGGGCCGAAGTGGTTTTCGATATCGTAGCAACTTGTAATCCAGGTGATACAGTTTCTATTTCTATTGATGGGGTCAATGTCACTGACTTGGCGGGAAATGCTGGCTCAGGTACATCTTCTGTTCTTTATACGGCCCCTTAGGTGCCAATAGTTTAAGTATATGTTGGAAAACATTGCCGAACACTCCAATGAAGCCCTTAAATTTTGTTAAGGGTTTCAGAGAGTTAGAGCTCAAGTTTTAAGACTTTTTCGAAATTTCAGTAATCCGATGAAATCTATTAGGAATCCCTTAAAATATAAGAAATGAGATTTCTCTCTCTCATTCTATTCATTTTCTCTCTAGTCAATGCTCACGCCTTTGAGTCGTTTAGCTATTCAGGTCGATTAGTTAATAACAACGGTTCACCTGTAACTGGTTATGCCAAATTAAGTTTTGAATTGGCCTATTCAAGTAATGTCGGCGCCATTTTGTGTGTGGAAAATGTTGATAATGTTTCTTTATTAAATGGTGTTTTCCATGTCGGCTTAAAGTTTTCTGATTGTGACCTTGTCGAAGTCATAAAAAATACACCAACCGGGCAAACATTAAGCATTCGAGTAATCGATCGGACTCAAGCTTCAGAGAAAGCTTATTCATTTCAGGCCATTCACTCTCTTCCTTATGCCTTCGTATCGCAAACAGCGAAACAACTAGATCAGATGGGAGCAACTCCCGGTCAGGTTTTAAATTGGGAAGATGGAGAGTGGAAGCCAAAAACGATAACGGCAGAAATTACTGATGGATCTGTAACAAATGATATGTTGTCAGGAAACATTCTGCGTTCAAAGATTTCAGCAGGCATCCCGAATGAAATTGTCGTCAATGATCTGTCCGGGAATTTATCAAGTATTAATCTCGTTCCGCTTTCTCTTGGAGGTACCGGAGCAAGTGACGCTGCCAATGCCAGAGCGAATTTAGGAGCAATGGCCTTTACTGATGTTCCTAATTGTTTGGCCCATCAAAAATTGCAGATGAATCTAGGACCTGTATTCTGGAGTTGTGCCAATGATGAAGCAACTGATAATAGTAAATTACCTCTTTCTGGTGGGACACTAACAGGTTCTCTTGTCCTCGCCGCTGATCCAACATCTTCCCTCGAAGCGGCAACGAAAGCCTATGTTGATTCTCAAGTAGGGGATGTGAACTCCTCTCAATGGACCACCGTTGGTGCCAATGATATTTCGTATGCCGGATCAGCTTCAGTCTCTGCTATTAAATTTAAGCTGAATAGTTACCAGGTAGAATTGAAAGCAAATAATGCGACAACCGAGAACTTGCTCTTTATCCTCCCTTCGGGAAAAGGAACTTTAGGACAGGCCTTGGTTACCGATGGAAATGGGAATTTATCCTGGGCCGCTCCTGCTGCAGCAGATTCGAGTGCGATTGGAGGGGAACTTTCCGGAACGGTTTCGAATGCCACCATTAATAATAATACAATCAGTTCTTCTAAAATCGTTGATAGCACTATAGTTGACGATGATATTTCTCCCACGGCCGGAATTGCCCGAAGTAAGATTTCTGGTCTTGAAGCGGCATTAGACAATAAGGAACCGAGTCTTACAGCAGGTACAATTGATCAGTACTACCGAGGAGACAAAAATTGGCAGAATTTTGATACAGCTGCCAGAAGTGCGAAGCTTTCGGGCTACGTTAAACTCCCTGGTGCTGTGACTGATGGGGATTCTCTTCAAGCAGCAATTGGGAAGATTGATGATTCCCTTGGGAAGTATGTTCTAAGGGATGGCAGCAGTGTCATCACGGGAGATTTTACATTAAGTAATAAAAAGATAGTCAATCTCGCCGATCCAACTCTGGCCCAAGACGCGGCAACGAAGGCTTACGTTGATTCACAGGTCGGAGATGGAATTTCAAACATTAATAATCTCGATGCAGCTAAAATTTCTAATGGGCTTGTCAGTAATGCTGAGTTTGATTATTTAAATAATCTAACCGGCAATATTCAAACTCAAATTGATTCAAAACAACCAACGATCGTTGCTGGAACGACTGCTCAATATTATAGAGGGGATAAAACCTGGCAGACACTAGATACGGATGCTGTCCCACAAGGTACGAACTTATATTTCACTGAGCCACTAGTCCTAGGAACGGACCTTGCAGGTTTTATTTCAGGAGCTGGAATTGTTTCGAGTGCAGATAGTATTTTAACGGCCATCCAGAAACTTGCTGGTAATCAGGGGAATTACATCCTTCGGGATGGTTCAAGTGTTATCACCAACAATCTAACTTTAAGTAATAATAAAATTATTGATCTGGCCGATCCTACTCTTGCTCAGGATGCAGCGACTAAGGCCTATGTGGACTTAAAGGCCGGCGAGGCTACTCAGTGGCAAGATGATGGAAGTGATATTTATTTTGATACCGGGAGAGTAGGGATTGGAAATATTGACCCTGCCATGCCACTTCATATTACCTCAACCGGATGGGGAACTATCCTGGCCGAAAAAATTCAAGATTCAAATGAAGGCGCCGAGATTCATTTTTCTAAATCTCGAGGTGTTCCTGGAACTTTACTTCCTGTGGTTTCAGGTGATCGCTTAATGAGCCTTTTTGGTGGAGGTTCTTATTCTCCGACTCAGTTTACAGATAATGTTGCTTCCATCGAAATGAAAGCCGCCGAAAATTTTACAGGGACAGCTCAGGGAACTTCTATTGAGTTTGGGACGACTGGAATTGGAACGACAACCAGACTTCCAAGAATGACAATCGCTCCGAATGGATTTGTTGGTATTAACACTACCAACCCTCAAACTCAATTAGATGTACGAGGGACTCTCAGATTAACGGGAGCGACTTCTGGATATGTAGGTCTGGCAGCTACTGCCACAGCTGGGAATACGACTTATACTCTTCCTTCTGCTGATGGGAGTGATGGGCATGTTTTAAAGACTAATGGGGCAGGAGTTTTAAGTTGGGTTGCTCCAACTTCAACGATAGCTTCTTTGAATGCGGATCAAATAGCTGCAGGAAATGTTGAAAATACAGAATTTGGTTATTTAGATGGGGTTACTTCAGGTATTCAGTCTCAATTAAACTCAAAACAAGGAACGATCGCGGCTGGAGCTATTACAGATTTTTATAGAGGTGATAAAACTTGGCAGAACTTTGATGCTGCTGCGAGATCAGCCTTACTTTTTGGCTATGGAATATCCACGGGAACAGTGGCCAGTGGTGATTCAATTCAAACTGCCATAAGTAAAATAGATGGTAATGTCGCAGCTTTACAGGCAAATGGACAATGGAATAAATCAGGTAGCGTCGTTTCTTACTCTACTGGTAATGTTGGGATCGGGACTACCTTACCAACATCACTTTTAACAGTGTCGGGTATTGTTGAATCGACTTCAGGAGGTTTTAAGTTTCCTGATGGCACTGTCTTAACTTCCGCAATTGCAGCAGGTACGCCGGGTTCAGCAGTTGCTTGGGTTTCATTTAATGCTGCTGGAACAATCCTAAGTTCATTTAATGTCAACTCAGTAACGAAAACCACCACGGGTCGTTTTGTGGTCAACTTTGCCCAATCATTAAGTGATACCAACTATGCAGTAGTGACTGGTGGTGTGAATACCGGAAATGGTGATGGTTCTTGGGCATCAGTCGACAATGGAAGTGGTTCAGGTAAAGCTGCCAATTCAGTTAAAATCGTTACATGGGGCTATAATGGAGGCCTCATGGATTATCCAGAAACTTATGTTGCCGTTTATCAAGGAACTGGCACTGCTCCCATTACCAGTGGACAATGGACTGAATCTGGATCAAGTGTGTATCGTTCAACAGGTAACGTCGGTATTGGCACTAATACTCCTCAAACAGCATTGGACGTCAATGGAGCAATAAAAATAGGATCGCAACCAACATGTAATGCAGCAACCGAAGGAACTCAAAGATATAACAGCTCTATTAAGAATATGGAATTTTGTGATGGTACTTATTGGAATGTTATTGGCTCGTCTTCTGGTCCCCCTGTTGGAAGTATTCAAACAATGATGACTGCCTCTTGTCCTGCAAATCATCTTATGGCCAATGGGGCAGCTGTCAGTCGTGTGACTTATTCTGCTTTATTTGCGGCCATTGGAACGATGTATGGATCAGGTGACGGATCAACAACATTCAATCTTCCAGATCTTCGCGGCTATTTTTTAAGGGGGCTGAATGCTGGCTCTGGATCGGATCCCGATGCGGTCAGCAGAACGAATCGAGGCGATGGTACAGTCGGCGATAATGTAGGAACAAAACAGTTAGATGCTCTTCAACAACATACTCACTATATTACCAGTCAATCACCAGGAACGGATAATGTGGTTGCATTCTCTGATAATAATCCTGATTCAACTTATGCAGCGGGGGGGAATCCTGGTTCAAGAGGGGATGCCTATTTCCATGTAGGAAATATTAAAACTGGTCGGTCAGCATCGGAAACAAGGGCCAAGAATATCAGCGTTCTCTATTGTATCAAGTTTTAGTAGCCAACTCTTAGAGGTAGGCACGGAAATCTCTGCCTATCCATGCTTTTAAGAGGCGCTACATCTTTCGTGAATTCAATAAGTTAGTCAGGGTTTTCCTTTAGTAAATCTGCAGAAATAATAAAACCAAACCCATGTTAAACATCTCTTAAAATGTATACATGAGATATCTTGCTCTCATCTCACTCTTATTAACAATCCCTTTCGCTCATGGTTTTGAGTCGCTTAGCTATTCCGGAAGATTAGTAAATGCCAACGGTTCTCCGGTAACTGGTTATGCAAAATTATCTTTTGAATTGGCCTATTCAAATAATACGGGAATTATTTTATGTACCCAGTTGGCGGATAATGTCTCGCTCGCTAATGGAGTCTTCCATGTTGGTCTGGAGTTTCCTGATTGTAATTTAAATCAAGTTATCCAGAATACCCCAGATGGGCACACTATCAGCATCAGAGTAATTGATCGCACTCAGACGCCTGAGCGTTTTTATTCCTTCCAGGCCATTCATTCACTTCCTTATGCATTGGTTTCGAAAACTGCAAAGCAGTTAGATCAAATGGATGCTACTCCTGGACAAATTTTAAGTTGGGAAGCAGGTGGGTGGACTCCCAAAACTTTGGAGACGGAAATTTCTCCGGGCACGATTACTGAGGAAATGCTTCAGGGAAATATTCCCCGTTCCAAACTTGCTCCTGGACCTTCTAATCAAATTGTTGTGAACGATGCCTCCGGGAATTTATCTGCTTCAAGTCTTCTTTCCGTCACAATGGGCGGGACTGGTGCTGTCGATGCCGCTAGTGCCAGAGCGAACTTGGGGGCCATGGCCTTTACAGATGTGCCCCTTTGTTTGGATCATCAAAAACTTAAAATGAATGCAGGGCCAGTGTATTGGAGTTGTGTGCTTGATGAAACTCTGGATAATTCGAAGTTACCGCTGAGCGGAGGAACTTTATCAGGGACACTTACTCTTTCGAATGATCCAGCTCTTCCTATGGAAGCCGCCACCAAGAATTACGTGGATGGTCAGGTCTCTGGAGTAAACGCCTCACAATGGACGACAGTTGGGGTTAATGACATATCCTATTCGGGGAATGCCGCACTTACTGGATCCATAAAATTTAAGCCTAATGCTTTTCAAGTTGAACTCAAAGCGAATGCTACGACTGCTGAAAATTTATTATTTGTACTTCCGCCGGCGAAAGGAACTGCAGGTCAAGCTTTAGTGACTGATGGTGCTGGAAACTTATCCTGGGCGGCCCCAGCAGCGGCCGATTCAAGTCCTCTGGGAGGCGATCTCTCCGGAACAGTATCAAGTGCTGTGATAAATACTTCTTCAGTCACTTCGTCCAAGATTGCTGATGGAACAATTACAAACGTAGACATTGCTGCTCTGGCAGATATTGATCAATCAAAAATTAAGGACCTCGCTCTTAATTTATCCAATAAAGAAAATAAAATAATTGTTGGGAACGCTGGAGAGTATTGGGACGGAACAAAGAGTTGGGTTAATTTTCAAACTTCAGCAAGAAATGCCGTTTCGGCCGAAGGACCGATTCTTTATGATAACACTACTGGAGTCATTAGTTTCGTTGCTCCCGGAACTTCAGGTAATTTGTTAAGATCTAACGGCGCCAGTTGGCAGAGTTGGATTCCAGATTTCCTAACTGCAGAAACAGATACTTTGCAGGCGGTGACTGATCGAGGGGCCACGACAACAACATTTTCTAAATTCACTGGAGGCGCAAGCTTTTCAGAAATTGGGGTTGGAACAGATAGTCCTGATGCAAAAGTGAGTGTGATAGGAGATATCTCATTAACAGGTCCTCTAAGATTCAAAGTAAATACTCATGTGGTGGAAGTAACAGCGAATTTATCTACGGGCCAAAATCTTAACTTCATCTTGCCGGAGAATCCTGGATTGTCAGGTCAGGCCTTGATAACTGATGGTGCAGGTAACTTATCTTGGGCGGCCCCAGCAGCCGCTGATTCAAGTGCTATCGGTGGTGATCTTTCCGGTACTGTTTCAAATGCTACGATAAATATTAATACAATCAGCTCTTCTAAAATTATCGATAACACCATTGTAGATGACGACATCTCTGGCTCTGCAAATATTTCTCAATCGAAGATTGCTGGTTTAAGTACATCTTTATCCAATAAAGAGAATTCTGTCGCTTTGAGTGACACCACGACCTATTATAGAGGGGATAAAACCTGGCAAACACTAGATACGGATGCTGTCCCACAAGGTACGAACTTATATTTTACTGAACCTCTTGTGCGTGGAACTGATTTGGCAGGATTTGTCTCCGGAGTAGGCAGTATCACCAGCGCTGATACTATTTTAAGTGCTCTTCAAAAGCTTGATGGAAATATAGGTGCGGTAGCGACAAGTCAGGGGAGTTTTATCCTTCGAGACGGTTCAAGCGAAATCACTAATGACATCTCATTAAGTAACAAAAAGATTATTAATCTCGCTGATCCAACTCTCGCTCAAGATGCGGCGACTAAGGCCTATGTCGACTTGAAGTCAGGGGAAGCATCCCAGTGGCTGGATGATGGAAATGACATTTATTTCAGTGCTGGCCGAGTGGGGATTGGTAATAATGATCCTGTCATGCCACTTCATATTACCTCGACAGGATGGGGAACTATCCTCGCTGAGAAAGTTTCGAATACAAATGAAGGTGCAGAAATTCATTTTTCTAAATCCAGAGGAGTGGCAGGAAGTTTATTGCCCGTAGTTGCTGGGGATAGACTCATGAGTCTTTTTGGGGCGGGCTCTTATTCTTCTGCTGATTTTACGAATAATGTCGCTTCAATCGAAATGAAAGCGGCCCAGAACTTTTCAGGCTCCGCTCAAGGAACTTCCATTGAGTTTGGTACCACGGGACTTGGAACAACAACCCGACTCTCACGAATGACGATTGCGCCTGATGGATTTGTTGGGATTAATACCACAAATCCCCAGTCCACATTAGATGTTAAGGGCACTCTTCGTTTGAGTGGTGCTACTTCAGGTTTTGTCGGTTTTACTCCTTCAGCTGCAGCAGGAAATACTACTTACACACTTCCATCTGCTGACGGAAGTGATGGCCATTTATTGAAAACAAATGGCTCAGGAGTGTTGAGTTGGGTCGCTCCTCCTTCGACAACTCCAACAGGAACTGCTGGCGGAGATTTATCTGGAACTTACCCTAATCCAACAATCACAGGCCTTGAGGCCAATAAAATATCGACTGGTGTTGTCGATGATACCGAATTCAGTTATCTCGATGGACTGACTTCAAGTGTCCAGACTCAATTAAATGCGAAAGAGGGAGCCGTCACTACGGGGGCCATAACAGAGTATTATCGTGGAGATAAAACCTGGCAAAACTTTGATGCTGCAGCTAGGGGAGCTCTCCTATTTGGATATGGTATTTCTGCAGGAACTGTTTCTAATGGTGATTCCATTCAAACGGCCATTGGTAAGCTGGACGGAAACATTGCCTCTCTTGCAGCAAGTGGGCAATGGACCTTAAGTGGAAGCAATATTTCTTATTCGACAGGAAGTGTAGGAGTGGGGGCGAGCCCAAGTGCCAGCTCTGCTTTGGAAGTTGCTTCAACAACCAAAGGCTTTCTTCCTCCTCGTATGACTACTGTACAACGAAATGCTATCGCTTCTCCCTCAAATGGGTTAATCGTTTACGATACCAATGAATCTGATCTTTATGTTTATCGTACTAATGCTTGGGAAAAAGTTTCAGCGATGAATGCTGGAGATGGGGTAGCCTTTAAAGTTCAACATAGCACAACTTCTGTAACAGTTTCTTTTACTGGTCCAACTGTGTTTAATCCTAATTCGATCTTGTTCGACTCGCACTCTGCTTGGAATTCAACAGAGCATGCTTTCGTGGCGCCGAAACCTGGGTATTATTTATTCGGATGGCATTTCTATACTGGGTCAGCAGAGCTTGTTGGAAAAAGAGTCTATCTTCAAATTGATCAGGGCGCAGGATATACAGATCATGTGAGCACGGGTAACACCAATGCGACTGTGAACAGTTCTAGTGTTGTTTATCTCAATGCGGGAGATAAAGCTAGACTTCAAATCCCTTCGGGTTTTTCACTCGATACCTGGTCGGGTAATGCTCATAATAGTTTTTGGGGTGTTCGCATAGGGACTACTGCCGGTGGTTCTGATGATCATATGGGAAATCATACAGCAGTCCAAAACATTAAACTCGGAAGTCATTGGTTATCAAATGATGGTGAAAATGAAGGCATAAAAATCGATGTAAATGGGAATGTTGGTATTGGTCAGGCCAATCCAACTCATCCACTTCATATTTCCAGATCTGTTTCCGGTGAAAAATCTAACCTTGAATCGGTGGCCCTAAGAGTTTCCAATCCCATTCAGGATTATGGAACTGGTGGAGAGTTCGCTAAAACCGGACTGGCCTTCGGACGTGATGATGTCGTCCGCGGGGCAATTATGTATGGAAGTTACGGTCTCGATTATATGGACTTTCATGTGGCCGATTCAACTTTGGCCGAAAATCCCGCTATGAGAATAACTACTGGTGGTAATTTAGGGATTGGAACCACTGAACCCCGAAGTAAACTAGAGGTTAATGGAAATATAGTTTCTAAAGGCGCCTCAATTATAATGGAAAAACCAGCTTCAGTTGGAGGTTGGGCCCGAGGAATGGAATTTACTCCGACCGGAGATTTAAATCCAACCACAAGTGGCCTGGCCGGACTGGGACTCCATGGCAGTAGTACTACTGCAACTAATATCTATCTGGCCTTTGGGCCAGCGGCCTGGACATCGACGAAAGGGATACAAATTCTTGCTAGTGGTAATGTGGGGATTGGAACCGTCAGCCCGGCCTATAAGCTGGATGTACGCGGTGGAAATGTAAATAGTGAAGGTGCCTATACCAACGTATCTGACAGAAGATTAAAAGAAAATATTCTTCCTCTGGAGAACTCCTTAGAAAAAATCTTGAAGCTTAACTCTGTGTCTTATGTGTGGAAAGATCGGTCCTTTGATGATTCAACACAAGTTGGATTTATTGCTCAGGAAGTTGAAAGAATTATACCAGAAGTCGTAAAAACAGATTCTAAGGGATTTAAAAGTATGAGTTATTCCCAACTCGTTTCACCTGTAGTTGCAGCGATTAAAGAATTATATGAGAAATGGCTCAGTGATCATGAGCGAATTGCCAAGTTGGAAGAAGATAATCGATTGCTTAGAAACCAGAATGAAGAAATGTTAAAACGAATGGATAAGATGGAGAGAATGATGGAGCAGGAGCGAGCACCTGCAGCCGAAACTCCTTAATTAAATTCTTGACTGTTTTAGCAGAGTTCCTTCAGGAAATCTTAAGTAACAAAAAGTCCAAAAGCGATTAGAATAGTTATTAACAACGCTAATTTCTCTTAACAGTTTTAGCTCTTAACTTTGTGCGGGATTTAAACCCCGTGCAAAGTTAAATAGAAAAAAAAGGCCCGCAATCTGCAGGCCTACAACTTTAAAAAATTAATCAGCACCCTTATCCGGATCCATCTGCGACTGAAGATAGTTTTGCATACCAACAGCTTTAAGAAGATCTCTCTGAGTCTCCAACCAATCAATGTGATGCTCTTCAGATTTTAAAATCGTCAGGAACAAATCACGAGATGCATAGTCGTGCTCAGATTCTGCTAGTTGAATACATTTTTTTAGATGAGGAACGGCTTCGTTTTCCACCGCAAGGTCAGCTTCTAAAACTTCAGCGATGTTCTGACCAATTCTTAGCTTGTCTAATTTTTGAAGATTAGGAAGACCTTCCAGGAAAAGAATGCGTTTAATAACCATATCCGCATGTTTCATTTCATCAATCGAAGCTTCATATTCAAGCTTACCGATTTTTTCAAGGCCCCAATTCTGAAGCATACGAGCGTGAAGAAAATATTGGTTGATAGCGGTTAGCTCTTTTGTAAGAACTGAATTTAATGCGTCGATAATTGCCTGAGAACCTTTCATAATCACCTCATGGAATCAGTGTGTAGTGTAGTAATTGTATGAGATAGATCATGAACAATCAAAAAAGTTCAACAGACCTAAGAGTTGTTTGAAGTGTCTTTCATTTCGATAGGAGTTCTTGCGTTTTGTTCTAACAGAGTGTTCACAGCGTCTTCAACACAAGTTCCACAGTCAGTTCCGACACCCAGGGCCTTAAGAATCTCTTTAGGATTATTGCTATTACGAGAAGTCACGGCTTCTTGAATTTGCTTATCGGTAATGCCTTTGCAGATGCAGATATACATATTAATCCTCTTAACTGAGAACCAGTATACACCTGTTCGGTCTATCTAACAAATGTTTTAATAATAACTGTTTTGTTTTTAAGGGTAAACATAAAATCAATAAGTTAACCCATTGCTCCTAGATGCTGCAGTAGCCGAAAAATGCCTAAAGTAGATAAGCTCCATTTCAATTCATGCTTGAGAACCGCTTCTAATAACTCCTGAGGCGAATATTCGATAAGCTCCATAATCATTTCTTCCCCATCGGGATTGGGCAATTTATCTGGAACAAGATCATGGGCAATGAAGAAATACTGATGGCTGTTAACTGTTCCACTACCTTTTTGTGACCATAATAACTCTAAACGACTGGCCCTTAGGCCTATCTCTTCCTGCATCTCTCTTTGAGCGTTTTCTTCAGGAGTCCCTTTATCGTGTTCCAAAATTCCTGTCACTGCTTTGATTCTAATCTGGGGATTTTCGTGAGGTCGCTTCTCTTTAATTAGAATGATTTTACCATCGCTCGTAATTGGAAAGACAATGACTCCATCGGGTAGATAAACTCTCTCCCAATTCACGTTATCAATTTTCTCTTCTGTCACTCTGACGATCTGACCTTTATAAACTTCTTTTTCCATATTTCTCCAAAATCGATTTTACCGCGATACCCATTCCATTGCTGATTTCATGTCCGGTGTTACTGACTAAATGCCAATCCACTTTTATTCCATGATCATTCAGTTTTCTTATCTCATTCATGGCCATGCTTGAAGGAATGATTTCGTCCCGGTCTCCGTGAACTGCATGCATGGGAAAAGGAGGAATGGTTTGAATCAGTGTATGGCGGAATTCACATCCTAATCCAATGACGAGTTTTGTTTCTAGAATGGCCATTCCTGCAAGAGGGGCGAGATAGCCTCCTTGAGAGAAGCCAATAATGGTTACTGGTAGGGCTTTCGGATTTTCTATCTTTAAAAGGTCCCTTAGCCAAAAGCGGGCGAGGTCCTGGTTAAGAAAATACTTGCCCTCGGCTTTGTCGTAAAAGTACCAGGCATGCCCATAATCCATTCTTCCTTCCTTGTGGCGAGGAATAGGAAAAGGACCATTAGGAGCAATCACCAGAGCGTTTTTAGGAAGATAGGGGAGCAGTTTTCTGTAGATGCGTTTGCCCCGTTCTCCTAAACCATGGAGAAGCAAGAACACTTCCTGTGGGTTATCTACCCGCCGGACGACTCCCTCCATGTGGGCAAAGGAGGTGAATTTCCATTTTTCTTCTGAAGTTTCCTGTAAAATTTTCAAAATCTTATCCTTATAACCCCAAGTGAATTTATCCACTATAAAATAACTCCATTGCTTTAAGGAGTCTCTATGAAGTTTCAAAAGTTCACTATCTTTCAATCCAAACCGGTTAATGGCCAGGAAGGGGAGGAAGTTGAAATCTTATTTAATCTTGACCATATCATTTCAATCAAGCCTATTCGCATTTCGAGCGGTGACAAGTTATTGAATGGATTCTGGATCAGAACAACTAACGGGAAGAAGTACCGTGCTTCGAAAATACCCGATGATTTATTAAATGTTATCGGAGAAAAATACCAAGGTCAGGTAAACATCGTAGCTGAATTTGATGAGCAGCCTTTCCAATAATTTTCCTTAAGAGACATCACCTCTAACCGAAAAGAAGGTAAGAGGTGATGTCATGATGAATTTAATTCAAAAGTTTCTTTCGAAAGATCGTTCTAATAAATCCCACATTCGTAAAAACTTCATCGCTCACTTCTACTCTCAGCCGGAACATCTATGGATTGCGAATTCCCAGGCGAAAGCACATTTCGATAAACTCTTTGCTCATCTTCCGGCAGGTCTTCTTGAATCAATGATGAGTCAAACACCAGTGGTGTTTGTCCCAAATCAGGATCTTCAAAACTCTCTGACAAGCGCCAGTATGTTCAGCAATACAATTGTGGTTTTCCCTGAATTCCAGAAACTTCTCGATTCAAATAAGAAGAGTGCCGTGGCCTACCTGGCCCATGAGCTGGCCTTCGTCCTTTATGAGCTGGAAGGAAAGCCTGGTGAGTCATTAATGGCGGAGGTTGAAGCAGATAAGTTTGTTTCAGATATTGGATTAACCTTTGAGCTGGAAGAACTACTCTTAATGTTGGATGAGACGATTGAGAAGCGTCTGCGTTTAACGTACCTCACTATAAATCACTTCAAAGATCTTTAAACTTCTCAGACAGTAACAGTCAGGAAAAGAAATCTTTAGAAAATTCCTATTGAACTTAAAGCCTTCCGCCGGATAATGGATAGGAATGTTTTTGTTCAAAACTAAACCTTAACAATGGAGTAAGGAATGAAAAAACTATTGGTTGTTGTTGCGGCTGCTGCTCTTATGACTTCTTCTGCTTTTGCTGCGAAATACGGCTCAGCTGGTTGCGGTCTTGGTTCTATGGTTTTCGAAGGTGATCAGACTTGGTGGAAGCAAGTTCTTGCTGCTACTACAAACGGTACTGGTTTCCAAACTATTGCTATCACTCTTGGTACTTCAAACTGTGATTCTCCAGCTCCTCTAAAAGTAGGTCAGGCTGAGGCTTATGTTGAAGCTAACAAAGTAGCTCTTGCTAACGATATCGCTCGTGGTAACGGTGAGACGATTGTTGGTCTTTCAAAAGTTTACGGTTGTGCTAACTCTATGGAGTTCGGCCAAGCATTGAAGTCTAACTATTCTTCGATCTTCGCTTCTACAGATTCTTCTTCTAAAGAGATCACTCACAACATCAATACTGTTGCTTCTACTACTTGCAACACTCAGATCTAATTTCTATAATGGGACCTGTTACTAACTAGCAGGTCCCATGCACTTATTTCTAGTTCTTTTTCTAATCTCTTTCCCTACTCTGGCAAAAAATGATGCAGCTTCATTGGCCCATTCACCGAAGTGGATTAAGCTCTTACATTATAAAAAAAGTTTTTTTGGTCATTACGAGAGTGAAGCCGATTCACCTAAATTCTTTATACATAAAGAAGGTAAGAAGAATCCTCTCCTTGAGCTTGAAAAGTCGATTGAGGTATTTGGGGAGACGACTCAACCAGACAATAACCATGCTATCTGCAAATTTCCTTTGCGCTATAAATGGCTTAATCAGCAGTTGGGTATGCCGTGGAAAGCGAACTTCTCCGGTTGCGAAAACTATATCAATTTCTTTTCAAAGCTTGCTGCTAAAAGAGCGAGTATTGTTTTCTCCTCTTATTATTTAACTAATCCTAATTCGGCATTTGGTCATACTTTGCTGCGCCTCAGCCGCTATGATGACAAGAACGAAACTGAAATGTTGGATTATGGAATTAATTACGCCGCCCAGGCAAAAGAGAACAATCCCTTTCTCTATGCTGTTAAAGGTCTCTTCGGTGGATTCATAGGGGAATTCGCGGCCATCCCTTATTATTACAAAATCCGTGAATACAGTAATTTCGAATTCCGCGATCTTTGGTCATACGACTTAAAATTAACCATGCCTGAAGTCTTAGAAATGGTGGATCACGTCTGGGAATTAGGAAGTGCTCATTTTGATTACTTCTATTTCCACGAAAACTGTTCCTACCATCTTTTGAGTATCATTGATGTGGCCAGACCAAGTCTTAATCTCACTGAAAATTACTCTCATTACACCATTCCTGCGGATACGGTTCGCTTACTTCATAATAAAGGTCTGATTGAAGAGGGGAAGAGACGCGAGTCGACTTATTCAAAATTGACCCGACTTTCTGAAGATTTAGATGATAAAGAGCTAGTCCTGGCAAAAAGAATTGCGGCTCAACCGAAAGAAACAAATTCATTAATTAGTGGCATCAGTAATCAAAAAGCTGCTGATATCCTGGATGTATCGATTGAAGCATTCGATTACTACAATTTCGAAAAGATTTTAAAAGATGATTCTGTTACCAAAGAAATTAAATCTAATATTCTAAAGGCCCGGGCCGATAATCCTGTGATTACAACGGACGTTTTAGATCCAGAGAAAACCAGGAAAGATTCTCCGGCCTATAGTCACTCACCAACCCGCTGGATCTTTAGTGAGAACTACTACGATCAGTTCGGAAAAAGTTTAAAAATAGAATTTAGACCAGCTTTGCATGATGTTTTAGATCCTCCTGCTGGTTCTCTTAAGGAAGCACAGCTTGAGATTGGTAAAATCTCATTTGAACTTCAGGAGCAAAACTATCGTGATCCGAAGTTCGTTCTAAATGAGTTCTCTCTTTTTAATATCAAAAACTATGCCGAGCAAAACTTCTGGGCTTCTCCTATCTCCTGGGAAATTGACCTTGGTATGAAGCAGCTCCGAAGATTAACCTGTCTGAACTGTCCTGCCGGATTCGTTAATGGCTCGGCGGGAAATAGCATCCAGCTCCTGAAAGGGAAATTACTTCTTTCCTTTTTGATTAATGGTGAACTGAATCTTCAGTCTCAATTTGAGAATAATTACCGTTTGGGTTTAGGCCCTAAGTTTTTTGGGCGTTATAAGTTTTCTGATAAGTGGATTGCAGGTCTTACCTCGTTTTATCACTTCAACACCTATGAACATAAGAAAATTTTTCAGGATTATGAATGGTGGAATGAGTTCGAGCTTCGCCACCACATGACGGATAAAGTATCACTTGGAGTGAAAGGGGGAGGAATCGAAAGAGAGCGAAAGTGGCTTCCTTTTGGAGAATTATCCCTTCATTACTTTTATGAATAAGATGCATCCTGAATTCGTTTCTCTGGAAGAAGTGTGTCCTGAAATTATTATTCAGGTTGACTATAGTACTATCCACAACTTCACTGGAGAAATTGTTCCGGGCTATAAGGCCACTAAGGCCTTCATGGCAAGATCATCAGCTGAAGCTTTAGGGAGGGTTCAAGTAAAAGCACTCTCTCAAGAATTATCACTCAAGATATTTGATGCTTACCGGCCGGTTAAGGCCGTTTCCTTCTTTCAGGAATGGGCACAAAGGCCTGAAACAAATCCGGAGCTTAAGGCCCGCTACTATCCAACTTTTTCCCGACTGGATTTATTTGAGAAGGAATTTATCGCGAAGCAATCATCTCACTCCCGCGGAAGTGCCGTGGATCTGACCCTGGTTGATCTTAAAACCGGTCAAGAATTAGATATGGGCAGTATCTTTGATTTCTTCCACGAAACCTCACACACAGATTCTCCACTAATAACAGAAGAACAAAGAAAAAATCGAACACTTCTAAAGACATTGATGGGAGGCGAGGGGTTTCGAAACTTTTTTCAGGAATGGTGGCATTTTTCCTTAAGACCAGAACCGTTTCCTAATCAATCATTTGATTTTGATATTGAATAGAATGTAGGTCCTCAACAGTCTTTAAAGAATTTCTCCAGTAAACAATGAGGAGATATGGGCTTATGAGAATCAGACTTAGGCGGATGAGAATTTGCATAAACTTCCTTTAAAGTTATTATCGGTTAGACCAGGCTTTTAGTATCTTTAGGTTTCAGTTAGCTTCGTTAAGATTTGATCAAGGGATGATCATGAGAAAAGTTTTTAGCATTTTATTTTTGATTTTAATTCAGAGCTGTTCTCATCTTTTCTATCATCCCACGAGCAAGCACTTTGTCGACCCAAAGCAGTTTAAACTTAAGTATGAAGACGTCTTTTTTCACTCTAAAGATGGTGTTAAGTTACATGGTTGGTTCTTTCCTTCCAAATCGAATAAACCAAAAGGAACGATTATTCAGTTTCATGGTAACGCTCAGAATATTTCCTCACATTTTTTTAGTTTATTGTGGGTGACTGATCACGATTACAATCTTTTTACTTTTGATTATCGAGGATATGGTAAATCTAAAGGAGAACCTAGTCAGGAAGGACTTTATTTAGATGCTTTAGCTGCTCTAGAAAAAGGATTTGAACTCAATAAGAAAAGTGGTTCAGGAAAATTTATTGTTTATGGACAAAGTTTAGGTGGAGCTGTTTCATTGCGAGCGATTCCTGATTTCAAATTTCAGGATCAGGTTTCTTTATTAGTTATGGACTCAACCTTTTCTTCCTATAAAGATATTGCTTTTGATCGCATTAAATCCGTTTGGTTCCTCTGGCCTTTCAGTCCTCTCGCCTATGTTTTAGTTTCAGATAAGTATGCCTCCGAAGACGTGTTCAAAAAAATAACTGCACCCACCTTAGTCATAGTAGGGATGCAAGATGAGATGATTCCCCCTAAGTTTGGTGAACACATCTATAAGAACATTAATCCTAAAAACAAATGGTTGTGGAAACTACCTAATGGGAAGCATATCGATGCCTATCATCATGATGGTGGAATTTACCGTGAAAAGTTTTTGCGCTTGTCCGACGAGAACGCTCTTTAAAGTAGCGCTTTTTGCCTACCAAGCATTTTTTTTTGTCAAGAATTCTGCATGAACCTATAATCTAAGTAGAAATTTGTTTAGGGACCTTTATCAAGGATTGATAAAAATAATGGGCCAAGTAAAAAAAAGCCAGACGGACGAAATAGGCAAACGCATTTATTCTTCTTTTGCCAGGATAAATGGTGAGCACTCTTTTAAAACTCAAGTTCCCGGCGGCAGACTCGAATATCAGGCCCGCCATAAAAAGGGCGGGAAAGTCGCATTTTTTAACTTCGATCTCGCTAAAGAGATGGGGCTTATTTCAAAGACCCATGCCTCCGAACTTAACCCTGACCTTGAACGAGAAATTCTTGAAACCTTCTCCCTTGTCATCATTAACGAATATGATTTGATGAATCAGGTAAAGATTCCCAAAGAGGATACTTATCCTCATACTTTTATGGCCACCCGTTATCTGCAACTACAGCATCCTGATAAATGCGGAAGAACTTCGGGAGATGGCCGGTCCATCTGGAATGGTTCTATTCGCCATGCTGGGGTTACCTGGGATGTATCCAGTTGCGGTACTGGTGCTACTAAACTTTCTCCGGCCTGCAATATCAATAAAAAGTTCTATCAAACAGGCGATCCATCCATTTCTTATGGGTGTGGATTATCTGAAGTGGGAGAGGGATTAGAAACGCTTTTTTTCTCGGAAGTGCTCGGGAAGAATGGCTTTAAGACAGAACGCGTTCTTGCCATTATTGAATTTGAAAAAGGTTTATCTATCAACGTTAGAGCAAATCCTAATCTGATGAGACCGAGTCACTTTTTCGGTCACTTGAAGCAAGGTAATCTTTTAACGCTCAAACAAGTGTGCGATTATTTTATCCAGAGACAAATTGAAAATAAGAAATGGACTCAAACGTCTTTTAAGAATGATAAAGAAAAATATTTTTATCTGGCCCGCCAAGTGGCTACAACCTTTGCGGATGTATCAGCTAAATTTGAGGACGAGTACATATTTTGTTGGTTAGATTGGGATGGCGATAATATTTTAATGGATGGGGGAATCATTGATTATGGTTCTATTCGTCAGTTTGGTCTTTTTCATGCGGAATACCGTTATGATGATGTTCAGAGATATTCGACCACCATTTTAGAGCAACGTCAGAAAGCTCGCTATATAGCTCAATGCTTTATTCAAATTGCCGACTACCTTACGACGGGCAAGAAGAAATCAATTTCTCAGTTCAGAAAACATGAGATCCTTAAATACTTCGACAGACGTTTCATTGAAAGTAAGGACCGAAATTTAGTTCAGAAAATAGGTTTTAAAAAGCAACATCAAGATCTATTGTTCAATAATCATCGTCATCTCATCACTAAATTCAGAAAAACATTCTCTTATTTTGAAAGGGCCCAGTCCAAAAGAGGGATTTACAAGGTCGCCGATGGGATTAACAGAGATGCAATCTTCTGTATGAGAGATATTTTAAGAGAGTTTCCACAGATCTATTTAACCAGACAGTCGCTCCTGACTCCGCACGAATTTACTGAGATTATTAAATCTTCCTACGCTAAGAAAGCAGATTTAAAAATTACAGAGTTAAGAAAAAAACAAATTAATCGCTATCAGAAGGCCTATCTGGAAATGGTGAAGGCTGTTGAAAAAGATACACATATGTCTATGTCCCAGATCTTTCTGGAACTCACTATGCGTTCTTCCGTTATAAATAAGTATGATCGGGTAACGGGCGATTCAATTACCTATATTGTCCAGAAAGTACAAAAGCTCAGACCTAAGCTCTCGGCTGAAGAACTTTTTGCTCTGGCGAAAGAATTTTCTTCTTATCAAAATCTTAATCCGGATAATAAGAAAGTTCCTAGAGAGATTTCTCCGCGGTATAAGAATATCATGCAGAACCTTTATTCTATTGTACGGGAATGCCGTGAGGGGTTATGAAACTCGTTTTTTATAGCGGGGGAATGGCCAAAGAGAATCAAAATCTGGATCGCGCATTCATTGAGCTTTTGGGGAAGAAGAATCCTGTTGTTACTTTTATCCCATCGTCTTCATACTTATCTGAAGAAGAATTTAGGGCCTTTGTTAAGCACTATTCAAAATTTAAGATCTCCCGATTTATTCATTTTCCGGTAGATATTCCTTTCGATAAAATTCTCCTCCAGGAAGTGATGAGGAGTGATGCTATTCATCTTGCAGGAGGAAATACTTTTTATTTTCTCAATAGCCTTCGTAAGGCAAAACTTTTGCCTCAACTAAAAACTTTCGCTAAACGAGGAGGGGTTTTAACAGGTCTTTCCGCAGGGGCGATTATGATGACTGAAAACATCGAGATGGCCGGCTATCCTGAATTTGATCGAGATGAAAATACAGTCAATATTTCTAACCTCAGCGCTTTAAATCTGGTGGACCACCTGTTCTTTCCTCACTTCAAGAACTCCAAGCGCTATGACACAGTTTTTAAAAAATATTCCAAGATTCACCAGAAAGTTATCTATGCCTGTCCAGATGGCGCAGGTATCGTTGTGAATGGAGAAGAACTCCGATTCATAGGTAAATGCTATGCCTTTTCTGGCGGCCACAAATTTTCAATTAATTAAATTTCAATTTCTACATAAAGAGGCAAGTGATCAGATAGGTTCTTCCAATGGGAATCAGTCAAAGCTACCGCCTTTACTGCTTGAACCTTGCGAATGAAAATGCGGTCTAATGACAGCATAGGCATGAATGAAGGAAAAGTTGCAGGATACTTTCCATGAATTTTCTTAAATATTTCCTCTGCGCCTAGTAGATGTTCAATTCGAGGTGAAATTTTTTTATTCCAATCATTAAAATCCCCCACAAGTACCCAGGGAGTATCTACTTCTTGCTCCATGTGTTTTACTAACATGTTCATTTGGAGGTTCCGGCCCTTCTGGGTCAGATCAAGATGGGTGTTGGCAAGGAGTAGCTCTTGCCCCGTATCTGGAATTTGAACCTTGCATTTTAATAAACCCCGTTGCTCAAAACGATTGGTCGAAATGACATGATTCTGCCAATCAAGGATAGGGAACTTACTGAGGATAGCATTACCGTGATGCCCTTCCGGATAAATCGCATTTTTTCCATAAGCAAAATGAGGCCAGACACTATCGGCCAGATATTCGAACTGGATGGCCGTTTTCCAATCTGGTATTTTACATTTCCTATCCTGATGATCACCTAGAACTTCTTGTAAGAAGAGAACATCTGCATTCATTTCTCGCAGAGCGAGTCTGATCTGTTCGAGAATAAAATCCCGGTTACCAATCGTAAAACCTTTATGAATGTTATAGGAGAGAATTCTGAGCTTCATAGTTAAAACCAATATTTAAAAAAGAAGAAAAATCTGGAAAGGGCCCTGTCCCATAAAGGACGCAGCTTTAGACCTTCCAGCGTAATGGAGTTTTGAGCTAATGTCGAAGCGATAAAATGATCTATGACTTTTTTCTTGTTTTGCTCTTCCTGAATAACCAAGTCCACTTCCAGGTCATGTATGAAACTTCGGTGATTTAAGTTAGTGGAACCAATCGTCATAAAATCATCGATAATATAATTCTTAGCGTGCAAAACGGTCTCTGTGTAATGGTAAATCTTAACCCCCTTGCTAAGTAAATAAGGGTAGTAGAAGTACTGTAGCCAAATAAAGAATTTAACATCGGTATTAAGTGAAATGAGGACTCTTACATCAACCCCTCGTTTGGCGGCCCGTCCCAGCGCACGGATCATTCGACGCTTCGGTATAAAGTAGGGTGTCATGAGCCAGACTCTTTCCTGTGATCGATCAATTTGTTTAAGAAAACTTTTGAGGAAAAAGCGTTTCATGAACAAAGTATGATTCAGGAGCAGGGGAGAGGTTCTCCAACTTCCTTTGTTCTCCTTGCGGAATTGTTTCTTGTAACGGTAGTAATCTCTGAGCTTCCAATTCTTTTTGAAGTTTAGGACAGCGAATTGAACCTGAGTACCTGTTACCCTGACTCCCATGTCCTTCCAGGGTTTACTGGTATGGAACCGAGTGGGTTCGGCAGTAATATTAAAGCTTCCTGTATACATTATATTTTGGTCGATTGTGATGATCTTGCGGTGGTTCCTACGATTGATTCTCCACAGGCGTGCCCTGAAAATTTTAATCTTTCTAATCGTATTAAGATCTCCATACAGGGGATGATAAAACGGAAGCGGATTATACATCTTCACCATAATGCCTTGCTTGTGGAAGACATCATTAAGTCGGTTAAAGAAACTGTAACTTCCAACTCCATCTACAATGATTTGAACTTTGACTCCACGTTTGTGGGCCTTAATGAGGTGATCGGCAATCCTTCTCCCTAGAATGTCATCGTTGAATATATAGACTTCCACTGTGACGTAGCTCTGGGCCTTATCAATATCATTAATCATATGATCAAAGTATTGATCGCCATCGGTAAAAATATCTTCGCTGTCCCACACCTGAGCCATAATCATTCTCATCGGATTATCAATTAATTAGTAAAGTAGATCAATACGGTCAAGAAGTCTCTTTCAGCTCAATTTTTCTTCAGTTCTTACGATAAGTTAGTCATGGCCTTAACCAAAGAAACTTTTTTAAATATTATTAAAACTGCTGCTGCGTCTAATGTTAGTGACATCCACTTGCGGACGGATGAAAAACCATGTTTTAGGTTACGGGGAGATCTAGTTCAAGTTAAAGCTGAGCCTCTAACAAATGAAGATTTGAAACTTGTTTGTAAAATTATGATCAAAGACAGCGATATCCTTTCTGGATTGGATAAGTTGAAAGAGCATGATGGCTCTTTCTCTGTCCCGAATGTCTGTCGCATTAGATATAACATCCTTCGCTATCAGGGAAAGCTTGGAATTATCCTGAGACTGATAAGTGATAAAGTTCCAACAACTGAAGATCTAAAACTTCCAAAAGTTATTAATAAAATTGCCAGTGCCAATGCTGGCCTGGTTTTAGTTACAGGTGCCACGGGAGCAGGTAAGTCATCAACTCTGGCGGCCATGATTAATTATATTAATAGAAATTCCGCAGTACATATTTTGACCCTGGAAGATCCTGTGGAGTATATTCATACGCCAATCAAGGCGAGAATCACTCAACGAGAAATTGGCCAGGATACTTCGGACTTTAACTCTGCTTTACGTTCAGCACTTCGCCAGGATCCTGATATTATTCTTATTGGAGAGATGCGAGATGCTGAAACCATTTCGATTGCTTTGAAAGCTGCGGAGACTGGTCACTTGGTTTTTGGAACAGTCCATACAACTGATGCTCTCAGTACGATAGGGAGACTTATCTCAATGTTTCCGCCAGAAGAACAAAGTGTCGTAAGAATTAGGATTGCTGATAATATTCATGCAACAGTTTCTCAACGGCTTATTAAAACGATAGATGGGAAGGGGCGAGTAGCTGCTCAGGAAATCATGATTAATAATCCAGGTATACGAGAAGCTATCCTGGATTCTTCTAAGACTAAAGAAATGTATACCTATATTGAGAAAGGTAAGAATGGTTCAGGTGCTCAGAGTTTTGATCAGCATATAACAAAGCTCTATAAAGATGGAATCATCTCCTTGGAAGAAGCTAAAGGGAATTCTACCAATCCTGAGGACTTCGAACGGAATCTCATGTTTGGTGATAACGATGATGAGGACTAAATTGCAATCTGTTCTTCAGATTGATATGATGACCTGATATTGAGGTCATCATTATGAATTTATCTTTCAGAAATTATTACTGGCGCTGGCTAAAAAATCTCATTTTTCTTTTTATCATTTTTCTGGCCTTGATGACTCTCGCCCGAGCTTCTTTTGCTCTTTATTTTGGTGACTGGAAAGAACTCGTTCAAAAAGGCAGCGAATTGCCTGGAGCATTCTGGCTGGGGTTTCGTTTTGATTTAATGCCACTGGCCTATGTTAATGCTATTCCTTTTCTTATTCTAAACCTCGCTTACTTCATACCTGGTAAGGGTAATTTGAAGCTAAGTCGTTTCTTCATTGTTCTCTTCTTGTGCCTCGGGTACTTCCTTATTTGTTGGTTATATGTTTTTGATTATGGATTTTATTCCTATTTCCAAGACCATCTGAATGTTTTGTTCTTTGGATTTTTCGAAGATGATACTCAAGCGGTTATTATTTCTATTTATAAGAATTATAATCTTCTCTTTTGGCTTACGATTGTCTTTACGCTTCATTATGCGCTTTACCGCTTCATACGCTTCCTTTTTTCACCATTTGAGTTTGATTTAAGAGAGAAGAAATTCAATTTTAAAATGCCTTTTGTCTTTTTGATGGGACTGGTTCTGATTGCTTTATTTGGCAGAGGGAACTTCTCTCGCCTTCCTTTGTCGGTAGAAGATGCTCACATCAGTGGCAATGAATTTATTAATGAAATTGCGCTCAATGGTGCCTTGACTCTTAACCGCGCTTATAAGATTCGTAAAACCTTCGGAAAAGATAATTTTAATTATCTTAAGTCGAGTGGATTCAATTCCTGGGAAGAGGCGTTTACGGCAGCCTATGGCACTCCACCCAAATCGAATGATCTTACAAAATCTCTGGAAACTAAAACTAAAGCAAATCCTTTCCTGAAAGAAAACCCACCTCATGTGATTCTAGTCGTTATGGAGAGTTTTGGTTCTTCTTGGGATACTCATGATTCAGAAAATTTTTCTCTTTTAGGTGATCTAAAACAACACTTTAATAAGGGAATCCTTTTTAAGAATTTTCTACCGGCCGAAAATGGAACAATTGGAAGTATCGTTTCTGTTGCTGTTTCTCAGGTTATTCGTCCGGGAGCTCGTTTTTTATCTGAATCTGATTATATGAAAACATCCTTAAAATCTGCGGGGAACCTTCCCTTTAAAGAAAGTGGCTATGACACCCACTTTGTTTATGGAGGGAAACTTGGATGGAGAGATCTTGGAAAATATTTAAGCACCCAAAAATATGATCATCTTTGGGGTGCTGATGAAATTAAAGAAGCCATGCCTGAATTAAGAAATATTGCCGCACGTGATATTGGAAATGAATGGGGGATTTTTGATGAATACCTTTATTCGTTCATCGATGAGCATCTTAGAACTGCGACAAAGCCTCAGTTCTTCTTAGTCCTCACGACCTCTAACCATCCACCGTTTGAGTATCCTTCCAGCTATCAATTAAAAAATTTAGAATTTACTAATAGTATTCGCTCTAAAATTACTGTGCCGGAAGAAATAGCCCGTAAGCGTTTTGAAGGACATCAGTATGCCAATCAAAAAATGGCCGAGTTTCTCACAAAGATCAGCTCAACCAGCTTAAATGATAAAACCATTGTTGCCTTGACTGGAGATCATAGTTTTTGGATATCTAAGGGAGTTGGTCACGATCAGGAATTTACTCGTTTTGCTGTCCCTTTCTTTCTTAGGATTCCTGAATCCTATAGGCCGGCCTCTATTGACGATACAAGATTCGGTTCACACGAAGATATCTTTCCCACCCTTTTCAACCTGGCCCTTTCAGACCAACGCTATATTAAGCTTGGCGAAGATATGTTTCAGGAAGAACCAATAGCAATTAACAGTTCGGGACTTTTTGCCGGAAAGGCAGGAGCTTATCATCACAACCAGTTTTGGAAATGGACTAACGAAAAATTCGAGACCCTCGAATTAACAGAAGAGCCTACACCTGAACTCTTAAAGCTAAAAAGAGAAGCTCAAGGGCTTATTAGTATTATTGATCTATTTCTTAAGAGTGAAAAGGAGAGTAAGCAGAATTCCGGAGATAATGGTCAGCAATAACAATTTTTGCCATCGCCTCAACTACTGGTACGACACGAGGTAGGATACAAGGATCATGGCGGCCGGCCTTTGCCTTATCACCGATTGTTGAAGGAGCTTTGAAAACCATTTGCAAGATGATTTCTTCACCGTTAGAGATTCCTCCTTCCATGCCTCCAAAATTTTTAGAATCCTTGGAGAAGGTACTTCCTGGGAGTTTCACTGATTCAAAAGCATTGTTCACACTAAATCCGATACAGGCCGGAATGGATATCATGGCCTTAGCAAAATCGGCCTTCAATTTATCGAAAACTGGTTCTCCCAAACCAACAGGACAATTGAGAATGGAAAGTGTGATAACCCCACCAACTGATTCCCCTTTTGTTTTACAATCTTTCAAAAAACTAACGACTTGCTCAGACATCGCCTTATCTGGAATATTTATTTCACCACGATCCACTTGATGATTAACGGGTCTTGCCGTGAGTTTAAAGCTTCCCACTTCTTCAATATAAGCAAAGAAAGAAACATCTTTTACGATGAGTCCCGCAAAGTATCCACCAATTACCCGTGCCAGTGTCTCTCTGCCAGAAGCTCGGCCACCGCCACGGTGATCGCGGATTCCATATTTCATCATCGTAGTTTTATCAGCATGGCCAGGACGATAGCTATCTTTCAATTGATCATAGTCCTGACTGCGTTGGTTCGTATTTCGAACGATCACAGTGATGGGGGTACCGAGAGTTTTATTGTTAAAGACACCCGAAAGGATTTCCGGCAGGTCTTCTTCTTTTCGTGAGGTATGAACTTCATGCTGACCAGGTGCACGGCGTTTTAACTCAGACCGAAGATCATCAAGTTGAACATCCAGTCCTCCGGGAATGCCATCAATGACAACACCCAGAGCTTCTCCATGAGATTCTCCGAAAGTTGTGATTTTGAAAAGTTCTCCAAAACTATTTCCACTCATGTTTCACCCTTTTAAGGAACGCTTCTTTAAACCGCTCCAGAGGATTATTAGGCAGCTCACCCAGAGCTTCCACTGAAGTATATGTCTCGGCATTCAGACCACAAGGATTTAAAGATCTGAGGGCTTCTTTCATATGAGGATTTTCCAGCATATTAAGGGCCATCCCATGAAAGGTTGCCAGTTTCTCAATGGCTATACCCATGGAGGCGATTTTTCTCTTTCCCTGCCATATGCCCAGAAGTTTATTTTCATGGTCCAGATTTTTTATTCCCCAGTCACTCAGGATCTCAATGGTGAAATCAAAAATTTGATCAATCATGAGTGAAAGTGAAAGTGCTTTAGGATTTAGTTTTACAATGGGATAAAAAATAAACTGCCCGGGATGGTGAAACGTGAGTCCGCCACCTCGTTCGATTTGATAAAGAGGGAAGGGAAGATTTGCGTGAGCTTCAGGCCTAAATTCCACTAATTCCAGAGACTCACCTTTACGGGGCTTTTGAAGGCCTCGACCATTAGTCAGAACTTCCGGATGATTGCAGCAAATAAGAATACGTAAATTTGGTGTTTCCTGGACCAAGGCCAGGGCCGCTCTTTGGAACTTATGGGCAAGACCATAGTCCCAGTTCCAGTGAGTGACGACTACTGTTCGCTCGTCCAGGATTAAGAGATCGCTTTCTTGCAAATCAAAATCACTTAGATTAATCGAAGCGCTGATGATTTGTTTCATAACTAGGCTTTATCTTCGAGGTAATCCAAAAAGTCTGCGGCTTTATAGGAACTTCTGACTAGAGGTCCACTGGCCACAAACTTAAAGCCCATTTTAAGGGCCATGCGTTTTAATTCAGCAAATTCTTCAGGTGTATAAAACTTCTCAACGTTCAAATGACGTTTCGTAGGCTGAAGGTACTGACCGAAGGTAACAATATCGACACCGATTTTTCGAAGATCTTCCAGTGTCTCCTGAATTTCTGGCCATGTTTCACCAAGACCAACCATAATCGAAGTTTTAGTCTGAATGTGAGGATAATGGGTTTTATAAAACTCTAAACAGCCTAATGTCCTATCATATCCCGCGCGAGGGTCTCGCACCGGATGAGTCAGTCGACGAACGGTTTCAATATTCTGAGCGATGACAAATGGATTAGATTTGGCAAGCAAGTGCATTCTTTCTGCATTCCCGCTGAAATCTGGAATCAATACTTCAACTTTTGTTTCAGGATGGTCTTTATGAACCCGATCAATCACTGCTGCAAAATGGCCGGCCCCTTGATCAGGAAGATCATCACGGTCGACACTGGTTATAACGATATACCGAAGAGTCATGAGATCCACCATCTTTGAGGTGTTTTCAATTTCATCAACGTTAATAAAACCTTTCGGGTTTCCCGTCTTAACATTACAGAATTTGCAAGCACGAGTGCAGGTATCACCGAGAATCATTACGGTGGCCGTGCGGGCACTCCAGCATTCTGAAATGTTCGGACACTTAGCTTCTTCACAAACGGTTGAGAGCCCTTTCTGATGAAGACTATCTCGAATTTCTTTGTAGTCGTTTCCTTCCGGAAGTTTAACTTTCAACCACTCAGGTTTTCTTTGGTATTTTTCTTTGTCAAAATAGTTTATGGCCATGCCTCCTATTTAACACGGAGGGGTTTATTCGACTAGAGGAAGGTGCAAATTTAATAGGACTTAACTAGGCATAATTACAAAGGAATACGGAGGCAGTTTTCCCACTCGGGGGTAAGGGCCATGACTTGGGTGATCTCTCTCAGGTTTTGCTGAGGTCCCAAGGTCAGATATAGAGTTCTTTCATCGCATCTTAATCGATATTCCATACCCTGGCGACTTGGATGGCGGGCCTCAATTTTCATCGTGGGGCCATTCGGGTCTTCACTCCAGCATCGGTCCGGAACAATCAGTAATTCATCTTCAGGCCAATCTCTTTTCCAGGATTTTTTTATAAACTCCGCAGAAAAGAAATTTCTGTAACCCATGAACTGGGCCACAAAAAGATTTTTCGGATGGCGAACGAATTCCTCAGGCCTTCCTATCTGTACAAATTTACCAAAATTCATTAAGGCCAATTGATCAGAGAATTCAAAGGCCTCATCCAAATCGTGTGTAACCCACAAAACAGTAATACCTTGATGACGTATATATTCAAAAAGTCCACGCAGGATATCTTTTCTGGTGAAAGGATCAAGATGAGTGAAGGGTTCATCCATCAACAGCAGCCCCGGACGGTTGATGAGTTCTCTGGCCAGGAGAATTTTTTGTTTTTGTCCAGAAGAGAGTTCCGATAAATTTTGGCGCAACTGGAAAGTAAACTCGAAGGTATCAGCAAGGTCACGGGCCAATTGGATTTTTTTCTCTTCTTCAATATCGAGAGTTACTGATGAGGTTAAAAATTTCAAAACATTCAGCGCTTCAGGAACTTCGCCGGTAGGAAAAAGACAAATTGATTTATCGACAATGATTTCACCGGATTCAGGATTAAGCTTTTGAGAAAGTATGTTTAAGAGCGTGGATTTCCCACCCCCATTGGGACCCATGATCGCCATGACTTCGCCTGATTTAAGCTCAAAGGAAAGATCATGAAGGCCTGCAATTCCGCGCTTATCGAATTGTTTAGTGAGATGATTAACTTTTATCATGCGCCTTTCTTTACCACTAAAAAAAGCCCTGCGAAAAGAAGAAAGACACCAAGGCTGCGAGTGAAGTTCATGGGATAAGCATTCAGGCCCAGAAGCCCGTAATGATCTATGATAACTGACATTAAAAGCTGTCCGGTAATAAGGGCCGCAATCATTGAAGTTGCACCCATTTTGGGAATGAAGAAGATGGCCGAGCTGACAAAAAGAGCACTTAGAATTCCGCCTAAAAATAAAACAGGGGGAACTTCACCAATCCGTTTAATCTCCTGCAAAGGGAAGCCCTGAAGGAGCATGATAAAAAAAAGCGCAATACTTCCTGTCAACAGTGAAATAAATGCACCAATGAGCGGATGGTTTAAAAGCCGGGTAAGTTCCGCATTGAGTCCCGCCTGAACAGGCATCATCAATCCAACGAATACTGCTGCAATGATTAAGAATAATAACATCATCGACCTCAGAGATTTTATATGTTGTAATAAAGTATAAATTGAAGTCTTGGAAAGGTATACATGACTCTGACCCAATTGAACTACATTATTGCTGTTGATCGTTGTCGTAATTTTGCCCAAGCGGCCAAAGAGTGTTTCGTTACTCAACCTACTCTGAGTATGCAGATTCAGAAGCTTGAGGATTACCTCCAAATTATTATTTTCGACCGCTCAAAAACGCCCGTGGAACCGACTCCCATGGGAAGCAAAGTGTTGGAGTATGCCCGAAAAGTTATGCACGGGGCCCAAGAATTAGAAGAACTCTCTAAATCCTTGAGAGGAGAAGTGGCCGGTGAGTTTATCCTGGCCGTTATTCCAACTCTCGCTCCTTACGTCCTTCCGCTTTTTGTTCAAGAGTTCGTAGCAGAGTATCCAGACGTTGAGCTGAAAATTTATGAACATCAGACAGATGAAATTATCAGGCTTTTGAAAGAAGGCAAACTTGATGGCGCCATCCTGGCAACTCCTCTGGAAGATAAGCAGCTTCATGAAGAGCACTTATTCCTGGAACCTTTTAAAATTTTTCTTTCTCCTAAGCATGATCTTCTCAAGAAGAAAGCAATCGAGGAAAAAGATCTGAATTTGAGACATGCCTGGCTCTTGAAAGAAGGACACTGCTTACGTGCCCAGGCCCTTCACTTATGTCAGTACAAGAATGTAAAAGAAGATAAGAAATTATTTTTCGAAGCAGGAAGTCTTGAGACACTTATCAACATGGTAAAAAGCAGTGATGGTTTTACGGTTCTTCCGTATCTTGCAACTATCAATATGAGTATTGCCGACCAGAAATTACTCAGAGATTTCAAAGTTCATACACCAGTGCGAGATATTAGTTTTGTCACTGGTCCTCATTCAATGAAGAAATCGATAGAGAAGGCCCTGACTAAAGTAATCTCTAAAAATCTTCCCAAAGAACTCAAAAAATCATCTAAGAAGGCTGAAATCGTCGCCATTTCTTAACCACGATTGATTCAATTGAATACCAGATGAGTGCGACCCATATCATGACAAAAGTCTGAAAGAGTTCACTACTTATCGTTTCTTTGAAGACTAACCATCCACAGAGAAATTTAAAACTAGGTGAAAGGTATTGAATAAATCCTAAAGTCTGCAGTCTTAAATTTCTCGCGCTATAGGCAAACAGTACTAATGGAATACAAGTTACCAGCCCTGATAAGACCAGAACAAGGCTCTTCCATAGAGGAAGATGCTCATAAATTGTCAGAGGAGTTGAAGAATAATTCGCCCAGAAGATTAAGACGGGAATGAGAACAAAACTCGTTTCAAAAGTTAGACCTTC
This sequence comes from Bacteriovoracaceae bacterium UBA6200, assembly GCA_002422605.1. Classification (GTDB taxonomy): domain Bacteria; phylum Bdellovibrionota; class Bacteriovoracia; order Bacteriovoracales; family Bacteriovoracaceae; genus Peredibacter. The sequence goes on along the minus strand of DISW01000012.1, from coordinate 38,474 downwards.
AATTGATCCCACTGCAGTTACTTTCCGAATGAGACCATAGAGAGCAAAGGTCAAAGAGAGAGAAATGGCAATCCAGGGAAAATGAGCAAAGTCCACCCGGACAGCAATCAAAATAATGGCAAGCAGGGCGAGTATGATGGCCGGCCATTGAGTTGGACGTATGGTTTCTTTTAGAATAAGCCAGCCCATGAAAACGTTAATGAGCGTATTTAAAAAGTATCCTAAACTTGCCTCTAGAACTCTTCCAACGCTTACGGCATAAATATAGATAAGCCAATTGGAAGAGATCATAATGCCAGAGAGGATCAGCATGTATCTGACCTTCTTATCTTTCCAGATTTTTCCCAGAGTTTTAAATTTCTTCTGGTAAGCAATAATGAGTAAAAGTGTGATGAATGACCAGATTAGCCTTTGGCCAAATAAATCCCAAGAGGCTTCTCCTGAAAATATTTTCCAATAAAGAGGGAAGGTTCCCCACATAGTGAAGGCAACGACGGCGCTTAGATGGGCCTGGGTGAAATTCATAAATTTATTTTAAACTCAGTTTGGTTGATATTTTGGAAGCGATATAAATAGCAATGCCGGTAGTGACAACACCGATTACGCCAACTACTCCGTAATTCGTGAGAGCACCCGCTGCCGTTGCCCCAATGATGATCCCTGCCATCTGAGAAGAAATTCCCGATGACATTTGACGGGAAGCATTTTCGAGACTCATAAAGGTTCCACGGTCTTCAGATTTAACGACAGCAGAAACTAAAGTCATGGCCGGAATAAATCTACCTGAACCGAACATTGTAAAAAGAGTACAAATAGCAAGTGCCAGCCAAATAGGGGTTCCTTCTGGCAGGAGAGTCAAGGTTAACATTGGGAAACAAGCGATGATAGCGACTAAGCGGAACACTTTAAAGCTCCCCACTCTATCACAGGCCTTTCCAATAATTCGGGCAGAGACAATGGTACAAATTCCCCCAATAAGATAAACGAGAGGAAGCTGGTCTTCTCTAAAGCCCACATTTTTCACCAGGTAAGCAGAAATAAAAGGGATAATGCCAAAAACCCCAAAACCCAGAACACTTGTGAGGCTAAAGCTTTGCAGATAATCGCGATTAACCAGGATTCTTCTGAAGTTTACGAGATTTTCTTTAAAAGTTTTCACTTCCACTCGAGGCTTCACAGAAGGAAGGATAATCAAAGAGAGTACCCAAAAAATGAGACTTAAAATACAGATGAAGTAGAACGTTCCATGCCAGTCAAAGTACTGAGCGATATAAAGTCCGGTCGGTATTCCCAGAATGCTACTAATGGAGAAGGCCGACATAACTACACCCATGGCAGCACCCCGGCGATGGAAAGGGATAAGATCTGCTACTAAAGAGAGAACAATGGAATTTAAAATCCCGCCAAAGGCTCCGGCAATAATTCTGGCCGTTAACAATGAAGCAAAGCCGTCAGCAATGGCACACATGAAAGTGCCAACAATAAATCCTGCAAAGTTATAGAGAAGAAATTTTCTTCGGTCGAAGTGATCAGCATAGAGGGCGGCGAGAAAACCCACGATCCCTGCACTGAAAGTGTAAGCAGAAACCAGCGTGGAAAATTCAACAGGGGATATTTCAAAGACCCGCATGAAAACTGGTCCCAGGGGCATCATGATGACAAAATCCAGAATGTGAGCAATTTGGATCGCAGCGAGAATGATGACATACCAGCGCTCTTTTCGAAGCGCTAGTTGTTCATCGGTAGAGGTATTCATATGTTATTCTTTAATCTTTTAGTCCTACAACATCAGTAATTTTTGAGCTTGTGTCATCTAACGTTTCTAATGAAGCGACAGAGCTTACACAATGGTCAATCATGGATACTGCTGCCGGATGATGGTTACCGGAATTTTTGAGTCCTCCAAAAGGCAACCGTGCCGTCGCACCTACTGTTGAGCGGTTTAGATTCACTAATCCTGATTCAATATCTCTCAAACAAAGTTGATAAATTTCAGGGTTACGTGTGAATACCGAAGCCGCCAGACCATAGTCTGTGCAGTTTGCGATCTTAATCGCTTCTTCTATATCATCATAAGGAATGAAGAAACAGTTTGGTCCAAAAATTTCTTCCTGGATGAATTTCCCTTCCAGACGTGGTTTTTCAACATAGTGAATAGAAGGGGAGACGTAATAGCCTTCAAATCCTACATCCAGCTTCGTTGGACTTTTGATTTCCTGGGCTCCCTCATCTTTACCATACTGACAGAAATCAAAATAAAGTTTTTGAGCATGCTCATCAATCAAAGGTCCCATGAAAGCTTCAGGTTTACTTTGAATGGGATGTCCGACTCTGATTCTTTCAGTCACCGCTTTAAACTGGTTAATGAATTCCTGTTCAATTTTTCGATGAACAAGAATCATAGATGTTGAAGTACAACGTTGACCGCTGGTTAAAAAACAAGAGCGAAGAAGCTCGGGAAGTGCATGTGAAATATTTGTATCGTGATGAAGGATAGTAGAATTTTTCCCACCCAACTCAAGGGCCACAAGTTTATTTAGATCCTTATGAGTATTCTCCAAAATCTTAAGGCCCACTCCACGAGAACCAGTAAAGTAAATTCCCTTGATTCTTTTATCCGAGGTTAGTTTTGAAGAAGTGTGACCAGCTCCATTGATGAAGTTAATCACTCCCGCTGGGAGACCAGCTTCAGCAAAACACTCAATCATAAGTTGAGCGGAGTAAATCGTTTTCTCTGAAGGCTTAAAAATAACCGAATTCCCTGCCAGAAGGGCCGCTAGTATCTGACCATTCGCTAAGTGGCACGGGAAATTAAAAGGACCAATGACTAAGGACGGACCGAGCGGTTTATACACCACATGGCCATCAATCTTAGGCATTACATCTTTGATCGTTTCTTGCTTAATTCGCTCATAGGAGTCAGTAATGGTAACAGTCACTTTTGAATCAAGAGAAGCTGCTTCTGTCTTGGCTTCCCAAAGCGGCTTTCCTACTTCCAGCGCCAGGGCCATGGCTATTTCATCTTTTCTTGCCCGGACGGCTTCCTGATATTTTCTCAGGCATTTAATCCTCTCTTCAATAGAGGTTTTTCGCCAGATTTCAAAACCTCTGACGGCCGAATCAATAACAGCATCAATATGATTATGGAAAATTCCGGCTTCCCATAAAACCTGGCTTAGGTCGGCAGGACAGCGTTTTAATATTTTTTCATTAGCTTGGGACTCAGTGGGGAGGGAGAATTGGCCATTAAAATAATCGCCCTTTAATTGCATTTCCATAAAATTCCTTCTCTAAAAATTGCCTCATACTACTACTTTTCCCACAAATATCCCAGATTAATACAGAGAGTTAATTGATCACTTATTCCCCAAACCTAGAGACTTTGCTAAAATAGCTGAAATTCAGGAGAAACATATGACTATCAAGACGTTACCCGATCTATTGGATAAAATGTGGCAGGAGTACATTACTATTAATCCTCTGGCCAAGAAAGTAAGTGACTTGTTAGCAAGCCAAGGGGAAGTGGTTCATAACGATCATATTGCCTTGAGAACCTTCAACCACCCGCGAGTAAACGTAGATGTCATCGCTCAGCCTTTCCTTGAATCAGGCTATGTTTTTAAAGGGGATTATCACTTCGTAGAGAAAAAGCTTTATGCCAAACACTACGAGCATACAGATAAATCCATGCCTAAAATCTTCATCTCTGAATTGATGCTGGAAAAGTTCTCTCAATCTTTGCAGGATAAAGTTGGAAAATTAATTGAACAAATTCCTGCTGGTCTCGAACTGCAGTACGATTTTTCTTCAATCGGAAGACCTTGGGAAATTACGACAGAAGATTATAACGAAATTCTTAAAGAGAGTGATTACGCTGCCTGGGTAAGTGCTTTCGGTTATCGTCCAAACCATTTCACAGTCTTCATCAATGATCTGAAAAAATATTCAGATATTAAAGTACTGAATGAGTTTCTCCAAAATAGTGGGGTTAAATTAAATTCCAGCGGAGGAGAGATCAAAGGTTCTAAAGAAGTTTGTCTCGAGCAGTCTTCAACTCTTGCAAACAATATCGAAGTTGCATTTACCAATGGCAAACTTAACATTCCTGCTTGTTATTATGAATTTGCTAAACGCTATCCTCTGCCAAATGGTGAGCTTTACCAGGGATTTGTTGCAGCTTCAGCAGATAAAATTTTTGAAAGTACAAGTAAAGGTCAGTAGGAAATTAAATTGATTCAGAGCTTGTCATATGTTTTCGTATGGCAAGCTCAAGCATTAAAAAATTCGGTTTAGTGTAAAGTTCGACTGCTCCTAACTCTTTAACTTCTCTTCGAAGCTGCTCAGTGCCATGGCCCGTAAAAAAGATAACTGGCTGTTCATGACCACGTTCTCTGGCAGCTTGAATAAAAGTTATCCCATCCATTACCGGCATTTTGATATCAGAAACGATACAATCTATGCGGACATTCTCCATGATTTGTAACGCTTCCATACCATTTTGAGCTGTATAGATTTCATGTGCTTCTTCTTCAAACAGCTCTTTCATACTCGCTGACAATTCAGCTTCATCGTCAATTAACAGTAGATTTCCCTTCATGAGTTACCTCTTCGGAAAGTATAGGTAAAAGCGCACGCATTATAAATTGCGCATGCGAAAATTTAGCTGAACTTAAGGAAGACAATTTTATTTAGATCGGACTGGCTTCTTTTTCTGGGGAGTTGGCCTGAAGCTTACAAAACGGATTTTGTCTCCTAAACGAAGTTTCAACCCTGCTGCAGTCACTCCGGAGATCTTTAAACCGCCCGATTTGAGTTGTTTAACTCCACCGAGGGCCGCTCTGAAAGGGGTTGCGGTGTTAGAAATGATAAAAATCTCTGATTTGAAATTCTTTTCAGAGATCTCTTCAATTTCACCAACTATGCTTTCTTTAATGGACCGAATGCTATCAACTTCCGCGATGAGGACGGGACCTGGTTCAAGAATGCCGACTAGTCCTGAGAAATGAAATCCCTCTTGCTCTAAGATGCGCTTTGCCGGTTCAGTGTTAGGATGAACTCTACCCACTACATAACGAGCATCTTCTGGAAGAAGATTGGTGATGATTGGATGTTTCGGCATAAGTTCTTCAATGAAACGTTTATTCTTCACATATAAATAATCTGCAGTAGGGAAATCTATCTTGAAAAAGTTTTTTCCAACAGCATCCCAGAAAGGAGAGTGCCCGGAATCATTTACCATCCCTCTCATTTCCGCGATTACTTGATCTTCAAAAAACTTTCTATTTTCAGCGATGAATAAAAATCGAGAGAGAGAGAGAAATCGACCGTTCTGAGAATTTCGGTACTCAGGATCTAAGTACAACGAACAGATCTCTGCCGGACCATTATGAATAAAGTGAAAGTGAAGAGAAGTGATATCGTTTTTCACATGAACCGATTTAGATTCATGATGATTCTTCTCCAAACGATAGAAGTAATAAGGCTCAAATCCGCCAATCTTGGAGATAATTGCACAGACACCAACAATTCTGCCGGTGAATAGCTCTTCCATCACAAAGAGATAATCTTCACCACCAGGCCCATCTTCTCGATGGAGAAAACTTCTCTCTGAGATTCTGATTCTTTTTTTCAAAATCTCCGGATCTTTCGGAAGAGATGTGAGCCCGTGGCCAGAATCGGCCAGAAGCTCCATCAATCCATCAATATCTTTCTCGGCAATGGGTCTGATGATAAACATTTTATAGCTCTTGCAGTGTTTTTTCGATGATTTCACAAACTTCGTCTATATGGACTTCTTCAGTGGCCATCACTGGCATTAAGAAGCGAACTCTTGCTGTTGGATGAGCGGACGCTCCAAAAGAAAGAACACCGTTTTCAAAAAGCTTGTTAGTGAATTCAGATGATTTTTTTCCGTCTCCTCCACAAATAGTCATCGCAATCATGGCACCTATGCCGTAGGGGCCTGAGATCTTTTCCGGATATTTCTTGGAAAGTTCTTTAAGGTTTCCGGCAAAGCGGTTATGAAGTTTTTGAATTTTCCCTTCTTGACCGAGATAGCCTCCATCAACAATAGATTTAATCACATAGTAAGAGGCCGCAATCTGAGTCGCTGAAGCTGTGAAGGTTTGAGACATGAGTCCCGGCTTTGGTTTGTGATCGTCATTAAAGAGAGTGGCACAGACTTGTGAATTCTTCCCAACAGTAACAATGTCTACATGCTTATCGAGTTTAAAATACTGGAAAGCGAATAGCTCTGTGGTGCGACCGAAAGTTTGGACTTCATCTACCATCACCGAAATATTGTTTTCTTTGCAAACAGCTATCAAAGCTTCAAAGAATTCAGTATTTCCGACCCACGATCCATTCTCACCTTGGATAAGCTCCATGATGAAACCAGCGTGCTGGCCCGGATAACGGGTGATGTATTTTTGGACTACTTTTACAGCAGCATCAATAGAAGCCTGATGATTGTTTTCATCATAAAAAGGTATGTAATCCACATCAATAGTTTTAGGAAGGCCCGTGCGATATGCCGCTTTGTCTGTTACCCAGGCCATGCCAAGTGTTCTTCCGGCAAAGCATTTTTCAAAAGCAAAGAAGCGAGAAGCAGGTGTGCGCTTCTGGAAAATCATTTTAAAAGCATTTTCATTTGCCATGGCACCAGAAGTAGAAAGGAACACGTTCCGAATGGCCGCACCGTTCTTACAAGCTTGCTCAGAAAAGAGTTCTAAAAGTTTTGCTGTATCAACGTTTTGTTGAAGATGACCATTCATCACAGTATTAGAGATAGCACCGTCAATTTGTGCATCAATAACCCCATGGTGAGAGTGACCCATGTAATGAACGCCAATACCTGTAATGAAATCATATTTAATTGATCCGTCACCTAACTCAACGAGAGGACCTTTTCCAATACCTGAACCAAGATATTTATAAGCAAGTGCGCTTCCTCGATAATCGGCCATCTTTTTCAAGAGGGAGTCATACGATTCTTTTAATTCAGGATTCGCTTCTTTAACACCTGTAATATTTGACTGATGTTCAGTAAGGGCTTCTTTAATAAGTTTTTTTGCTTGTTCTAAGCGTGGGTCATTGAAGAACCCTTCAGCTATTGTTTTTGCCATGATGACGCTCCTGATGAAAATATATGAGAGTTTTCGGCAGTTTATGATGAAGACTTAAAGTTAATCAAGAGAAAGTATGGACTTCCTAAGTTGACTCTTATGGTCCAGTGATTAATTTCAACTTCAAAGGGATAAACTCCGATAGAAGACTAATGAAATATTTTTCATATCTCCTCCTTATAATCTCTTTTTCTGCTTTGAGCTCTGAAAGCTCTTTATCAGGCAAAGTCTTTTTGCCGGAAGGATGCTCAAAAAAGGCCATGGTGTGGCTTTCTTTAGATAAAGAGAACTACCAGGAAAGGCTTTTGCTTTTGCACACAGAAGTTCCTCGTGGAGGAACTTTTCGGTTTTATGTGAAACCAGGAAATTATCAGATCCGTGCTTCTGACGAAGAGGGATGCGACTTTCTCCAAAAAGTTCATGTGCAAAATAATCCAGTCCATCTGGATGTTAAATTGGTGAAAAAATGAAAGGATTTTTAATCTCTTTCTTATTATTGATAATGACCGCAGAGGCGAGTGAAGAAAGCGCCTGTAAGGGTAATACTATCAAAACCTGGACACAAAATGTTGGGTATAGCTGTGTAACGAGGTTCAATCCTATAGTTCAGGATCCTTATTGTGATTACTCAAGTTCATCAGGTACTTTGCTTTTTCAGAATTTCCCAGGGCCTCTTTTTCAAAAAGACATCATGCCTTGGTGGGGGTATCAGGGAGATCTTTATTATCCTAATTTGAAATTTCCTGGAGCTTGGGAAAAAGATAAAGTCGCTGCGAAATATTATCCTGGAGAGGGAGAAATCTTTGCGGCCAAACCCAATGTATATGTGAACACCGTTCATGAAAATTTCAAATTTAACTTTAAATTCATTTCGAGCAGAAAAATACACTTTCTAGCAACCACTCCTCTTCTCGATAAAGAGCTCAAATGGAGTGGGAAGATTGTTGAGAAGGATAAGTTTGAATTAGAAGAAGTTTATTATGATTATCTCTTTTATGATCTTAGACTTCCGCGTTCCAGTATGCAATTTACCAATGGTCTTTGCACAACACGAGAAGGTGCTATTGAATGGATGATGAAAGATCTAGTGGAAATGAAATATCCTGCTATCTCCTTGCAGGATTTCGAAGAACATTGGCGGGTAAAAATTCCGGATTATCCGTTCTTTTGTATTTACCCTCAGTATAACCGCGAGCTTGATGCAATTATTCCGATTGAAATTGATAAAGAACAAACAAGTCTCATTCGGAGTTTATATGTATTAGTTCCTCACCGCATTGCTCCTGGTACAGAGGAAATGCAGGAAATTCCTTTCCCAACTGAAAATCCTTCTCAGTACCGGCCAGGTAGCAAAATCCAGAGAGAGACAATGTTTCGAGAGTGGGGCGTGGCCTTCTTAGGCGATTAAACTATTTTGCTAGGCATTAATTAGACCATTTTATTGGCCGGAAACAACAGGCCATGATACCTATTTCCTCTCATTCTTTACTAATAGTTTTACGTCACAAGATGGAGTTCATATGAAGGTTGTGAAACACTATGATATCAAAAAAACAGACAAGGCCACTCTAAAGAAGTGGTTACATCTCATGATTCTCGGCCGCATGATTGATGAGCGCGCCCCTAACTATTTAAAACAGGCCTTAGGTTGGTCTTATCATGCTCCTTATGCTGGTCATGATGGTATCCAGTTAGCAATTGGTCAGGTTTTCGATCGTAACGTGGATCACATGTTTCCTTATTACCGAGATATGCTAGTTGCTCTCTCATCTGGGATTACCACTGAAGAAATTCTTTTAAACGGTATTTCAAAAGCGACTGATATTGCTTCCGGCGGTCGTCATATGTCTAACCACTTCGCAAAGCCTGAGTGGAATATTCATAACGTTTCTTCTTGTACCGGAAACCATACTCTGCACGCAGCAGGTGTTGGTCGAGGTATGAAAAGATATAATCATCCAGGTGTTGTTATTTCTTCACAGGGTGAATCTTCAGTTTCTGAAGGTTATGTTTATGAGGCCATTAACGGGGCCAGTAATGAAAAACTTCCGGTAATTTTCGTATTCCAGGATAACGGTTACGGAATCTCGGTTCCTAAGAGAGACCAGACTGCTAACGAATTTGTTTGTGACAACTTCACAGGATTCAAAAATCTTCAAATCATTAAATGCGATGGGAAAGATGTTTTTGATTCTATGAACGCTATGACATCTGCTCGTGAGCACGCTCTAAAGAATTCTGAACCAGTTATTGTTCATGCAATGTGTGTTCGTATCGGTAATCACTCTAACTCTGATAACCACGAATGGTACCGTGACGAGCAGGAACGTGCAGAAGCTAAGGCACAAGATCCTCTTCCACGTTTTAAGAACGAGCTTTTAAAAGCAAAAATCTTCACTCAAAAAGAAATTGATGCTCTTGAAGCTGAAGCCAAAGCTGAGCTTCTTGAAGCCCACGCAAAAGCTGTTAAAGCTCCAAACCCAACGCCTGAATCAATTTTTGATCACGTTATTCCTGAAGCTTATGTTCCTCAGAAATATGTTGATGGAACTCATAACGATACATCTGAACCAAAGAAATTCATTGATGCCCTTAACAGCACTTTAAAAGCTGAATTCCGTCATAACCCTCATACTTTTATTTGGGGTCAAGATATGGCAAATAAAGAGAAGGGTGGAATTTTTAACGTATCAAAAGGTATGCAGCAGGAATTTGGTATTGAGCGCGTGTTCAACGGACCAATCGCTGAAGATTATATCCTGGGTACAGCTAATGGTATGTCTCGTTTTGATCAAGAAAAAATTCGCATTGTCGTTGAAGGTGCAGAGTTCGCTGATTACTTCTGGCCTGCCATGGAGCAATTAGTTGAGACCTCTCACGATTACTGGAGAAGTAATGGTAAATTCTCACCAAACATTGTTGTCCGTCTGGCTTCAGGTGGTTATATCGGTGGTGGACTTTATCACTCACAAACAATTGAAGGTTGTTTAACAACTTTTCCTGGTATCCGTGTTGTTTATCCTTCTTTCGCTGACGATGCTGCTGGTCTCTTGAGAACTGCTATGCGCTCTAAGGGAACGACTGTATTCATGGAGCCAAAAACTCTTTATAACGCTAAACAGGCCATGACTCCGATCCCTGATGATTTCGAAGTTCCTTTTGGTAAGGCCCGCGTAAGAAGAGAAGGTAAAGATCTTTCAATTATCACTTACGGAAACACTGTTCACTTCTCTTTAGAAGCGGCAGAAGTTTTAGCAAAAGAAGGTTTTGAAGTTGAAGTATTAGATCTTCGCTCTCTTAACCCGCTTGATATTGATTCAATCGTAGCTACTGTGAAGAAAACTCACCGTGCTCTGGTTGTTCACGAAGATAAGGTCTTCGGTGGATTTGGTGGTGAGCTTGTTGGTCAGATCAATGAGCACGCTTTTGAGTACCTTGATGCTCCAGTTAAGCGTGTAGGATCAACTTTCACTCCAGTAGGCTTTAACCGTATTCTTGAGCGCGCAGTCCTTCCGGACATGAAACGTGTTCTTGAAGCTGCGAGAAGCCTCCTTCAGTATTAATTAAATCTTTAAGGCCCTTCGGGGCCTTTTTTTTTAGCTACTTACAACCCTATAAATTTTTTACACCGCTTTGCGCAAATGGTTTCTTTTTACTATAGTGGCCCGACTTTCAATAAGGAGCGGTTCATGAAAAAATTCATCATCGCAAGTCTCATGCTTGCTTCTCTTAATGCTTTCTCTCAGTCTTATATTATTTTAAGCAACGGGATTACACTTACGACTGATAAGTCAGGCTTTATCTACGATTTTGGACATTTTAGAATTCCTTATAAAATCACCGTTAATGGCGGAAACTTCTTTGTTGCTGATGAGAAATTATCAACAGTAGATGCAAGCGGCATGCTCTACCAGAAAGATATGGAAGTAAAAAAGATTAAAGGCAAAGGTCTTAATTATTTTATCTCTAACAAAAATTATCTCATTACTATCGATGAAGCTGGTTTCGTGTATGAGTATGATGACAGTGGTCTCTTTAAAAAAGCTTTAAACTTCGGCGGAAACTTTTTTACTGTTAAAGGTGAAAAGAAAGCGACTGATCTTTATACCGTAAGTTCCAAGGGAAATTATTTTAAAATGGAAATCCCTGGTCTTAACCCTGCTGACATTGTGAAATTTGGGGGATCATTTTTTCAAACGAAACAAGGGATGATCTATACAGTTTCTAAGGATGGTTTAGTTTACTCCAAACCAGAATCTGGAGTAGGCGAAGTTAAGAAGATGGGTGGTAACTATCTCATCGATTCAAAAGATTTCCTCTATACTGTTTCTGAAGAAGGTCTCCTCGCTCTTCCTATCCTGCCGACCAACATTGTAGTGAACGATCTCATTAAATTAGGTTCAAACTACATGCTTGATTCTCAGGGAAGAATTTTTGTGGTTGATCATATGGGGATGATGTTTGAGAGAACACCTGAACATGACTTAACGAAAAGTAAAATTATCGCAAAATAATTATTCCTAAGGGGCCTTGAAGGCCCCTTTTTTTTCGCATTGCTCTGGTGCTTCCTCTTAAGGAAACAGTGGTTCATTCCAACTGTTACCATCTCTAGGTTAATTTCCTTACAGTACGTGGCTAAGAAAAAAATACTTGAGTATAGTCCCACTGCTTTATTAAAAACCTAAGGAGAAGGGAATGAAAAGTTTCTTATTGGCCGCACTCGCAACCCTGTCACTCAATGCTTTTTCTCAATCTTACATAATCATGGACAATGGAATCACTGTGACGACCGATACTTCGGGATTCGCCTATGATTTTGGTCATTATGCTTTTCCTCAGAAAGTAACCTTCAAGGGTGGTCAATACTTTGTGGAAGAGGGGGGAATCCTCGCAACTATCGATGAAAATGGATTGTTGTTCAGGAAATATGAACTGATTCCAGAGAATATCCAAGGCAAAGGTATTAATTATTTCCTCTCTGAGGAAGGCTTTCTCTATACAATTGATCGCCGTGGATATGTTAAGGTCACAGAAAGTGCGGCTTATCAGAATGCTCAAAACTTTGGGGGAAACTTCTTCACGGTAGCAGCAGGACCGGAAAATAATGAACTAGACCTTTATGTGATTAAGTCCGATGGATTAGTTGAAAAGTCCGAAGACTTAAAGGTTAACATGAAGGATGTCATTTCTTATGGAGGCAATTACTTTATGAGTAATCGGGGAACTGTTTTTACGGTGGCAAGTGACGGATCAGTCATCCCTCGGGATGATATGCGAGTGGGGATTATTACCAAAAAAGGTGGAAACTTTTTCGTTGATTCCTCAGGCTTCTTTTTCACAGTAGCTGATACCGGTGAGCTTCAGATGCCGGCCCTGCCGGTCAATTTGAGAGTAAGCTCAATCCTTAAAATGGGATCAAATTACTTCCTTGATCAAGCTGGAAGACTTTACGTGGTCGATAAAAAAGGCCAGGTCTGGGAAAGAGAAATGCGTGATCATGATTTCAGAAATGCGAGAATTATTTCTTTATAGTGTTTAGTTGTCGGAACTCCTCAGGGAGTTCCGATTCTTTCCTAAAACTGCTTTAAATGAGAAGCAACAGTTTTAAATTCAGACTTAATCGATGGAAAGACATTCATTTCATCAATCATCAAAATGCTATTTTCCGAAGTCAGATCATTTGCAAAGAGAGAAAGAAAACTCTGAACTTCAGCAGTTTTCACTTCGCTTAGGATGAGGACGTAAAGAGGGTTATTGAAATTGTGACCGATGATCACACGGCTTGAAGCGTTTTGAACTTTTTGAATATTTGCCGTGAGTAGGCCATCCAACAGATAATCAATACCCGCATAATGAGGATTCTCCAGGTCAGACATATTTTGTGTGAGCCAGATGATTCCTCGAGTAAGTGGAGTAACTTGATTAATCAGTTCATTCATTCCGATTTAATTCTTGTTTGAAAACATTATCTAGAATGCCGTTAATGAAAGCAGCCGATTCTTTAGTTGAATATTTTTTACCAAGCTCAATAGCTTCGTTGATAACAACCTTACCAGGAACTTCCGGATGGTATTTTAATTCCTGAATTCCCATGATGAGAATGGTGTGCTCGATTTTTGAAATTCGAGACAGCTTCCAATTCTTTAAATATTTCACCAGGATTTCTTCAAGCTCCTGATGATGCTGAAGAATGCCTTTAACCATTGTCGCGACAAAAGCTTGAGCATCAGCGGTAAGTTCCAATGAGAGAGTCTGTTTAAACTCTTGAACTCGGTTGAAGATCTCTACTGAATCCAGCTCTTTCTTCTGTTCTTGGAAAGCTGGCAGTTGGAAATGATAAAGAAATTGTAGGCAAAACTCTCGTGCCTCTCGCTTAGTATTCACTACTTTGATCCTTATTTTGTTCTGTCTTTTTAAATTGGTTGAACTCATCATGTTTGAGCTCATTTACAAACTCTTCTACGTCCTGGAACTTACGATATACGGCCGCAAAGCGGATGTAGGCCACAGGATCAAGATGACGTAAGTACATCATAACAAGATTTCCTATTTCTTTCGATTGGATTTCCTTGTCAGAGATGTCCAAAATCGCTTTTTCAATATTATTAATAATGCGTTCAATCTGGATGGCAGAGATAGGGCGTTTTTCGCAAGCCTTCTCAATGCCCTTAAGAATTTTTTCTTGCTTGTAATGTTCACGACGGCCATCACGTTTAATGACCATCGGCATGGAGAGCTCAACTGTTTCAAACGTTGTGAAACGCTTCTGACAGGTCTCGCATTTTCTGCGGCGTCGGATGACACAACCTTCTTCAAGGTTCCTGGAATCTAAAACTTTGGTATCGACGGCCGAGCAGTAGGGACATTTCATAATGCGGTCCTAAACTATATCTAGTGGTTAATGGTAGTTTTCTACCATTCTTAGGCCAAGTTGAGAAGCTAAATAGCTGAAAAGAGATTTTATGTAATTTCAATAATTAAGAGGGAGTGATACTGAGGGCCACTCCCTCTTTGCTAAAATTATTTAGAGCAACGTCCTTCAGTCCAGGTTTTGTGACCATGGCATTGAGCTTCACAAGAGTTTCCGTAGTTAACTCCATTGGCGCATACGGGTTTAAAAATTTTCATGCAGTAACAAGGCTCCACTGTGTAGGGACTTGTTTGTTGAGCATTACTTTCACCAGCGCTCTCGGGAGCTTTCTCAACGGTCTTTGTTGTACAAGAAACAGTCAGGGTTAGTGCTAGTAACAAAATATATTTCATAAAAACTCCTTAAGGGTATACCGGAAATTTTTTGCAAAGATCATGCACACTTTGTTTCACTTCATTAAGTGCTTTTTCATCTTGAGGAGCTTTTAGCGCCTTAATAATGAGCTCTGCCATTAACTTCGTTTCCGCTTCTTTAAATCCACGGGTCGTAACCGCCGGAGTTCCTAAACGAATACCTGAAGTCACAAACGGTGAGCGTTTATCATTAGGAACCATGTTCTTGTTACAAGTGATGTCTACGCGCTCAAGAATTTCTCCTGCTTCCTTACCAGACATATTCACTGAATCCGTTTTAACCAGGATTAAATGATTATCTGTTCCGCCTGAGACGAGTTCAATTCCATTATCCATTAAAGTTTTGGCAAGAACTTGAGAATTCTTGATCACTTGTTCTTGATAAGTTTTGAAGCTCGGAAGAAGGGCTTCTTTGAAAGCAACAGCTTTACCGGCAATCACATGTTCAAGTGGTCCGCCCTGGACTCCAGGGAAAATAAGAGAGTTTAGTTTCTTAGCGATATCTTCACGATTAGTGAGGATCAAACCACCACGGGGGCCACGAAGAGTTTTGTGAGTGGTAGAAGTCACAACATCTGCGTAACCCATAGGGGATGGGTGAAGGCCTGCTGCTACGAGACCTGCAATATGGGCCATATCAACCATCAGAACAGCATCGATAGATTTCGCGATGGCGCTGAATTTTTCAAAATCAATGGTACGAGGATAAGCAGAAGCACCAGCGATAATCATGCGTGGTCTTTCTTTTTTTGCGATATCTTCCAATTGATTATAATCAATCATTTCAGTCTTTGGATCTAAGCCGTAGTGAGTGGCCTTAAAAAGTTTTCCTGAAAAGTTTACAGGAGATCCGTGAGTGAGATGTCCACCTTGGGCGAGATCCATTCCTAAAAAAGTATCACCAGGATTAAGCATCGCCATATAAACGGCCATGTTGGCCTGAGAGCCAGAGTGTGGTTGAACATTAGCAAAACCAGCTCCGAAAATTTCTTTCACTCTTTCAATGGCAAGGGATTCAATCTGGTCCACAAATTCGCAACCATTATAGTAACGCTTGCCGGGGTAACCTTCGGCGTATTTATTAGTGAGACAAGACCCTTGGGCTTCCATTACCGCTTGAGAACAATAATTTTCTGAGGCAATGAGTTCGAGTCCCATTTCCTGGCGATTTTGTTCTTTTTGAATGAAACCTAAAACTTCCTGATCTACTTCTGAAAGATGTTTTGACATGACTTCTCCTTGTGCCCATCTATTTTAAGAGAGAGTTTGAGGAGTGCATAGTTATTTTAAGCTTTGACTCTTTAAGTCGTTAGAGATCTGCCTCAGATACTGATTCACCTTTCTTTTTTCGAAAGGTTTTCTTGATTTTTCCATTTTCTAGAACCACTACAAATGAAGCAAGTCTCAGTGTTTCTATCCTGTGGGCAATGAAAAGTGTTGTTCTTCCTTGAAAGAGTTCAGCTACCTGTTTCATCCAGTCTTCTTCGGTGAGTTGATCCAGATTGGCGGTTGCTTCGTCAAAGACTAAGAGCCTTGGATCCTGAAGGAGTGCCCGGCAGAGAAGAAGAAGTTGTTTTTCTCCTTGTGATAGGGGGAGAGTCTCGGTCTTAACAATCAAATCCAGTTTTCCGGGAAGGTTATTAATTTTATCCGCTAATCCCACTCTTTCTAAGCGTTCATAGATTTGGGCATCGGTTATATCTTCGCGCCACAACCGGAGATTTTCTCTTAGAGTATCGGTAAATATAAATAAGTCCTGGGAGACGTGGCTGATCCATCTTGCCCGACGAGCAGGAGTGAAATGAGAGAGTTCTTCATCCCCCCAGCAAATGCTTCCGTCCTTTAATGGATAGAGTCCCAGCATTAAATGGGCGAGAGTCGTTTTACCTGAACCAGTTCGACCTACGAGTGCTGTCACTTCACCTTCTGGAAGATCGAGGTTGAAGTGATCAAAAAGTTTCACATCAGAGCGATAAGAAAAACTAATATTTCTGAATGAGATCGATCCTTGAGGAGGAACACCCGTGTCCGGTGCATCCATTTTGTCCCTTTCAATCTTTTGAGAAAGGAGAGAACGTAGGCGTTTAACTGATCCAAGTGCTGTAACCATAACATTCAGCTTCTCAGAGATTTCTAAAAATGGACCGAATATTAGACTGACGTAGGTGAAAATGGCGATGAGATTTCCTATCGTGATCTCACCCTGCTTTAACTGATAGACTCCAAGGGAGATAACCATGGCATAAGTTAAACCCATGATTAAAACGTGAGTTGAAGAAAAAGCTCCCCAAGTAAGAATGTTTTTAATGCTTAGTTGTGAATAAAGTTCCTGAATATTTCGATGCCTGTTGGACCACTTCTCTGTAAAAGGCTGAGCATGCATGACCGCGAGATTATTCATGGTATCACTGGTATGTGATGAGAGACGAGAAAGGGTATTTCGGAGAGACCTCCCCCAACGCATCTGGGCCTGTGAGACATTCATCATGAATATACTTAGAGGAATGAGCATCGCGAGAACGACAAAACCCGATTTAACCGAAAGTGTGAAAAGTAAAATTGACGAACCAATGATAAGAACGATGTCACTTACAACGGTAAAAAAATTGGCCGTGAAAAAGGATGAGAGATTTGTTACATCATTCACACAGCGGCTTATGAGCCTTCCGGAGGCGTTTTTATCAAAGAAAGAAAGAGGAGATCTTCCTAATTGATAAAAGATATCAAATCGCAAATGTGTTGAAATATTTTGTCCGATCTTAGTCATGATCCACTTGTAAGAGAGGTCGCAGATGATTTTCATCACCATACATAAAGCGAGAATTGTTCCCCAAAGCGAAAAGGGTCCTGACTTACGAACCAATACATCATCTACAATTTTTGCTACTAAGCGTGGAATAAGGAGATAGATAATCGTTGCAAAGGCAAAGAGCACAATCACTTGAAAGAGCTTTTTGGCATGTGGTTTTACCCAAGGCCATAGCCACCGGATATCGGTCATGGCCCCGTCCCACTCATGAGCTTTTGTGAACTGAATACTAAAGGGTCTGAACTTGTAGCGGGTATCTTCGGCTTCTTTAAGTTCTAAGGAGTCCATACGGCCTCCTTAGCAAGATTCTCTTGTTCATCACGCAGAAGTGAAGCAAAGAGGGCATGATTACGTTTAATATCATCGAAGCTTCCGCTTTGGATGATCCTTCCTTCCTCCATCACCAAAATACGGTCAAAGTTTTTGAGCGAACTTAAGCGGTGAGTAGCAAGAATGAGAATCGCTTCGGGATCGAGATTTTTAAGATTAGAAATGATTCTTTTTTCAGTGACCGGATCAAGAGCACTGATGGCATCATCCCAAAGATAAAGCTTGGCCTTAGAGTGAAAAGAACGGGCAATGAGAGTTCTTTGTTTTTGGCCGCCTGAAAGATTCAGCCCTTTCTCGCCAACGATAGTCCCTAGGCCTTCAGGGAAAAGCTGAATGTCTGCCGATAGATCAGCTTTTTCCAGGGAAGCCCAGAGAGTATTAGGAATCAAGGGGAAGTTAGGAGAAATATTCATTCCCAGTGACTGGCTAAAAATTTGTGGTGTTTGCGGAATAAAGGAGAGCTGCTTAGCGAGAGAAATCCGGTTGAGTTGCTCGAAAGAGACTTCATTGAATTTAAATCTGGAGTAATCTAAATAATCTTTCTCCCAAAGTCCTGCCAGAGTCTGAAGCAGTACTGTTTTACCACTTCCAACTCCTCCCACTAAAGCGATGTGTTCACCTCTTTTAGCGGTCAGAGTGATTCCTTGCAGGAGTTTCTTCCCTTCAATGGATTTAGTTGAAAGATCTGAGATTTCAATTCTATTTAATGATGAATTAAGATGCTCCGGTCCTTGTACTTTCGTAGGCAATTTTTCAATTTCATGAAGCCTTCTCGCTCCGGTTCGGGCCTGCTGATAGAGACTCATGAGATAACTGATACTCATGAGTGGCCAGATGAGTTTATCAAGAAGTTGCAGAGAAACAGTCAAGGCCCCAAGCCCCTGGGCCATTGAACCTTGTCCTTGCCAGGCGAGAATTAAGACAGTGAGATAGCTGGTTTGAATAACAAATTGAAGAGATCCATCCAGTACCAGTTCCCATTTTGAGATATCGAGCTGGCGACCCAGTAATCCTTTTAAAAGTATTTCATAACGCCTGCGTCTTATTTCGATTAAGCCTTCAGCTCGAAAAAAACGGGCCCCTTGAGATTCATCTGCTACATATTGAGAAAGGTCTCCTAGGGTATTAGATACGGCCCCAAAGGCTTCTTCTAAAGGCTTGTGCACAAACATGACAGCAAACATTAAAAGGGTAAAAGGAAGTAAGACCCAAAGAGCTCCCCAACCCAAAATATAAAAAAGAGTGGCAGGGATAAAAATGAAATAGGCGAGGGAGTCAAAGCTCACCAGAATGGCCGGTCCCATGAACATGCGAATGTTATTTAAATCCTGGGATAAGGTACTAACCACATCACCCGTCTTTAACTGGGAAACTTGAACAAAATCGGAGGCGAGAATTTTATCAAAGGATTTTTGTCTCAATTCGCATTCAATGGTCCGCGCCGGAATAATAATAAGAAAACGCCATCCCAGGCGCAGGAGCGAAATCACAAGGTAGCATGCCACTAAGGCCCCAGCATAGGGTAGCATGTTGAGTTCTTCCGGAGATTTCTGGGCCTTATCAGTGACTTCCTTGATGAGGAGAGAAGGAATCATATCGACCGCATCAAGGATAATGACGGAAAGGATGCCTCCGGCATAATGCCAAGGTCTCTGTAGGACCAGTTTCCAGATGAATTTTAAAAAAGAGAATTTTTCGATCATGCCGGCGAGATTATACAGTAAAGGGCCTAAGAAATCCCACTTGTAAAAAGCTTAAATCCCCCGGATGATTAATGTATGCAATTTGATTATGACAACCAGACTCAATTTAAGTTTACTCCTCAGCCCCCGCTCACTCCGGACTATCTTCCGATGGAAACGGTCACACCTTATTTCGTAAGTAAGCCTATGATTAAGGCCTACACTAAGAAGGGGATGTTAGGGAGATTTCTCGCATTACCGAAAATGGCCGGTTTCATCCTGGATAGCCTCGAAAAAAGTAATGACTTTACCCTGGATCTTCATAACGCAGTAAAGCAGACTCAGACTACCTCGAGCGAAGTTCATCATGAAGTGAGAATGTTAAATGAGCGTTTCTCTCAACTGGAAACCAGAGTGGCCCTCATGAATGGTGAAATTGGGGATGTTCAAAATAAGCTCTGGCCACAAATTGATTCTAAAATTAAATCGGCGGAAGACAAAAACTCCATGGGTCTTAAGTTAGATATTAAAAAATTAAACGATCAGGTCACTAGTTTGAAAAATAACAATCGCTTTTTATGGATAGGATTATTATTTTCGGTAGCTGTGAATGCCGGTATCGTCTACTTTTTGAAATTCTAACCCTTTCGCAGCTAATAATCCCTTTGCTATAAGAAAAATAAAATTTTCTTCCAGATCTATATGCTCACGGTACATTTCCATGAAGTTCAACATATCAAATTTTAAAGAATCAATTGAAACTCCATGGTTTATATCCTTAATCAAGCCTTGTAAGATGCCATCAAGTTCTATGTGCTCATCAATTATTTTTTTAATGATGGTTTTATCGGCATTGGGATTCTGATCGAGCATCCACCGAAAAAGAATTTGCTCTTCTTTTTCGTGGTGCCCGGACAACGTAAAGCTGTTTAAATTAGTTAAAAATCCCAGGATTTCTTGTTGCGGAAATTTTCTCTCTTTGATGAAGGATTCCAGAAGTTCAAGCTCTCTGCTGATTTGCTTATGCTCCTGAAGAAGACTCCCGATGGTGGTTGGAATGACATCGATAATGGCATACATAACTAACCATCCTTTTTAATCGATCCAACTGAACAGGAATCGGCCATGTCTTCACATTGACGAATTTCCTCAGGAGTTGTGGGTTGCTTATAAACGTAGGCATTTCCATCTTCATCGTCTTTGAAGAATTCAGGGGCGTCTGTATAACAAATAGCGCAAGCAATGCAACCTTCGCCATTCGGGTCATCTGGATGAGTCGTATACCACTGACCCGCCACATTTTTGGGATGTATCATACGATTATCAGACATAAAATCTCCTCTTATTCTTTCCTCTATTCAATCAGGGTCCCCTAAAACCAACAATCATCCAGATCATAAAAAAACATGACTAGCATTAGGTTAAGAGAATAGTTCTTGATTAATAATAGTGGCATTCCAACTTTAGGAGGTCGCATGATCGACGAAAATTCACTTGAAAGTGTAGTCATAAGATTCGCTGGAGATTCCGGTGATGGTATGCAATTAACCGGTACTCAGTTTTCCAACACCTCAGCAGTGATGGGAAATGATATTTCAACCTTTCCAGATTATCCATCTGAGATCCGCGCACCGTCCGGAACGATTGCAGGAGTCTCCGGTTTTCAGGTTCACATTGGTGCCACTGAAATTAATACGCCAGGAGATGAAGTAGATATGCTGGTGGCGATGAATCCGGCCGCTCTAAAAGCCAATCTTCATTCTGTAAAACCTGCAGGATACATCATCGTTAATCGAGATAGCTTTACTGATAAAAATTTAGAGAAAGCGAAGTATGCGACTAATCCTCTGGAAGATGGCTCACTTGAGAATTACCGCATCATAAGTGCTCCGATTACCAGTCAGACGATTGAAGCTTTGAAAGAAATTAATGTTGATTCAAAAACCAAAGATCGCTGTAAGAATTTCTACGCTCTTGGGATGACTTATTTTTTCTATGGACGTTCAAACGAAACCACCATCAAATGGATTGAAGGAAAATTTAAAAGTAAGCCAGATGTCGTGAAGGCCAATATTGCGGCCCTTAAGGCCGGATCTTTTTTTGCTGAAAATACAGAAGCTGTGGTTTCCACTTATAAAGTTCACTCAGCAAAAATTGCTAATGGGGACTACCGACAAATTGATGGCAACACCGCTACCGCTTGGGGCTTTATTCGTGCCTCTGAAATGGCGAAGCGTCCGCTCTTTATTGGAAGTTATCCGATCACTCCAGCTTCAGATATTCTGCATGAACTTTCGAAGCACAAAGATTTCGGAGTAAAAACATTTCAAGCAGAAGATGAGATCGCTGGTATTTGTTCCGCTATTGGTGCGGCCTGTGCCGGTTCTCTGGCCATAACAACATCTTCCGGCCCAGGGATGGCGCTTAAGACAGAGGCCATAGGACTTGCGATCAGCTATGAACTCCCGCTTGTTATCGTTAACGTTCAGCGTGGAGGGCCCTCTACTGGTCTTCCTACAAAAACCGAACAAGCAGATCTTAACCAGGCACTCTGGGGAAGAAATGGAGAAGCGCCTCTGGTGGTGATGGCGGCATCCAGACCTAGTGATTGTTTTGCTTCGGCCTATGAAGCAAGTCGTATCGCTCTTAAATACATGACTCCAGTTATTCTTTTGACCGATGGTTATATTGCAAACGGAGCTGAGCCTTGGAAGATTCCTGATCTCGATACCGAGTATGGTCCCATTGCAACTCGCTTAGTTGATCTGGAAAAAATTGATTACCAGACCTTTCATTATATGAACCGTGATGACAAAACTCTGGCAAGACCATGGGTGATCCCGGGAATGAAAGGACTTGAATTCCGGATGGGTGGTCTAGAAAAAGATATTAAGACTGGTTGTGTAAGTACTGATCCACGTAACCACGAACTTATGTGCGAACTGCGCGCTAAGAAAATTGAATTGATTGCAGAAGACATTCCTCTGCAAACTCTTGAGGGGGCCGATTCCGGAGATCTTCTAGTCATTTCATGGGGAGGAACTTACGGATCGAGTGTCATGGCCGTGAGAAAACTTCAGGCGGAAGGAAAGAAAGTTTCTCTGATGCACATGAAGTACATAAGTCCAATGCCAAGAAACGTGGAATCTATTTTGAAGAACTTCTCCAAAATCATTATTCCGGAATTAAATCTTGGACAACTCAGGACTTTAATAAATTCGAAATTTGGAGTGAAGGCCAAGGGATATAACAAAGTACAAGGGTTGCCGTTTAAAATCAGTGAACTTGTCGAAGCCTTTAAGCAAGAACTTATCAAGGAATAAAATTATGTCAGAAGCATGTTATACAAGGAAAGATTTTTGTAGTGATCAAGAAGTCAAATGGTGTCCTGGTTGTGGGGACTACGTCATCCTGGCGAGTCTCCAACAAGCTCTGGCCACCACTGGAAAAAAGAAAGAGGACATTGTTTGTGTCTCCGGGATTGGTTGTTCTTCCCGACTTCCTTATTACGTAGATAGCTACGGCTTTCATACTATTCACGGAAGAGCACCTTCGATTGCGAGCGGGATTAAACTCTCAAATCCTAATCTAAGTGTCTGGGTCATCACCGGCGACGGAGATGGACTTTCTATTGGCGGAAATCACTTCATCCACGCCATGAGAAGAAATATCAATATGAATGTGATCCTTTTTAATAATCAGATTTATGGTTTAACTAAAGGGCAGTATTCACCAACTTCAGAGCCAGGAAAGATTACTAAATCGACTCCTTATGGTTCCCTCGATCATGCATTCAGACCAGGAACTCTCGCTCTCGGTGCCGGTTGTACCTTCCTTGCCAAGGCTTTAGATACAGATCCGAAAGGAATGACGGAGGCCATGGTTGGAGCGGATCTTCATAAAGGAACTTCCTTCATTGAAGTTTATCAAAACTGTGTGATCTTTAATGATAAAACCCATGACCTTTATGCCAATCGAAACACTCGCCCTGACATGACATTAATGGTTGAGCATGGAAAGCCAATGGTTTTCGGTAAAGAACGTAATAAAGGAATCATTCTTAATGGTTTAAAACTTGAAGTGGTGGAATTAGGAGATCGTTATAAAGAAGAAGATCTTTTAGTTCACGATAAGCATAACGAGACACTCGCTTACATGCTTGTCGAATACAGCCATCCTCCTCACTTCCCGATGGTTCTGGGTGTTCTTTATGAAAAAGAACAAAGCACCTATGAGCATATGATGGAAGAGCAAATTAAGGCCGTGAAAGAGAAAAAAGGAGAAGGAGTCTTTAAAGAACTTCTTTATTCGGGAGAAACCTGGACAGTGAAAAACGATAATTAATAAAAAAAAAGGCCCACATCATGGGATGTGGGCCTTCAATATAATTCAACGTCAGAAATTAACGAGCAAGAAATTTACAAGATCTGCCAATTACAGTTCGTGTAGCATTTGAAACAACAGTCATAGTTTCGCCATCGTAGATAACAGAATGAACAGACTTAGTAGCAACTAGATCACGATTCTTACCAGAACGTCTTTCAAGGTTGAAGTGAACACGCTTGATATCTAAATCAGCACCAGTGTTGTTTGTAAGAGTACAAGCATGCTTTCCGTTAACAATAGAAAGTTTTCCATAGTGTGACTCAAGGCCGAAAGCGAAAGATTGAGCAGATAAAGCAAGAAGAGCAACAGTTACTAGTGATTTCATTTTATTCTCCAGTGTGTGTGGTTGACGTTTTATTATGTTCATCAGGTCGAACAGGAAAGTATTGAACATGGCAGATCCTGTAAAGATCGAACTAGGTTTTAAATCAATAAAACGTTCACAAATGTGTACAACGGGCCGAGGAAAATTAAAGAAAAGCAACGTATGCGATTGATATTAAAAGGGTGATAAGTGTCATAACGAGAGAGGTTACTCCTTCTCATGGTTCTAAAGAGGTACATTGATGTCGCGTTTTTAAGCATGCAAAAACTTCGAACAATTTAGAGTCGTAAGCGAATGGGATTATTTTGTACAAGATTTTGAAGTGAAAATTTTCAACTTAATATAAAAGAAGGGAGCAGAAAAAATATTTCTGCTCCCTTCTTTTATATTCTTTTTACTGAACTTTCTTGAATAGTGTTGAAGAGTTTGTTCCACCAAATCCAAATGAGTTATTAAGTGCGTACTTAATATCTTTTTGGATTGCTGTATTAGGAACAACATTCAGATCACATGCTGGATCCATGTTATCCAGGTTGATGGTTGGAGGAATCATTCCTGTCTCAAGCGCTTTGATACAGAAGATAGATTCTAATCCGCCAGCAGCGCCTAATAGGTGGCCTGTCATTGATTTGGTTGAACTAATGGCCAGATCATAAGCATGTTTACCAAAAACTTTTTTAATCGCTTGAAGTTCTGCAACATCCCCAAGTGGAGTAGAGGTACCGTGAGCATTAATGTAGCCCACTTCCTCTAAATTAATTCCTGCAGAATCAACTGTTTGTTGCATACACATCATGGCACTTGTTCCTTCCGGATGAGGTGCAGTGATATGGTAAGCATCAGAGCTCGCTCCAAAACCAACAACTTCAGCAAGAATATTTGCACCACGGGCCACGGCCTTATCGTAGTTTTCAAGAACGATGATACCGGCACCTTCACCCATAACAAAACCGTCACGATCAACGTCGTAAGGACGTGAAGCGCGATGAGGTTCATCATTACGTCGGGAAAGAGCTTTCATTGAAGCAAAACCGGCAATGGTATAACCAGTGATCACACCCTCTGTTCCACCAGTCAGCATAGCGTCCTGTCTGCCCAACATGATCTCTGTAGCAGCTAAGCCGATGGCGTGAGCGCTTGAAGCACAAGCAGAAGCCACAGCAAAGTTAATGCCTTTAAAACCATAATGAATAGAAATTAACCCTTCTGGCATATTAGGAATAACAGAAGGAATGAAGAAAGGGGAAACACGACGTGCGCCCTTTTCCAGGAAGATTTTATGATTGGCCTCAATATGAGGGAATCCTCCTAAACCTGTACCAAAGATGATACCGATCTTTTCTGGAGCATAACCAGCTTCAGTAACTTTTGATTGTTTGACAGCTTCTTCACTTGCATGAAGAGCATACTGGTTGAACAAATCAAAACGATCCTGGTCTTTTAGTTCCATTAAATGAGGAGCGAGTTTGAAGTTTTTAATCTCGCCGCCAAATTTGACCGGCCAGTTTTCTGTATTTTGATTTTCCAGCGTAGAAATACCAGATTTGCCAAGAAGAGCGTTCTTCCAAACTTCATCCAGTGAATTTCCTAGACCGCAGATCGCCCCCATTCCGGTGACTGCAACACGATGTAATTTCATAAGGTATTCCAGAAAAATAAAAGGCCTCCGGAAAGGAGGCCTTTAAAACGATTAGTGAGATTTAGCTTTCAAGTAAGAAACGATGTCGCCGATAGACTTAAGATTTTCAGTTTCATCTTCAGGAATCTCAACACCGAACTCATCTTCCATCTTCATCATAAGCTCAACCATGTCCAAAGAATCAAGGTTAAGATCATCTACAAAGCTTGTGTTAAGGTTAATGTTAGCCGCATCCATTTTTGTAGCTTCAGAAACGAGCTTAATTACCTTCTCTTGCAATTCCATTAAAATATCCTCCAAAATTTGAGATGCATTAACTTATTAAATGTATAATCCGCCGTCAATTTTAATCACCTCT
Source organism: Bacteriovoracaceae bacterium UBA6200 (assembly GCA_002422605.1). Classification (GTDB taxonomy): domain Bacteria; phylum Bdellovibrionota; class Bacteriovoracia; order Bacteriovoracales; family Bacteriovoracaceae; genus Peredibacter. The sequence continues at coordinate 12,537 of DISW01000012.1, read as the reverse complement.
CCAGTGACATAACTTGATGCGGAGCTCAAAAGAAAGCAAGTTAGTTGGGCCACCTCTTGAGCGTTCCCCATCCTTCCTAGAGGGATAGAATTTGAATATTCCTCTTTTGCTTTGTCAGTTAAGGCTTCTGTCATTTCTGTCTGGATAAAGCCAGGACAAATGACATTTGAGCGCACATTACGGGAGGCGAGCTCTTTAGCCACAGACTTAGAAAAGCCTATTAATCCCGCCTTAGAAGCAGCATAAGCCGCTTGAGAGACGTTACCCATGAGACCCACAATAGAACTCATGTGAACAATAGAAACGTTCTCAGCTTTTAAAAAATTCCGGGATAAAGCCTGAGTAACCATCATTGAACCTTTTAGATTCGTATCGATAATCTGGGACATTTCATCCGGTTTTAAGCGGAGAAGTAGAGTATCTTTTGATATTCCAGCATTATTAACAAGCCCAGAAATCGGGGCCACTGTTTTAGTGAATTCATCGATGGCCTTACTCATGGCTTCAGCATCTGTTACATCAAATTTTAAACCTGTAGCTTTACCACCAGCCGCTTCTAATTCTTCTTTAAGGGCCGAAGCTTTAGCTTCGTCTCCGCGGTAATTAAAAACGACATGGGCACCTTGAGTAGCGAGTGAAAGTGCAATGGATTTTCCAATCCCGCGCGCAGCACCTGTCACGAGAATGACTTTGTTATTTAAATCAGAATAAGTAGCGGTCATAGGGCCTCAACTTCAGAAAAGCCAGTCTCATTATCAAGACTAATAACTTTCAAATTAGGGTTAATCTTTTTAATCAGACCGGCGAGAACTTTGCCTGGTCCACATTCGATAATTAAAGTGTCATCACTCAGCTTTTGAATACTTTGAGTCCACAATACGCTTCCACAAACTTGAAGAAGAAGATTCTCTTTAATGGTTTCAGGAGCTGTATCTGTTCCATATTCTTTAGCATCGACGTTAGCGATGTAATTAAACTTTGGAGATTGAAATTTGATCCCATCGAGCACAGGTTTTAATTTTTGTTCAGCTGGTTTCATTAGCGCGCAGTGAAAAGGAGCTGAAACTTGAAGCTCTATCGCCTTTACACGGGCCCCTGTTTTTTCTTCCATCAATCGAATGGCCCTTTCACAGGCATATTTATCACCGGAAATAACTATTTGAGAGGGCTCATTGAAATTGGCAGGGCTCACTTTCTCATCTTCAGTAGAGGCAGCAGTACAAGCATCAACAATCGTCGCTTCTTCTTGTTTTAAGATCGCATACATGGTGCCTTTCCCTTGAGGGACAGCTTCCTGCATGAACTTACCGCGATAATGAACCGCCTTAACGGATTCTTCAAAAGTCATGACTCCTGCACTGGCAAGAGCCGCGTATTCGCCAACTGAGTGCCCAAGAACTCTTTCAATCGTAATATTTTTTTTACTAAGAAGATCTTGAAGCTTATCAAAAAGCATTAATGAGTGAGCAACAATCGCAGGCTGAGTATTCTCAGTCAGTTTTAGATCTTCAGCGGGACCTTCCAGCATCATTTTTTTTAAGTCGTAACCTGTGGCCGCATTGGCCCGGTCGAAATAAGCAAAGTCTGAAAAAACTTTTCCCATGCCGACGTATTGAGTCCCTTGACCAGGGAAGACAACAGTAACTTTCATTTATGCTCCTAGTATTTAAGGAAAACGGCTCCAGCAGTTAAACCTGCACCGAAAGCCGCCATGAGAAGATTATCACCACGTTTAATTTTTCCATCACGGATAGCTTCATCTAAAGCTATAGGAATAGTGGCCGATGATGTGTTGGCATATTTATCAACATTGATAATGACTTTTTCCGAAGGAAATCCAAAACGATTTCCCACAGCTTCAATAATTCGAAGGTTGGCCTGATGAGGAATAAACCAATCTACATCTCCCATCGTCTTGCCGGAGTCTCTGATAACTTTTTCAGAAAGTGATGCCATCGTTTTCACTGCTGACTTAAAAACTTCCTGACCGTTCATCGTTACCCATTGTTCATTCTTCTCAAGAACTTCCTGAGTGATGCGTTTAGCAGCTCCACCAGCAGGAAGCATCAGATGATCTTTCTTAGTTGAGTCTGCGGCCAGAGTCGTGGTGAAGATTTGTGAATCTTCATTTTCTGAAGCACGCCCCAGAACAACAGCACCGCAACCATCTCCAAAAAGGATGCAGGTATTACGGTCATCCCAATTGTTAAAAGAACTGGTCATTTCTGTACCAACGACCAGAATGTGTTTATAAACACCCGTTTTGATCATGGCATCGGCCATTGGTAGCGCATACAACCAACCAGTGCAGGCAGCATTAATATCCAGAGCGCCACAAGTATTTGTGATCCCCAGTTTATGCTGAAGCATGCAGGCAGTATTAGGAAAGAAGGTATCTGGTATCGTTGCAGAAACCAGGATGAAATCAATATCATTAGGGGTAAGGTTCGCGGCTTCAATGGCCTTAAGGGCCGCCTGCTTGGCCATACCACTGGGTGTTTCATCTTTGGATGGATCAGCAATACGCCGAGTATGGATACCAGTTCTTTCTACAATCCATTGATGATTGGTATCAACTCGTTTGGCGATATCATCGTTGGTTAGAATTTTGTCGGGAAGGAAACTTCCTGTTCCCAATATTTTTGTATTAAAAAGTTTCATAGATCGTCCTTGTCACTTTTAATTTTGCACAAATAAAAAAGCCTTCTTTCGAAGGCTTTTTTATTGTTCTATTTTTTAAAAATTAAGCTTCAGCGTTAGCTTCTGCTTTAACTTTAATTTCAAAAACTTGTTTACCTTTATAGTGGCCACAAGCTGCGCATACGCAGTGTGGAAGAACAGAATCACCACAGTTTGGGCAAGCCTGAGGGAATTTTCTATAAAGTTTATGATGTTGACCAGCTCGTCTTAAACCTTTACGCGATACGCTGGTTCTTTTCTTAGGTACTGCCACAAATCCTCCGATATTACTCTAATGCTTATTACTTATATTTCTTAAATTTGAGGTTCTATTTCTAATACAGATTGTATTGCTTGCCAAGTCTATTTATGGGGTCTCCACACCATCAAGCTTACTATCTGCGTCAAGAACCGGGTACTGATTATAATGAAGGAAAATCTGCTCATGAAGCATTTCCTGAAATTCAACAGTCCGTTTGTTATAAAAATAGATTTCATAAACGTCGTTTTCGACGTAAGTCTCATCAATATCAGCGAATAATTCAGTACTTGCAAGGCTTTCATCAATAAAAGCGACCTTGAATGAGACATCCAGTTGCTCGGTCATGGGCCTTAAAGTGCGGACGCATTCGGTGGCGTAATCGGCCTCAATGGTCGCCTTAACCAGAAGAAATTCACCTAAATCAGGTTTATTTTTTTTCTCAATTTCGCCAGAAATGAAGATGGAAGTTTCTTCCAGATATTCTTCCGGTTTTTTTTCTGTGGCATTTTCATTCATTTCCATCAGAAATTCTCGAACCCAGTCAGTTTCCTGGTCAAGCTCAAAGGAAATGGGATGATTGGCCGGTAGTTTGATCAAATTGATCTTGGCGCCGACTTTATCTTGCTTATTCATTGTTACCTCGGTTTATGCGATAACTTCTATTAGAGATTGCACGAACTGTGAAGGACCAAACATAATGGGATGCGAAAAAATTTTGATTGCTGGATTTTCCGGGGCAGGGAAGACCAGTTTTTTACAAGAACTTGAGTATCAAGCACCGGAAGAAGGGTGGAATTTCCAGGATCTTGATAAATTGATTCTTAAATCTCGCGGAAAGGGTCATAAGAATCTGGCCTCACTCATTGAACAAGAGGGATGGGAGAAATTTCGTCTTTGGGAACGTCAGGAGCTAGAAGGATTTTTGAAAGAAGAGGGAAAAGGTGTTCTGGCCTTAGGTGGCGGCAGTCTGAACCAACTTGTCCTGGAACTTTATCGTCCGAGTAGAAAAATCGGATTTTGTTATCTGAGTGTCCCGTTTGAAGATTGCTGGGAACGGCTTCATCTGGAAAGTTCTGAGCCCAGACCCTTAATCAAGTTGGGAAAAAGCGAACTTCAAAGGATTTATCAGGAGCGCTCCCAAGTCTTTGAGCAAATCCCATGGAGAATTGAGAATAAAAAAGGGACAGACCTCTCAGAGATCTCCCGAAAATTTTGGGACCAAGTTTTCTCATCATAAGTTGCCGATTGGTTTTCCACTAAGATACCATGTGTAAAAGCTTACATTTGGTCGGGAGGACCTATGCAGACCACACTTCAAGGAATAGAACTTTCTGTGGCGATTCTCATGGATGACATGAGCAGTGCCAAGGAGATTGCCAGCGCACTCAGGCAGCATGATATCCTGGCCCACCACTACCAAAACCTTGATGAATTTTGGGTTGCCTGTTCTATCCAGACTCCAGATCTTACTATCGTCGATGTAACCAAAATGAGTCAGGGGAGTGTTCAGTTCCGTGCTCATCCAAAGGTACAGGATAGATCTCTGGCCTATGCCTTCTATTCGAAGGAATCCACAAAGATTCTTCTTCAGTCAACGCTTGGACTTAATCCGATAGGTTATATTCACAGTGACTCCACTTTGAATCTTCAGGTCATGGCCCTTATTAACCATCGAGTAAACGAACTTAAAAATAAAAAAGATATGGCCGAGTTTGAAGCTCGGATCGAACGCCTTCAGGCCCGCTCTCAAAGGCTTATTTCTGAAAGATCGGACGCTGAAGAGTTTTGTGCTCACTTTGATTTCATCCGAAATCTTTGCAGTGAAATTGAAACAGAAGCCGCCTATCAGGATTTTACCAATTCTCTCATGAATAAACTTGAATCATGGGCGGCCATTGATGCTTACGGCATTTATGAGTTAAATCAAAATGGCCAGAAGCTTATTGGCCCTGAAGTAGCACGGAAAAAATTCCATCCTTTTCCTTCTCTATGGTTAGGACAGGAAAATCTTCACGGGATTGAATCCTTTGCCCAGGAAATGGCCGCTCAAGTAGCACGTGATTTATTTGAAATTGATCCAGTGACGATTAGAATTCATGCAGGAGCTTCCAATCCAGAAATGCTTCTCTATGTTTCTTTCAGAGAAGAAAGAATGGGGAATTTTCCATGGGATGTACTTGAAAGCATGCTTAGTTCAAGTTTCCGTCGCTTAAAACTTTATCAGCAAATGCCTCAGTATCCGACCCAGTTCCTGCCTATGTGGGAAGCTCTCGACAATATGGATAGAATGCAAAAAGGTGGAATTGATTCAGATACAAGAATCGTCGCCCTAAGCCTTATTCCTTTGACCGAGATCGCTAAGAAGAGAAGTTCAAATAAGTTTTTTTGGTCAGCTTTCTTTAATGACTTCTTCCTTCAGCTTTCTGGAAGACTTCAAAAAACAACGAAACTCTCTCTCTTCGGCCCTTGGCATGTCCTGTTCTTTATCCCTCGTGAAAGCGTGGAAGCTGAAACTCAAACTCTGCAGAATTTTATCAAGCAGTTTAGTTATTGGAAGTTTTTTGAAGATAACTCCCAGATTCTTTCTGAGGAAATGCTTCCTCTATTAAAATTAGTACCGGCTTCCTCTTCTCATTATTTACGAATCTTTGAAAAAGAATTCGCAGATTTGGCGTCAGAAGAAGAAAGTAAACGTCTGATGAATATGGTCCGGAAAGACGTAAAGAGATTGAATATTTAATGAGACATTCCAGCTTTTTGGAAGTGAATCTCTCCCTCATGGGTCAGAACTTTCAACAAATAAAATCCCTCGCTCCTAAAGCGGAAATTTTACCTATGGTAAAAAGTGATGCTTATGGAAATGGGATGATTCCGGTATCGCAGTTCTTAGTGAATGAGTGCGGCGTGAAAAAGTTAGGCTGCGCCACTTTAGGCGAGGGCCTGAAATTATTCGATGAGTGCCCTCAGCTAAATGCAGAAGCCCTGATCTTCTCTGACAGCGAACTCTTAAATGAGAAGGCCCGTGAAGCCTATCTTCATTATAACATGACCCCGGTTATTCACAGAAAATGTGACCTTGAGGTTATGCTTAAATTGCCTGAGATGAAAAAAATCCCTCTCGTTTTAAAAATGAATACAGGGATGAATCGTTTAGGTCTTTTAAAAGAGGATCTGGAAGAATATCTGCCTATGTTAAAAGAACGGGGCATAGAACATCTGATTACTCATTTCTCGCGTTCTGCCCAAACGATTAAACCTGGAGACAAATGCCATAAGCAAACTCAGGAGTTTGATGATTTAAAATCAATGTTCAAATCCCAGGGAATCGAAGTGAGATCAACCTCTATCGCCAATTCAGGAGCGATCGAGCAGGGTTACGGTGTGAATGAAACATTTGTACGACCAGGTCTTATGCTTTATGGGCCACCGAGTGTGCTTGATGAAGTTGTCTGGAAAGGAAAAGTAGTTTCTAGACTCGTAACCAAAGTGATATCAACTTACTCTGTTAAAAAAGGAACTCCTGTAGGCTACGGTGTGAACGTTGCGGATAAAGATGCTTTTATGGTGGCAGTAGCATTGGGATATGGAGACGGGATTCTGACTTTCCTGAGTGGAACTAAGATTAATATGAAAGGCCATGTTGGAAAACTTTTTGGCCGTATCAATATGGACGTAACCCTCATTCAGTTTGATCCTGAAGCTGAGTCTTCCTTTCATCCGGAGGATCAGGTTGAAATATGGAATCATGAAGGTGAGGTCATTACTGATATCGCTGTTCAAAGTAAAACTCATGCCTATCAGTTAATGTGTGCAGTTTCATCACGTATTCCTAGAATTTACAAAGTAAAGTAGAACTATGAGCGCAATTGAATTTGTAGAAAAGCGAATAAGTGGAATCGGAGAGAGTGTCATCTCTCTTATAAATGGTCTTGGAGACTTTACCAATTTCACTATGCGGACAATCTTCTGGACCTTTAAGCCGCCTTTTCGGTTTAAGCTTCTTTTTGATCAGATGTATTTCATGGGAAATAAATCTGTCTTCATTATTTTTTTGACATCTATTTTTACCGGGGCCGTTTTTGCTTTCCAGATTTATATTGGAATGAAAGCAATCAGTACGGACTCCTTTATCGGACCTATCGTCACGATTGCCTTAGCTAAAGAGCTTGCCCCTGTTCTTTCCGGACTCGTAGTCGCGGGAAGATGTGGAGCCGCTATGGCGGCCCAGATTGGCAGTATGAAAGTGACCGAACAAATAGATGCTTTGGAAGTGATGGGAATAAATAGTTATCAATATCTTGCCGTTCCGCGGATTTTGGGAGCGATGCTCTCGATGCCAATGCTATCAGGGATTTTTCTTCTTATTGGCTATTGGGGTTCATGGCTTATTGGTACAAAAGTTCTTCAAATTGATGAAATCCTCTATACCCAAAAAATTAGCGATTTTATGAATTTAGGAATGGTCGCAGAAGGCTTGATTAAAGCGGCCGTCTTTGGCTACCTTATCGGTATCATCGGAACCTACCAGGGCTTTAATGTCACAGGCGGAGCTGAAGGTGTAGGTAAAGGCACAAATATGGCAGTGGTTTGGGGGATGATTACTGTACTCGTTGTCGACTTTTTCTTAACTAGCTTTTTGGCAAAAATCCTATGACAGAGTTTGCAGTAGAATTTAAAAATGTATCTAAGAGCTTTGGTGAAACACCCGTATTAAGAGATCTCAATTTTGGGGTTCATAGAGGTAAAATTACCACTATTTTAGGATTTTCAGGCGCCGGTAAAACAACCTTGATGAAGCACATCCTCGGTCTGGTAAAACCATCCGAAGGTGAGGTCATCGTACTAGGTACAGATATTGGCCTTATATCAGAACTGGAACTCCGGGAGTTTCGACGAAACTTCGGAATGGTTTTCCAGTACGCGGCCCTTTTTGATTTCTTAACATCTTTTGAAAATGTCGCCTTCCCTTTAAGAGAATTCACCAAAATGAATGAAGCCGAAATAAAAGATAAGGTTTTAGGGCTGCTTGATTCGGTGGGCATTAGTAAAGAAGCTGCTGGACGGCTGCCTTCAGAACTCTCTGGAGGGATGAGAAAAAGAGTGGGACTCGCTAGAGGGTTGGCCCTGGATCCTCATATTATGTTGTATGATGAACCAACCTCAGGTCTGGATCCTATTACAACTCATGTTGTTTACGATTTGATGAGAGATACCCATTTAAGAAATCAAGGACGCGGTTTTACTTCGATTATCATCTCTCATGATATTCATGCCACACTTAAATACTCTGATTATATTGTCTTTATGGAAAGAGGTCAGGTAGTTGAGCATTTAGATGTGGAGAATTTCAAGAAATCGGAAAATCCTGTCATACGAAGATTCCTTGAGTTATAGCCGGAATCGATTATCATTTTAAAATAACCGATTGTTCGAGTTATTGAAATTTACTGGAGTGAGAACTTTTGAACCCTCTTAAAGTAGGACTCCTAACCCTGGTTGCGCTAACCAGTGTAATGGTGATGTCATTAAAAATTACGCAAAACCAATCTGGTTTTGGTAAACACATAGCTTATCAAACGACCCTGAAGGATGCTTCGGGAATTTTTGAAAAAACTCCAATTAAAGTTGCCGGTATCAACGCCGGTAAAATTAAGAAAATCGAGTTAGATAATGCTCAGGCCCTTATTACTTTTGAAATTCTGGATGAAATTAAAGTTACTCCCAAAGCAAAATTAAAAATTAAAAGTGTAGGACTCTTAGGTGATAAGTTCATCGATATGGATCTTGGTGATCAGGCAGGTCCTCGTCTGGCAGAAGGTTCAATGATTATAACTGAGAGCGGAGAAGGGCTGGATAGTTTAGCTTCAGATGCATCGGCCGTTCTAAAAGAAGTAAAAGAAATCATCGTTACAGTAAAAGAATCATTACGTGATGATGAGGGGAAAAATCTCATTAAAGAGATCGTTGCCAACATCAACGACATGTCGGCAAGTCTTAAACGTATTACCACAGGGAATGAAAATCAGATCAATAAAATCATTCAGGATATTGAAGCTGTTTCTTCTCAACTTGCACACGAGACAGATCGTTATCAAAAAGATTCTCTCATGGGTGATCTTTCAAAGCTAGGCCCAATATTGGATAAAGTTGATTCTGCCGTTTCTGATCTGAAGTTGATTGTGGCCGATGTTAAAGATGGTAAGGGTACTGTTGGTAAGCTTCTTCGGGATGATGCCGTAGTAGACCAGGTTTCCCAAACTCTCTCGAGTGTGAATCGTCTTGTTAATCGCATTAATAATATTGAAGCTGACATTGGAATTTCCACTGGTGCCAATACCAGACTAGGTTCAGATACTAGATTTGATATTGATATCTATCCTGCACCTGAGCGCTTTTTTCGCTTAGGGGTAGTGACGAATGATTTTGGACCGGAGTCGGAAACGGAAAAAGATACTTACACAAGTGTTGATGGTGGACCGGAAACAAAAACTTCTGTCCGTAAAATTGATAAATCAGAATTTAAGTTTAACTTCCAGATTGGCCGCAGAATTCAACGCTGGGGTCTCAGAGCTGGTCTGATTGAATCAACTGGTGGTGTAGGGGTAGATTACTATATACCTGACTACGGTATAAGATTTGGCTCGGAGCTTTTTGATTATCAAAAAGACGCAGGGCCGAATTTAAGAGTAATTACTGAAATTAAAATATGGAACGTCTTATTTGCCCGCATTGCAGGTGAAGATTTAATTTCTAAGGATGGAAAACAGAGTGCTACAATATCTGCAGGTCTAAGATTTAATGATCAAGACCTGGCCGCCCTCATAGGCATTTTCGCTCGGTGAGTATGGAAAAAAACTGGCTGATTAGAACGAAATCGAACCACATCTTAGGACCCGTCTCAAAAGAGAAGGTTAATGAGCTATATAAAAATGGCTCGATTAAAGGTGATGATGAGGTTTGCAGTGGAAACGGCTATTGGTTTTTTATTCGTGAAGACGATTTAGTTGCCCGATACCTCATTGGCAATGAAGTCCAAGGCTTTAATCCCATCAGCGAAGCCAAGGACGTTATAACGGCTTCAGACAATGATTCTCATGAAATTCACTCTAATGACATAACCATGGTAGGCGGAATCAATCTTTCCGCACTTAGCGAGAAGCAAGAAACAAAGCCTCCTGAAGATAATGGGATTGTAGATGTAGAGTTAAATGCTTCAGAATTGGCCGTTACTGGAGTAAAAAAAAAAAATAACTCCAGACCACGAGTAAAGGCCCATTCCTCGGCTGCCGCCCATCCAATAAGAAAACAAAATTATCTTAAATATATTGGAATCCTGGGATTTCTGTTTCTGTTCCTCCTTATCTATTTCAGAAAAACAATAATCAAGTCTGTATTTCAGGGCGAAATGACTTCAATCTCCCTTATAGGCTCGGCCCACGCTCAGGAGAATCTCTCCGAAAAAAAAAAGCTATTAGATAGCAGTATCTCAATCGACAAAGTTAATTTCGCAATCTCCACAGGATTAGATGGATTTAAGGTTGTGAGTTCTCTAAATATTGAAGAATTGGTTTGCAGCGATCTGAATAATCACGTCTATCAATTGGGAATAATTTTGTATCCGCCGGAAGTGGTGAACGAAAAATTTCTGATCAAACTAAGAGATTGCTTTTTGAACCTCCCTGATCAGCATCCGGTTAAAACCTGGATGAAGTGGATGTCGCAAAGCCATACTTTAAGCAAAAAGCACCAGGATATCCAGAAGACCCTGACAGATCTTTTGAATTCGCAATTTAACTTGATCACTGATGGAAAACTTAAAGGTCAGATTATCGATATCATCTTTGAGATTCCTGAGGAGACTCTGCCTGAAAAGATTTTGAAATCTTACTTGTACCTCATTATTGGAAATATCTCTCGTTCGGATAATATTTTAAGAAGCATCATTCAGGTTTCTCCTAGAGAAAACTGGTCAAAAGTTAAGACTTCTAATCATTTTTATCATGAACTCGCCAGTGAAATGATGCCACAGCTTTTTAAACGACTTTCAAAACATCCAGCCGATAGAAGATCCTTTGAACTACTTACTCTGTATTTCTTAAACTTCTACAATGAGCCATCTCTCATACAATTAGCAGGAACAATTGATACAACCGAAGTTAGGGCTTCCATGCGACTGGCCTACACGGAGAAACTTGCACCATCTTTGGTTCACTACTTAAGACTTACAAGTCTTAGTAACAGTGCTCTCCTAACCGCACTTAGGAATTTTAAGGAATATCCTCTTCAGGAACAATCCTATTGGTTCTGGCCATTTATAAACATAGATCCTCTCATTTCAGAAGCTATGAATCCGGAGCTTCTGCGAATTGAGAATGAAGATCAGTTATGGTTTATTTTCCTTCTGGATAACGAAAGGCTTGCTGATTCTTTTTCAAAAAAACATGGCAAAAGCTTTCTCCCGAGTAGAAGACCTTATTTGAAATCCAGTCTGGATAGACCAAGTGATTTTATGATGGCCCTCTATAAACTGATAGAACTAGGCGACATCAATCAAGAGCTGATTGATAAAACAAATTCATTTGTAACCCATGAATGATTATTCCCAACCAGAATTTTACCGCTTCAACGAAGACTCCTTAAATCTTGTTCAAATAATCAGGAAGAGGGGAGTGGTCGCAACTTCTATGCTGGATTTGGGAGCAGGTTGTGGAGTCATTGGTATAGAAATGGCCAATCTTCTTAGATGTGAATTTTTAACCTTGTTGGAACTGCAAGACGATTTTCATCCCCATCTTGAAATTAATTTAAAGCAACAATTGAAGACTTCACTGGAGAGTGAAATCATAAAAAGTTCATTCGGTGAGTGGAAACCTAATCGAAAATACGATCTTATTGTCTGCAATCCCCCCTATTATTTACCGGGAAGAGGACAAGGAAACAAGGATCCCCGGAGGGAGTTGGCACGCTCATTTGTTAAAGACGACTGGTTGACCTTAATGAGGTTGATAGAGAGCACCTTGGCCCCGGGAGGGCGTGGATTTCTCGTTATAAAGAATGATCCTCTGATACTTGAAGAGGTTAAAAAGAATAAAGGACCACTTGTCGTTTCAACCTCTATTGAGGAGGGTCTAATCTTTTTAGAAATTTCTAGCGGGATTGAATAAAGATAGAAGTCAAAATTTCTTTTAATTCCTGATCTTCCACTTCTGAAAAAAGTCTCTCTGCCTCCATTTTAAGAATTTTATACTGAGGGGATTGAGGATGAAGTTTAGGTGCCGGAGGATTTTTTTGAGCTTCTTGAATTGAATCTTGCGGCTTGAAATAATTCTCTTGAGTTTGAAAAACGAGTTTTTTTATAACGTTTTTTAATTCGGGTAAGACCTTAAAAATTTCAGTTTTTATTTCTTCACTTAAAAAAGAGAGCTGGTGAGAATAGCTGGCATGTTTGGCCATGATAAAAAGCGAGTCACTTTTTATCTTTAGAGGAGAAGTCACTCCAGAAAGTTTAGGTCCTACAATATCCGGCCACTTCTTAATTAACTGGAGAAAATCGAAAGTTTGGTAGAAAGAATGGAGGTTTTCACGCTTTAAGTCAT
>DISW01000018.1 GCA_002422605.1 Bacteriovoracaceae bacterium UBA6200 | reverse complement strand
TCTTCAGAGTCTACCGGGAAAATCCCACAGAAAACCATTGGCTTAATTTCTTTATAACCTGCAAGCGTAGGGGTCTTATCTTTTTTATCTGAATGAACAATCGTGTCCCCGACTTTTACATCACGAACAGTTTTAATTCCGCAGATAATCATTCCCACCTCGCCGGCACCGAGTTCAGGAACTTCCTCATAGAAAGGTTTATGAACAGCAAGCTTAATGACCTCATGGTCCATGCCAGAGAACTTGAAATTGATTTTGTCTTTTACTTTAAGTGTTCCTTCCATGATACGGACCAGAACAACAACTCCTCTATAGGGATCGAACCAGGAATCAAAAATTAAAGCTTGAAGATTTTTAGAAGCATCCCCTTTCGGTGGCGGAATTTTCTTAACAATTTCCTCCAGCAATACATCAACACCTAAACCGGATTTTCCGGAAACATAAGGTGCTTCAGAAGCATCAAGACCAATGACATCTTCAATTTCTTTTTTTACCCGATCAGGGTCAGCATGAGGAAGATCGATCTTATTCAGTACAGGAACGATTTCAAGATTATTTTCCAGCGCCATATAAACGTTGGCGAGGGTTTGAGCTTCAATCCCCTGAGAAGCATCTACAATTAAAAGTGCTCCTTCACAAGAGGCCAGGGAACGGGAAACTTCGTAGGTAAAATCTACGTGTCCCGGAGTATCAATCAAATTAAAATAATAAGTTTTTCCATCCTGAGCTGTATAGGTCAGACGAACAGTCTGGGCCTTAATGGTAATTCCACGTTCTTTTTCGAGATCCATGTTGTCTAACAATCTATCAGTCTTCTCGCGATTACTGACAGCTTTGCACATTTCGATAATTCGGTCGGCCAGCGTGGACTTCCCGTGATCAATATGAGCGATGATAGAAAAATTGCGGATGAGGCTTGTATCCATAGAAGTGCTTGACCCTTTTCTGTGAGTGGTCAAGCATACACTATTTGCAAAACTAAACAAAGACCTCTTTAGAGATAATCATCATGTAGTAATCCAGATTTGATTCCTTGGCGCGTATTGGAAATACGTTCGCATAGCCCTGATAGGCCTCCTCCGTATCCTCAAAAATATATTCCCCTGTGACCGGATCGATGACCTTTTTGCGTTTAGGTATTGTAATTTCAGCATTTTCAATCTTAGAGCGGCGCTTAATCGCTAATTCGAAAGTTTCTACAATTGAGTCAGGCATCAGGGTATCGGTAATGTTTTTATTAAGAACATCCTCGGATTGCATCTCCAGGGTTCCATACATGGTATTGTTCATGTAAATGAGTTCCCCTTTGGCGTTGGCGATCATGATGTTTTTCTTAACCATATTGGCCAAAGTATCAAACTTACGATGTTCCACAGAAATCCGGTCAGTTCTTAATTGCTCAAATTTCTTCATGCTGATGATCATTTTATTCAGTTCTCGGGCCAGTTCTCCGATCTCATCATCCTGATCATAATAGATGGAAACATCAAAATTCACATCCTGGAGCTCCCGAACAGCATCCATAATTTTCTTAAAAGGCATCGCAATTTTGCCAGGAACGACCAGCGACAAAAGAATCGTTCCCAGAAATGTAATAATAAGAGTTATCAACATATTCCGGCGCGTTTCACCGATGATAGACTTCACTTGCTTATCTCTTTGTTCATTCTGAAAGTACTGGATATCCTGAAATTCAGAAAAAGCTTCCAGGATTTTATCTGTCAATTCATTAATGGTTGAAAGACCTTCCCCGTCCCGATAAAAAAGAGAAGATTTCCCTACAATTGTTTTTAAAGAATCAACATAACCCTGCATTTTGGAAATGATTTTTTTAGCTTCAACTTCAGTATAGAAACTATCCAGGCGCTGGAGCTGAGACTGAAAACCCTCACAAAGATTTTCAAGACGTTTTAAATCTTCACCTGTAGGTCTACTGGTTAAGATTTTCTTCTGCATTTTAATAATAGAAACTGCTGAAATTCTCACTTCGTCAGTCAGAAGCGAAATTTTATTCGAACTGACCGTGATAGAAGAAATTTGAGTATTGAGGGAATCCAGGAAGAAGAACACTGTAAACCCCATAACCAGCACCACCACATTGGCGATAATAAAACTGGCCGTTACTCGTCTTTTTAAGGAAAGCTGCATATCTCTACTCCGTTACGCTACTTCGAGGTCCTGGAACAATCGGTCCAGGTTTTTTTCACTACCAACTAAAACAACAATATCATCAGCTTCAATCACATCCATTGGAAGTGGAGAATCATTAATCACGACTCGATAAGCACCTTTTCCATCTTCAGTGATATAAGGAACACGCTTCTGGAGGGCCACAATATTGAGAGAATAATTTTGTCTAATTTGAGACTCAACCAAGGTTTTTCCTTCGAAAGATTTCCCCAGTTTTAGCTCAACAATTGAGTATCCGGCGGCAAAGTTATAGCGCTGGAGGACGTGGGGAGCAGCAATTTTACTGGCAATAATCTCACCCATCTCTTCTTCAACTTTTACAATTTCAGAAGCTCCGATTTCACGCAGAACGTGTTCATGAAGCTGAGTGGTAGCACGGGCAACGATACGTCCCACACCTAACTTTCTCAGCATAGCGACCGACATGATGCTCATCTCAATATTATCACCGATGGCCACAATAGCTGTATCAACATCGGAAATACTGACGGCCCGAAGAGATTTTTCCTGAGTCACATCGATGCAAACAGCATGAGAAACCTTATCCTTTATACGATCTACAAGTTCCGGGTTGGAATCGATCGCCAAAACTTCGGCACCTTTCTCAAATAATCTCAAGGCGGTTTTTGCGCCAAATGTCCCTAATCCAATAACTGCTACCATCATAAAACATTATCCTATTAAAATTTTACCCTCTGGATACTTTACTTTTCTCGGCATTGCTGCACGACTTCCTACAGCAATGACTATCGTAAGTCCACCTACCCTACCCACAAACATTACAATGCAGAGTAAGAGCTTACCAGTTTCCGTCATAAAAGGAGTCACCCCTAAGGAGAGACCCGTGGTCGAGAAAGCACTGGTGACTTCAAAAAGAAGTGCTAGAAAGTTCTTGTCCGGTTCTAGTCGCATGATAATCAAGAGTCCAAGACTCACAATGATGAGAGAAATGATAAAAATGGCAATTGATTTCACCACTGTCGCTGCCGGAACTCTTCTCTCAAAAAACTCAACACTTGATTTACCCTGAAGAGTTGCTTTCACAGACTGGAGAAGTACCGCAAAAGTCGTAATTTTCACCCCTCCTCCTGTGGATCCAGGAGAGGCTCCAATGAACATAAGGAGAATCATCATATAGATTGTATGAGGATGGAAGGAATTTAAGTCTATGGTAGCAAAGCCAGCGGTCCTGGTAGCAGCAGATTGAAAAAATGAAACCTGCAAACGCTCCCACATGGTCATATCCTGGAAGGCATTTAAAAATTCTCCAAAAAATAAATAAACCGTCCCAAAAGCGAGAAACAAGGTATTTACCGAAAGAACAATTTTGGTATGAACGGAAAGAGAATTGAATGAACGTTTCGATTTAATCGTATTAAGCACATCTTTCAATACCGTGATTCCAATCCCTCCCAAAATAAGAAGTGCCGCAATACTGATATTAATCAACGGAACAAAACTAAAATCTTCAAGGCTATTGTTAAATAAGGAAAAGCCAGCATTACAGAAGGCCATTATCGCGTGGAAAAATCCAAAATAAAGTGCCTGACCTATCTCGAATCCTTGCTGGTAAAAAGAAAAAGTCAAAATCATCGCTCCTACAAATTCAATCACAAAAGTGAAGCGGATGATGTCGACAATAAGCTCCAGAAGTTCCTGGGAACTTGAGGTATCTAAAACATCCTGCATGATAACGCGTTCTCGCATCTGGAGATTTTTCCCCATAATGAGGGCCATAGAACTAGAAAGTGTCATAATCCCAAGTCCACCAATCTGAGCCAGCAGCAGAATAACCATCTGCCCAAAAGTACTCAAATTCTCACTTACAGAAACCGTTCCAAGTCCAGTCACACATGTTGCCGAGGTAGACATAAATAAGGCATCGATGAATAGAAGACTTTTGCCTGTCGATGAAGCAATGGGAAGCATCAGGATAAGAGATCCTAAGAAAATTACCCCAGCAAAAGACAAGAGGACAACCTGAGCCGGGGCCATCTTCAAACGAAACAAAAAGCTACTGGTATTGGCAGCTACTGAAGATGGTGAAGCTTCATTCCTTTCATAAAAAGAGATAAATGAAGAAAAAAGATGGACTGCTGAAAGCCAGTAAACAAATTCCAGATCACCCCAGGTAACTACAATAGGAACAAAAATGATGAGAGAGAATACATGGCTTCTGAAAAAATCCTCAAAACCTTTACTCTTTAGAAAATTAGTAGCAAGAGTTATGAATAAGATCAGAGGCACTACCCATAGGGCGTACTCCATAAGCATTTCCATCGGAAGTTGTTGAAGCAAGTCCGGGAAACGGGCAG
Organism: Bacteriovoracaceae bacterium UBA6200; assembly: GCA_002422605.1. Taxonomy (GTDB): domain Bacteria; phylum Bdellovibrionota; class Bacteriovoracia; order Bacteriovoracales; family Bacteriovoracaceae; genus Peredibacter. The sequence continues at coordinate 25,979 of DISW01000018.1, read as the reverse complement.
ATTTTTGTAAAGTATAGATGAGGACGAAAAAACCATTGACGAAAATTTCGAGCAACAATGGTATTCTTCCCATAAAATAATTCATGACTCCGATTTTACGCTCTTTTTTTAATAATCCTAGGATTTGTTAATGCGACAAAAACGTTCTATCCCCTTTGAGATAACCAGTGTTGATAGCTTGGGACAGGGGGTTAGCAAGATTACAGATAAAATAACCTTTATCCCCAAAACGGCCATTGGGGACAAGGGCGAAGCTTTTATTGTTTCAGAAAGAAAAGGTGTGGCCTTTGCCAGGACAGAAAAGCTTCTTGAACCATCTGCTCAAAGGATAAAATCTGAATGTTCGCACTTTAGCAGCTGCCCATCATGTCACTTTCTCCATGTGGATTATGATCAAGAGCTCCGTTATAAAAAAGAAAATTTTGAAAGACTTTTCAGGCATTTTTCTCTGCCCCAAGTAGAAGTCATAGCTGCCGATCGTCGATTCGCCTACCGAAACCGCATTCAACTTCATTATAGTCTCAAATCTAAGCTATTAGGTATGAAAGACCCACAGTCATTTATGATTATTCCAATACCCGAGTGCCTCATAGCAGTACCTCCAGTGACTGCTGAGCTTCGTAGACTTTATTGCAATGACCAATGGATTAAAGAAGCTCCTCCTCATGTAATGGAAGGTCACGTTGAAATCTATTGGATTAAAGATGAATTGAAAGTTAGCTGGAATCGCCCCTATTCAGAAGGAGGTTTCACCCAGGTTTTTGAAGAAATGAATCTGAAACTGAAAAATTTTTTGAAGGAGCAGTGGCTGACCGAAAGCCCGACAAATTTACTCGACCTTTTTGGAGGAAATGGAAATCTATCAGATTGTTTAAATTATTCCAGAAGGTTATGCGTCGATATGTATCAAACTCTTCCTGGGGAAGACTTTATTTCACAAGATCTTTATGCAACAGGGGCCTTAAGCTTCGTTCAGAAAGAACTTAAAAAACGTTCCTTACTTATAGAGTCCCTGCTTCTTGATCCTCCTCGTAGTGGCTTAAAAAATATTAAGGAATGGATAAAATTCTTCACTCCCAAAACCATCGCCTATGTGAGTTGTGATCCTCAGACTCTTGCCCGTGATTTGAAAGACATTGAGGAGTACACGATCAGGAAGGCCTTACTGATCGACTTTTTCCCTTCAACTTACCACTTTGAGAGCTTAATTATTCTAGACAGAAAAAATTAATAAGTTTTACAAAAATCCTTCCCTTAAATAGAATGAAAGAGCATCTATTTTATTTGGGGGAAGTAATGCCTACATTAAGCCGGTTTATTAAAAAATTATTACCAATTATGGCCTTGGTGATGATTGCGGCTTGTTCTTCAAAAAGCAAAGTCCAATCCAAGCAATCAGAAATCTATTTTGCAGCAGGAACCCAAAGCCTGATGGAAAAACAATACACTGATGCCTTAAAGAATTTAATCCAGGCCAACAAGCTTGATCCGGATAATTCGGAAATTTTAAATAACCTGGCCATGGCCTATTACTTTAAAGGTGAAAAAAATCTGGCGATTAAACAGCTTGAACGCTCACTGGAACTCGATCCTAAGAATTCTGATGCTAAAACAAACCTTGCTTCCATTTATTTTAAAGAAGGTAATATAAAAGAAGCCGAAGCACTTTACCAAAAAGTTTTAAAAGACCTGACTTATGAAAAACAGGCCAGAACCTATTATAATTTAGGAGTGATTGAGCTTCAGGCCAAAAACAACCTAAGTAAGGCCGAAAGCTACTTCAGAAGAAGTATTAAAGAAGATGAGAACTATTGCCCTTCTTACTATCACCTGGGCATCATTCAATTCAAACAACGAAAACATAATACGGCCTTAAAGAGTTTCAAAGAAGCTTCTATGGGAACTTGTTATGATTCGCCAGCTCCCCACTATTATCAAGCCCTTTCATTAATCAATCTTTCTCGCTTTGATGAGGCGAGAATCAAATTGGATGAAATAGATACAAGATTTAAAAACAGCACATTTGCCAAGATGGCACGAATGAAAACGCTGGAATTAAATCAATTACAAAAAAATAAAACTCAGGAATCACATGCATCAGGGAAGATGCTTGAATCTCCAGAATTCTAATACCCAGGATGGCGTAAATGGAAAACCAAGATCAGAATGCTACAACTCTCCTCGGAGAATTTCTCAAACAGAAGAGAGTTGAAAAAAACTTCACTTTGGAGAAACTCGCACAAAGAACTAAAATCAGTCTTAATATTCTAAAAGCTATTGAGGCAAATGATTTTAAAAATCTTCCAAGTCCGGCCTATGTCAAAGGCTTCGTTAATACATATGGTAAAATACTAGGTATTCCTCCTGAAGAAAGTATAAGTAAACTTGAATTCACTTACTTCAAAGTTGTTGGAAAACCCTTCCCATCTCTGGACCATACCAAACAGATGGTTTCTCCAAATAGAAAAACTATTTCAGAAGACAAAGAAGAAGCAACGCCCACTCCTCAGGACATGATTAAGAACGCGACTTCGGTCATTGAAAATTCCAAATCGTTTCTCCCTGTCGCCATTTTTGTTGCCGTTATTCTGGTATTTATCGGTGGTTACAAGCTTATTTCTTCTGTCGTAAAGGATGAAGTTACCACAACCAGAACTAAAGACTTGGGCCCTAAAATTGAATCCAGCAAAGCCTTAGCTCCCGAAGAAAAACCGGCGGCGGCAGAAACCGCTGCCAAAGATGAGTCAGCGACGACTACCACCGAAACGGCGGCCACTCCTGAAAAAACTGCGGTTGAAGAAAAAAAATCTGAAGTAGAAGTTCATAGAAATTACCCAACCATTGAATTCAGATCAGTGCGTGGAAAGCTCTTCACGATTCTTCCTGATGCTCCTGAAAACAATGATGAAAGCCTTTTGCCAAAACCTATTAAAGACTCGATGGATTCAAATCTTCAAAACGTCTACATTAAAGCTCTCACTGGTAATACCTGGTTAAGTTATAAAATTGATAATAATCCAATCGAGAGTGTGATTATCAAACAAGACAGTGATCTTTTTCTCCAGGGAGAAGAAATTCGAATTTTCCTTGGAAATGCTAATGTAACGAAGATTTTCTATAATAATTATCTTATCAGCGCTCCAACTAAATCCGGGGTTAAGAGTTTAATTTTCCCTGAAGAAAGTAACTCTAAATTTAAGCTTCCACTTTTTCCGAAGGCCACAGATGATATCCTTCATACCTCTGAAGATTATCAGAAACGTATGAAGCTTGAAGAAGATGAGTTAGAGAAAAAGAAGAAAGCTGAGTAAATACTCTATTTGTCTGAACTCCGGGAAAATCTTATTTGTCCCGGAGCCTTATTAAGACTGCCAATCTAACTTACGATAAAGAACTATCCCAAGCACCATCATCACAGTTACAGGTAAAAAAACGGCCAACGGAATAGGAATAGTTCCCTTTTTGGCGAGCCCTACTAAAGAAAAGTAAATACCATAGTAAAGAATAAGACAGGATAGTCCTAGTAGACCTGAACTCTTACTCTTTCCTCGATTTCCTGAAATTCCTAAGGTAAAACCCAGAATACAGAAAATGAAACAAATCAAAGCTCCATTTTTTCGGTTCCAGAACTCATACTTGGCATTAAAGAATTCTTTTTGATTAAAACCATAGGCCTTCTCAGCTTCCTCCGGAGTCATCTTGAGTACTCCCTCCAGCTCTTTTGAAGTCAACATAGTCTCTTTGATACTAAGACGGTCATCAAACTGCTGCTGGGATACCGGGAAAATATATTTTTCGAACAGGATCTTCTCCACATTATTCCCATCTGCCTGTCCGATAATGTTCCCGTCATAAAGAGTCAAAGTGAGTTTTTCTGAAAGAGACTCATTGGAGCGTTCAAAAATCAGCTCCCCTCGATCGGCAAAAATAACTTTCTCTGATCCTTCTTTCTCAACGATATGGAGAAAGACCTCTTTCAAATTTCGGCCATATTTTGTGGATTCTGTAGCAAATAAAGTCAAATTCGGGATTAGGGTAAAGAATTGACCCTCTTTAATTCCCGCTAATAATCCACTCGATGTAAGGTAATTAATTTTCTGTCTGAATTCTTTATTTGAATGAGGAATCACGTTCTGATTAAGCTGGTAAACACTGGCCGAAAGAATACTTGCGATAATAATGAAGGGAACCAGAATACGAAACTTAGTCATTCCACCTGCACGCATAGCTATATATTCAGAATCACTTGAAAGTCGGTTTAAACAATAGATTGTAGAAAAGAACACTGCAATGGGCAAAGAAAGTGGAACAAACGTTAGAGCGATATTACCCACCAGCTTTATGGTGAACCAGAGAGAAATATCCCGGGTCACCAACAACTCCGTCAGCCGAAAAAGCTCAAAAGTGAGAAGAAAGCTGATAAAAAAGAAAGTACTCACCACCAGGGGCATGATAAACTGCGCGGCAAGGTATCTTTGGAGTAAAAGTTTCATAAATACAAGTTACTCCAGATTCACCTTTCCTTCAAGAAATGGCAGAATGTTAAGACTTAATAAAGGAGCTTCTATGCAGATTAAAGTAGATTCCGTTGGGAACCATTTCCTAACAGCAGATTTAAAAATTCTAACGGCTTTTCAAAAAACCGCCAATACAGAAAAACCTTCAAAAAAAACGAAGAGCACATCAGAGGCTTCCGCTGTTATCGACCATTGGTCTGATAAAGGCTTAAAAGAGGAATATGATAATCTTAAAGCTTCAAAGAACTATAAAGCGGCCAAAGATGAAACCCTTTCTTTTACTGGCGCAACAGGAGAAACAGTTTGGGTTATCGGTTTAGGTGATAAAACTAAGCTTGGTGCAGAGGATATCCGTAAAGCTGTGGCAAAAGCTTTCAAAGCAGCTAAGGCCGGAAAATTCTCAACGATCGCTTTCGACGTTAATGGTTTTAACGTTCTAAAAGATGAAGCTCTTACAGCTGGCCTCATCGCTGAAGCGGCTTACCTTTCAGATTACTCTTTCGATAAATATAAATCTAAAAAGCCGGAAGAAGTATCAACAACCATTTTCCTTGGTCATGTTGATAAAAAGAACTCACAGAAAATTGAAAAAGCTCTCGCTTCAACTAAGCACATCTGTGAGTCTATATCGGTCATTAAAGACTTCATCAATGAAGCACCTAACACTCTTCACTCAGAAGAATACGCTCGCAGAATTGAAGCTGATGTGAAGAAGAACCTTAAAGGTGTAAAAATCAAAGTTCTTAACAAGGCCGCCATCCAGAAAGAAAAAATGGGTATGCTATTGGCCGTGAACTCTGGTTCAGCTTATGAACCTCGTATCGTTCACTTGACTTATGAGCCAGCTAAAGCGAATTCTAAAACTAAGCACGTTGCTCTTGTGGGTAAAGGTATCACTTTTGATACTGGCGGTTACTCGCTTAAGCCGGGCGGCAGCATGATGAACATGAAAAATGATATGGGTGGTTCAGCTACTGTTTACGGTGCTTTCCGTGCAGCAGTTCTTGAAAAAGCTCCAATCAAAATTACTTGCATACTCGCTATGACAGATAACGCTGTTAACGAATATGCGATCATGCCTGATTCAATTGTTACAGCTCGTAACGGTAAGACAGTAGAGATCCTTAATACAGATGCTGAGGGAAGACTGATTCTTGGTGATGCTCTTGATTATGCTTGTGATCAAAACCCACAATACATCATCGATGCAGCGACTCTGACAGGTGCTTGTCTTGTGGCCCTGGGCAATCAGGTTTGCGGTATTCTTGGTAACGATCAAAAGTGGATTGAAGAAGTATTGAAATCCGCTAAAGATAAAGATGAGTACATGTGGCAGCTTCCAATCATTAATGAGTGGAGACAAGATATAAAATCAAAAGTGGCCGATCTCAAAAACATCGGAACACCAATGAGAGCAGGTACGGCCCTTGGTGCAGCTTTCCTTGAAGAATTCATTAAGAACGACATTAAGTGGGCCCACCTTGATATCGCAGGTGTTGTTGATTCTCAATCTCACCTTCCTTACTGTTCAGGTCATGGAGCTTCAGGACTTATCGTCCGTACTCTGACTCACTTATTAGTTAATGGAAAATAATCCAAAGTTTAAAATCGTATTGTTTGCGCCTGAGATTCCCGGTAATACCGGGAGTATCGGGCGCACATGCGTCGCTCTCAATCTTGAACTCATCCTTATTAAACCTTACGGCTTTGATATTTCAGAGAAGGCCGTAAGAAGAGCGGGTCTTGATTACTGGAAATATGTCACACTTAAGGAATTTGATTCCTGGGAAGATTTTCTTATTCGGGAAAAGCCTGAACGGGAGAAGCTTTTCTTCTATGAGAATAATGGAGAGAAGCTTCATTATGATGCTCCTTACTCGGAAGGCTGTTATCTGATTTTCGGCGGTGAAACCCGCGGGATTCCTTACGAGGTTGAACAAGAGTATCATTCTCAAATTTACCGGCTACCTATGTACTCTTCCGAAATCCGCTCTCTCAATCTATCTAATGTGGCAACGGCAGTGGCCTATGAATGCCTCCGGCATATCATATAGTCTCCCAACTAAGAGGTATTTCCTTCTCAGCTTCAAGCTCTTCCATTGTTAAGACCCGGGCCATTCTGAGTTTTGTCAGAATCGTATTGATCCGCTCTTGGGCAAAGGGAGTTAATTCCTTCTTCTTAAAAGATACATAATACCGTTTGGGACTTGGAAGAAGCATGGCCAGAAAGGCGCCCTCTTTAGCAGACAGAAGTCCTGGGTGTTTCTGAAAATAGTGGTAAGAAGCCTCTTTTATTCCGTAAATTCCTGGCCCGAATTCAATACAGTTTAAATAAATCTCCAGTATGCGCTCTTTCGATAATTCGTTTTCAACTTTCTTAGTCAGAATAACCTCATGGAGCTTTCTCCAAAGGGTCCGATCCGAAGAAAGAAAGACATTCTTAACCATTTGCTGACTAATGGTACTCGCCCCGCGGAACTTCTGATCTTCCCACATCTCAGTCAGAGCAATCTTGACCTGATTAAGATCAACACCTTCATGCTGATAAAAGCCCCAGTCTTCGGAAATAACTATCGCCCATTTCCCTAATTTCGAAATGTGCTCAAGCTTCACCCAGTTATTAGGAATACCTGACTTTATCTCAAACTCAGGCCCATCCTTCTCTTTTTTAATGATGTGAGGATAATCCGTTTTAAGCACTCTCACATCATGAGAGAAGTACATACCAACGGGAATAAGTCCCAGTGACAAGAGAAAGAATAAAATTAATCCAAGAAAAAATGTCTTCATCCAAGTATCATTATATCTCTATGAAGACTTTCTGCAGTTACTATAATGAAAACAAATGCAAATCCTGTGATTTGATAGAGTCTTCCTATTCCGAACAAATTACTCTGAAACAAGACGTTTTAAGCTGTTCACTTCAGGGCCTTGAAGTGCCGGACTTCTTAACTCCTGTGACCTCTAGTCAGACCCATTTTAGAAATAAAGCAAAACTCGTTGTGAGTGGAACACTGGAAGATCCGGTCATTGGCATTCTGGGAAGTGAACTTCTCGATTGTCCTCTTCATTTACAAAAGATTAATGAACTCCTTCCGTCCTTGAAGTCCTTTATCAGCACTGCCAAATTAGTGCCATATGATATTTCCCAGAGAACAGGAGAACTTAAAGGGCTTATTCTTTTTCATGGAGAAGCTACTAACGAAACCTATCTTCGTTTTGTTTTAAGATCCAAAGAAGCCATTGATCGTATCAAAAAATATCAATCCACTCTTTTGAGTGCCTTTCCACACTTAAAATGTATATCAGTTAATATCCAACCTATCCCCCAGGCCATACTGGAGGGAGAAGAAGAAATTTTTCTTACAGAAAGAACCTCTATACTTCATCGTCTGGGTGACATCACATTCCGCCTGGGTCCTCGTGCCTTCGTGCAAACAAATCAGGTCGTGGCATCAACGCTTTATGGAACTGCGGCCAATTGGATTAAAGAAGCTAGGCTGAAAAAGTTCGTCGAACTTTATTGCGGTCAAGGAGCCTTCAGTTTCTTTGCCGCTCCTTATTTAGAAAGCGGTCTAGGGATTGAGATAAACGAAGATGCCATTAACGTGGCCAATGAAACCGCCCAGGAGTTTAAGCTCACCCAGTTAAATTTCAAGAGTGCTGATGCGGCTTCAGTTGGGGATATGGTAAAGCAATTCGCTCCAGAGATTATTCTCGTGAATCCTCCAAGGCGAGGATTGAATAAGGCCATTAATGTTCTTTTAAATAATAAACCTGAAATGATTATTTACTCGAGCTGCAATCATGAAACTCTCGCCCATGATCTAAAAGAACTGAAAAACAATTACCGCATATCCAAAATACAAATTTTTGATATGTTCCCTAACTCCTCACATTTCGAAACTCTCGTTGAGCTCAAGCGTCTTTAAAAATATCTCTTTAAGTGTTCAATGGTTGAAAAGACGAGCTCACTTCGGGCATTGCCCTCTGTGTTTATTTTTCCATCAATGACTTCAATCATCCCATCATTTAAAAAATCATAAATCTTAAAAGAATTCGGAGAAGATGAAAAAAGCCATTCCCGCTTTTGCTGTGTTAAAGGAAATCCTACTCTTGCTACCTCAAATGAATTTTTACAATTCCAAAGATTCTGAGTCAGACTCGGAAGGATATCATAGTGAGAGGTTGGATGATGGGCCTCACTCGTTTTTCTTTTCGAATCAATATAGAGAAGTGGGATTCTGGAATCTGAGATTTTTCCTGGATGGCTTCCCGTTATAACAATATGAGTGTTTTCTAAAAGATTCCTCTCCTGAAGGATCGAAATCATCTCCTGTATGAGAACATCGGATTCCTGTACAATGCCATCCATAACAATTGAAAGGAAGAAAGGCTTTCTTTCTTCGCCCCGATTGTTTGACCAGGACTTAAAACTCACCCAGCTATCTTCTTCGTTCCTACCATAATCAAGAATCTCATAATTTCGTTTATTCATTTCTTTAAGAAAAAACGGCTTAACGTTACCCGTATGTGGCTCATATGAAGCCGGCATGGAATAAAACAAAGTGAAGAGCCCAGTCTTCACAGTGGAAGCCACACTATAGTGATTAGAGAAATTTACACCGTGTCTTTTCATTCTATAAACATGGGGCATCTTCTCATCAGTAAAATCAGAACTTCCCCACTCTTTAAGAGTTATCATAATCAAATTAGGATTTTCTTTTCCCGGGCAATTAAGATCTTTTGAATAAGTAAACTTCTTACGACCATCTTCTAAATCGACACCATTTCGGTAATTTACATCAAAGGGAAAATAGGCCGTAAACTGAGGATGAACACTGCTGAAAAAATAAAATGTTTTACCAACAAACAGTAAGAAAAAAATAACACCAAGATGTATGCCGCCAATGGGATTATAGAAGCGACCTTGCATGCTTCTCCATGTGGCCTCCCCTCTAAGCCAAACCACGAAAGCATAGACTAAGAAGATTGCGATAATACCTGCAAAAATTTCATTAGAGGCAAGATGATGAAGATCCCCTGACAATAAGAGCTTTCCAATATCGCTATAAAGATGGACCTGATACTTTGAAAAAATCATCGCATCTATTACAATGAGAGAATTAAGAATCAAAATGAGGATCAAAGACCAAATGCGAACAACATAATAAGAAGGTTGGATGCGAGCAATGGGATAAAAGAGTAAATAGAAAAAGAGAACATTCAAAAGCCCAAAGTAACCCACAAGATTCGTTACAAAATAAAACCATTCAGAAAAATTTATCGGAAGGGATGAACCTTTGAGATAGAGCAGCCCCAAAAGACAAGACAATGGAAATGAAAGTCCAAAGAATATTTTACGACCCCAAAGTAGAGCAAAACTTTTACGCTGCATGAAATTCCCTTTTAATATTCTTTTATTTTAGCGACTTAGAAGACCAGCTGGCACTGAAAAAAACCTTGTTTGATATACCATACAGATGTATGATAAATTATCCAACTTAGGAGAGGGGCCATGATTATTCACCATTCACTTCAATTATTAGAACAACTTACCGAGATTGAGGTTCTTATTAAGAGAATTGAGAGTTATGTAGAGCAGAATCAGATTAAGGTAGATCAGGATAAAATCCTGGAAGCCTTGATAGCTTCCAGGAAATTCAAAGAAAATTAGAAAAGGTAATCAACGCCTAGACCGAAGAAGTGTGCACGACGATTTTTAACTTCAGTGTCCTCAACATCATAGTTAGAGTTTCTGGACTGACTGTAGTTGAACTTCGCAATGAAATTATCCGTGATCAAATACTTTGCAGTGAATCGGAATTCCAAATCAATATGAGAATCATGAGTTAAAGAGCCAACCCCTTTAACATCTTCATCCATCTCACCCACGCGAGTCGCCTGAGCAGAGATGAGCATCATGAATTCATTAACTGGACGGTACTGATAAGAAGCACGTAGATAATAATCAATTGAAGACTCATCATCAGATTTAACATCCCCACCGATTCCATTAACTGTTCTTTCCCCTTCAGTGAAATAAACAGCACCTGCGGCCAATTGCCACTCGTTAGCAATGTCGAATTTACGACCGAGACGAACATTGGCCTCTAAAGAACTTCTGCTTTCAGCAAAATTTCCATCTTTAGAATTTCCAGGAATAGCGTCCCCGTCCTCAGCATCTTCAATGTTGATACGAGCAACAGCACCTAAATCTAAATTATAACGAGAATCGTTTTGATTTAAGAGACGATAGTTAACTCCTAAGGCCGGGTTAGAGAGGCCATCAGAAGTATAGTCAGTCGTTGTTGGATCTGTTTTATTTTCAAATTCACGATCGTAAGCATAATCAAGACCAACGAATGCATTAAATTGATCCGTGAATGCATAGGCCAGCTGAGTTGAAAGAATAACTCCGCGAACCTCAACGTCTTCACTTCCAACTCTTTGCTTCTCGAAAGAAGAATTAACATCAGCTAGTAGATTGAATTGTCCTTGCTGAAGGAAATAGTTAATATCACCAAATTTTAGCTGTTCTGCAGATTGTGCAGTTCCGGCCACTAACAACATTGCCGTAGCGATCATTCTTCTCATTGTCGAGACTCCTTGTGTTTCCTAAAAATTGTACAAGAAAAGATTAGTAAAAGTCTTTGGAATTTAACTGACAATTGATGCGGTCAAAATGACCCCAGAAACGAAAAAGGGCCTGGATTTCTCCAGGCCCCACTATCATTTCGTCTTAAACTAAGATTAGAAACGGTAAGTCATAGCAACACGAGTCATTAGGTTATCAGTACGAAGAGTACCGTTACCAGCAGAAGTGTCTTCTCCGATGTTGCCAGCAACATCATTGTTACCAATTACACCGTCAACTGAAAGTTCGCCGAACTTAAGAGTTGCACCAGCGTTGATCGCTGTAGAGTTACGGATACCTGACTCAACTTTATCACCAGCATTTTCAACTTCTTGAGATCCCCAGATAACCTGAGAAACAGAAGCACGAAGTGTTAACCAAGAAGTCGCTTCAGTTTCTAAACCGACAACAACTGGAACTCTTTGAGTGTCATATGATTCACAGAAAGCAACGTTCAGATCACAACCAGCGGCAACAGCTCCACCTTGCTTACCATGATCATTTTCAATATTTCTCATGAAGAATGAAGCACGAGCAAAAAGATTTGTTTTATCGTTTAAACGCTCAACACGACCGATACCAACATCAAGTTGCTTAGAAGCAACATCTTCTTTATTAGTAATAATTGTTGATTCCATATCAAAAGAACGGAAATCTACAAATAGAGTATTTCCTTCCCAAGCGTGGATCGCACCGACTTGATAACCAAGCTTGCCTTCAAATTTTGCAGAACCGGCAGCCCCACCAATAGCAGTAGTATCGTATTCGCCTTTTGCATTATTGATAAGGTTAATGTTCGCGTAAACTTGAGTATCACCCATGATTACACCAAGACGAGTTCTTAGAGACTCTCCGTACTGGCCTTCGCCTTCTTCACCTTGAGTTCTAGCGTAACCAAGGTTAGCACCCCATTTCATACCAGCGTCGCCACCGATGAAAAGATCAATATTATTTTCTTCGTCACCTGTAGCAGTAGCAGAAGGAGTTCCTCCAGTTACAGCAACATCCACTAAACCAGCAGCTGCACGAAGACCGTTACCAGTATTCGAAGCTCCACCAAAGTGAACACCGTAAACGAAGTTACCGTGAGCTTTATAAACGCCACCTTCTCCACGAGCATTAGCAGCTGAATCTTGGTTTACATTTCCACCAAATTCATAAGTCACAAGGTCTTTGTGATTGTTGATTTGAGCAGCGTTAAGCCAGATGTTACGGTTGTCGTTGATGTACGCAGATCCGTAAGAGTCTTCACCAAGAGCTTGAAGACGAGCTTTAGAAGCGAAAACCGGTGTTGCAAGAACAGCAAGTCCTAGAGCAACTGTTAGCTGTTTTTTCATGAAATCTCCTTTTAAATAATGACCTTGGTCATTTCCATTCATGGTTAGCTAAATCAAAAAAACTTTTTAATAAGTTAAGTTTTTCTAACCAAAGTACCTTTGGCAATAGATATTTGATGGAGTGCAAGTGAGTGTAGGACCAGAGAGTGGTTCTATTGGTATCAAAATTTTGACGTTATTTGCCCCTACCCCTAGAGGAAAGGCAAAAAAAAGGCCACCCGAAGGTGGCCTTGAAGCTTAGAAAAGAATATCGAATTTTAGGAAATGAATCTTAAATTCTGTGCCGTTTTTGAAATATTCTTTACGAATATCGCCGCCGTAGCGCTTATAACCAAAGCTCGCTGATGGTGCATAAGAGATATTAACAACTGAGTATTGGCCCATATCGAAGCGTTTACCGCCTTCGATTTCACCAAAGAAGTTGAAGCCTGATTCGTCATCTCGACTGCCTTCTTCGATGGTTGCTCTTTCAATACCTAACATTCCGCCAGCAAAGAAAGAATTTTTGATGTCATTAGCATCGAAGTTATAAAGAAGACCACCAGCTGCACCCCAACGAGTGTCTTTGTAATCGCTGCTTCCTTGATCAATATCTTCACGGTTGATGAAAAGGCGCGCTTTCCACATAAGACCAACGTACTGGTCCCAGTTTTGAGCATAATTAAGATTCAAACGGAAAGTAGTTTCATCACGATCTGAACCTTTCTTTGCATCGTCAGACTTGATTAAAAGTCCGCCAGTGTAAGAATAGTCAAAAGCATCGATGGTTACGATCTTAGTTTGAGCAACGGCTTGCCCAACAGATAACAGAGCAACAAAAGCGATAAGTAATTTCATATAAGTTCTCCTTAGTTTAAAAGTACGCGTGAAAGAAATTTCTCCTGAGTAAGCTCACTCGCAACAGGAGATGCCTGGCCCAGAAAACGCAAGGTTGGATAATCAAAAGACAACTGCTCAAGAGCAGAGTCTTTAACATGAGAGATAAACATCTCTTCATCGAAGCGGATATATTCTTTAACGATGTGTTTTTCGAGATCAGGGAACACTCGGTCAGCCACTCGTTTCATCAACTTGATTTTGCTTCCTAAATCCTCAGTCTGAGGTTCTTCCTCATGAATCAGGAAAAGAAAATGACAAAGTTGCTCTTTCTTCTGATGATTATAAGACTCGAACTCCACAATGAAGTGTCCCCACTCATGAGTCATGCTCTGAGGAAGAAAAAGCGTTCGATCTTCGGCATAAATTTCTTTATTGAGTTTAAGTGTAACTGACATCGCTGACTGCACTTCAACTGCTGTACAGACATCAATGAACTCGGCCGTCAGAGCGTCTTTGTTGGAGAAAAGATTTAAAAATTTCTTAGGCGACATTGAGACGTAAAGATTCTCGCAAGTAACAAGAGCAAAATCTTTAAAGTTCAATTCCCATTCTTTCTTATCAACCAGGTCCTGGGGAGTCGTTTTTTCAATAGATTCAAAGATTCTGATTTCAGAAGATTCATTTAAAATCGTATCCAGGTTTTCCCAGTCTTCCGGAGAGAAGAAACTAGCAAGTTCAATCCGGTAACCTTTTTGAGAGAAGAATTCTTCACCACTAAGAAGTTCCATTGATTTTGCTCTACCACCAAAGTCATGGAATTTACCATCTTTGTAAAAGAGAGCTTCATTTGATTGTGGTAAGATTCTGGCATCATGGTACTTGCGGTAAATATTCTCAACCGCGACCGAAGAACGAAGGGATGAAACTCCGAACTCGTAATTCTCAAGAAGGAGTTGGCGGTTTAAAGGCCTGGTTGAGATAAGACGAACCGACTCATCCGGTGCGTTCTTCCTTAACTCAACGAGTTTTAAAACCGCTCCTAAATCCTGACCGATGACAACATGACGGTAGTGTTTAGAGTTGCTAGTTTGAGCAGAATCGCTCTTTTTATCTTTAAAGTGTTTTAATAGTCCGAATCCCATGGGGTGATCTTAAAATAAAAAACCCACTCTTGCGAGTGGGTTTTTCATTTTAACGAATGGCCAATTTATCACCGGGCAGAATTTGTCGTCGTTTTACGATGTGCTGATTGGTTTTAATGATTGTCCCCATCGGAACACCTGTTCTCTGGGCCACTTTCCATAAACTATCACCTTTCTTCACTGTATAAAATACCGTTGGGTTTTTTATGACTTTTCCCTTTTTTGCATAGGAACTGATTACCCGCTGATAGTTTTGTCTTCTAATAATATGCTTTCTAGGCTTCTCATAGAGGTCAGCATACATACTGGCCTTAAGAGAATGATCTTCACGAAACGGAAGATAAACCACAGATTTTGAAGTCACCCGAGTTGGCGAGACAGTTGGATTTAACGCTTTCAGTACATTTAAAGGAACTTTAAATTTACGAGAGATGTGATTTAAAGAGGTCAACCCTTTTGGAACATAGGTTTTGTAATTGTCAGCGATAACTGATTCTTTCTCAGGATAAGACTCCCAGCCTTCTTTAAGTCCTACTGGAACTCTTAACGTGTAGTTTTCGACGTAATTTGGAGTCTGCCATCTCACGATCTCAGGATTATATTTTTTAACCACTTCGAAATCAATTTCGAGAACTTCTGCTACTTGATAAAGGTCGGCATTTCCTTTAACCATGATTTCTTCATAATCCAGGGCTTTCTCAAATTGGATATCATTGAACCCAAAAACTTCCAGGTTCTTCCCGATGATGGCAAGGGCCATGATTTTTGGAACATAGTTTTTAGTTTCAGGGCGAAGATATCGACCCTTGGTAAGTCTCCAGAAATCTTTTGTCTTGTACATGCGGATAGCGCGACCAATCTTCCCTTCCCCGGCATTGTATCCAGCAGCTGCCAGTTCCCAGGAACCGAAAAGTCCATGAAGGGTTTTAAGATAATTCGCAGCGGCGATGGTTGCCTTTAAAGGATCTCGTCTTTCATCAACATACCAGTCAATATTAAGACCGAACTTTTTACCAGTGGCCGGCATGAATTGCCAAGGGCCTACGGCTTTGGCCCATGAACGCGCATGATTTTGAAAACCTGACTCGGCCATAGCGAGATAAATCAAATCTCGTGGCAGGCCATTGTCGGCCATGATTTTTGAAAGCACCGGAGCATAACGCCCGGCCCTTTGCGTGTAATTAATGAAGTGTCGACGACCGCGGGTCGTAAAAAACTTAACCCACATTTTCGTCTGTTTATTCCACGTAACAGGAAAATCAAACTTAGTGTTAACGAGTCCGAGTTCTTCTACTGCTTTAGGTGAAATCTCGTAGGTATTTAATGGTGCCGTAAAAGTTAATTCATGGGCACTTCCATGAATACAACCCTTACAATTAGGCAGATCTTTTTCAATGAGTTGTTCCTGAACCCGGTAATATTCGGCCTGTTCAGAAACTGACGGATTATAGTTCTCTTCATCATTTACAGTTGCGATCTTTTGCGATGAAGTCGTAGAACATGCGCTAACAAGAAATAACATCCCTAGCGGTAAAGTACCCATCCATTTTATCATTTCATTCCCTTAATCTTCCTGAAGCCAGCGGAGACTTCATCTCTAAAAGAATAATTCAATTAGAGTTCCCGCCCAAGAAGGCAAATAAATTTGTCCCTATGTGCAAATCGAACTGTATTAACAGTAGTTTATACACAAATCAGATAGGACCAAAAAACGGCTTTACACTAAAAGAGTCTTCGGAAGTACCTTACTTTTTGTATCAAGTTTAACCGATTTTACATTCACCCTATCGGCACTTTTCAGTGCTAATATTAATTCATGTTAAAGCTATTCATAATTCTGCCATGCCTCTTACTCAAGTTTCAACCTTTAAACGCAAAAGTTGAAGCTCCAAATTACAGCTTTAATAACGATACATTTGAAGACTTTATGCCTGGTAGACCCCTAAAAGAGCTCAATAAAAAGCTTGGGACCCCTGAGGAAATGTCTAAAAACTTTCAAGTGAGAACACTTAAATATTATGTCTCGAATGTACGTTATAAATTCCCCGTGCTGGTTCAGGAACAAGAAGGCGTGATCCTCGATTTTCATGCCCGCCTTCCCAGTTACTTTCTCCATGATACTTTTTTCAAAGGGCTCAGGGATAAGCTAGGTAAACAAGATAGTTACAAGAAGACAGGTGAGGAAGCCTACTATACCTGGGAAAAGCCGCCTCTCAGACATATTTATAGCGCTGCTTGTACGATCACCTGCTTTCCCATCTTTTACGCTGTCCAAAAGATCGAATCTGAAGAGCCGTCGATTAATGAAAAGATGAAGAAAGCAAATTCAACTAACTAAAGGATTCGGAACATTGGCCTTTTTGGCCAGACGGTAGATCGCATAAGATAAAACGATCATCGCCAAACAAAGAAATTGTCCCATCGTAAAATACCCGAAGTAATAACCGAGTTGAGAGTCAGGCTCCCGGAAGAATTCTACGATAAAGCGGAAAACGCCATACCCTAATAGAAAGACCGCACTGACAATGCCGTAAATTTTCTGACGGCGATGAAGCCAAAAGAGAATGAGGAAAAGAACAATACCTTCTAAGACACCCTCATATAATTGGGACGGATGTCTAGGAAAAGGTCCTCCACCGGGAAAGATAATTCCTGCCCAGGAGTCAGTCACACGCCCGTAAAGCTCTCCGTTGATGAAGTTACCCATGCGGCCAAAGAAAAGTCCAGGACCGCCAGCAACAGCAAGGCTGTCGGCCAACTGAAAAAAATGTACTTTATTTTTACGAGCGAAAAGATAAGTCGAAACACACATTCCAAAAACGGCACCATGGAATGAAAGGCCACCTTTCCAGACTGCCAACGCATCGGCGAGGTTCACGGAGTAGTAATCCCAATTATAAATAAAAACATAAAAGATTCGGGCCCCAAGAAACATGCCGACAATAAGCCAAGTGATGTACTTATCGATGGCTTCTTTTCCGAGAGGCCAGAACTTCTTGTCGTAAAGATATTTAAGAATGAATCCGCCAACTATGAAACCCAGAACGTACATGGCGCCGTACCAACGTACTTGCAGAGGTCCTACGGAGAAAATAACCGGGTCAATCCATTCTTGATTCATGGAAATTAGCTTATCGGACTAATTCATTGAAGACAACTACAGATTAAGGCTCTGCTCAAACTTCCCATAGGAAGCTGCCACGTTGGCGCTTAATTTATAGATAGCGGATTTCATCGGTTGGGTGATGCCTTGGAAGCTGAGTAGGCATGTGCTCACACTTAGAAAACCAATGATGTCTTCACGTGATAAATTTCCACTATGGCCCGCATCTTTGTCTTTTCTGATGATTTTTAAAGATGGAGAGATCTTAAGCATATCCCCATTGGAAAAGATCATCTTTTTATTCACATCAATGACTATGGCTTCTCCGAAAGAGTCCTGCTGTTTCATAACAATTACGGAGCCGTCTTTTACCGTTCCCCAATAACAAAGGATGCCTTCGGAAGCCAAAGCTTGGGCTAAAAATCTTATAAGCATAACCCTCACCCCCACCATTTGATCTGTGTGAAAGATGTCTGAGTTAATGGCCAGTTCCCATAATGTTTTTGAATGAGGAAGACCCATAATGCCAACTTTTTTGTAAGTATAAACAGGCATTCCCATTTGCAGAGAAAGAGATTCAGAACCATATTTATCCAAAAGATCTGGACCATTAATTTGTAATTGAAGCCTTGAGCTAGCGCTCTGAATAGAAAGCATTCGCGTATAGGCCCGCTGCAAAGGAATTTTGCGGACCTCAGGTTCCGACAAAGTGCCAAAACCCATTTCATTTAAAAGATGAAGAAATTTGGGTGTGGCTTCATCCTGTTTTATTCGTAAATAAACCGGATAATCATAACCCTTACGGTATTGAAAATAATTCCATTTAACTTCTTCCATCTTAAGACTCCTTGTCCTAAGAAACTAATCGGATAATTTGAATGAAAGATAAGTATCTTCTTAATAATTGGAAAGTCCGTCTAAATCAATTAAGCTTTGAAGACCATATATGAATAATGAAAATCTCTATCTGTTTAAGTTCGCCTGGAAGAGCATTCGAAGGAATGCCGGGCGGAGCTTTTTTATCGGGTTTTCGGTTTCTTTGGCAGTGACTATTGCGGTTTGGGTCATGGCCTTTTTTGAGGGGATGAATGCCCAGATTGAGAAAGCAGTCGTGAACACTAATACTGGCTTCTTTCAAATCCAGGAACAGCACTATGCCCAATCCACTGATTCAGCATTCCCGGCCCTTTATAGTGAACAATTAAAAAAGAAGCTTAAGCATCCTCAATTGACCGCTTCACCAGAACTGGTCCTTGATGCCAACATCTCGACCCCTGAAGGATCGGCCGGGCTTCTTACCATAGGAATTGTCCCGGAACTTCATCAGAATCTTCTCCCTCTTACTTCCCATATGGTGAGTGGCAAATTCGTGGATCAGGAAGAGTATGGTGTGGTTATCGGGCAGGAACTCGCTAAAATTTTTAAATTTCAAGTGGGAGACCAGCTCGTTCTGAACTATCAGGATCAGCAGGGAGAACTTCGCTCAGAGCTTTTAAATATTCAGGGTATCTACCATTATAATAGTCAGGGTTTTGAAAAAAAATTCGTCTATATTAATCAAAGCACATGGCAAAAGCTTTTCCTCAATAATGATACGGGGAACGTCCTTTTTAATCGCATCACACTTCTTACTCCAGATCTTGAATACAGACCGCTAGTAGAAAATATGATTAAGGGAAACGATTACTCTCTCAAGAGTTGGAAAGATATGAATCCAGAGATGGCGGTCGTTCTGGATTTCCACGATGGAATGATTAAATTCTTTTTTCTCATTATCGCCATCACTATTACCATGACGATTCTCACACCCGTTAATATGCTTTGGCAGGAAAGATTAAAAGAACTCCGTATGATGAATGTCATCGGAGTCACCAGACAAAAGTTCTGGAAGATTGGATTCTCTGAGGTTTTTCTGATGATTTGCCTTTCGGGACTTTTCTCCTTTTTCCTTCTCATTTCCGTCATTGGTGTTCAATCCCAAACAGGTCTCGATTTCAAACATTTAAGTGACGGTGTCGCAATTGAACGGGCCGGAATAAAACTTCCCGGAGTGATTTATCCTCTTCTTTCCGGAGAACAGCTTCTGATAACTTTTATTTTTGTCATCCTGGTATTAGGATTCAGTTATATTTTTTCTATCCACCGAACTCTTAAGAAATTGGAGTCGGAACCATGAGACAATTCCTCTTCCTCTTGAAATTCTCCTACAGAAATTTATGGCGCGCTCCCCGACGGACATTCATCATGCTCATGGGCCTGATTCTTGGTACCGGTTTCATTATTTGGGATCTTAATTTCGCCAATTCCGGATCAAGAGAAGTGATGAAGGATTTCCTTTCTCAGTACGCGGGCCAGTACCATATTTCTCAGAAAGGTTATTACAGTGAAGAAAGTAAAAAAGAGTTTAATAACTATAAAACTCTCACTGATGATGAGATTCAGGATAAATCCCTCTTCCCTCTCTCTACTCAAAGAGTCACTGCTCCAGTTTTTATTTCAGGGGAAAAGAAAACTTTAGGAGTTCTCCTGACGGGGCTCGACGTAGAAAAAGAAGCCAAACTCACTTCTCTTCCAAAAGCGACAACCATAGGACGTTTTCTAGACCCCTTAGGAGATAAAGAAATCATTCTCGGGAAAAAACTGGCCCAGCGAATTGATGCCAAACTAGGCGATCAGGTCGTTGTGATAGGCCAGGCCCTTGATGGTTCAGTGGCCAATGATCTCATGACGGTGGTGGGACTACTTGATTTTGGAGGAGGAGATCTGGAAGAATCTCTCGCCTTCACCCAGATTCATTCCGCCAGAGAAATGATGAGTATGAATGATAACCAGTATCACATCAGGGTTAGTTTCGATATGGAAGATGAAACTCTGCCTGATTTACCAGATCTTCAAGTCACTTCATGGCATGAACTTCTGACTGAAATAAGTGTCTCTTTACGGTTTATTGATAACTTCACCTGGACCGTTACATTCATCATCGTGCTGGTGATCAGCTTAGGTCTATCCAACACTCTGATGATCACTTTCTTTGAAAGAGAGCAAGAGTTTCAAACTCTCAATATTATCGGTGCACGCACTAACTGGATTGCCTTAAGCTTAATGCTGGAAGTGTTCATGATGGGAACCATGGCCATTTTAGGCGGCACCCTTTTGGGACATCTTTTTACGACTTACAGTTATTACTATCCAGTTAACATCCAGCTCTTCACTGGCGGGAAACCCATTATCATGGGGGGCATGACCATTGTTCCTTTAGTCAGGATTTATCCGGTGATGGAATACTATTGGAAAGTTCCTCTCTTGGTTTACTTTTTCCTGGGTCTAACAATGATCCATCCTCTGATTAGAGTGATACGCAGGAGTCAGAATGCAATTTGAAATGATTGACGTTAACAAAATTTATGAAGCCTCGGCCGATAATAAGGTTTATGGGGCACGAAATATCAATATCACCATTTCAGATGGCGACTTCATGGCCCTGGTGGGTCCCTCTGGTTCCGGTAAGACCACCATACTTAATCTCATTGCAGGACTTATTCTTCCTTCAAGCGGAGTTTTAAATCATGGCGGAGTTGATATCACCCACCTCTCCCTTGAAGAGAGAACCCGCCACCGGCTTGAATCGATGGGCTTTATTTTTCAGGATTACCAGCTCCTCCCGATTCTTACCGCCGCAGAAAATATCGAATTCCCTCTCCAGTTGAAAGGCTATGATCAACAAGAAATAAAAAATCGTGTTAAATGGGCCCTGGAACAAGTTGGACTTCCAGAGATGGGGAACCGTTTTCCGAAACAGCTTTCGGGAGGACAGCAGCAAAGAGTTTCTATCGCACGCGCCATTGCCGGCAGACCGGAGCTCATCCTGGCCGACGAACCCACAGCAAACCTCGACTCCCGCACAGCGCAGGAAATTATCGAGCTTTTTTTAAAACTCAATAAAGAATTTAATTTAACCTTTGTTTTCTCAACTCATGATCAGCGTCTTATTGATGAGGTGAGAACCGTCCTTTACATTAAGGACGGACAAATCACTGAGAAAAGGACACATCATGTTTAAAAAATTATTAAGAAAAGATTTCGTCCTCTGTGTCGCTTTGGGCGCGAACGTTAATAATGCTGATGAATGGTTGAAATATTCCGAAAATCAGATGCGTGGAGACAGGTCTCATTCCGAAATCACCATGACAATTCAAACACCTAATTGGACCCGAACTCTAGAGATAGAATCGGATGTTGAAGGAAAGAATCTTGCCATCTCTACCATTAAATCCCCGGCGAAAGAAAAAGGTATCAGAACGCTTCGGATAGAAAACAATATGTGGAACTACTTTCCCAAGCTAAAAAGGAAAGTTGCGGTTTCCTCTTCCATGCTACTGGCGAGCTGGATGGGATCAGACTTTACTAATGACGATATTCTTAAAGCTTCTTCCATGGCCGATGACTACTCCCATACTTTCATTCCCAATGAGACAGTTGATGGAGAAGAATATCGAGTGATTAATAACGTCGCTAAGAGCAATACTAAAGTGATGTGGCCCAGGATCGTGACCTATGCTTCACCTAAGGACTGTCTGCCGCGAATTTATCGTTACTACGATAAAGAAGGAAAACATCGTCGGACTCTTACTCTGACAGATGTTAAAAAGTTTGATGGTCACCTCTTCCCTACCCATTGGGAAATGAAACCGGAAGATGATGCTAGTAAAAAAACAGTTCTGGATTATAAGAACGTTAAATTCAATGTAAGTTTTCCTAAAGACCACTTCTCACAAAAAAATCTATCCGGACGCTGATGAAACTATTATTACTCCTTTTTTTATTTCCTCTTACAAGTGTCGCCAAGGTTGTTCCGGAACTTTCCGGTAACCTCGAAGGACAGTTCCGCCAATCTAATAATAATACTGAAGCTAAAGAGGATCTCTTCCAGAATTGGAACAATGAAAACTTCTATCTCCTCTATGGGAATTTAAACGGTAAAATCGAAAAAGATAATTCCCGAATTGAGGCAAACTGGTTTGTTCGTTACAGCTATTCTGATCTCTATGAACCGAATCCCCCTTATTTTGCGACCAACATTTTCACCTTCCCCAATCAACTTGTGGCCCGTGATCTTTTTAAGCTCCAGCATAAGGAACAAAATGGTAAGGAGCAGGTGGAATCCATCCTGAATAAGTTCTATTATGAGATTGATCTCGGACAAAAACGGCTGATGTTGGGGAGGATGTATATCAACTATGGTTTGGGAGAAATCTTTAATCCCATAAATCCTTTTAACCAACCGACAGGACTAACTTCCATTTCCCAGGTAGCTCAGGGAAATGACGGGATCTCCTATACCCATTTTTTAAGCGACACTCACAACATTCAGTTTATCCTTTTAGGTGATAAGGGGATCAATAACTATGAGGGAGAAATCGATTCAACTTTTTGGCTTCATGGTGAGGTTCAGTATTCCGGGGACCTTCAGCTAGATTATGTTTTAGGGGAAGATCAGGATCGCTATAAACTGGGCAGTCAGATCAGCTACCAGACGAGTCTAGGTATGATTTTCTCCCAAATCCTCTACCGTTCAGAAACAATTGATAACAAACCAACTCATAATCTGTGGGACGTGCTTCTGGGTTACGACCAACAACTCACAAACCTTTGGCATCTGCGTTTTGAGGGCGGTTATCAAAAAGAAGACCGCTCCTTAAACCTTACCAATTTAGGTGAGCGCTTCTTACCAACAGAATACTTCCTGGCCCTGGCCAATATTTACGAGATTCATCCCCTGGTTAAAGTCAGCGCGACTCTCATCAATGACGTCAAATCAGGCTTTAGCTACTTCATCGGGAAGGCCACCTATGATATGGGTAACAACATGGAAGCTGATACCTTTGTCTTTACTCCCTTCTCTAAGGGAGATGATACTGATAATGTGGCGCAAAAGCTCGTTACCACCGATGTGGGAGTCGCCCTTCGGCTCTTTTTCTGAGGCTATCTCTCTGATATTTCACGCATAGGGCCATGCACCCATAAGCGTTGACTTTTCTTGTATTTCCCCTTACAACTGACCTCTCAAATTAACTCACCTAGGGAATAAAGCAGGTTATGAACCTCTCCGACAGGTGGTATCTCGTAAGGAGTATTCATGTATACGGTTGTTGAAATCAAAGGACACCAGTACAAGCTAGCAGCTGGTGATCTTATTGACGTAGAAAAAATTGAAGCTGAAGTTGGTTCAACTGTTAGCTTTGACCAAGTTCTACTTATCGGTGGTGCTAAAACTATCGTTGGTGCTCCAGTTGTTGGCGGCGCTACTGTAACAGCAAAAGTTGTTAGACAAGCACGTACTCGTAAAATTCTAGTTCTTAAGCGTAAGCCGGGTGCTTACCGTCGTAAAAACGGTCACCGCCAGTGTTACACAGGTCTATTGATCACTGAGATCAACGATGGCCAAGGTAATGTTGTTAAAGCTGAAGCAAAAGCTAAGAAGTAATTAAATAAGAATCAAAGTTTAGGAGAGCTATTATATGGCACATAAGAAATCGGGTGGTAGTACCAGTAACGGTCGTGACTCTAACCCAAAAATGCGTGGTGTAAAAAAATTCGGTGGTGAAGCTGTTGAAACAGGTATGATCATCGTTCGTCAAAAAGGCACAAAATTTCACCCAGGCCAAAACGTAAAAATGGGTCGTGACTTCACGATCTATGCTATGTGCCCAGGTAAAGTTAAATTTGGCTTTTACAACAAGAGCACAAAAACTATCTCTGTTGTTCCAGCTTAATTGATCTTTAAAGATCTTTATTATAAAGAGGGAGCCTAAACAGCTCCCTCTTTTTTTATACGGCCGTGAGGTCGAAGGCTTTTATGAAATTTATTGATGAAGTAGACATTGAAATCATTTCGGGCGAAGGCGGTAAAGGCTTCGTCGGATATCGTAGAGAAAAATACGTTCCTATGGGTGGACCAGATGGCGGCGACGGAGGGCATGGCGGTGACGTCTACTTCGAAGGCGATGAAGGTCTTAACACTCTTCTCCACTTCCGAGGCATTAAAACATTTCGCGCAGAAGCCGGTGTAAACGGTGCTGGATCTTGTATGCATGGGGCCGGAGGCGAAGATCTCATTATTAAAGTTCCAATCGGAACATTGGCCACCCACCGCGAAACTGGAGATGTCATTTGCGACATCACGGCCCACGGAGAAAGAATCAAAGTCGCAACAGGCGGCCGTGGCGGAAAAGGAAATGCTCATTTCCAAACCTCAACATTACAAACTCCACGTTTTGCTCAAAACGGAGAAGAAGGCACTCATATCCCTCTTCACCTGGAGCTTAAACTTCTGGCAGATATCGCTCTCATTGGGCTTCCTAATGCCGGAAAATCAACTCTCATAAGTGCCATTAGCGCTGCCAGGCCAAAAGTCGCAGACTATGCATTCACGACACTGGAACCGAATCTGGGTGTGGTGCAAATGGGTGAGAAAAATATCGTCGTTACCGACATTCCGGGACTCATTGAAGGGGCCGCCGACGGTAAGGGTCTTGGAATCAAATTTTTAAAGCATATCGAGCGAACCTCTGCCCTTGTTCACCTCATCGATTGCTCTATGTTCCTCGAGGAATATGAAGCGATTGAGGCCTATGTGACAGTGAGGGAAGAGCTGGGCAAGTACAATCCCGAACTTCTGAATAAAATTGAAATTGTCTGCTTAACCAAAATAGACGCAATGACTGAAGAAGAAATTGAAAAGTTCCGCTCAGCGATGGAAGAGCAGCTAGACCGTCGGGTTTTACCGATTTCCGGTGTTTCTGGACGCAACATTGATCTCTTGAAGCAACTTATGCTAAAAACCAAAGAACAACTCTTAGAAGAACAGAAAAAGGCAACCCATGGCAATAAATGAATACATCCAAAATGAAGTGAGCAAAGTGATTTCAAATAGTTCATTTGAATTTCCACTTAATCATGCAATGGCCTCGGCCTGGATTCTTGCTAATTTTAAGGGCGATAATTTAAAAATTTTCGATATGAGAGGGTCTTCTTCACTTTGTGACTTCTCAATCGTGGCGACTGCTCAGAACACCACTCAGGCCCGTGCCATGGTTGATGAGCTATCCCAAAACTTACGTGCCCAAGGGGCCAATATTCTTTCTTTTGAAGGATATGAATCTGCTGATTGGATTCTTCTAGATACCGGCGACGTCATGGTTCACGTCTTCATCGGTCCTGCTCGGGATATTTATGATCTTGATATGGTTTACGGACGAAATCCTCAGGTTAAAATTCCTGAAGAGTTTTACTTCGCCCGTCCGGCCCAAGTGAGTACAGAAAAGCCTGACCTTAAAGGGTTCTTCTAAGGTTTCAAAATACCCAAATGTTCTTTAAGCTCTTGATCCGGAGAAAGTGTCTTCGGAAACTTCCCCTTTGGCGGTA